>CAKOVK010000001.1 GCA_934121925.1 uncultured Clostridia bacterium
TTGTACATTATTATTTTATCCTCCGTTTTTTCTTATTATATCATTAGTAAATTTATTTTCAATATTTTTAAAACAAAATGTAATTGCATGAGTAAATCATTTAAGAAAATTAAAATATGTTATCTTATTTAATTAACGTAGGGCAGGCCCTGTGTCTGCCCGAAACAAATTAATATTAGGTGATTTCTTAAAGGCAGGCGATTAAAATCGCCCCTACAATGTTTGCAACATATTTTAAATTTTGGGCGTATGCAATACGCCCCTACAAATCTCGCCTTCAACATCACACCTCACACATCAATTTTACAAATTACAATTAACTTAATAAATTTTATTTAAAAATTTACAAAAAATTTCCAGTTTAATTTTTTTCAATTTGCACATTCTAATTATTGAAAAGCAAGTCAGCTTTTAAAATGTTTTAATTCATATCCTAGGAGGTGAAAAAATAATGGCAACATCAAATTCTAATAGAAGATTAGTTCCAGAAGCTAAAGAATCTTTAGATAAATTCAAATATGAAGTAGCTAGCGAAGTTGGAGTTAATTTAAAAAACGGTTACAATGGTGATATATCAGCAAAAGACGCTGGTAGAATCGGTGGTAACATGGTTAAAAAAATGATTCAACAAGCTGAAAGCCAAATGAAATAGTTTAATCTAATTTAGCTTTTGCAGGAATTTTTAGTTTTTACTTTTGTGTACTTGTAGAACAAAGTGACTTTAGTCGCCCTTTGTTCTCGTCGATTTGAGTTTCCGAATGTAATGAGGAAATCTCAAAGGCAATAGCGATTATAGCATTTTTATATAGTAGGAAGTGAGAAATTTCCTACTATATAAATACATAAAGGCAGGAACTTTAAATTCCTGCCTTTCTTGTTTTATGCTTCTGGCTCTACTAAACCAAAGTTTTTGTTATCTTTCATCTTGAATAGAACATTTACTTTGTTTGTTTCTTGATTTATAAATGTTATAAATCTATCTTGTGGTTTTTCTTGTAATTTTAATTTTGCATCTTCTGGTGTCATAGGTTTTATATCGTAATAAATTGTTTTTATTATTTCATTTTCTATTACGTTTTCCTCTTTTAAGTCTGCATTCATTGATTTTATAGAATCATCTTTGTTTGCTTTATCTTTTCTTGTTTTTATTTTTCTAATTTGGCCTTCTAGTATATCTATGTCTCTATCTATAGAAGCATACATATCTTTATGTGCTGTTACTGCTCTATATGTATCTTGTTTTACTTTAACACTCATTTCTGCAATTTGTTCTGTTTTTTCTGTTCTTATAGTAACTACAACATCAATGTCCCCTTCAAAGTATTTTTCTATTCTATCCATTTTTTTATCTAAATATTCTTGTATTGCCTCTGTTGCTTTAACATCTTTACCTGTTATTTTAATATTTACCATATTAATCGCTTCCTTTCATTTGTTTTTTTTATTATAGCGTAAGCGAATTAATTTTGCAACACATATTTTTTATTTATATTCTTTTTCTAGTTTTTCTCTTAAGTATATTTTAGAAATTATTTCTAGTTCTTTTATCGTTTCTTCTGGCACTTCAAAAGAAAAAATTTTTTTGGAATCTGCATATATTATATATCTTAAGGCATCTTTTGTTGTTGAACTAATTTCCATTGCTCCTTTATCTTGTTTACTGCATGCATCACATTTTATTCCACTATCTTTAAAACTAAAATAGTTTAAATTTTCTTTTGTTTTGCAATTTTTGCATTCTTCTACTACTGGTCTATACCCTATTATAGATAGTAGTCTTAATGTAAATACTGAATTTATTAAACTTAAATTTTTTTCCGTTTCCGATATCATATACAATGTATTTAAATACAATTGTAACACTTTATATGTATTTTGATTTTCTGTTGTTACATCATTTATTATTTTTGTGATATGTGATGCATAATTTAATTTATCTAAGTCTGTTCTTATGTTGTAAAACAATTCTATCGTCTCACATGAGTTTATACTATACGAGTTACTGCTTTTGTAAAGTAAATATTCTCCAAAGCACAGAAACTGAGTTGCAGCCATAAGCAAGCTTTTGGGCCTTCTTGCCCCTTTTGCTGCAACCTCAATTTTACCGTATGTTTGGAGTTAATATTGTAACTATTTTGTCAAAATCTGATACCGTTTTTTCCGCTATTACTATTCCTTTTACTTTCAATAATTTCATTTTTTTCCGCCTTTATGTTTTGTTCTATTTCTGTTACTTGTTTTAGTTCTAAAAATGTATCTATATTTCCTGTATTCTTAAAGGTATTCCATGCTATCTGCTTTATCATAAGTCTCATCTCCTTATAAATTGTGCAAATTTTGTCAATTTTATTTACACCTTTAATTTTATCTTTTGTAAATTTATTTTTTTTATTCGCTTTTAAATCTTTTTAAAATACTATTATTATCTTGCCAATTTTCTTTTACTTTTACCCAAATTTTTAAATTTGCTTTTGTTTGTAGCATTCTTTCTATATCTTGTCTTGCATATGTTCCAATTCTTTTTAGCATACTTCCATTTTTGCCTATTACAATTCCTTTATGAGAATTTTTTAAAACATATATAGTAGCTTCTATATCGTAAATTTCTTCGCCTTTTGTAGTCTCTCTTAATTTCATTTTTTCTACTTCTACCAATATACCATGTGGAACTTCTTCATCTAATAATTTTAAAGCTTTTTCTCTAATTGTTTCTTCTACTAATTGTCTGGCTGTTTGGTCTGTATATTCCTCTATATCATAATATGCAGGTCCTTCTGGAAGGTGCTTTTCTATTTCATCTAGTATTTTATCTGTGTTTTCTCCGTTTGTTGCTGATATTGGTATAATTGCTTGGAATTCGTATTCTTTACTATATGTCTCAATTAATTTTAATAGTTTTTCTTTTTCTATTAAATCTATTTTATTTATTAACAATATTGTTTTTGTCTTTTTTTCTTTTAGTTTTTCTAATATTAAACTGTCGCCTTTTCCTATTTTACTAGATGTTGCTTCTACAATGAATAATGTAATATCAGTTTCTGGTATTGTTCCCCATGCAGTTTCATTCATTGTTTCTCCAAGTTTTGTTTTTGGTTTATGTATTCCTGGTGTGTCTATAAATATAATTTGTGAATTTTCTCTATTTACTATTGCTTTTATTGCAGTCCTTGTTGTTTGATTTTTATTTGCTGTTATCGCAACTTTTTCTCCTACAAGATTATTTATTAGTGTTGATTTTCCTACATTTGTTCTTCCTATTATTGAAACAAATCCTGATTTAAATTTTTCCATTTTTACCTCGCTTAATTATTATATATTTTTTGATTTTAATTTTTTGTAAAAAAAAGTAAATGAGTTATTGTTTTTTATTTACCTTTTTCACTTGACAAAGCTATTTTACCATATTATTTGTAAGAAAAAAAGAAAAAATGTAAAAAGAGGGAAAATGGGGTCTGTCCCCTTTTTCCCTCTTTTTCTTTTTATGCTGCTGCTTCTGTCTCTGCTTCTGCTTTTTCTCCTGGTTCTATTGTTATTGTTCCTTCTGTTGGTAGTATTTGTATAAATGTGTTTCCATCATTTACTTTTATTTCTTCGCCATTTTCATATTTATATATTGTTTGTCCGCTATGTGTTGATTTTTCCCAAGTAATTGGAATTGCATATCCTTCTGAAACATAGTATCCTTTTCCAGTTCCTGTATTTAATAAATCTTGTCTTCCTTTATTTTCTCCATCGTTTATAGTTTTATTTCCAACTTTGTATATGATTATATTTTTTGCTGTGTATTGTTCTCCTGTTGTTAAGTCTGTATTTGCTTTTCCTGACATAAATCTTTTGTATACTTTATTTTCTTTATCATATTCATAACTTGTTGTGTGATAGTATGAATATTTTAGTGTTATATCTTCTGCTGATTCTGCCCCTTCTAAATTAGCTAAATCAAGTTCTGTTGCACTATAGTTTAACAACAAGTCTTTGTTTGTGTCTCTTGTGTAGCCTTTTTCTTGTGCTTGCTTGTTCGCTTTTTCTAGATTAACAAAGCCTGTGTGTTCGTAATCTCTTTTTAATGTTTTATCTCTAAAGAAACTTGTTCCTTCTAGTGCTATTCCATCTAAGTCATTTATTCCTGAGTTTATTCTTGAATATGCTTGTGGGCTTCCTCCCCAATGTATGAATATTGCATCATTTTCTTCTGCATAGTCTATAAAGTAATGTCTTGCGCTTCTAACTGATCCTACCTTTTCTGGCAATTTATCTTTGTATAATGCCATCATTCTAGTAATTCCACCTTCTGCAATTATTTCATATACTAAGTATGCATCTTTTAACCCACATTGTGGCCATGCTGAATGGTTATTGTTTATCATTACAGCATAAGGTCTAGTTTTTGAGTTAACATCTACTATTTGAACTTTTGGTTCTTCCTTTTTTTCTTCTATTATTTCTCCACTTGCATTTGTTTCTACTTGTCCTTTATTTAGTAATTTTAATGCTAATAGAACTCCTACAATTAAAATTAAAATAACTAAAATTATAATTAGTATTTTTACTCCGCCTTTTTTGTTTGCTTCTTTTGTTCTTCTTCCGTTTTCCATTTTTAATATCATCCTTTCCTATCATTTTAATATATTTAATTTTTTTAATATATTCTCTTCTTTTTCTCTCATTTCTTTTTTGTCATTTTCTTCCATATGATCATATCCCATTAAATGATAAAAGCCATGCACTGCCATATATGCTAACTCTCTTTCAAAGCTATGTTCATATTCGATTGCTTGTTCTTTTACTTTTTCTATAGAAATAACTATGTCTCCTAAAATATCTTGATTTTCATTTTCAAGTTCTTTTATTTCTTCTTTTTCAAACATAGGAAAAGATAATACATCTGTTTCTTTATCTATGTTTCTATATTGTTTGTTTATCTCCCTTATATTTTGAGGGTTTGTAAGTACAATATTAATATATAGTTTTTTAGAATTTAACTTTTCCTCTTCGAAACATTTTTCTAGTACTTTATTTAATATATCAATATATTCCTTATTTTCTTCTATGTCTAAAAAATTTATTTCTGCTACTTTCATTTTTCTCCTTCTTTTTAGTTTGCTACATTTAAATCTTCTTTAATTTTTTTGAACTCACCTGTTAGTGTTTTGCAATTGTTTTTTACTTGTCTAATTGCTCCTAACTCTAGTAGTTTCTGTTTTATACATTTTATAATTAACTTATTATTTTCTTTGCTTCTATTTAAATCTTTTAAATCATTTTTTAAAAATAGCACTTGCTTTTGTTTGTTTTGTTCTTTTATATCTTCTATTTTCTTTATTTCTTTATATTTATTCCAGAATTTTTTATATTCTTCTCTTTTTTCTGGCTTGTCCCAATATACTTTTGTAGATAATAATCTTATATTGTAGTCTTCTATCAATTCTATAAGCAACTCAAATGTTGTATCTCTTCTTGCTTTTGTTTTAGAATTTACGATTATTTTTCTTACATCATTTATAAGTTTTTCATAACATTGTTCTGCTGCAATTAGAGGTAAGCTATGTGTGAATAGTTCTCTGCTTATTCCTAGTAATACCATCTTTTGTCTTATTCTATCTCTCTCATCTAACTTGCCTACTAGCATACTTTCATATTTTTCGTAATCCTCTATTATATTTTTATAGTTTTCTTTATTGTTTGTTCTTAGTTTTATTGGCAAAATGTCAGATATGTAAGTTTCTAAAGTGCTAAATATTTTGTTATATGTATTGTCTATAGAATCAACTTTACTAGAAACTGTATCAGCTAATTGTATAGAATAGTTTTTTAGCAATCCTTTGTATAAAGTATCCATTTTAGCAGTATAAAATTTATTATATTTTTCTATTATGCTTTCTTTTTTTAAATTTGTTACTGATTCATAGTCTACTTTTAATAAATATTCTTGTTTTCTATACTTATATTCTAAGTATTGTTTTTCTTTTAAGCTCACAACTAAATAATATTTACTTAGTGCTTCTTTTTCGAAAGATGATGCCGTTCCGATTTTTAACTTTTTTATAGACAGAATCTATTATGTATTTGTCTATTGCTTCAAGATATAAACTATAAAGGTCTTCATATTTTTTTAGTAGATTCTCTTTTTTGTCTATATCATTTTCTTCTACTGCTAGACAGTAATTTGTGTATGCCTTTATTAAATTATTCCTTTTGATTGAAATCATCATGCTGTTAATACTTAATTTTGTTGGTATAAGCATTTTTGTAATAGTGCTAGTTATTTTTGAAAAAAATGTTTTGTTTGTGTCTAAAACCCTTAGGCTCTTTTGTTCCATAATATCACCCATTCCTTTAAAATAATATTTTGTCTTTAATACCGATGTTTTCAAGCACTTCATATATGACTTCAACTTCTATGTATTCTGTGTTTCCGTATACATTAACTTGTTTATTTACAATATTTTCTTTACATTCTATTTCACTTTCTAGTTCATTTGATAATTCTTCCGTTCCTTTGTTTATAAGTTCCTCTTCCGTATATGTTACATCTTGATCTTCATATTCATAATTTGTTGTTTTTATAAATTCAATCGGTAAATAAAAATTAGAAAATAACATTAATTTTTTATTTTCATTTATTGTATCATATTTTTCGAATTTTGAAAGGGTTTTATAAAAATTTATTTTAAAATTATTTATATTCAATGCATACTTTTCTTCCGTAGCGCCTGAGGGAACTTTAATTTGCTGATTGTAATAAAATTTTTCTTTTTTTGAATACCATACTTTTGCTTCCACATCTGCTTTTGCATGTACATATCTAATTCCAGTATACAATCCTTCTAAATAACCATTTACCAAAATATCTCCTTCTTTTACAATATCTCCTTCCTTTACAGTTGCTGTTCCGTTTTGTACATTAATTTTTGTTATCATTGCACTTTTGTTAGAGATAATATTACAATATTCACTTTCATTAATTATTTCTGGCGCTTTTTGAGTTTCTTTTATTTCTATTATTGCATTTGTTCCTTTTAAGTTTATTCCTATCCAAGCAATATCTTCTCTATCTAATCTTACCTTATTTATTATTGAATTTGTGTTGACTTTATTTTTGTTTGCTCCTATTTTTAGACCTTGTTTGTTTAGCTCTTCTATTATTTCTTCTTTTGATATTTCTACATTTCCTTTAATTTCTATATTCCATATATAATTAGATGTTGCAATTAAACCTATTACTACTAATGCTAATAATATTGCAAATATTTTTCTTTTCCTATATTTATGAATTATAAATGGAATTCCTTTTTTTGATTCTATTTTTACCCTAGTTTTTGTTTTTTTTGCAATTTGTTTTAGTTTTTTATAGTCACTTATGCTAATATTGGCATATAGTAAACTTGCTTTCTTTCTTTTTATATTCCATAAAAATATTTTTTTGCTTATACATATATTTATAAATCTTTCTAAAAAATATCCTTCTACTTTTATATTTACATATCCAATTATGTAGTTTAGCCAGATTTTTAGAAACAATTTTATTCTCCTCCGTTTCTTAAACTTTATTCTTCATCTAGAATTCTTTCTATATCTATACTTTCTATTTTTCCTTTAACAGATATATCATCTGCTGTTACTTGTTCTAAGCTAAGATTGAAGCCACTTATATTTACATTTCCTATTTCTGTTTTTACTTTTATATAAAATTCCTCATATTCTAAGATTCCTTTATAGTTCTCAATAAGCATTTCATCAAAGCCTATTATTGTGAATTTAGGAGAATTTTCAGTTAGTTCTCTTGGAACTTCTAATATTTTATTTACTTTATTTGAAAATCTTGTATTTCTCTTATTTTTCATGTTATCTCTCCTTTAAAAATTGTAATTTGTTTAATTCCGGGTGAATTCAGGACAGTCCCTAGAATTCCCCCTCACACAAATTACAATTTATCTTTTAAATTCATCTAAAGTTTTGAATTCATATCCCATATTTTTTATTTCTTTAATGCATGAGTCCAATATGTTACTATTGTCTACTGAGTTAGCATGTAAGAGTATTACTGCACCATTATGAACATTTGACAAAACCTTATTTTTTCCATATTCTTCTCTTCCTTGTTTGTTTTCATTCCAGTCATCATAAGCAAAGCTCCACATTGCTGTTGTATATCCTAAGTTTCTAGTTATATCTAATGTTCTTTCACTGTACTCTCCCATTGGTGGCCTTATGTATTTCATTTCATAACCGAAATTTTTCATATACAGCTGTATGCAAGGTCATAACTTCTTCTTTTATTTTATTGTCATCTAAATCTGGCATACTCTTATGGTTTACTGTATGATTTCCTACTATATGTCCTTCATCAATCATTCTTTTTACTAAATCACTTTGAGTATTTAAATAATGTCCAGTTATAAAAAATGCAGCTTTCACTTCGTTTTCTTTTAATATGTCTAGTAATTTTGAAGTGTACCCTGCTTCATACCCTTCATCAAAAGTTAGATACACATACTTGTCTTCATCATTTCCCATTGCTATTCCTTCGTATTTGTCTAATAAGTTTTTGTTGCTACTTCCTAAGTCTGGTTGTTTATGATTATCATTTCTTTTTATTCCCCATCCTATTTTTTTGTTAGATAAAACTGAGCCAGAGCTAGTAGTTATCGTATTTTCTTTTGAATTTTTATTCATTGACACTATACTAAATGTAAATACGCATATTATAATTATTATTAGCATATACATCATTTTTTTAAAGTTCATTAAAAACTCCTCCTATTTTTATTCTCTGTGATATCTCTTTTAATAATATGAATATATTTAATTTATTATTACATATTATTTTGGCGTTTTTTTACAAATAATTAAACTATTACTTATAAGTTCCAAATTTATGTTTTTATATTGACAATATTTTCTTTTTGGATTATATTAAATTTATTCTGGAAAAATAAGGAATTTTATTTTTATATGGTGAATTCTGTTCTTATAGTCTCATTTCATATACTAATATTGTATAATTTCATATTATCTAGAATAAATTTGGCACCTTTGTTTCATTACCTTGGAAATGATTTTATTATATTTTCTAAAGATAAAAATATAGGAGGAAATATGTTAAATTTTGTTGTATGTGACGATAATCCTGCTGTATTGGACAGACTTTCAAAAATGTTAGAGGCAATTTTTATTAATCATGACATTGATGCCCAAATTGTTTTACAATCATTAAATGGATATGACGTAATTAATTATGTTGAACACAATAAAGTGGATGTCTTAATCCTAGATATAAATTTAAAATCCGAGTTAACTGGTTGCGATACAGCAAATATGGTTAGAAAGAAAAATAAAGATGTTTATATAATTTTTACTACTGGGCACTTAGAATATGCTTTAGTTGCTTATAAATTTAAGACTTTTGATTACTTGCCAAAGCCAATAGTTGATGAGAGGTTAGAAGAAACTATTTTGAGGCTTATTGATGATGTAAAAAGAACTCCAGCTAAATTTATTAAACTAAATAATAATAAAACCATAATAAACCAAGACGAAATAAATTATATAAAAAAAGACGGTATGAAGTTAGTATTTTGTACAAATACTCGTACATATGAAACTTACAGCTCTTTTAGCAAAATCGAAAATTGTCTACCAGAAAATTTCGTTAGATGTCACAAATCATATATAGCAAACTTGAAAAATGTTTGTAATGTGGATTCTAATAAAAATACTATTTTATTTTCTCATAATAATTACTGCTCTATTGGAGCTAAATATAAAAATAACATTTTGGAGGTTTTTAAAAATGGAAATTTTACAAACAATTTGGACAGCACTAACAACGGAGAATGAAATGATGCTTTTAGCAATTTCTATACCTATGACAATACTAGAAATAACAATTAGCACATTATTATTCACAACTATTTTAAACATACATTCTGATAAAAAGCAAAAAGCTAAATACATTTTATCTTTTTCATTAGTAGCTATTATCTCACTTTATCTTGTCCCTACTCCATATAACACTTTTATTAACATTATTGCATGTCCTTTATTAATTTATTTTTTATTTAAAACAAGCTTTTTGAAGTCAATTCTTGCAGAAATAATACCTTACATATTTTTTGTTATTATCTCCACCTTATTAATAACATTTTGCGTAAAAATAACAAAAATGCCTTCTAATAATTTCTTGCAAATTCCTTTATATAAGCTTTGTTTTTCTTTAGTTATGTATTCTATTACTTATCTATTTTATTTAGTATGTAATAAGTTTAACTTAAATATAAATTTGTTAGATAAAATGAAAAAAACTATTAGTTTTAGAATATTCATAAATTTTATAATACGGATTAATAGCTATAGCTTTGCAATCTTATATATTTACAATTTATATTAACAAAATTCCTGTTCCTATAATGATATCTAGTTTGGTTGCTTTAGTGTTATATTTCTTTATTAGTATATATAGTTTAATAAGAACAAGTAAACTAGAATCTACTACTAAGATTTTAGAACAGGAACAATTATACAATAAAACATTAACTATACTTTATGATAATATTAGAGGCTTTAAACATGATTTTAATAATATTGTTCAAGCAATAGGTGGATATATTTCTACTAATAATATGGAAGGATTAAAGGACTATTACTCTGGTTTAATGGAAGATTGTAAAAAGGTTAACAACTTAGCAATACTTAATCCAGAACTTATAAATAATCCAGCTATATATAGTTTGCTTACTTCTAAATTTCATAAAGCTGAAGAGTTAAATATTAAAATGAATTTTGAAGTATTTTTAGATTTAACTACTCTTAATATAAAAATATATGACTTGACTAGAATTTTAGGAATACTTTTAGATAATGCCATAGAGGCAAGTAACAAATCTGAAGAAAAAATTATTAATATTATTATTCGTAAAGATAGCAGTGCAAATAGGCAACTATTTGTAATTGAAAATACATATTCTAATAAGAGTGTAGATACAGATAGAATTTTTGAAAAAGGTTATACTTCTAAAGTTGAAGAAGATAATAAAAGTCATGGATTAGGCTTATGGGAAGTTCGTAAAATTTTAAAAAAGAATAATAATTTAAACTTATTTACATCCAAAGACAATAAATTCTTCAAGCAACAATTAGAAATATATTATTAGTACTTTTCAAAGAAGCTGCTAGCACAGCTTCTTTGAAAATATAGTTTTTAGATTAGTCTTTTTTTACTAATGATGCTGGCATTTTTGGTTGATGCCATGCAACCCAAACAAAACATGCTGTATTTGTAGATTTTGCATATTTTTCTGCAACTTTAGCTAGTAGTTTTAACATTTATATCCCCCCTTTTTGTAGCACACCATTTTATACTTTTCTTTGGTATTATTTAAAAGTATAGAATTGTGTTGCTCTTTTTTTATTTATGTAATTAAATTAAGCTGCATTGTTTGATGTCTGTTGTTTTATATATTCTGCATATCCATATTTGCTTTTTGTTAATTTATAGATTAGTTTTGTTATTGATATAGTTTGTAATAAAGTACCAAATATTAGTAAGTTAGAAATAACTGCATTTTGAACTAATATTCCTGCAATTATTGTTAATGTCATTATTATGTATGATAGGTTTCTTTTTAATATTCTATCTTTCTTTCTTAAAATTGGAACCGCTTCTGTATCTGCAGGAGCATATAGTTTTATCATCACTACACTAAATATCCATATTGCCAAAGCTAATATGTATTTAATATAAACTGGATTTAAAATAATACTTTTACTAAGCAATGCGTTTCCTATATAAAACAAGCTTGTTGCAGTTATGCAACCAATGTGTGTTTTTAAATGCACCCCTCCAGAAAAAGTTTTATACGGCATTATAAATAATAGACCCAATATTGTTAATTTTAAAACTCCACATAAATATGCAATTGTTATTATTATAAATGTCTTTGGAATTTCCCCTATTACCAGTTGTAATCCATAATTAATTACTTCTGCTCTTTCTTCATCTATCTCTGGCATTTTATTTTGAATTTTCTTTGTTAAATTGTTACATATTTTTTCTATCAAATAAAATCACCTTGTCCTTTTCTTTAAGGTGATTTTATACTTAAAAGTTCTTACTTTTTTATTTTATTTATAAACAATAAAAAATCATATATGAATTTTTTTAATTTAATTTTCATATATGATTTTTCTATTTTTATAAATTTCACATAATAAGTTTAATTTTCGTATCTTCCATATATTCCACATGGCAAAATTAAGTTTGAATTAGTCATAGGCAATCCTATTTCTCCTGCTGATATTTTACCTTTATAATTACTTAAGTTTATTTTTAATAAGTTGCTTAATACTTCTGCAGATATTCCAGTTGTATACGAATTTATTAAAAAGAATAAAGGGTTATCACTTAAAACTTCTTTGCATAACGATATTAAATCTGCTATATTATTTTCAAATTGCCATACTTCTCCGAGATGCACCTCTTCCATATGATGGTGGGTCCATTATTATTGCATCATATTTATTGCCTCTTCTAATTTCTCTTTGAACAAATTTTACAACATCATCTACAATATATCTAACCGGTTTATCTTGCAATTTAGAAGATATAACATTTTCTTTTGCCCATGCCACCATTCCCTTTGAGCTATCTACATGGCAAACAGATGCACCTGCGTATAAACATGCAACAGTTGCACCTCCTGTATATGCAAATAGATTTAATACTTTTATTGGTCTTTTTGCATTTTTTATTTTATTAATCATCCAGTCCCAATTTACAGCTTGTTCTGGAAAAAGTCCTGTATGTTTAAATCCCATTGGTTTTATATTAAATGTTAATTCTTTATATTTTATTTGCCAACTCTCCGGAAGTTTTGTTCTGTAATTCCAGCCTCCGCCTCCCTTATTGCTTCTTTTATATGTAGCATTTGCCTTGTTCCATTCTTCTGGAAAGGTTTTATCTTTCCAAATTATTTGTGGATCTGGTCTTACGAGAACTATATTCTTCCATCTTTCTAATTTTTCTCCATTTGCCATATCTAGTATTTCGTAATCTTTCCATTCATTTGCTATGTTCATTTGCTTCTCCTTTTAATTTGTTATTTCTTCTTATTTAGATAAATTCGAATTTGTTTTATTGAAGTGTGAGGTGGGATTTATGGCAAACACAAATCACAAATCACCTAATTGTTCCTAATATTATAAAAAAATTATATATTAATATTGTGTTTATTGCTATTAATATGCTTAAACTTATTAATAGTGCAGTTATTATTTTATGATTAATAATAAATTGTTTTACTTTGTTTTCTTTCTTCTCTATTCTACTTGTTTCTTCGTATTTAGAATCCCAGAACTCTTCTTTTGTAATATCTACCATATTTACTCACTCCTTGTCCTTTTTAGATATATATTCAAGAAGTTAAGTAAATATTACAAGTTTCATATGAGTTCTTTTTTTATTTTTCTTGCTAATTCTTCTGTTATTCCTTTTATTTCTGAAATTTCTAAAATATCAGCTTTTTTTATACCTTCTATACTGCCAAATTTCTTTAGTAATTCTTGTTTTTTCTTTTCTCCTATTCCTTTTATTTCATCTAGTTTAGATTTTGTAGTATCTTTATTTCTTAATTTTCTATTGTATTCAATTGCAACTCTATGTACTTCATCTTGCATATTAGTTATAAAATTCATTATTTTTTCATTTATTTTTATTTCTTTTCTATTATCATCAATTAATTTTTTTGTGGTATGCTTATCATCTTTTACCATTCCAAATACTGGAATTTCTACATTATATTTTGCTATTGCCTTTTTTATTGCTCTAATTTGTGTTATTCCACCATCTGCAAAGATAACATTTGGCAAAGTTCCAAAAGCTCCTTTTGGATTATCTATTGAATGTTTTATTCTTCTTGTAACTACTTCTTCCATACATTTTGGGTCATCTTGTGTAAATACTGTTTTTATTTTAAATCTTCTGGCTAAATTCTTATTTATAATTCCGGTCTTTTGCCACACACATTCCTGCAACCATGTACTCTCCAGCTATATTTGATATATCAAAACATTCTATTTTTCTTGGAAGTTCTTTGAGGCTCAAAACCTCCTTTAGTTCAAGTAACATATCTTCTTTTTCTTTATTTTTGTTCTCTAAAGTTATTTTCGCATTATTATTTGCCATTTCTATAAACCTTAGTTTTTCACCCTTTTGAGGAATTTTAAATTCAACTTTTCTTTCTGCTTTTCCCGATAAAAGATTTTCTATTAGCTCTATGTCATCTATTTTTGATGGTATCATTATTTTGCTTGGTAAATCTATTTTATTTATATAGTATTGTTTTATAAATTCTGTTAATATTTCATTTTCAGTTAGTTCGTTTGAGTTTTCGAAAAAGTAGTGTTCTCTACCTATCATCTTACTATTTCTTACGAAAAATAATTCTATAAAAATAGCTAACTCATTTTTTGCAATGCCTATTACATCAATTGCTTTTTCATTTATGTTTGACACTTTTTGCTTTTCCGAAATTCTTTCTATTGCAATTTTTTTATCTCTTAAAATTGCAGCCATTTCATATTCTTGCTTGTTTGCAAGCTCTACTATTTCTTCATCTATCTGCTTTATAATTTCTTTAGTTTTTCCTTCTAGAAGCATAATAATTTGATCTATTTGTTTTCTATAATCTTCTTTACTTACATATCCCATACATGGTGCTAAGCACTTTTTTATGTGATAATTTAAGCAAGCCCTTTGATTACTTTTAAAGTTTTTACATTGTCTTATTTGAAAACGCTCTTTTATAAAATTAATCATTTCTTTTGCTGCACCTGGATTTGCATATGGTCCAAAATATCTTGCGCCATCATTTTGCACTCTTCTTGTTATAAAAACATTTGGATAGTCCGATTTTATATCTATTTTTATATATGGGTATGTTTTATCATCTTTTAAAAGCACATTGAATTTGGGCATATTCTTCTTTATTAGATTACATTCTAATATTAAGGCTTCGGCTTCATTATCTGTAACAATGTATTCAAAATGGTCTATTAATGAAACCATTTTTTTTATTCTAGCTGTTTTGTTTGTTTTTCTAAAATACTGTCTTACCCTATTTTTTAGTACGACAGCTTTTCCAACATATAAAATATTATCATTTTTATCTCTCATAATATAAACTCCAGGTTTATCTGGAAGTTTTTTAAGTTCTTGCTCTATATTAAACATTAACCCCTCTACAACAAAAAAATTTTATAAAATATATTTTAATTACGAGGTGTGAAGTACGAAATATATTACTATATGAATCGCACCTCACACCTCCAACTTCTCACTTCTATTATTTATTGTTCTATGTATCCTATATATGGAAGATTTCTATATTTTTCATCCCAATCTAATCCATATCCTACAACGAATTTGTCTGGTATTTGAAATCCTGTATAGTGAACTTTTACATCTTTTTTTACTCTTCTTTCTGGCTTGTCCAATAAAGCACATAGTTTTACAGAGTTTGGTTTTTTCATTTTTAAATATTCTATTAAATATGATAGTGTTCTTCCTGTATCTATTATATCTTCTACTACGATTACATCTTTTCCTTGAATACTATCTTTTAAGTCTAATTTCATTTTTATTTCCCCTGTGCTTTCTGTTCCTTCTCCATAGCTAGATACTCTAATAAATTCTAATTTTACATCTCCATTAATTCTTTTTGCTAAATCTACTGTAAAAAATACCGAACCTTTTAGTATACATATAAGTGTTATTTCTTTTCCTTCATAGTCTTTTTCAATTTGTTTTGCTATTTCGTTAACTCTTGTATGTAATTCTTCTTCGTTAATTAATGTTTTTATTTCTACCATTTTTCATACCCCTTCTCAAAATAAAATAATACTTATATTATACTCTTAATATAGTTTTTTTTCAACATAAAGGAATGTTTTTAGACATACTTTTTCTTTATGTCTAGGAAAAAACCACCTCTAAAAACTTTTTCTATACTAGTATTATTCTAAATATGGCTAACAATATAGCTCCTGGTATTCCTAGTATTCCGAACAAATATAGCAGTTATGGCATTTAGTCCTATATGAAAATTGTTAAAATATACTCCCACATAATTTATTAGGAATATTAGAAATCCCCCCATTAATGAATTGATTACTAATTTTATTATTTTCTTTAATGAAAAAATTAGTAGTTTTCCAAATATTATTATTCCCATTATACAAGATAAAAAAATAATTATAGTATTTGTATTATCCATAGGCTTATCCTCCTATTTTTTACTCATACTATAATTATGCTAATGTTATTATTAATATTACTCCTAAATAGCTTTTGTTTGTTCTAACCCTATTTCTAAGCTATTTATCATATCAACAGCTAAACCTTTTGTTTTAACTTCCTTTATTAGGTAATCAAGTTTTGCTTTGTTTGCTTTTATCTGATAAGAATAATAATCTATTAAATCATCTTCTGCTACTTCAAAATTTTTATTTGCTATAAACAATTCCCTTTTAGTTTCTGTTATTGATTTTAATAATTCTATTTCATTTTGTATATCTTCATTTTTTTTGTATATCATAGATTGTTCTCTCCTTTTTGTTTAATTAATTGTAGTATATTCCAATCTATGAATAATTATGTAATTATTTGTATAAATCTTCTATATTAAATGTTTTAATTTTTTCTGCAAGACACTCATTTAAGAAGTATTGATCCGTTTGTCCAGCTATATAATCAATAACTGCTCTTTTTATATCTGTATTGCCGTCCTTTTCTTTTATAAATTGATATAAATTTTTCTCAGATTCAGTTAAATTGCTATTCTTGCTAAAATTTTCTATTTTGTGCAAATAACAATAGTATAATTTTTGAAATAGTTCTTCTATGATTTCCTGATGTTTATTGGCTTCTGGTGAAGCATAAATATACTCATAATTCCAATCCTTTAATTTCATTAGTGCATTAAATATCTCATCTGAGAATGTTAAATAATTTTTATCTAAACTATTTAATATTATATCTTTTATTAAAGTATCTACTATTTGAGAGTTGTTATCTCCTAATACATTTGTTATTTCTTTTGGCAAATCTTCTCTTTTTATTGTACCTATTTTTATAGAATCTTCTATATCCCTTCCTATATATGCTATTATGTCAGATAATCTAACAACAGAAGCCTCTAATGTCATTGGAATTATTTTTTTACTATAATCCTTTTCACAAAAAGCGCTATTTAAATCGCGTAGAAATTCTTCTTTTGTTTTTTTATCATTATATTTATATTTATTTATAAGTATTTCCCCATTATGTGCTAAAATTCCGGTCAAGAGTTTGAATACTTATGTTCAACTTTTCCAACACACTTAAAACTCTTACACTTTGGGCATTGTGGCAAAAATATCCTATGTTTTCTTTTACACATATATCATTTAAATATTTTTCTCCTTTGTGTCCAAAAGGTGCATGCCCTACATCGTGTCCTAATGCTATTGCCTCTATTAAATCCTCATTTAGCTCTAAGCTTCTTCCTATTGTTCTTGCTATTTTAGAAACTAATTGTACATGCAATACTCTATGTGTAATATGGTCATTCCTTGTAAATGGGTACACTTGTGTTTTATCTATATATCGTGTATAAGCTAAAGAATGTATAATTCTATCTATATCTCTAAAAAAAGTTGGTCTTATATCTTCTTTGTCATCTTTTAATAAAACTGCTTTTTTTGAGCAACATGCATAATTTGATAAGAATTTTTCTTTTGATACCATATTAACCTTTGCTTGTTGTAATTTATTATTCATTATTTCACCTCTTTAGTATTATATACAAAAATTTGTTTTTTGTAAATATATTAGTCTTTTCCTTGATTTTTCTATAAATCTATAATATAATAATAAATTATTAGCACTCTGTCTTACCTTTAATGGTAAGCAGTTTATATACTGGCTTGCTCGCTAACATACTTTAACGAAAATAAACATAAAACACGATACATTACCGGTACATTTAAAACCTTGAAGCCTTCCTTAGTTTGTTTAGCGAGCAAGTCAGATTAAAGAAGAACTAACTTCTTTAACTTAAGCTTCATTTTTTAATGAAGCTTTTTTATATAATAGGAAGGTAATACTTTCCTGTTATATAAAAATCTACAATTGCTAGCCCTTTGAAATTTTCTCCTTTTAGTCGAAAGCTCAAATCGGGCAAGAACAAATAAGAAAAATTGAAAATTTTTCTTATTTGTTCTTTTTTACTTGCAAATTTTATATTTACGTGTTACAATAGAAAAAGTGAAAATTTACTTTTACTTAAGGAGGTGCAAAACATATGCCAAATATTAAATCTGCAATTAAAAGAGTTGATGTTATAGAGAAAAAAACATTAAGAAATAATATGATTAAATCTGAGTATAAAACAGCTATAAAAAAATTTGAATCTGCTGTATTAGAAGGAAACAAAGAAAAAGCAGAAGAACTTTTCAAAAATGCTGTTAGGAAAATAGATGGAGCTTGCTCAAAAGGTGTTATTAAGAAAAATACTGCATCTAGAAAAAAATCTAATTTAGCAAAAAAATTAAACACAATAGCATAATTAAGTAATATTTAAGCAAATCGAAAAGATTTGCTTTTTTTCTTTTATGTTTAATTGAGGTGGGATTTGTAGGAGCGTATTGCATACGCCCAAAACAGATTATTATAAATTATTCCGGGTGAATTCAGGGCAGTCCCTAGAATTCCCCCTCACACAAATTACAATTTACCCAATTATTTCCTTTGATTTTATTTTTGTATTATGTTAACATATCCTTAAGGAATATTTTTGGAGGTATCTATCTATGTTTAATAAATTATTTTTGGAAATTAAAAATATGAATAAATCTATTAAATCTACTATGCTTATTGGTTTTAAGATTTCTTTTGTTATTTGCTTATTTGCCATTTTTATTTTAACTTTATATACTACATATCCAATTTGTTTTATTGCATACTATGTCGGTCTTATTTTATTTAAAATTAGTTTATTATTCGCAGTCACCTTTTTTATATCTGCTTATGTTACTAATAGTATTTTACTATAGAATATAGAACAATGGAATAAGAAAATCCCAAATGTAATAATGATTATATCATTTTTATATACTAGGAAATGAGAAAATTCCTGGTATAACAAAAAAGAAGGTTTCCCTTCTTTTTTGTTATGCTATTTTTTTTCCAATATTTAATTATTATATGAAAAGTCCTACTAACGTTGCCCCTAATACAAATCCAAATATAAATAATACTGCTTGTAAGCTTACTCCTATTATTCCTGTAATAAATCCAGCTGTAGCCATTCCTTTTCCGCCTCTTCCTTTACCTTTTATTCCAAATACAATAGCTAAAACTCCACATGCAACTGCTATTATAAATTTGCTAACAAATAATATAGAAACTATTCCCAATACTAATGATGCTATACTTAGTCCTTTTCTATTATCTTCTATGATATTTTGCTCTTGTGACTGATTTGTTTTATCAGCTTCCTCAACATTTTTTTCTGTTGTTTCTATTTTGTTCTCTTCATTATTTTCCATTTTATACCTCCTATTACCTGTACGCTATAAACCATATTTCATATGATACATATGTAATAAATATTATTATATGCAAAATTATATCTATTTTTATTACACTTTCTTTATATTCTTTTTTTATTATATTAATTGTTCTAAATATTATTTCCATAATTATGATTATAATTATTACTCCAAAGAAATTTAAGAAATATGATGGATTGTTGATTGCGCTCCCAATGTTCTTGATAAACCTTGTCCCTCCACATAGTGGACAAGGTTTACCTGTCAATTGCAAATATGGACATTTTACAAATACTGGTGAAATTTGCTCTAATATTTGCAATACTATTGGTAACAATAGTATTAATATGCAAATACATAATATAACTATATTTATAATTTTATAATTTTTTTTTATTTCTTTTAGTATTTTCATTGTCCAATCTCTTTAATTACTATTCTTCTACTGTCCAATTAATTGAATTCCAATCGTAATTTTTTAACTCTTTTGTTGCTTTTTTTGCAGCTGCCATTACTACAAAATAGTATGATAGTATTACAACTATTGCTACTGCTGAGCAAATTACTCCTGCTATTGCTTTTCCTTTTGGATTACCTTCTTTATTTTTCTTTACCCAGTCAATAATTCCTAAAACTAATCCTACAATTGCTGGAATTATTGCCCAGCTTCCACAAAATGGTATAAATCCAATTACAACTGAAACAATTCCTAAAACTAATGCTGCTACACCCATAATCACATTCCCCTTTCCTATTTTATTATATTATTATCCTACATAAAAAAACTTTTTTTGTCAACATATTTTACTATTTTTATTTTCTCTTTTTATTTTCTCTTCTTAAATATTTTAGCCTTTCAACTTTTATTTATTGCAAAATCTAATATTTTGTAGTAAACTTAACTATATTATATTTTATAAGGAGTACATTTATGTTAGATATTAAATTTTTAAGAGAAAACCCTGATTTAGTTAAAGAAAATATTAAGAAAAAATTTCAAGATCAAAAATTAGGATTAGTAGATGAAGTAATTAATTTAGATAAAAAATATAGAGAACTTCAACTTTCTGGTGACACATTAAGAATGGAACGTAATAGTTTAAGCAAGGAAATTGGTAACTTAATGCGTGAAGGTAAAAAAGATGAAGCAGAAAGTACAAAAGCTAAAGTTAATGAAATTAATAGCAAACTAGAAAGTATAGAAAAAGATACTGATGAGTATTCTGTTAAAATAAAAGAAATAATGATGAGAATCCCTAATATAATTCATGAATCTGTTCCAATTGGTAAAAATGATACAGAAAATGTTGAAATTCAAAAATATGGTGAGCCATTTGTTCCAGATTATGAAATTCCATATCATACAGATATAATGGAAAGACTTAATGGAATAGATTTAGACTCTGCTCGTAGGGTTGCTGGCAATGGTTTTTATTATTTAATTGGAGATATTGCTAGACTTCACTCTGCAGTTATTAGTTATGCTCGTGATTTTATGATAAATAAAGGATTTACTTATTGTGTACCTCCTTTTATGATTCGTAGTGATGTTGTAACTGGTGTTATGAGTTTTGAAGAAATGGATGCTATGATGTACAAAATTGAAGGTGAAGATTTGTATTTAATTGGTACAAGTGAACATTCTATGATAGGTAAATTTAAAGGTCAAATTTTACCAAAAGCTGAACTTCCTTATACAATGACTTCTTATTCTCCATGTTTTAGAAAAGAAAAAGGAGCTCATGGTATAGAAGAAAGAGGAGTTTATAGAATACATCAATTTGAAAAACAAGAAATGATAGTTGTTTGTGAACCGGAAGATAGTTATAAATGGTATGATAAAATGTGGTCATATACAGTAGAATTGTTTAGAAGTTTAGATATTCCAGTACGTACATTAGAATGTTGTTCCGGAGATTTGGCAGATTTAAAAGCTAAATCTTGTGATGTTGAAGCTTGGAGTCCAAGACAAAAGAAATATTTTGAAGTTGGAAGTTGTTCAAATTTGACTGATGCACAAGCTAGACGTTTAGGTATTCGTATAAAAGGTGAAAAAGGAAATTATTTTGCACATACATTAAACAATACTGTAGTTGCCCCTCCTCGTATGCTTATTGCATTTTTAGAAAACAACTATAATCAAGATGGCACTATTAATATTCCAGAAGTTTTAAGACCTTACATGGGCGGGATAGATAAAATTATTCCAAAGGAATAATTTAAAATGTAGAGGCAGGCCCTGGGTTGAATTCAGGACAGTCCCCAAAATCCCCAAGTTTGGTGATTTTGAGGGACAGTCCCTAGAATTCCCCTCTTCCACATCAATTTGCATTACAGAAAGGAAATTATTATGATAATAAAAAATCCAAAGTTTGAAATATCTGCTGTTAGTCCTAAACAGTATCCTACTTTAGGTTTACCTGAAATTGTTTTGGTTGGAAAATCTAATGTTGGAAAGTCTTCTTTTGTAAATACAATGATTAACAGAAAATCTCTTGCTAGAACTAGCAGTGAGCCTGGTAAGACTAGACAGATTAACTTTTACAATATGGATAATGCTTTCTATTTTGTTGATTTACCTGGATATGGTTACAGCAAAATGAGTAAAACTGAGCAGGTTAAAGTTGGAAATTTTATAGAACAATATTTACAAATAAGAAAAGAAATTGCTTTAATTATATTTTTAATAGATATTAGACATGAGCCTACTGCAAACGATAGATTAATGTATGATTATATTATAAACAAGTCTGGTAATCATCCTTGTATTGTTATTGCAAATAAAGCAGATAAATTAGCACCTACTAAAGTTGCTAATGCAGTAAAAGATTTGCAAAATTCTTTAAATCCATTAAAAGATTTAACTTTTTTACCATTTTCTGCAGAAAAGAAAATTTACTGTGAAGATGTTTGGAAGGAAATTGAAAAAGAAATATGTAATTAAACAAAAGGGGACAGCCCCCAATTGTTGAACTTTGAAATTCAACAATTGGGGGCTGTCCCCTTTTGTTTAATTATACTTTACTTCTACTAAATATAGTCCATGTGCTGCTAAGGTCTTTCCTGCTCTAGATCTTTCTTTTGATTCTATAATTCTAGGAATTTCTTCTGTTTCTATTTTACCAAGTCCTACATCTACTAGTGTTCCTGCAATTATTCTTACCATATTATATAAGAATCCATTTCCGTGTTAGTTCTATTTTTATTCTTTCCCCATCTTCTAACACTTCTGCTTTATATATTGTTCTTACACTACTTTTACTACTTGTTCCACTTGCTTTAAACGCAGCAAAATCATGCTCTCCTTCAAAGTATTGTACTGCTTTTTTCATTTTTTCTACATCTAATTTTATTGGCATATGGTATTCTAAATCTCTATATATTGCAGTTCCATGTTTTGAATTATTTATTACATATCTATATGTTTTTTGTTTTGCATTGTATCTTGAATGGAATCTATCTTCTACTTCTATTGCTTCTTTTATTACTATGCTTTTCTTTAATTTTGAATTTAATGCATATGGGATTTTTTCTATTTCTATATTGCTATTTGTTTTAAAATTAGCTATCTGACCGTAATGCATGTACTCCTGCATCTGTTCTTCCTGATGCAATTAAGTCTACTTCTTCTCCTGTAATTTCTTTTATTGCATTTTCTATTTCTCCTTGAATATTTGGTTTGTTTGGTTGTTTTTGCCACCCATTAAACTTTTTTCCATCATATTCTATTGTTAGTTTTATATTTCTCATTTTATTTTTTTCCAGTCTTTTCTTTTATATCGTTAATTTTTTCTTTTAGCTTTTTCTTTGGAACTTCTTCTCCAAATTTTTTTGTAATTATATTTTTTATTAATATTTGTCTTAATGCATCTTCTTTTACATCTACTATAAGCGTTCCATCTTTTGCAACAGATATTTTCCCTGTTTCTTCTGACACAACAACTACTATTGCATCTGATTCCTGGCTCATTCCTGCTGCTGATCTATGTCTTGTTCCTAAGCCTTTTGATATACTTTTATCATTAGATAATGGAAGCATGCATGCTGCCGCTTTTATCTTATTTTCACTTATAATTACTGCTCCATCATGCAATGGTGTTTTTGGATTAAATATATTAACTAACAATTGTGGAGATATTTCACCATCAATTAAAATTCCTGTGTCTGCAATGTCTTGTAACTTTATATCTCTTTCTATTACAATTAATGCTCCTGTTTTCTTTTTTGCAAGTTCTGTTGCAGCAATTACCACTTTATATATATTCTCTTTGGTTTTTGTTCTTATATCTTTATCTATTCCAAAAAACTTAGTCAATTTACTTGTTCCGAAGTTGCTCTAATGCACGCCTTAATTCTGGTTGGAATATTATTATTAAAAATATTACACCATATGTCATAAATGATGTTAATATATAATTTAATATTCTAAAATCAAGTATTGAACTAATTAAAGTTGCTATTATTAAAAATGCTATTCCTTTTATTAATTGCCATGCTCTTGTTTCTTTTACAATTCCTATTAACTTAACTATTAAAAATATCACAATTGCTATGTCTAGTATTAATGTCACAATTTTTATTGGATTATTCTTTAATAATTCTAAATAATTCGTTAAATCTTGACCAGTAATTTCTAAGTTTTGGGAAAATAATGTGTTTTTCATTTGTAATTACCTTCCTTAATTATTTATTTTGCGATTAAATACCAGATTAATGTAAATGCTATACTAAGTACCATTAATCCTGCTAGTATTAATGCCATTATTCTAGTCGCAAGTTTTTGCTTATCAATTTTCTTTTTTGCCATTTTCATTTCACTCCCTATTATTTGTCCATAGAAATATATTAGCACAAAGAAGTTTAAAATTCAATTAAATTTATGTATAAATTTTAAGATTTTTATCTATGCAGAATCAAAAGAAAAAGAGAGTCTTTAAAAGACTCTCAAAAAAGATTTTTGACCACTATTGTTCTATATTTTTCTAACAGAATATGATGAATATTTTCCTTCTACTATTCTACCATATTCTTTAGCAATATAGCTTCCTACCTTTCCTTCTATTCTTTTATTTCTCACTGTTCTTATTTCGCCTTTTACAGCACAGGCATCAGAAAACTCCTCTGGAATAGCCTGCATAAAAGCAGTATTGATTATAATAAATATCTCTTTATTATCACCAGTTTCTTTTATCTTTACTGCTGCAAATCCATTGATAAATTGATCTGCCCACAAAAGACATAAATCACAACATATTAAGCCTGTAGAGGTATCTATATATCCCCACAGATTTTCTTTCCGTACAGGTCTACATCCGCTACCTGCATTACCTACATAGTCATAAACTTCTGTTTTTCCTGTACAATCGGTTACATAGAAGCCATCTCTCTTTTTTATTATTTTTACTTCTGCCATTTGTTATTCCTCCTGTTTTTATTTAATTGTAATGGCAATAATCCTTCAAGCTAAATCATTATTTAATAGCTTTATTAAAGAATTATATATTGTTATTATATCACATTATGTTTACTTATTCAATATTATCATATTCTATTATTTTCTTATTTCTGCGCCAAATACTCTTTCTGCATCTGCAATTACTTTATTAAATATTCCTGTTACTTCATCATCTGTTAGTGTTTTTTTGCTATCACTAAATGTTAATGAATATGCTATCGATTTTTTGTTTTTGTCTACATGTTCTCCTGTATATACATCAAATACTTCGATATTTGTAAGTAAGCTTCCTGCTGATTTTTTAATTTGTTTTTCTATTATTGCTGATTCTAAATTTTTATCTACTATAAATGCAATGTCTTTTTTGATACTTGGGAATTTTGAAAATTCTTTGTATTTCATCTTTCCTACTTTTTTAGCAAGTAGTTTGCTTAAGTTTATTTCCATTACATATATATCTTCTTTACTTTCTTTTGGATGTACTTTTCCCATAATTCCCACAGTATCATTATTTACAGAGATTAATGCACTTTGACCTGGATGCATTTCTTTTGGAAGTTCTTTGTTGTTTATAAAGCTATATCTTCCTTTATATCCAAGGTAATCTAAAAGCTCTTCTGCTACACCTTTTAAAATATAGAAGTCCACATTTTTTGTATTTCCAATTCCTTCATAATATTTTCCAGACATAAGTACACATAGTTTTTCTTCTTCTAAATAATCTTCATTTACTTTTCCAAAGCCTTTTCCTATTTCGAATATTGATACATCTTTGTTGTTTCTTCCTAAATTATAATTGTATATTTTTAAAAGTGATGGTATCATGCTATATCTTAATGTATTTCTTTCTTCTGTTAATGGATCTAATAATTTTATTGGTTCAAAATTGTCTGTTGTAAATTTTGAAACTTCTTTATCATTAATTAAGATATATGACATTGTTTCGTTTAATCCTAAACCTATCATTTTATTTCTTATTTCTCTTGTTGTTTTGTCATATTTTCCTGTTCTTGTTGGAAGTACTGGAAGTTTTCCTTCTATATTATCAACTCCATAAATTCTTCCTACTTCTTCTATTAAATCTTCTTTTATTGATATATCCATTCTTCTTGTTGGTACAGTTACTGTAACATTTCTTCCATTTACTTTATATTCAAAGCCTAGTTTTCTAAATACATCTAATGTTGCTTCATCTGGAACTACTATTCCCAATAGATTATTTATATCTTCAAAACTTATATCTATTTTTTTTGCTTCTTTGTTAGCTTTGTCATAAACTACTGTTCCTTTTGCAATTTTTGCATCTGCATATTTTTCAAGTAATGTAACTGCTCTTTCTATTGCCATATATGTTCTATTTGGATCTAATCCTTTTTCGAAACGATTACTTGCTTCGCTTCTTAATATTTTTTTAGATGTACATCTTATTTTTACTCCATCAAATACAGCAGATTCTATTATAATGTTTTTTGTATCCTCTTCAACTTCTGTTGAAAGGCCTCCCATAACTCCTGCTAATCCAATTGCTTCTGTTCCATTTGTAATAACTATATCTTCTTGATCTAATTCTCTTTCTATATTATCTAATGTTGTTAGTTTTTCGCCGTTTTTAGCCATTCTAACTAAAATTTTGTTACCTAATCTATCTGCATCATAAAAGTGTAATGGTTGACCTACTTCTAGCATTACATAGTTACTTATATCTACTACATTGTTTATTGGTCTTATTCCACTTGCTATAAGTCTATTCTTTATAAAGTCCGGGCTTTCTTTTATAGTAACATTTAAAGCTTTTTTTGCTAAAAATAAATTACAGTTTTCAGTTTCTATTTCTACATTAAAGCTATTATTTACATCTTCGCTTTCTTCACTATGTTTTAAATCTATTTCTTTTACTGGTTTATCATATATTGCTCCTAGTTCATATGCCATACCTAAAATGCTTAGTAAGTCTCCTCTGTTTGCTGTAAGTTCAAAGTCTGCTACTTCATCATCCAATCCCATAAATTTAATTGGGTCTTCTCCTACTGGTGCATCTTGTTGAAGCTCGTGTATTCCTGTTTTATCAGTTTCGCTTAAAAACTTTGATTCAATTCCAAGTTCTAATAATGAACACATCATTCCATTTGATTCTTGTCCTCTAATATTTCCCTTCTTTATTGTTACATCTCCTGGAAGTTCTGCTCCTACTTGTGCTACTATTACTTTTAATCCTTTTCTAACATTTGGTGCTCCACATACTATATCTAAAATCTCTTTTCCAATGTCTACTTTACATACATGTAGGTGATCTGAATCTGGATGCATTTCGCATTCTTTTACTTCACCTATAATTAATTTTGTAGCATTTACTAATTTTTCTGCGCTATCATATTCATTTCCTACTCTTGTCATATCTTCTGCCAAATCTTTTATATCAACATCTATATCTACATAGTCTTTAACAAAATTTTTACTTAGCTTCAATTAGTCCACATCCTTTCTATCAAATTGATTTAGGAATCTTACATCATTTGTATAGAAATATCTTATATCTGTAATTCCATATTTAAACATTGCTAGTCTATCTAGTCCTGTTCCAAATGCAAATCCTGTATATTTTTCTGGGTCATATCCATTCATTTTTAATACGTTTGGATGTACCATTCCTGAACCTAAAATTTCTATCCAACCTGTTTGTTTACAAAGGTTACAACCTTTACCTCCACATTTAAAGCAGCTAACATCAACTTCATAGCTTGGTTCTGTAAATGGGAAATAACTTGGTCTAAATCTTAATTTAGAATTTTCTCCAAGCATTTTTTTAACAAACACTTCTAATGTTCCTTTTAAATCTGCTAAACTAATATTTTTGTCTATTAATAATCCTTCTACTTGACCAAATTGATGTGAATGTGTTGCATCATCATCTCTTCTATATGTTTTCCCTGGGCATATAATTCTAATTGGTTCTTTTTCTTCATTTGCCATCATAGCTCTTGCTTGAACTGCTGATGTTTGTGTTCTTAAAAGATGCTCTGGATCGACATAGAAACTATCTTGCATATCTCTTGCTGGATGACCTTTTGGAAGGTTTAATCTTTCAAAACAGTATTCATCAGTTTCTAGCTCTGGGCCTGAAACTACATCATATCCCATTGAAACAAATATATCTTCAACTTCTTCTATTATTCTATTTATTGGATGTTTGCTTCCTCTTTTTGTTTTTGTAGCTGGAAGAGTAATATCTATTCTTTCTTTTTCAAGTTTTAAATTCATAGCTTTTTCTTTTAATATTTCTTCTACTTCTTTAATTTTACTTTCTAAGTTGTCTCTTACTTCGTTTACAATACTTCCAATTACTGGTCTTTCTTCTGGAGATAAATCTTTCATTCCTTTTAGAACTGCTGTAAGTTCTCCTTTTTTCCCTAAGTATTTTACTCTTGCATTTTCTAGTTCCTGCAATACTTTGCTGTTTGAAATTTCTGCTAGTGCATTTTCTTTGATTTTTGCAATTTGTTCTTTCATGTAATAAATCATCCTTTCTTTTTTTGTTCTATTACAAAAAAATCGTCCTATTATATAGGACGATTTTTACCGTGTTACCACCTAAATTTATTAATTAAATAATTAACCTCATTATGCTATTAACGCTAGCTCACGCTTATATCTACTGTTGTTTCAATATAAGACCTAAAAAGTGAAATTTCGGATAAGCTTGTAATAAATAGGCTTTCAGCCTTTGACCTATTCTCTCTTAAATACATTTTAGCTATCTTACTTTGCTTTTTCAAACGGCTTTAATTCTTCAATTCTGTTTAATATAATATCATATTTTTTTGTTTAAAACAATAGTTTTTATTGGTTTTGTTAAAATTAATTTTCTCCGAGATATTTGGCTAGTTTTTCTGTATCCATTCCTACCACATTATTGTATGAGCCTTCTATTTTATCTATAAATTTGCTACCTATCCCTTGTATTGCATAACTTCCTGCTTTGTCTAAGGGTTCTCCTGTTTTAACATATTCTTTTATTTCTTTTTCTGTCATTTTTTTAATATATACCGCTGTTTTTGTATAGTCATTTTTCTCAATAACTTTTCCATCTTTTTTTATTATAACTGCTAAACCAGAATATACATAATTTACATTGTTTTGCAGTTCTTTTAGCATATTGCATGCATCTTCTTCAGTTTTTGGTTTTCCTAATATTTTGCCATTAAAATATACTACTGTATCTCCACCTATTACTGTTAATTCTCTGTAATTTTGCTGAACTCTTTCAAATACTTCTCTTGTTTTACTTATTGCCAGCTTTTTTACTAGCTTCTCTGGCTGTTCTTCTTTTATTGTGTTTTCATCAAAATTACTTGCTATTGTTTCAAATTCTTTTACTAATTCTCCGCAATAGTTCTTTTCTCCTTGGAGAATTTGATGCCAAAATTATTTTCATAGTTTAACCTCTTTCTTTTTATTTTGATATGTATAAATGGCGGACAGAGTCGTCCGCCACTGCAAATATTCTATTTCATGTTTTCGTTTTCTATTTCTGCGACCATATCTAGTCTTTCTTTATGTCTTCCGCCCTCAAATTCTGTTCCTATCCACATTCTTACAATAGCAATTGCTTCTCCTACTGTTACATAATCTGCTCCAAGTGCTAAAACGTTTGTGTCATTATGTAATCTAGAAAATCTTGCTGCTTCTTCACAAAAACATGGTGCACTTCTTATTCCTTTAAATTTATTTGCTACCATTGCCATTCCATAGCCAGATCTACAAATTAATATACCTCTATCACATTTCTTTTCTTGTACTGCTTTTGATACTTCTTTTGCAATGTTTGGGTAATCAACTCTATCCTCTGAATATGTCCCAAAGTCTTTATATTCTATACCCTTTTCATCTAAATATTTTTTTACTTCTTCTTTTAATTTATATCCTCCGTGGTCACTTCCAATTGCTATCATAAGAATTTCCTCCTTTTATTTTATTCGTATTTATCTTATCACATTATTTTATCCTATACAATAAAAAAGGCAGAACATTACAAATATTGCAAAATTCTACCTCTTAAATTATTCTTCTACATCTTCCATATCTATAACTTCATAATCTGCTGGTAGATTAAACAAAGATTCATCTACCTCTGAAGATAGTTTTAATATCTTTATTAATTCTTCTTCATCTTCATTAATTGTTTTAATATATTTTAAATCATTATTTATAAAATAATATCTTTCTGTTGTATTTTCATTATTATTAGTAAATTCTTCATATTCATATTCAATTCCATCTATAGTTTCTTTTCCTTTTTTACATTCTTGTGATTCTATACTCTTTAAATCTTCTTTTGTAATAAATACTATATTTTCATTAAATGTTTCTTCATCTTTTCCTTTTATTTTTATATAAGCTTTCTCATCATGAGAAATTATATATGTAGTTTGATCTTTATATATAGCAGTTATATGTTGCTTAGTAGTATTTACATCCATATACATATTTTCTCCCATTGTAGCTATAGTTGCAGTAAGATCTTCTTCTCCATCACCCATATCTGCTTTTCCCTGTATTGCCATTACATATTTTTCACCTGAAACTACTTTGTTAATTGCATTATAGGTTTTAGACTTTCCATTTTCCTCAACTTTACTTTCTTTACTTACTTTGCTTTCAACTTTTTCTTTATTATTACCGCATCCAGTAATTGCAAAGGCTAATGATACTATTAGCATTATTGTTAAAATTAATTTTAATATTTTTTTCATATCTCTCCTCCTTAATATTTTACTATATTATTTCACAACGCCTTATTATTTGTCAATACATATTTTGCCTATATAATAATTCTTTTTTCCTCTTTTTATAATTAAAAATGTATTGTTTATAAGGTCTTGCTCTGTTATTGTCTTGTCTAAGTCTTTTACCTTCTCTCCTTTTATTTCTATACTATTTCCAGAAATAAATTCTCTTGCTTGTCTTTTACTAGTTGCAACATTCATTTCTACTAATACATCTAATATGTTTTTATTAAGTTCTACTTCTTTTACTTCATTCCCTTTAAAGGCTTCTCCTAATTCCTCGTTTGATAAGTCACTGAAGTTACCTTTAAATAATGCATCACTAATTCTAACAGCTTTCTCGTATTCTTCTTTTCCATGTAAATCTGTTATTATTTCTCTTGCAAGTACTTTGTGTGCTTCTCTTAATTCTGGGTGTTCATTATGCTTTGCTTCTATCTCTTCTATTTCTTCTTTGCTTAAGAATGTTAATTTCTTTAAGTAACTAATAATCATAGAATCCTCAAGATTTACTAGGTATTGATATAATTCATAACTTGATGTTTTATTTTTATCTAGCCATAGTGCATTTCCTTCTGTTTTTCCAAATTTAACTCCATTTGAATCTGTAACTAATGGCATTACCATACCATAAGCTGTTTTATCTGTTTTCTTTCTAATTAATTCTATTCCTGCTGTTATATTTCCCCATTGGTCTGAGCCAGCAACTTGAAGAACACAATTTTTTGTTTCGTATAGGTGTAAGAAATCTAGTGCTTGTAATATCATGTATGAAAATTCTGCATATGTAATACCCGTTTCCATTCTTGATTTTACTTTATCTTTTGCTAGCATATATCCAACATTAAAGTATTTTCCATAATCTCTTAAGAAATCTATAACATTTATGTCTTTTGTCCAGTCATAGTTATTTACAACTTCAAATCCAAATATTTCTTTTGCTTGTTTTGTTAATCCTTTAATATTATGCTCAACTTCTTCTTTTGTAATCATAGGTCTTTCTGCTGTAGGTTTTGGATCTCCAATTAGTCCTGTTGCTCCACCTACTAATAGAATAGGTTTATGTCCATATTTTGCAAGTCTTTTTGAAATTAAAAATGATGAATAATGTCCAATGTGCATACTATCTGCTGTTGGGTCTGTTCCAATATAAAATGTTAATTTCTCATTGTTTAGTTTGTTAATTAACTCTTCATCACTAATATCTTGAATTAAGCCTCTCCATTTTAAATCTTCGTACAAATTCATAATATCATCCTTTCTTAATCATATGGTATCCAAGGTATATCTTCTATAACTCGAACAAAGTGACTTTAGTCGTTCTTTGTTCTCACCGATTTAAGTTTCCAAATGAAATGAGGAAATCTCGAAGGTTCTAGCGATTATAGCGTTTTTTTATATACTAAAAAATTTCTTATTTCCTAATATATAAAAAACCAATTCATCCTAGTTAAAGGACGAATTGGTTTAAATTCCGTGGTACCACCTTTATTCACAATATTTTATATTGTCTCAATTAATGCTTATTCGTAGCTACACGTTAGTTACTATAAGAATTGTAATTCAAATTTTATATTCTAGTAATTTCCACCAACCATTACCTCTCTATTAGTAACTATAAAATTCTACTTGGTTTCTTTTTAAAGCATAACTAAATTAACTTGCAATCATTTTAACATTTTTAGAAGTTGTTGTCAAATATTTTGCAATATAACTTAATTTTATCTTAAAAAGTCATTATTTTTTTCATTTAAAAGTAAAGCTATCTTATTAGATATTCCCCCTCCATATCCTGTAAGTGCTCCGTTTGAGCCTATAACCCTATGGCATGGTACTATAATACAGATTGGATTCCATCCAACTGCTCCACCAACAGCTTGTGCAGACATCCTTTTTATTCCGTGCTTTTTAGCAATTTCCTTTGCTATATCATTATATGTAATTGTACTTCCAAATGGAATAGCATTCATAATTTCAATTACTTCTTTTCTAAATTGAGTTAAATTATTTATTTTATATTTAGGAATAAAACTTGGATTTTTCCCACTGAAATATATGTCTAGCCATTTAGATGTTTCCTCAAAAATTGGCAGTTTCTCTTCTTTGCAATCTTTCTCATGCTTTTCAGTATCTTTTGAGCCTTCAAAATATAATCCAATTAAGCTTTCTCCATCACTATGCATTATTATATCTGTGTATTCTTTTGGCGTTTTATATTTCCACTTGTATATCATAATTAATCTCCTAATTAATGTTTTTTATAATGTCTTATTTTCAATTTATCTGCTTATTATTTTATATCATATAAATATTATTAAAACAATTATTTTATTTGTTTGAAAATGAACTATATATTTATAAATTCTTGCTTTTTAATGTGTTTGATAATATAATTATTTTGTTGTTGCAACATAATTATATTAATTTCTATAATTTAAAAATATGAGGTATAAAATGAAAATAGAAAATTTAGAAGAAGAAATAAACAATATTAAAAAAAGAAATAAGAAAGTTGAATTAGATAAAAAATGGGAAACATCCTTAACACGAAAAATATGTATCTGTATATTAACATATATAGTTGTAATTGCTTATTCATACATAGTAAGGAATTACTCTAACATACTTCTAAGTTCATTAGTCCCTGTTATTGGTTTTACATTGTCAACACTGTCTTTAAAATATATAAGAAAAATGTGGGAGAAAAATATAAATAACTGAATATCTCTAATAGTTACTCCTTGTAAAATAGGTTTCATAAGCTTTAAATAAACAGATAAAAACTGTTGATAAAGCTATAAAATATGAAAAAGATATTAAGCCAATTTTAGATGGAAATACTGAGCTTAAAGAAAAGTGTGAAAATCTAGAAAATGTCTATAATTCTAGGATACAAGAAGAAACTAGAAAAATTGAAAAAAATATGAAGAGCATATTTCTTACCTAGAACATGAAAATAATTTTTTAAAGAATATTATAAATACTTTGCTGAAAACAGTTTATAAATTTATTGAGTGGGTATGTATTAAATTTTCTATAACTGATGAAGATTCTTTTGTTAGGAAATTCAATGAGAATATAAAAATTTTTATATTCTCATTATACATAATACCTTAATTTATACTATTATCAATTATAAACTCTACAGATATTTCGTTATCATAAGCTTCTTTTTTAATTCTATACTCTCCATTTTCTAGCTTTTCTATCTTTGAATACCAATAATACTTAAAGCTAATAGTCCTATCACTATGCACACTTTCATTTTCACTATTATATCCAAAATAGGCATTTGGTACTTCTTGCCATTCATTATTTATTTTCTTTTCAAATTTAGCAGTACCATTCTATAAAGAAGGTCTTTTATTATTATCTTTAATTATAAGAGTTAAACCACTTCTAGTTAATGTGTTTTCTTCAATCCACATCTCTAAATTATCTATGATACTAGATTAACTATTTTCATTAAATAATTCATCAAAAATATAATATAGTCTTGTACCACCATTGTGTTTAGGCTCATATGTTTGTAAATCAATAGTGTCAGTATATATACTTTTATTTTCAAAATCCACATACAATTTATAGTCATAATATGTATTTGTTGTATCTTTTAGAGTAATTGTTAAAGTACCTATTGACTTATTTGTAATACTGCTTTCAAATACTCTCAAATATTCTTTCATATTATTTTTTATAAAATTGAATATATCATCATAATTTCGAAACTCTTTCTTTATATTTGATATTGAAAAAATCATTTCTGCATTATATATTTTGTCATTATTATAATTACCTATAATTTCATTCAATTCTGGTATATGTCCATATGATGATTTTTTTATAATCTTGTTTTGATTCATACTTATTGATATTCTCTTATCAACTTCCAAAAATTGGTCTGTTAAAAGCTTATTTACTAACAATTCTTCAAAATTATCACTAATACTTTTTGTTTCATTCTTATTATCTTCATTATAATTCACTAAAAAAGTTATATTATAAGATTTATTCCTTACAGTAGCTTCGTAATCTGTATAACTCAAAATAACTACAGGCTCTTTATCTGTTCCCATAGGATATCCATCTCCTGTAATTTCTTGTTTCTCTTTGTTAATATTTAATATTTTAAAGTCTGTATTTTGGCCATACTTTGATTTCAAGTAATTTGAAATTTCTGTTGAAACTTCTGATGGAACTTCTGAAAAAACTTTTTTATTTCCGCTTTTTCTATACAATACAATTCCTATACTTACTGTCATAATTAATACTACTAAAATAATTATTTTAATTTTTCTATTTTTTAACATTTAATCCTCCTTTGCCAGCGTTAATCTACATATATTTTTTATGTATTGTTCATTGTATCCCTTTTTTATATTTTAATAATATCACATTGATTATCTCTTTACAATGTGATATATAAAAAACTAGTAATTCTTATTTTTTTCTATAAAGTGTATTTTTTCAAATATAAAAAATAACTATTATCCTAACGTAAATTATGCTACAATATAAATGGAATTATAATAAACGAAAATGTATCTATTGGAATTTATAAATGTTTTATATCCTACCAAAATATTGTAATATAACAATGATAAAATTTGTAAAAAAATATATTAAAATAATAATGGAGTTTATAATGATTAATGTAGTTGAAATAACACTAGATGAATTTAAGAAAGATATCTATGATAAATATGTTATATTATTTCCCGAAGATGAACAAAGAAATTGGGAAAAAATAGAAAGAACTTATAAAGATGGAATTGAAAAATTTTATAAAATCATGTTAAAAAGTATAACTATTGGATTTTTTATGTTAGAAAAGTTGCGCAATGATTATCCATTTTATCTAGATTACTTTGCTATATTTAATGAATTTCAAAATAAAGGTTATGGAACAAAAGCAATACAAATATTAATTAATAAGATAATTGATGATAATGGATTAATTGCAGAAATAGAAAAAGAAAGCATTAATAATCCAACTACCATAAAAAGATTTCAATTTTATAAAAGACTTGGCTTTAATAAAATTGAATCTGAATATTTACTATATGATGTATTATATACACCAATAATAAATATAAATAAGAATATTGATAAACGAAATATGGACATTATATTTTTTGATTACTACAAAACTAATTGTGGGGAGCTGGATGTAAAAACTAAATGTAAAATTATTAAATAAAATATATATAGAAAATTCTACAACTTATAAAAATGCTAAAATATTAGCACCAAAGTTGATTAATGAAAAATGGAGTTAGGATGGTATAAATATGTTTTATATAGCACAATTATTTGGAATTATAGCATTAGTAATTCTTATAACGAGCTTTCAAAAAAATAAAAAAGATACTTTATTAAAATATCAAATATTTTCAAGTTTACTATTTGCCTTACAGTATCTATTTTTAAATGCAATTACTGGATGTTTAATGAGCAAGCACAAAGAAATTTAAAAATTAAGCAATTATAAAAATTTTGAGCAGAACTATGCTGTGTATGTTTTAAAGGATTATTGTATGCATCATACAAGTAAAAGAACTCATGATTTTTATAATAAATAATCTTCCAAGATTAATTGGAAAAGATAAAATCAATAAGCACTTTTAATATAAAGTGCTTATTGATTTTAGGATTAATAGTATTTTAAAAATTTAGGCTTGTTAAACTTTACATAATATGGTATAATTGTATTGTATCACGAAAGTGGACAAACAATATTAAAAGTCCCTAAACGGGCAATGCTAGATTGTTTCTGGCATTTGGAGGACATCATGACACAGTACATCATCAAGGCTGAAGGCAAAGCTAAGAAGAACGTTGCTCTCATCAACTCTGCTTCTGACATTCCGGCTCATCTCGAAGGCATCGTTACAGTCGCTGACGGAAAGGTATTTATTCGGGACTGCATAGAAGGTTCTGAAGTCTGCCCTGTCGGCAATTTCATCGCATGGGAACAGGACGAAAGCACTAAATCCGGTTGGAATATCTGGTGCAAAAGTAACGGACACTCAACCCTGTACATGAAAGATGGTCAGTGGTTTGAAAAGCCGAAACCCGTTCGCTACGAAGAAGTCAACTGGACTGAACCTTCTATTCCGGACTTTATGAAAGGAGCAAACATCGAAGTCGTTGATGGCAAAATCGTTCTTCATGCATTATGGGGAGACCAGGATGCTAAAGCCAAAGACGGTCCTTATGCTTTTCTGGCTTACGCCGATGGTAGCTATGCATTACTTAAGCTTTCCAGCGACTCTGCCAAGGAGTATTTCACCTGCGATGCAGAAGGCAATCACACCGGACGCCTCATTCAGTAATCCAGCACAGCTAGCTGTAGCTTGAGGAGATTGATATCAACTCTAAAAACAGTCAAGAGCCAAGTCGTTTACAAACACTAGGCTCTTGTTTTATTTATATCCTTAGTTAGATTTAAACTTTTTTCGGATATAAAGTCAAAGAATATAATATTATTTCATTTTAATTTGCTGTTCTTTTTTTCTCTAATACGTTCTATAGTTTCCTCTGCAATTTCCAAAGGTTGTCTATTATTGCCATATACTATCATAGTTGCTAATTCCTTATTACATGAACTTTCAAAAAACTTTTTATTATCTCTTATATCACCTGTTGATCTACTTTTCATTATTTCTAAAGATTTCTCTTCATCTTTATCAGGCAATAATAAAACGATATTTTTAAAAGGTTTTAACATTGATTTAATTCTTTCAAATATTTCTCGATCATCATATACAGAATGTCCTGCACCAAAATCGACAATTCCATATGTCCCATCTTTCTTTACTCTTTCTAATGTTGCTGAAATTATGTAAGAATTAAATTTATCTACATTTTTAAAATTTCTCATAAATCCAGCACCTCTCGCTCCATTTGCAATTCCATCTAGACATAAGCTTTGCATTCCAGTCTTTTTTCTGAGTTCTTCTGCTACTGTTAATTTTCCCGCTCCTGATGGTCCTATTTTCCTCTTATGTGGTCATCTGTAAAATTAGTTGATATTCCTTGTTTAGATAGAATTTTACCAATTTTCTATTTATATTTTCGTCTGTTATTTTCAAAGTAACATACGCACTTCAAACTCCGTGTCCTGAACAACAAAAAATACTTGGAAGTCCACTTTTGTAAGATTGTCTTAGAAATTTTGTTAGATTAACATCTCCTTCTCCAAATTGTTTGAACATTTTTCTCTATATTTCCTCATAATTTCTGAACTCCTAGAATAGACATTACACATTCCCATTAATCTTCTTTTAATTTCTAATTCATCGGATACTGGATTATAAAATAATTTATTTTCATTAGAAAAATGTACTGTTTCTTTTGATTCTTTTTCTCTAAAAATACTACCAACTACAACATTTTCTATTCCGTATCTTTTTATAACTTCTTGATATAATTTAATATCTCTAATAGTTACTCCCTGTAAAATAGGTTTCATATATAAAACAGTTGGAATATTTAATCTTTTTGAAACTTCGAATGTTTTAAATCTCTTTGCAGGTGTATCTGTATTTTTCTCAATCTGTCCCCATTGGCTTATACTAGTAGAGCTAACAAAAATAACCAATTGTCCTATATATTTTATTAGGTGTTGAAATTGTTTAACATCTTCAACATCTACTTGTTTTTTTGTTGATAATTGTATTTGATTTCCCTTTTGTAAAAAATATCTTATTAATTCAATAGTTTGTGGTCTATTTTTTTCATCCCAGCACTCTGAAAAACATCCTAATGTAATTAGAGTTTTCTCATCAATTTTAATTCCACTTTCTTCTATATCTTTTATAATTTGAGATGCTTCTCTTACAGGTGAATTATTTGATTTTTTATTATATCCTAAACGGGGTAAATAGCAATACGAACAATCTCCATTACATCCTAAACATGTATTAATAAAAATTCTATCACTATTTTTAACATATAAATATCCCGTATTTAACATATATTATTTTCTTCCTTTCTATTTCTCTTTTTTATGGTCATTTTTAAATTTGATGTTGGATTGATGATAAATTGATGATAATTTTAGTAATTTGTTTAATCTCCTTATTCAAATTTTGTTTTGCAGCTTTACTGGCTGACATTATAATTATACTATGAATTTACCTATTTATCAATGTCAATGGGGACAGAGTTTTTTGACAACCATATTATTTTAAAATCTTTGTTGAAATTTATCTATCATTTCATTTTTTATGTTGTCAAAAAATTCCGTCCCCGTTGACACTTGTCCTTATAAACGGCAAGTATTTTTAATGGAATTAGCACAGATATATTGTAAAATACAATAACAATTTGCTATATTATGTAAAATGTGTTATGATTATAATAATATCCTAGGCATCGGGAAAAAAGTAATGGTGTCAAATTGTTTACACCTCGTAAACGATTTTTAGGAGGTACATTATGGGTATTTTTTCACGGAGTAATGTAGAGATTTCTGATAGCAACCTTCGTAATCTCGTTATCACCTGGACTGGTAAGGAAGAACAGTCAATTGACGTTTTTTGCAAATTATTGCAATCCATTGGTATTGTTACGCCAGTTATTCTCAGTAATTTTAATGACGAAGAAGCTTCTTTTGATTGCATTACTGATGACGGTAAAACCTTATCATTGGCACTTTGGAATGCAGGTCTCGATGGTGGTTCACAGCTTATTGTAAAAGAAGGAAAATTGTGTTCTTGTTACAACTACAATAATCGTAGCAAAAACGTACACCTCGAATTAGAATCTACAGCTATTGAGAGAAACAACAACAGATTAGATAACTTTTACTGCAAGTCTTTCTGTAGCAGGATTTTAACACTATCTGGAGATTACTGTGTAACTGTCGATGTAGCTGAGCCTGAGCCTCGTGATAAGAACAACGTTCTGGTTATGAATCCTAAGTTAAGCATTGATAACTATCTTTTGGGATTAACGTTTCCATGTACTGCCCAAGATATCTATGAGAAAGTTATGAAACTGTATGAATTTGATGATAGCATTATTCCTTCAATTAGCTCTATCAAAGTATCAGTTGAAAAAATTCTTTCTAAAGACAATAGTGGCAATGCAAGCAAGAAACGTACAATGTCTGCGATTTTCATGAAGCATGGTAAAGTTTATCAATACGTTGTCAACGAGGACGATGTTGCTTACAGCATTGCAAAAAATGGAGATTGGTTTTATTCCACTCCATATGCACATTACAGTTTTTCTGCAGATACCAATCGTATATCTGTAGCAATTGAAGCAGACAAAACAACGATATGTGCTCTCAACAATGCAGATGTGATTAAGACAGCATGTGAAAAAGTAAACTCAATAAGAGGCAAAATTAATTAAATTTACCTTTTACAAAAGGTCGCCTATATTCTTATGAATTAGGCGGTCTTTTGTTATTTGTCAATGGGTGTCAATGGGGACGGAGTTTTTTGACAACCATTGACATAGAACCAAAAGTAATATCTGAAAGATTGGGACATAGCAACATTAATATTACACTTGATATATACTCACATATATATGAAGAAACTAATATGGAAGTTGCAGATACTTTTGATAAGATTATAACAGTTGGTTAGCAAATGGTTAGCAGATTAGCAAAATTGCACAAAAAAGAAAGAGTATGAATTGATTGAACTCCTACTCTTTCTTGGTGCAGATGGCCGGAATCGAACCGGCACGGTTTATTCAACCGCAGGATTTTAAGTCCTGTGCGTCTGCCAGTTCCGCCACATCTGCATTTCTCACTGGCAAAAAAGATTATACTACTCTTTTATATTACTTGTCAATATTTTTTGAAAATTTTTTTAATTCAATTTTTGTCTTTTTCTGTTACATATGGTCGATGAGTTTTTCTTGTCTTTTTCCAATTTTTGGTATATATTTAGTTAGTTCTAATTTTTTAGTAAGGAGGATTAATTGTGTCAAATTACTTTTGTGCAAAATTTTCTCAGGAACACTCTGAAGAGGTACGGTCTTTAGCTCTAAAATTAGGTGTTCCTGAGAAAAACATTGTTTTTAGTGCAGTTGGATGCCAATTTTGTACACTTGGTGTTTATATCAAGTTTGAAGAGAATTCTGCTTTTGAGCTTTTTTCCAGCAAGTCTGCTCCATATGTACTGGAACGTTGGTAATTAGTTGCCAATGTTTTAACCTTCTTTTCTCCTACTTTTGTTTTGTAGGAGAATTTTTTAATATTCAAACCATAATCCTTCTGCTCTTAGATCATTTATAATTCTATTATGCTCACTTGCAGTTTTTGTAAAGTATAACTTTCCATTTTTGTCTGCTACAAAAAATAAATAATCTGTATTTGTTGGCTCAAGAGCCGCTTCTATACTTGATTTACTTACTGATGCTACTGGTCCTATTGGTAGTTTTCCTTCCATATTAGGTCCGCGTGTATTATATGCATTATATGTGTCTAATTCCTTTTGATACAAATCCCTTTCTCCCATATCTACTTTTACAGCATAATATGTTGTAACATCACTTTGTATTGCCATTCCCATGTTTAGTCTATTATATATAACACTGGCTACATCTTTTCTTCCATCACTACTCATAGATTCTGTTTCTATTATAGATGCTATTGTTAATATTTCATGTACACTATATTTGCTTTCTTCAATTTCATCTTTATATTGTTCTAAAACGCTTTCCATTTTATCTAACATTTTTTCAAAAATTTCTTCTACTGTAACATCCTTATTCTTTATTGCATATGTGTCCGGGAATAGATACCCCTCTAATGAATAATATATTTCATCTTGTTTTATTTCATCTGTTAAAAACCAATACTTATCAATTAATGAATTTATATAGTTTTCATCTTCCAAGGTTTTCATCACATCTTCTTGAGTATTATTTGTTGTTTCTTCTAGCTTTTTTGCAAGCCATCTCATATTTTTTCCTTCTATATATGTTATACTAAGTTGATTAGGGTCATGCATTATTCCTGTTTGTAGCATTTCTGTAATTTCTTTTACATTCATATTTTGCTTTAAATAGTATGTTCCTGCTTGGAAATTTGATACTTTGTTTATTTTAACATATATTTTAAAGGCCATTTTGTTTCTTATTAATTTATTTTCCTTAAGTATTTCTGCAATTTTACTTGTTCCGCTTCCTAAAGGTATTGTAATTTCTATTTCGGTATCATTTTTATTTATATGAGATATTGAAACAAAATACCATAAAATACATCCTATAATAATTAGAAGTAATGTAATAATTGCTAGTACTATTTTATTTTTAACTAAATTCCTCATTCGTTTATCTCCTACTCTATAATATAATCTACTATATTTATATAATCATTTTTTTCAAAGTTTTTATTTAAAACTACACATGTATCTATTCCTACTTCCCTCAATTTAGGCGTAAGTTCTATTATAAATCTTTTTATAGTTTCTTTTTCTTCTATTTCTTCGAAATCAACTATTACGCCATTTATATTATATTCAATGGCTTCCTTAACAATTGTATCAATTACACCTGTTCTGTTTTTATATTCTTCTAATATCGAATTTATTTGTTTTCCCATTGTCTTATTTGATATAACAACCCAAATTTTATTACTTTCTGTATTTTTTTGTTCATTATTAATTTCTATGTTATTTTCTTTTATATTGAAAATAGTCTTTATATTTATCTTTTTGGTAATGTTATTTTCTATCAATTCAAAATTTCTGTTGTTATATTCCTCAAATGATATTGTTTTAGCATCTTCTCTTTTTTTCATATCTTGTCTTATTATATATTCAGCTGTAAGTTTGTTTGCTTTTACATATCCGCAAAGCCCCATCTTCAGTTCTTATTTGTCTCCACCCTTTACTTGTTGTATAAAAACAATATACATATTCTCCTTTTTCTAATGTTCCAATGTCTTTTGACATTCCTCTAGGTTTAAATTTTATATTAGTATTATCTGCAACAATTGCTCTTATAATTCCTTTGTCTAAATTATCTATAATTACCCTATTTGAGCTTTCTATATATTTAACATCTATATTGTATACAATTCCCATTTTTGAAATAGGAAGATAAATGTTGTTATCAATTCTAATTATTGGATCAAACAACTCTACATCAGTATTGTTTACCACCATTTTTCTTTCATCTACTGCTATATTAGCAACCTTTGTATCTGAGGTTGTTATGATTTGATTATTTTTAGAATCATAATAAATATTGTTATCAAATAAATTTCTTATATCTTCCTCTGAAAGATAAACTGTTTTATTTTCATTTATATATATATTATGTTTTAATTTTTCAGTTTTATTTTCTTCATTTATTATTAGATTTGTGACATCTTTATACTTATCTCTTTTATAGCCTGGTGCAATGTTTATAATCAATGCAACTAGTATAAGTGCAACTAAACTAACACATATATTTCTTATAAATTTAAACTTTTTTACTTTTAACAATTTCTTTTTTAATTCTTTCAATTTTCCCTCCAAAATTATCAAACATATTGCTAGTATATCATAAAATAATAATATTAAAAATATTTTTTCATATTTTTTGTAATTTTATTGATATTCTTGTCCTTTTATGCTAATATTATAAATGTATATTTTTGTTCATTTCAAAAAAATGTATAATAAAAGCGATAGAAAGAGAGGTCATTTAAATGAATTTTGATGAATGGAAAGACTTCAAAGGTGGAAGATGGGGAAAAAAAATAGATGTAAGAGATTTTATTCAAAATAACTACACACCCTATGAAGGAGATGACAGTTTTTTAGTAGGTGCAACAGATAGAACTAAAAAGTTATGGAATGAAGTTCTTAAGTTGTATGAACAAGAAAGAGAAAACGGAGGTGTTTTAGATGCTGATACTAAAACTCCATCTGCAATTAATGCTTATGAAGCAGGATACATTGATAAGGATTTAGAACAAATTGTAGGTCTTCAAACAGATGCTCCATTAAAAAGAGCTATTATGCCTAATGGTGGTATTAGAATAGTAGAAAAATCAGCAGAAAGTTATGGATTAAAAGTTGATCCAGAAACAGATTATATTTACCACAATTTAAGAAAAACACATAATGATGGTGTATTTAGTGTTTATACTCCAGATATAAGAGCTGCTAGAAGCTCTCACTTAATTACTGGTTTACCTGATGGTTATGGACGTGGAAGAATTATAGGTGACTATAGAAGAATCGCCCTATATGGTGTAGATGCTTTAATTTCTGAAAAGAAAGAAGAACTAGATGTTCTTAATGTTGATGAATTTACTGAGTCAGTTATTCGTGAACGTGAAGAAATTTCTGATCAAATAAAAGCATTAAATGATTTAAAAGCTATGGCTGCAAAATATGGTTTCGATATTTCAGTTCCAGCAAAGAATGCAAAAGAAGCTGTTCAATGGTTATACTTTGGTTACTTAGGAGCAATAAAAGATCAAAATGGTGCAGCAATGAGTCTTGGTAGAACATCTACTTTCTTAGATATATACTTTGAAAGAGACTTTAAAGCAGGTCTTCTTACAGAAGAAGAAGCTCAAGAATTAATGGATCATTTTGTTATGAAATTGAGATTAGTAAGATTCTTAAGAGCACCTGAATACAATGCATTATTTAGTGGAGATCCTGTATGGGTAACTGAAAGCATTGGTGGTATGGGAATTGATGGTAGAACATTAGTTACTAAAAACTCTTTTAGAGTTCTTCATACATTAACAACTCTTGGACCTGCTCCAGAACCAAACTTAACAGTTCTATGGTCTACAAGACTACCTGAAGGATTTAAAAGATTTGCAACAAATTTATCTATTCAAACATCATCTATCCAATATGAAAATGATGATTTAATGAGAATTACACTTGGAGATGATTACGGAATAGCTTGTTGTGTATCTGCAATGAAAATTGGTAAACAAATGCAATTCTTTGGTGCAAGAGCTAACCTTGCTAAAACATTGCTTTATGCTATAAATGGTGGTAGAGATGAAAATTCAGGAAAACAAGTAGCTCCTAAATTTGAAGGAATTACTTCTGAATATTTAGACTACAATGAAGTAATGGAAAAATTTGATACTATGATGGATTATGTTGCTAAAATTTATATAAAAGCATTGAACGCAATTCATTATATGCATGATAAATATTCATATGAAGCATTAGAAATGGCTCTTCATGATAGAGAAGAAGATATATTAAGAACTATGGCATGTGGAATAGCTGGCTTATCAGTAGTTGCTGATTCACTTTCTGCAATTAAATATGCTAAAGTTAAAACAATTAGAAATGAAGATGGATTAGTAGTAGATTACAAAGTTGAAGGAGATTTTCCAAAGTACGGAAATGATGATGACAGAGTTGATCAAATAGCTGTAAACTTAGTAAAAACATTTTTAAATAAACTACAAAAACATTATACTTATAGAAATTCAAAACATACATTATCAATTCTTACAATTACATCAAATGTTGTATATGGTAAGAATACAGGTAATACACCTGACGGAAGAAGAGCTGGAGAACCTTTTGGACCTGGAGCAAATCCTCTACATGGAAGAGATGTAAATGGTTCACTTGCAGTATTAAATACAATTGCAAAACTTCCATATGAATATGCTGAAGATGGTATATCATATACATTTGCAATTACACCAGCAGCACTTGGTAAAGAAGAAGATACAAGAATTACTAACTTAGTAAATATGTTAGATGGATATTTTGCAAAAACTGGTCATCATATAAACGTAAACGTATTCGATAGATCTTTATTGTTAGATGCTATGGATCACCCAGAAAAATATCCTCAACTTACAATAAGAGTTTCTGGATATGCTGTAAACTTTATAAAATTAACAAGAGAACAACAATTAGATGTAATAAACAGAACAATACAAGATAGAATATAGTTTAATATTGTAAAGGCGAGGCCATAAACCTCGCCTTACATTTTATATTGAAGTGAGAAGTGTAATATGAGAGGTTGGATTATAATGTCAATGCTTCGTAGGTCTTTCCCCTACTTTCGCACTTCACACTTCGTAAAAATTAACTTAAAGGAGCAATTATATGGAAGATTTTGATAAAACAAAATATGCTAGAATACATTCTATAGAATCTTTTGGAACTGTTGATGGTCCTGGTATAAGGTTTGTTATATTTATGCAGGGCTGTTGTTTAAAATGCAAATATTGCCACAACAGAGATACTTGGGATATTGCAGGTGGTACAATTACTTCTGTAGATGAATTGTTAGATAAAATTGAAAGATATAAAGCATACATTCTTCCTTCTGGTGGTGGAGTTACAGTTACTGGAGGAGAACCTTTATTACAAGTTAAATTTTTAATAACTCTTTTTAGAGAACTAAAAAAGCGTAATATACCAACAGCAATTGATACTTCTGGAATATTTGATATAACAAATGATATTAAAGAATTACTTAAATTTACAGATTTAGTTTTATTAGATATTAAACATATTGATACTAAAAAATGTGAAGATTTAGTAGGATTTCCAAATGAAAAAGAGTTGGCCTTTGCTAGATATTTAAGTGATAATAATATTGATATATGGATAAGACAAGTTTTAGTCCCTGGAATAACTGATGATGAAAAAGATTTACTAAAGCTAAAAGATTTTATATCTACTTTGAAAACAGTAAAGAATATTGAAATTAATCCATATCATGAACTAGGTAAGTTTAAATGGGAAAAACTTGGTTTGAAGTATCCTTTAGAAGGTGTTAGACCTGCTGATAGTAATGATGTAACTAGAGCTAAAAAAATTTTAGGTATAGAATAAATAATAAATGGTGCACAATGTGCACCATTTATTATTTTATTTTTTACATTCCTCTATTGCTTTTTGTAGTTGTTCATCAGTTTCTGTTTTTTCATTATCTTCTACTGTAACATTAGGCTCTATTCCCTTTTTATTTATTGTGTCTCCATTTGGAGTTTTAAATTCTTCTATTGTTACTTTTAATGCTCCTCCTGATTTTACTGGAACAATTTCTTGCATTACTCCTTTTCCAAAAGTTTTAGTTCCTATAACTTTTGCTACTTCATTATCTTTTAATGCCCCAACAAATATTTCTGATGCACTAGCTGAATTTTCATTTGTAAGTATTACAATGTTTAAGTCAGGCTTTACTTTAGCATCTGTTTTTGCTTTTGTTATTTCTTCATTTGAGTTTTTATCTCTTTCAATCATTATAGTTTTTCCTTTTGATATAAACAACTCCGATATGTTAATTGCTTCTGTTACTATTCCTCCTCCGTTATTTCTTACATCTATTATTAAAGATTTTATGTTTTTCTCTAATAATTCATCTAATTTAGTCTCAAATTCTTCACTACACCCATCATCAAAAGCTAAAATTTGTATATATCCAATATTTCCATCTAGTACTTTTGAATTAATATGATTAATCTCAACTTTTCTTCTTTCAATAGTTTTATTAAAAGTTTTTTCATCTCTTAAAATTTCTAATTCTACAGTTGATCCTTCTTCTCCTTTTACCTTGTTTGCTACAGTGCTTAAATCCATTCCAGTACATTCTTCGCCATTTACTTTTGTTATTATATCTCCTGTTTTTAGTCCGGCTTCTTCTGCTGGTGACCCTTCTATAGGTAATAAAACAATTATATTTTCATATTTATCTTGTGTCATATATATGCCTATTCCTACATAATCTCCATTAACACTTACCATAAGTTCTTCATATTCTTCTTTAGTTAAATACTCTGTGTATTCATCTCCTAGTCCATAAACATATCCTTTTACTGCTGATTCAATAAGTTTTTCTTCATCTGTAATTTCTCCTAAGTAGGACTTATCTAAATATTCTCTTACAAGCTGTATTTTTTTATCAAGTTTTGTGGTTTCTGTAGTAACTAATGCTTTTGCAAGTCCATCTTCTGTTTTCACATAATAGTTGTACATTCCTACTGCTGTTATCAAAAATGTCACTAATGCAGTCACCACTATTAACATTACATACCTATAAGTGTGGTTTCTCTTTTCATAATCCATTTATTCTTGCCTCCTAAAACATTATATTATATTCTTTTAAAAATATGAAATTTGGACGACTCTAAGGTCGTCCTTAATTAATATTTATAAATAGTTTCTTGGATCTCTTCTGCTATCTCCTCCACCATATGACCAATTGTAAGGCGATACTCTAACTTCAAAGTGTAAATGTGGGCCTGAAGAATTTCCTGTATTTCCGCTAAGCATAATTAGCTGTCCTTTTGCAACAACATCTCCTACTTTTACACGAATGTCTCCATTTCCATGCCCATAATATGTTCTAATTCCATTAGCGTGTTGCAATATTACACAATAACCTAATCCTCCAGATCTCCATCCAGCATTTAGTACAACTCCCTCTGCTGCTGCATATACCTCTGTGCCAACTGGAACTCCATAGTCTAATGCTCCATGATATCTTCCGCTACTATAATACATTGTTGCAGTAATTATACCTGACTTAACCGGTCTTTGAAGAGTTCCTGTTCCTCCAAGATTTGCAATTTCATTACTGTATCTATTTTCTATGGCTTTTAACTCTTTTGTTATTGCCTCATTTTCTGCTTGCAATTTTTCCAACTCACCATTTAACTCTTTTTCATCTTCTGACAATTCAGAAACATATTGTTCTTTAACTGTTTGTGAATTTTTTAAGCTTTTTGCAGTTGCCTCTTTGTTACTTTTTATTGTTGCAACTTGTTCTTTATTTGTTTCTAAACTCTTTTTTGCCTCTTCTATTTCAACTCTATTTTGATCTATTTTTTCTAGTAATCTGTTATCCATTTCTGCTACATCAGAAACCATTTGCCAATTAGAAATCATATCCCATAGAGAACCTCCTCCTAGTAGTACATCTAAGTATGTAGTTTCTCCAGCTTCATATTGTGCAACTATTCTAGCTTGTAAAGCTTCTTCCTGTTCTTGATATTTTTTTTCTGCCTCTTCTAATTTTACTTGCGTATCAGAAATAGACTTTTCTAAGCTGCTTAATTGTTCATCTAATTTATCTATCTCTGTCTCATATCCACTAATTTCTGCAGTTAATGATTGTATTTGTTTCATTGTTTCAGACATTTCATCTTTAACTTCACTTATTTTTCCTTCTGTTTGTTCAATTTGATCTTCTATTTCACTCTGTTTATTTTGTAATTCAGTTTTCGTAGCAGCTAAAGTTGATACTATATTTGTTGATAAAATTATTATAGCTAATAATATTACAAATACAATTTTTCTTTTCATTATTCTTCTCCTCCGTTTTCTTGTCCTGCAGTTTTATTCGTCTGATTTGTTATATATGGTAACGAATCTACTGCTGTTCCGTTTATTCTAACTTCAAAATGTAAGTGTGGACCTGTTGACCATCCTGTTGATCCTGCTTTCATTATAATATCACCTTTTTTTACTTCTTGTCCAGTTTGAGCAATAAGTTCTGAACCATGTCCATATAATGTTGAAACGCCTCCGCCATGATCTATCATAACCATATTTCCATATCCAGTCACATACATTGATTTTATAACTACTCCATCATTAGCAGCTATTACATATGCCCCTGTTGGCATCGCTATATCTGTTCCGGTGTGTACTCTTGCTGTTTTTAAAATTGGATGTATTCTCATTCCATATCTTGAAGTTATTGTAGTATATCCTGGTGCTGGCCAAGCAAATTCTCCTCCAACATAGTCTGAACCAATATTTCCAGTTGTAAGTGCTACTATTTGCGTTTCTAAATTGTTTAATTCTTTTTGATACTCATCAATTTTATTTTGTGTTTCTTTTTCTTGTTCGCTTAATTTATCTATGTAGCTATTTCTTATTACCTTAGAATTTTCTAAAGCAATTGTTGTCTTTTCTTTATTCTTCTTTAACTGTTGTAGGTTTTCTTTTTTTTCTTCTAGTATAGATTTTGTATTTTCTATTTGGTCTTTTTGCTGTTCTATATTTTCCAGTAAATCATTATCATATTTTGCAATTTCACCTATTAAATAATAATTAGATATAAAATCTGAAAAGCTATTTGAGTTTAGCAGTACATCTAGATATACAACATCACCAGCTTCATATATTGCTACCATTCTAGCCTGAAAAGCTTCTTTTTGTAAATTATAATTTGTCTCTACAATGTTTAGCTTTTCTGATATCTTTTTTGTTTCTTCTTCAATGGTATTTAAGTCTGTTTCTAATGTTATTATTTCAGTTTCATAATTGTATATTTTTTCATTTATATTATTTAATTGCTCTAAATTTTCTGTAAGTTCAATTTTTATTTCTTCAATTTGTTCATTTGATTCATTTATTTGATTTTGTAAATCGTTTTTCTTGTTTTGTAAATCTTCTAAATTTTCTGCTACAACTATACCACAAAGTCCTATTAAGGACAATACAATAATAGAAATTATTAGTATCTTTTTCTTGCTCATTTAAAGTCACCCCTTATACATCAAGGTACTTTCTCATAGATATTGAACTACCAACAATACCTATTCCAACTCCCAAAATCATATATACTAAAACAATTTGTCCAAACATGTCTCCAAAGCTTAACAAATCCAATGATAGTTTTTGCCATGTTTCTGAATTAGCAAGATGTGTTGCTATATAATTGTATCCGCCACCTACTATTAAAATAGATAGCACTCCTGATATAATTCCTATTATTATACCTTCTATCATAAATGGTGTTCTTATAAAACCATTAGTTGCTCCCACATATTTCATTATTGATATTTCTTTTCTTCTTGCATGAACTGTAAGTTTAATAGTATTAGATATTATAAATAGTGAAATTAATATTAATATAGCGAACATAACAAATGTAACGATTTGTATTGTATTTCCAACTTTAGATAAAGTTTGTATTGTATCTCTTTTGTTTTGAATTTCTCTTACTGTATCAAGATTATTTATAGAATTATATACTTGATCATTCATTGACAAATCTGTCAAAGTTACCATATATGACACAGAAAATGCATCCGCTGTGAAGCCTCTTAACGCATTTTCATTCTTTCCAAATTTTTCTTTCATAGAATTATATGCATCTTCTTTACTAACAAAAGTAACACTATTTACACCTTCTATTTTATTTAGGTCTTCATTTAAGCTTCTTATTTCTTCTTCTGTTGCATCATAATCCATAAAAACTTGCATGCCTTGTTCTTGTTCTAGATTTTTTACCCAACTATTTATATTTTCGCCTATTGTAAAAAATAATCCGAATATAAGCATCGTTGCACACATTACTCCTAAACAAGAAAATGTAGATTTTTTATTTTTAAATACATTTCTAAAGCCTTCTGTTAAAAAATAACTAATTACATTATACTTCACTTGTTATACCCACCTTTTCTATCATCTCTTATAATTGTGCCTTTTTCTATTTCTATAACTCTTTTTTTCATTTTGTCTACTATATCTTTTGCATGTGTAGCAATAACAACTGTTGTCCCTCTTAGATTAATTTCATTTAATAAATTCATAATATCCCAAGCAGTTTCTGGGTCTAAGTTTCCAGTTGGCTCATCTGCTATTATCATTGATGGATTATTTACTAAAGCTCTTGCAAGTGCTACTCTCTGTTGTTCTCCTCCAGAAAGCTCATCTGGATATACTTTTGCTTTTCCACTTAGTCCTACCAAAGAAAGTACCATTGGCACTTGTCTTCTTATATGTTTTGGTGTTGCCTTTACTATATTCATTGCAAATGCTACATTTTCATAAACAGTTTTATCTGATAGTAATCTAAAATCTTGAAATACCACTCCCATACTTCTTCTTAAATATGGAACTCTTTTGGGTTTTAAAAATGTAGTGTCTCTTCCATTAATGATTATATTTCCTGAAGTTGGCTCTTCTTCTTTTAATATAAGCTTTATAAGTGTTGATTTCCCGAGAACCTGAGCTTCCTACTAAAAACACAAATTCTCCTTTTTCTATCTTAAAATTAGCATTATTTACAGCTTCTGTTCCTGTATTATATGTTTTGCATACATTTTTAAATTCTATCATTTTTTGACCTCTTCTACTCAAATATACAATATTATTATAATAATAATACCTTAAAAAAGCAATAAAAAATGACATATTTCAAGAAATTGTCATTTTACTGTAATATAATTAATTTTATTTAACCTAAAATTGCAATTTGTTTAATTGATATGCGAGGTGTGATGTGAGATGTGGGATTTATATGGCCAAGGCTTCACAGGGGGCTCTCTATTCTTCGCACTTCTCACCTCACACTTCGTGAAATTCCAATTTATTTTACTGTTGCTATAATAGCTTCTGATGTTAATCCAAAATATCTTAATAATTCTTTTGCTGGTCCTGATTTTCCAAATCTATCTTTAATTCCCATTTTTATAAGTTTTGCTGGATATTTTTCTGTTAGCACGTCTGAAATTGCTGTTCCAAGCCCATTTACTGTGCTATGGTCTTCAATTGATATTAATTTTTTAGTTTCTTTTGCACATTTTATAATTAATTCTTCATCTATTGGTTTTATAGTATGAATATCTATAACTCTAATGTTTATTCCTTCTTTTGCTAATTCTTCTTTTGCCTTTATTGCTTCAGAAACCACAACTCCTGTTGCAAATACTGTTGCATCAGTGCCATCTCCTGTCTGTACACCTTTTCCTATTTCAAACTTTTGTGTTTCATCATATATTATAGGTGTAGCTAGTCTGCATAGCCTTAAATATACTGGCCCATCATATTTAGAAATTTCTTCTACCGCCCATTTAGTTTGTGTGTCATCAGATGTACACATAACTGTCATATTTGGAATACCTCTCATCATTCCTAAATCTTCTATCATCTGATGTGTTGCTCCATCTTCCCCTACTGTAATTCCGGCATGACTTGCACATATTTTTACATTTAACTTAGGATACGCTATGCTATTTCTTATCTGATCATATGCTCTTCCACAAGCAAACATCGCAAAAGAACTTGCAAATGGTATCTTTCCAAAAGTTGAAAGTCCTGCTGCAGTGGACATCATATCTTGTTCTGAAATTCCCATATCAAAGAATCTTTCTGGATTGTTTTTTGCAAATATTGAAGTTTTTGTTGCTCCTGCAAGATCTGCATCTAAGACTACAATGTCTTCATTTTTTTCTCCTATCTCTAATAATTTTTCTCCATAGCTCTGTCTTGTAGCTTTAGCATTTTCTAAATTCATTTTTTTCCTCCACTTTTTTATATTTTTTCTATATACCAATCTTTTATTATTTCTTCTGGTATTTTTAAATTTCCCTTACCTATTCCCACTTCAACACCTGGCCTTTTGGTTCCGTGGTAGTCTGTTCCTCCACTAGAATATAGTTTATTATTTTTGCAATATTCTAATAACTCTTCTGTTTGTTCCTCTGTAAAATTACTATAATAACATTCTATTCCATCAAGTCCACTATCTTTTACAAGTTCTGTTATGTATTGTATTTTATCTTTTACCCATTTGTATTCATGTACATGTGCCAAAAAAGCCACTCCTCCTGCTAAATGTACTTGTCCTACTGTTTCTGCTGGTGAAGGGTAATCATCTTTTTTATCAAGAAAAAACATATTATTTCTATTATAAACATAGTCTTTTTTAAAATTACTAAAACTTGCCCATAAATCCTCTGGAACTTTTTTTTCATTTTCTGGATGTTTTTTTAATTCATTATAAAAAACTACGCTTCCCCAATCACTATCCGGCTCCCATTCTATAGTCTCAATTGAATCTAGCACCAATCCATACCCTTTAGCTTGTTTATAAAAATGCTTTAAATTTTTCGTTTCTAACATTCTATGTGTTTTGCTTTTATAATTTTTTTCCAAGTAATTATTAAATTTATCTATATCAATATTATAAGCTAGTATATCTATTACTCTATCTTTATAATAATTCTTCAACTCTGCTCCTGGTATAATCTTCCCTGAAAAATATTTTTTTACATCTATATCTTTTAATTGATAATGTCCATTCACACTTTCATGGTCTGTTATTGATATGTGTGATAATTTATGTTTTTCTGCTTTTTTTAATACTTCTATTACACTATCTGAGCCATCAGAATTATTTGTATGAATATGTAAATCTATCATATATTGCAGCTCCTTTAACAACATCTATTATTATCTATTATTAAGTTCCTTCATTGCTATATTATATTCTTCTTCTTTTGGTGCTTTTCCATGCCACTCAGGCATATTTTCCATAAAAGAAACACCTTTTCCTTTTATAGTTTTAGCAATAATTACCGTTGGTTTTCCTTTTATAGTTTTAGCTTTTTCAAATGCTTGGATTATTTTTTCCATATCGTGTCCATCTATATTTATTACTTCAAATCTAAAACTTTTAAATTTTTCATCAAGTGGATATATGCTCATAACTTCATTTACTTTCCCATCTATTTGTAAGTTATTATTATCCACTATTAAACATAGATTATCTAGTTTATAATGGCTTGCTGTCATAGCTGCTTCCCAAATCTGCCCTTCTTGCATTTCGCCATCTCCACATATACAATAAACTCTAACACCTTCATGATTTAACTTAGATGCAAGTGCCATTCCATTTGCTGCAGATAATCCCTGTCCGAAGTGAACCTGTTGACATATCAATTCCTGGTATCTTGTTCATATCTGGATGTCCTTGTAACATTCCATCAACTTTTCTTAGTTTTTTTAATTCATCTTTTCCGAAATATCCTTTTTCTGCAAGCACTGCATATAATGCTGGTGCAACATGTCCTTTTGATAACACTAATCTATCTCTTGATTTAGCTTTTGGATTGTTTTCATCTATGTTCATTTGATTAAAATACAATACTGTTAATATATCTGCAACAGATAAAGACCCTCCTGGATGTCCTGATTTGGCATTATATACTTCTTCTATTATTCCTATTCTTACTTTATTGGCAATGTTCTTTAGTTCTTCAATATCGGTAATTTTCACCTAATTCACTCCTTACTTATAAATTATTGTTGTAAGCTTTTACTAGTAATATTTTATATTATTATAATCTTAATTTCCACAATTTTCATAAAATTATTTTTATTATTTGCGAGGTGAGAGGTTGGAGGTTGGAGATTGGAAGTTGGAAATTAAAGCAACACTATGAAGACTTCATCTAAAATCTCACATCACACGTCACACATCAATAAAAAAAGAACAGATATAAAATCTGTTCTTAAAACATTAGTTTTGTGTATATGGTAATACAGCAATATGTCTTGCTCTTTTTACAGCTTGAGTAATATCTCTTTGATGTTTAGCGCAAGCTCCTGTTGCTCTTCTAGGTAATATTTTACCTTTTTCATTTACAAATTTCTTTAATTGATCAGCGTTTTTGTAATCTAAAACAAAGTCTTTGTTAGCACACATTACGCATACTTTTTTTCTTACTTTTCTGAACTTTGGATTAAAATCATCATCGCTATTATTTCTTCTTCTATTATTTTTTCCATTTTGTTTTCTATCTGCCATCTATATTTCCCCCTTTCCAAAATTTGCCTCGCAAATTTTGTATTCTTCGTTATTCATTCTTAATATTTCATTGTTTAGCGACACACTAATGTGCCCATTTATTTTCATTCTAGAATGGTAATTCATCATCAGAAGAAACAGTAAATTCTGAATTTTCTGATGCAGAAGTTCCAAATGTATTTTCAAATCCTGACGCACTTCCGTCTCTTTTACTATCTGCAAAATATGCTTCTTCAGCAACAACCTCTGTAACATAATGTTTTTGTCCTTGGTCATCATCCCAAGTTCTTGTTTGAATTCTTCCTATTATTCCAACTTGTTGACCTTTTTTAAAATATTTGCTACAGAATTCTCCTGTTTTACTCCAAGCAACAATGTTTATAAAATCTGCTTGTCTCTCTTCTCCTTGTTTTGCAAATCTTCTATTTACTGCTAATGAGAAAGATGCCACTAATGTGTTATTTGTTTGTGTATATCTAACCTCTGGATCTCTTGTTAGTCGCCCCATTAAAATTACTTTATTCATAATTTTATTCCTCCTCTTTAACAACAATAAATTTTATTACTTCATCAGTAATTCTATATACTCTTTCTAGTTCAGCAATTAATTCTGGTTTAGCTTCAAATTTAAATACTATGTAATATCCTTCTTTGTTTTTTCTTATTTCATAAGCTAATCTTTTTTTACCTAATTCTTCTACTGAATCAACTTTTCCATCAGTATTAATTAAATTTGAGAATTTTTCTATTAAAGCTTTAATAGCTTCTTCCTCTAAATTTGGATTAATAATGATAACACTTTCGTATTTGTTCATTATCTTTTCACCTCCTCTTGGATTATAACCCACACATTTTGTATGAGTAAGGAAAAAATAGCAATGCTATTTTCCAAACATTGCTATTTTATCACATTTATAATTTATTTGCAAGCATTTTTTACTTGTTGTGATATATTGTTCCTGATTTTTGAATTCCTTTTAAGTAATATACTTTTAAATTATTATTTACTAAGTATATATCTTCTGTGTCTCCTTCGTATTGTATTCCGTAATTCAATGTAACATTTTCTAATTTAGATAAATCAATTTCATAATATTGAACTCCATCTATTTGTTTTGTCGTTCCTGTTTTTGGAATTTCTTTATATTTATTATAATAAGAAAGAAGTTTTTCTTCTAATAAGGTTATATCAGCCATCATATTATTGTATGGCACTGCATTGTTAGAAGTATTTATTCCACTTATAGTAACGCCAAGTAGTATTAATATTATAATAACAGTTGTCACTAATGCTACTATTGTTATTCCTTTATTAGACTTTATCTTTTCTTTTGTCATTTGCTTTTTCTCCTATATTAATATTACTTTTATTTTTACATTTAAATATTTAAATGTCAATACATTTCTCACTTTTTCCAAGTAGTTTATATGCTTTTTTCTTCATATAAAACCTCTTATTTTGCTTTATTACCATTATCCATAAATACATTATTATAAATACTATTGCAAGATTTTTAAAATACAACACTATTATGCTAGACATTGCTGTAATTAAAACAATCAAAATATTAGAAGTTTTATTTATAATTTCATCAGCTTTTATTTCTGATCTTCTTATTCTTATTATTCCTTTTAAAATACGCCCTCCGTCTAAAGGATATATTGGAATCATATTAAATACTGCAATAAGAACATTAGAATAAATAATCATTTGTTTTAAATTTTCACTTATATGTAACGGAATTGCTATCATTATAATTAGTAAATTAGTAAGTGGTCCTGCTAAAGCAATTAATATCTTTTTTATTTCTATTAATTTTTTATATTCATATACTTCAAAAGTTATACTTACCCCCAATGGCATTAATTCTAATGTTTTTGGTTTTAGTTTTAATATTAATCCTGCAAATATATGCCCTAGTTCATGTATAAAAGCAAATAACATTATCCATGCATATATTTCGATTTGATGAGTTATTATAAATATTATTATAAACAAAAAAATTTTCAAATTTATTTTTATTTGCACTCTATTTCACTTCCTCTGCATGCAAATTATTCAAACTTCAATATCAAATCTGGATCTACATATCTATTTTCTTTTCTTATTTCAAAATGTAAATGAGGCCCTGTTGTATTTCCTGTAGTTCCTACTTCTCCTATTTGCTGTCCTTGATTAATCTTGTCTCCTTCATTTACATATATTGTTTTGCAATGGGCATAAACCGTCATTACATCTCCATCAACAATTTTAATATGATTTCCTAAATCTCCGTTTGCTTGACACTTCTTCTACAACACCTGACATAGAAGCAATAAAAACAGTTCCTTCATTCACAGCTATATCTATTCCTGTATGATTTTTCGGCACAGTAGGTGTACTCGGATTTCTTAAACCATATCCAGAAGTAATTGTCCCTTTTAGTGGTAGTATTAAAGATTTTGTTTCTAAAACACTTTTGGCATCTTGCTCCATCTGAGAAAGCTCTACTGGCGTTTCTTGAGTTATTTCTACACTTTCTCCTCCAATGTTTTCTGTTTCATTATTTTCTTGTGTCTCTGATAAATTCTCTTCATTAGAAGTTTCCTCATTACTTACTTGTTCGTTATTTGCTTCGTTAGTTTCTTCAGTATTATTATCTTCTTGCTTGTTAATATTTTGTTTAATGACTAATGAATTTAAATATTTTTTTGCATTATTGTATAAATTTGAAATATTTATATCATAAGATAAAATATTTTTTGTTTTGCTTATAATATCTTCTGAAAAAAAGTAGTTTGTATTTTGTATCATATAAAAAATGGTATAAATTAAAATACATATTGCAATTTGAAGTATCATTTTTTTTAACAGTCCAGAATTTGTCTTTGTTTCTGCCACATTGACTCTAGCACTATTTCTAGTCCTATCCTGCATTTTTCTTCTGTAATATATTTCTTCTGCCCTTCTTATTTTTTCATCAGGGGTTAAAATTCTTTCCACAAAAACACCTCTTCCTTTGTAGTATATTTTTTAAATGTATATTCATTGTAAAAAATTTTAGAACATAATTTGTGTGAAGAGGGACTTTCCTGAATTCACTATAAGACCAAAGTGACTTGGAGTTGCCCTTTGTTCTCGCCGATTTGAGTTTCCGAATAAAATGAAAAAAAGCAGATCATTAGTCGTTATAAACTAAATGACCTGTTTTTTTAATTTATTAATTTTATTTAATCAACCAACTTGCTAAAAGCAAAATTCCTAAAAACATTGCTATTACTCTTACCCTTTTGTACTTATTCTCTATTTTTTTGTTAACATTAACAGTTTTTTTCTTTTCATTTTCAATTTTTGATAAATAATTGCTTATAATCATTTCTGCTTCATTTATAATATATTTTCTATAATTCTCTTGTTTCTTAGACTTTGATTTTTTGTTGTTTTCGGCTAAATTCAAGCTTTTTATCTTTACATTTGGCTTTAATATCACAATTGCCTCTTCAACTATATTAGATGGTAAGTTTTTAAGTATAACCATATTTTTCATACTCTCTTTTTCCATTTGTCCCTCCTAGAAAAAATCTATATATAAATTTTTTCCATTTTTTCTAGCTTTATACATTAATTACATTATATATTCCTTGAGACACGCAATCTGCCATATTCATAATGAGTCCAAGAGATGTATTTTGAAGCATTTTAAAATTATATTGTGGTTTTTTAAAGTCCTTAGAAACAATTCCTTTTATGCTTATATCACCTATATATATGCTTTTTTTATTTAATCCGCTACCTATATTCATTTTTTCCTTTGATACAACTATTTTACCTATGTCATTTTTATTAGACAGTGCCGCATCTATTGCAATAACAAAAGAGTCTTCTTGTATTTCTCTTACAACATTACATATGTTTTGAAAACATATTGTATTTTCTATATCCCCTATTATTTCTATATTTCTTTCCCCTTTAAAAAAGTTTTTCAATTTATATCCGACAAGTGGTCCAAAGCAATCTCCTATTACTCTATTCGTTCCAACACATAAAAACACAAGTTTCGATATTTCTATATCTTGAATTTTTTGTCTTAAATTATTGCTAAAATCACATACGAAATTGTTATAGATTTCTTCATTAAAAACCATACTTACTCCTATTAGTTAGATAAATTGGAATTTGTTTTATTGACGTGTGAAGTGTGATGTGAGAGGTGTAATTCGTAGGGGCGTATTGCATACGCCCCTACGAATCCAACTTTCCACCTCACACTTCACACTTCGCAAAATTTCCAATTTGCTTATCTAATTTTATGTGTAATTATCTTTATTATGACCTGGTGCAATAACTATATTTACACTTTCTATTCTGTTGTACTTTTTTATAATATCTTCTGAAAAGCTTGCTACTTCGTTTGAAACTACAATAGTTGTATAGTTTTTGTCTACTAGTTCTCTTATTTTTTCATCTGTTTTTTCTAAATCATTTATTTTATATACATCCATTCCAAAACTTTCAAATATCTTAAAACTTTTTCTATCATTTGATGCTTTTAACCAAGAAATCCTCATATAAATCACCATATTTATTTTGGCTTTTTTTATTATAATTATTCTTTTTAGTATTAGTAACTATTATAGCATTTGCCTTAATTATAGTTTTGTCTATAATTATTAGCAAATAAAGCAAAATCACATCTCTGCTCGCTATTAGAGATGTGATTTTTTATTCACTAACTGATGACAACCACATTTTTGTGGCTTCCTATTTCTTTTTTATTATACCATAAATTTATCTTTTGTAAATACTTTTTGACAAGTTTTAAATCTCTCTATTCAAGTTTCCATTTGTGTAATCTTGTCCTTCTAGTCTTTCTCCTCTTTTTTGTATATCTATAATTCTTTGGATTTCTTCCCTTGTTTCTTCTAATATATCTATTTTTATTGAGTCTGTTTGTAAGTCTTTATAGCTTATCGATGTTATTTTTGAATTGTATATTAAATTGTTGCAATTTATTCTGTCTGTATATATCGGAAATTCAAATCCCATTCTATCTTTTAAAGTATATCTTCCTTTTTGACACATTGCAGGACAATTCTTTAGTGTCCCTATTGTACAATATTCTGTTGTCATTAATAAAGTTCTTCCATATACTATTGTTTCTTTTTCTATGTTTTCTGTTAATCCTCTTATTGTTTCTTTTTCAGCTTCTGGGGGTACTATATATTTACAAACTCCAAGTTTTTTTAGTTCTTCTACTGTAAAATTATTTTCTATGTTCATTGTATAATTTGCAACTAGCTTTTTGCCATTTATTCCAAGCTTTTCTAGTTCATATATCTGAGATAAATTTGATATAACTATACCTTCTACTCTTTCTGCTATTTTAGGCAAATTGTTATACAATAGTTTTTCATAATTTGATTTTGTTATAGCTGGAAGTAGTATATATGTACTAAATTTTTTAGATATATTTTCTATGTTTTCTTTTAAATCTTCTTCTAAAAAGTATTTAAATGGTATATACACATTGTCTACATTTTTTAGACTAGCATAATCAATTTCCTTACTAATTTTATTCAAACATAATGTAACTTTTACTTCTTCTTTTGGTATAAATTTTTCTTCTTTAACGTCTAATTTTAGATTAACTTGCTCTCTTTTAAATGTTTCTAATAGTTTATGTTCTAGCTCTTCTAGTCCTCTTCTTCTTATTTCATTTAAGCTACTTATTGGAACAATTATACTTTCATCCATTTTTATATTAATATTTTCAATTTTAAAAATCGTATTTCCTGTTTTATATAATTGCTCTTCAATTCTTTTACTAGTTATTCCTGCATTATCTGCTTTTTTTACAACAGATTCTCCTTCTAACTTTACACTTATATTTGTATCTATATCTTGTAGTTCTAGTTTTATAACTTCATCTTGTTTTAACTCTATATTGCAATTTACTTTTCTTTTTATATTTTCTTTGCCTATTTTTTGATCCATTTCTTGGTTTAGTTTTATAGATACAGTTTTATACACTTTATCTTTTGGCTTTATTTTTCCTTTTATTCTACCTATTGTTACTATATCATTTGCTTTTGCCATTTTTATATTATTATTTTTTTGCATAAGCTCTGAAATTTTACAACTTGAATCTCCAATTGCTATACTGTCTCCTAAATCCAGCTCTTTGCATAATTTTATTTTTACATGTCCCTTATTTGGATTATATGATATTATTTCTCCTAAAAGAGTTCCTATATGGTTTGGTCTTTTGGTATACATCATATTTTTGCCAAGTTTTCCTTTAAGATATCCTGTGCTGAATCCACCTCTATTAAATATTTGCATTAGCATTTCTCTATCTTTTTCATCAACCACATATTCTTCATTACTTTCTGCTAAATCAATGTATTTTCTATAAATGCTTGTTACTATTCCAACATATTCCTTTGATTTCATTCTGCCTTCTATTTTAAATGATTTTACTCCTGCTTCTATTAGTTCTGGTAAAATATCTAATGTACATACATCTTTCGAGCTTAAAAGATATCCTTTTTCTTTCTCTTGTCCATCTTTTAATAAGGAATATGGTAGTCTACAAGTTCCTGCACATTTGCCTCTGTTGCCACTTCTTCCACCAATTAAACTGCTCATTAGGCATTGTCCTGAATAGCAAATACAAAGCGCACCATGAATAAATACCTCTATTTCTATATTGGTATTTTTACATATATTTTTTATTTCTTCTATTGAAAGTTCACGAGCAAGCACACATCTTGAATAACCTAGTTTTTCTATCTCTTTTACTCCATCTAGATTATATATTGTCATTTGAGTACTGCTATGAACTTCAAGCTTTGGAAATAGTTCCATTATTTTTTTAGCTAGGCCTAAATCTTGCACAATTACTGCATCTATTCCACTATTGTATGCAAATTCTACTAGTTTTAAGGCTTCTTCAAATTCCTTGTTTTTTATTAATATATTTAATGTTAAGTGTGTTTTTACATTGCGAAGTTTTGCATATTTAATTGCCTTTACTAGCTCTTCATCTTCAAAATTTCTACCATTAACTCTTGCATTAAATTTATCTAGTCCAAAATATACTGCATTTGCTCCATTTTGTACTGCTGAAACCAAGCACTCAAAGTCCCCTGCTGGTGATAATAACTCTATATTACTCATTTATTTCGTATCCTACTTCTTCTATTTTTTTCTTTAATACTTCATTATCTATATCCTTCGATAACTCTAAATCTACTCTTCCTGTTTTTAAGTCTACCTCTACATTATTTACTTCTTCTAATGTTAGTAATTCTTTTTTTACCGCATTTGAACAATGTTCACATTGCATTCCTTTTACATATATTGTTTTTGTCATATTTTTCACCTCTTTTTTTATTTTAAATTTTCTTAATGTTAGTGCATTTGTTACAACACATATTGAACTTAAACTCATTGCTAATGCTGCTATCATTGGGTTTAGCAATATTCCAAGTGATTTATATAGTACTCCACATGCAAGTGGAATTCCAATAGTGTTATAGAAAAATGCCCAAAACAAATTCATTTTTATATTTTTTATAACTGCTTTACTTAACCTTAATAAGTATACTACATCTGTCAAATTGCTTTTTATTAGAACAACATCTGCAGATTCTATTGCAATATCTGTTCCCGCGCCAATTGCTATTCCTACGTTTGCTCTTGAAAGTGCTGGTGAATCATTTATTCCGGTCACCTATCATTGCAACAATTTTACCTTGTTCTTGCAAACTACGAACTTTACTTTCTTTTTCTTGTGGTAAAACTTCCGAAATAATATTATCTATTCCTACCATTTTTCCAATTGCTTGTGCTGATGTTTTATTATCTCCTGTTAGCATATATGTTTCTATTTTCATATCTTTAAAGCCATTTATTGCTTCTATGCTTGTTTGTTTTACAGTATCTGATATTGCAATAATTCCTAGTAATTTTTCATCATCTGATACAAATATTACTGTTTTAGCTTGTTCATATAATTTTTGATATATGCCTTCTGCCTCTGATAGTTTAATATTATTTTCTTTCATCAAACTTTCATTTCCAGCAAAATAGGTATTGTTATTTATGCTTGCTTTTATTCCTTTTCCTTCAATTGCTTCAAAATTTTGTGCTTCTGAAATCTCAATTTCTTTTGTTTTTTCTAATATAGCTTTTGCTATTGGGTGTTCAGATTTTGATTCTATTGCTCCTACTATTTTTAGTAATTCGCCCTCTTGCATATTGTTAAATGCAAATATGTCATTTACTTGTGGTTTTCCTACTGTTATTGTTCCTGTCTTATCTAAAACTATTGCATTTATTGAATGCGCAAGTTCTAAGCTTTCTGCTGATTTTATTAATATTCCATTTTCAGCAGCTTTTCCTGTACCTACCATAATAGAAACAGGCGTAGCAAGTCCTAAAGCACAAGGACAAGATATTACTAAAACTGAGATTCCAATAGAAAGTGCAAATTCAAATGGATATCCTAATAGTATCCAAATAATTGTAGCAATTACTGCAATCGTAATTACAATTGGTACAAACACCCCGACTTACTTTATCTGCTAATCTTCCAATTGGTGCTTTTGAGGCACTTGCCTCTTCCACTAATTTTATTATTTGCGATATTGTTGTATCTTCTCCTACTTTTTCTGCTCTAAATTCTATTGCTCCATTTTTGTTAATACTTCCAGAAATTACTTTACTTCCAATTTCTTTTTTTACTGGTATATGTTCTCCTGTAATTGTTGACTCATCTATATATGTTTGTCCTTTCACTATTACTCCATCTACTGCAATAGTTTCCCCTGGTTTTACAACAATTATATCTCCAACTTTTACTTCTTCTATAGGTATTTCTATTTCTTTTTGCTCTCTTAAAATTGTAACTTTTTTAGGAGTTAAATCTAATAATTTATTAATTGCATTTGAAGTTTTATCCTTTGCTTTTGTTTCTAAGTATTTTCCAAAAGTTATTAATGTTAATATCATTCCAGCAGATTCAAAATACAAGTTCATTGCATAACTACTTTCTCCCTGCCCTATTTTATATATTGCAAAAATTCCATATACAATTGAAGCAAATGAACCTATTGCAATTAGTGAATCCATATTGGGGGCTCTTTTTATTAATGCTTTAAAGCCTGAAGTATAATATTTTCTATTTACATACACTATTGGTGTAATTAATATTAATTGTACAAGACTAAATAGGACTAAATTTTTATGGAATATATGTGGTAATGGTAATCCTGCCATATGTCCCATTGCAACATACATAAGTGGAATTAGAAATGCAAAGGATATTATAACTCTATGTTTCATTTTATCTAGGTTACTTTTATTTTGTCCTCCTTTTGTATTTGCATCATATCCTATACTTTGTACTGCTTTTATAATCTCTTGTTCTGTAATTATTTTTTTGTCAAAGTCTACTATCATATTGTTATTTATTAAACTAACATTTACACTATTCACGCCTTTTTGTTTTGAGACTATTTTTTCTATATGATTGCTACATGCACTACATAACATGCCAATTACATTAAACTTTACTTTCAACTTTTTCCTCCAGTTTACTTTTATTATTAACTAATTTTATATTTTCTATGAATCAATGTCAATTATATAAATTATATTTTTGCACTTGCTACTCATTGTTTCAATAGCAAAATATTATTTTAACATTTACTTTTAAAAAAAAATATAATATAATTATATTATACTTTATATAATTTTTTCAGAAAGGATGTTGTAATATGAATCGGATTAAGCATAAGCATAAGCATGAGCATAGTTGTTTAGTCGGTAGTGTTGGAACGCTTACCATAGACAGCTTATTTCAGTCCTTTACGATTTCAGATTTATGTGAGAATTCTGAAGTAACTGTTATTTATAAAAAGAACAGTATATTTGCAAAGTTTCTCCATGCTCTTGAAATTGCAGGCATTTGTTCAGGTAACGAAATTTGCTATATTGTTGATAATGACTCTACAATATTTGCAATAGGTTCTGCAGGAACTAACCTTTGGATCTGTTTACGTGACCTTTCAGTATCTGGACTTTCCGATATCTTATAACACAGCACAGATATGATTCTAAACTAGAATCATATCTGTATTTTTATATAGTAGAAAATTTATCATTTTCTACTAGTTTTATTTTATTATATCTATTTGAAATAACTTATGATTTATGATATATTTTATTTATTGGGAAATTTTTCATTTTCTAGTATATAAAATATGCTATGATTACTATTACCTTTGAGATTTTCTCTTTTCATTCGTGGACCCAAATTAAATAGAACAAAGGGCAATTTAAATCTCTTTGTTTCAAGAGAAAGAAGGGCTTTTATGAATCTTGATATTTATTCTCACAATTTAACAATAAATTATTCTGATGTTGATGAAAACAATCAAGTGACTAATAGAGGATTATTACGTTTATTGCAAGAAGTAGCTGGAATTCACTGTGGACTTTTAGGTTATGGAGTAAATGATACTCCTAAAACTGGTCTTGCATGGATTCTTTTAAATTGGAAACTTAAAGTTTTTGCTCGTCCTAAAACTAATACTAATCTTTTAATAAAAACTTGGACTAGAAAGAAAACTCCTCTATTTATATATAGAGATTTTGAAGTTTATGATAACGATTATAATCTTGTTGCAATTGCAAGTTCTAAATGGGTTTTATTTAATGTAAATACTAAATCTATTAGTAGAGTTACAGATGGAGTAAATGAAAAATACATTCAAGTTAATAAAGAAGTTTTCCCTGAAAAATTTGAAGAAAAGCTAAAAGAACCATTAAACTCTAAATTTGTTTTGAATTATGCTGTTCAAAGAAGAGATATTGATACAAATCATCATGTAAATAATTTATATTATTTGGATTATGCATATGAAGCCTTGCCTTTGGAAGTATTTAAGAATAATAAATTTTCAAATGTAGAAATTATGTATAAGCACCAGGCCACTCTTGGTGACGCACTTAGCCTTTTCTGTTCTCATGCAGGCAATAATGAATATATAATTTCTATTAAGGATAAATTAGATGGTAAGTTGCATGCTGTTGTCAAATTATATGAATAGTATTTATAAAACCTTTTTCTTTAACTCAAGAAGAAGGTTTTATCTTTATTTTTTCTTTCCGCAATTGCACCCTTCTCGTTTATATACACATTTTGAACATACATCTTTATCTTTTTTTATAAAATTAAAATATGCTATTACGCCTAATGCTCCTAAAACAACTGCTAAAATAATAAAATCTACAAAATTCATAAAACCTCTCCTTATTCTTTCACACTTCCCACATAGCACTGCACACTTCAATTTTACAAATTACCAATAAATGTTCCTACATTAAATACTATACTAGCCAAAATCCAGGCTAACCCTGTTTGAAAAGCTATTGCTTTAAACATTTTTTTAGTTGTACCAAATTCTCTTCTCATCGCTCCTATTGCTCCAAAACATGGTGCACTAAATAAATTGAATACCATATATGCATATGCACTTGCAGGAGTAAAGAAATTAAATGCTACTGATTTAAATAATAAGACTCCCTCTTCTACTTCTTCACTTAATCCTGCTATTATATTCATTGATGATATTACTTGTTCTTTTGCAACTAATCCTTGCACGGCTGATACAGACGCTTCCCAACTAAAAGTTCCAAGTATTGGGTAAAATATCCATGAAATTGCATTTCCTATGCTTGCTAGGATGCTATCTTTTATTTCCACTCCATATTCTAATTTCCAAGAGAATGATAGTAAAAACCAAATTATTACTGAACAAAATAGTATTATTGTTCCTGCTCTTTTTATAAATTCTTTTACTTTATCAAATACATCCCTTGCTACATATTTTACACTTGGCAATTTATACTCTGGGAGTTCAGATATAAATGCTGTACCACTATCTTTCATAAATAACTTTTTAATAATAATAGCAGATATTAAAATTATTGCTATTGCAAAAAAGTATAATGATGCAGAAACAAGTCCAGATTTATCTGCAAAAAAGTATCCTGTAAACATTGCAATTATTGGCAATTTTGCACTACATGGTATAAATGGTGTTAGCATTATAGATAGTTCTCTTTCTTTGCTATCTTTTATTATTCTTGTTGACATTATTGCAGGCACACTACATCCGAAGTCCAACTATGAATGGCACTAAAGTTTCTCCGCTTAATCCAAATTTTTTAAACAACTTGTCTAATAAAAATGTTACTCTAGACATATATCCAGTAGTTTCTAATATTGATATGCAAAGGAATAATATAATTAACTGTGGTACAAAACCTAAAACCGCTCCTACTCCTGCAATTATTCCATCTACCACTAAGCTTGTTGACCATGCTGACGCACCTAAATTTGTTAAGCCTTCTCTTACAATTTCTCCAAAGGTTTCTGCTAATCCTGAAATCCAATCAACTGTAAAGCTTCCAACAACCCCTACTGATAAATAATAGACTAAAAACATTATCACTACAAATATAGGAAATGCTAAAAATTTATTTAAAAATATTTTATCTAATTTATCTGACATAGTTTCTTTTATTGGTGTTATTGTTGTTGATTTATTTTTTATCTTAACTATGTACTCATACCTAGCATTTGCAATAATTTCTTCTATGTCCATTTTATATATCTCTTCAAGTTTTTGTCTACTGTTTTTTACACTTCCTTTTTGATAGTTTTTATATAGCTTATCATTTTCTAATATCTTTATTGCCATAAATCTATTTACTTTTAATTCATTTTCTATATTAATTATTTCATTTTCTATATCCGACTTAAATATTTCTTTACTTCTAACTTTTTGCTTATTATATTTTTTTATTGCGTTTTTTAGTTCCTCTATTCCAGTTGCTTTTAATGCAGATATAATTACAACATCTGTTCCTATTTCCTTTGCTAGTTTTTCTTTATCTATATGTATTCCTTTTTTCTCTAATCTATCTGCCATATTAAGTGCTATTATAACCTTTGTATCTAATTCCATAAGCTGTGTAGTAAGATATAAGCTTCTTTCTATTGATGTAGCATCTACTATATTTATTATTATGTCTGGCTTATCTTCTAACACAAATTTTCTTGAAACCTCTTCTTCTACTGTATATGGACTAAGTGAATAAATTCCTGGTAAATCTACTAGGTCATCTCCTAGGTCTTTTATTTTCCCTACTTTTCTTTCTATTGTTACACCTGGCCAATTTCCTATTTTTTGATTTGTTCCAGTAAGTAAATTAAAAAGTGTGGTTTTACCACTGTTTTGATTTCCTACTAATGCAATTTTCATTATAGTACCTCCACATCAATGTTTTTCATTTCCTCTTTTCTAATGCAGAGTTCATAGCCTCTAAGTTCTATATCAACAGGATCTCCCATTGGTGCGATTTTTTTAATTAAAATTTCTGTTCCTTTTGTTATTCCCATATCTAATAAATGTCTTCTTACTTCTGGTTTGTCCAAATGCAAACCTAAAACTCTTGCTCTTTGTCCTATTTTTAAATTACTTAACTGTGTGTGTTCTCCTTTTTTTAACATTTTGTATTCTCCTTTGTATAATTACTAAATTATTTCATATTAGATTATATTACCCATTCGGACAAGTATGATTATTTTTCAAAAAAAATAAAGGGATTTCCCTTTACTTTTTTATTTTTATTAATAACTTTTCTATCCAGCCTTTTTTATACTTTAATGATATATATCCAATTGTTGACATTGTAAAAGCTCCTATACAATCTACTATCAGGTCTTCCATTGTATCTTTTAAGGCTTCTCTTCCCATAAGGGCAGTTCCGTTTTCTAATGCAAATTTTTGCATGTTTAGTCCTAATATTCCGTCAAATGTAAACTCATATATTTCCCATATTACACCAAGTGACACTGCAAAAGCAAAAGCAAATATTGCAACAAATATTGGTGCTAATTCTACATGCACTTTTTCATGTTTATTTAAAATATTAATAAAAGAAAATCCTAATGCTCCTAGCATTGCACCACTACAAGTATGAAGTATAGTATCCCAATGTGGCACTCTATAATAAAAATTTCTTACCTCTCCTAAAAATACGGCTCCCCACAAAAATAGTACGTACACAATATACATATTTGTTGGTATTACTATTTTTAATTTTTTTGATAACATGTTAGGCAAGAAAAATGCAATCACACCTAGCACACATTGAGTAAGCATTAGTATGTAGTCTGTTTTTACTCTCACACCTTCTATCTGTTCTACATTTGTAGTTGGAGAAACAATAATTTTATAAATTATAAATGCAATTGGAGCTATAAAGCTTATAAGTACAATTATTCCTATTATTGATTTCCAATCTCTTTTTTCTTTATTTTTCATTTATTCCCCCTTAATCTATTATATGTATATTTTTATTAAATATCATAAATGTATGTTGCTTCTAAATCCGCTTCATGAGTATATAATGCAAGAGGATATTTTTTATATGCTTGTCCTATTGTTCCGTATAATTCCTTTGGTTCTGTAAATCCCATATGCCATCTTATTGCATATTTTTCTTCTGGTGTTAGTTTTATAAATTCGCTAATCATCATTACAGATTTTTCTCCATGTCCATAAGGAATAGTATCTTCTATTGTATAATATGGCACTTGTTCCCATACTCCATTATTTTTTACATTTCTAAAGTCTGTTTTATAGAAATTTGTCTTACATATATCATGTAATAATGCAACAATTTTAGTAGAATCATTGTCTTCTACTTTTGTTTTTAATATTTCATATACTTTCATACTATGTTCAAGCAATCCACCTTTAAAGTTTCCGTGATATCTTGTACTTGCTGGTGCTTCAAAAAAGTCTGAATTTTCTAAAAATTCTATTAATTTATCTATTCCTTCTCTGTTTGTTTCTTTTAATAATTTTATAAATTCTTCTTTCATATTCTACTCCTTACCTTCCTCTTTTTTTAATAAATCTCTTATTTCTTCTAATAGTAAAACTTCATCGGATTTTTTTGGTTCTTCTACTGTTTCTTCTTCTTTTTCTTTATGTATTTTGCTCATGAATCTATTTACAATTCTTACTAGCATAAATATACAAAATGCTATTATTAAAAAATCTAATACATTTTGAATAAAGCTTCCATACTTAATTTCTGCATTCCCTATCTTTAAAGTTAATCCAGTAAAATCAATCCCTCCTATTATAACTCCAATTACTGGCATTATAATATCTCCAACTAATGATGTTACTATTTTACCAAATGCTCCGCCAATTATTACACCTACTGCTAAATCCATTACATTGCCTTTTGCTATAAATTCTTTGAATTCTTTTAACATATTTATTTCTCCTTTTATTTTTTATTAATTTTGAGGTTTTCTCATTATAATTGAAAAGCTCAAATAATTATGTTTAATACATTGCTTCATTATACCAGTATTTTTATATCAAATTTAGTTGTATTTTGTCAATGAAAAAACAAAAGAGAATTTTTTAAAAATTCTCTTTTATCTTTCCCTCTTTATATGCGGTTAATAATAGTTTTAGATCATCAATTTCTTCTTGTATTTCTTTACCTATATCTGTATCTGCAACTCTTTTTCTTTCTGTTTCTTTTGCATTTACCATTATATCATATTTAATATCTTTTTCTTCTCTTATTGCATCCGCTTTTGAATCAAATGGTTCATTTGCAGCTAATATTAGTCCATAAGAATTATATGTTAAAGTATAGCCTGCTCTACCAGTCTGGCCTCTATAACTTTTTGCAAATCCTCCGGTCTATTACTAGAAGTTTTCCATTTGCTTTTATAGGGCTTTCTCCATCTTTTTCTTTAACTGGTATATGTCCATTTATTATATGTGAATTTTTTCCTTCTATGCCAAATTCTTTTAAAATTTTATCACATATTTCTTCATTTTCTACTAATGTGAAATATGGATTTTTTATTTCATTGTGTGTTTCTTTTTCCATAACAAAATATCTTTCAAATGTAGCAGCTTTATCTTTTCCAAACAATGGTGATTTTGGTCCACACCATAAGTACCACATAAAATCAATAGCATCTTTGCTTTTATCTAGTTGCTCCCTTTCTGAATATGCTTTCCTTACTACTTTTTCTATACAGTCAAAATATTCTTTTCCTGTAAGTTCTTTTCCCAATATATATACTCTTGAAAATTCTCCATTTTCTTCCATTGGAATACATCCATGAAATAATAGGTTTGAATTAAAGCATTTATATATCGAAGATTTAGAATATAAAAAAGCTATATGTTTATTAAGAGTTTCACTATTTTTGAATGATTCTTGTAGTCTATTTATTATTTCGTTTTCTTCTTTAGTTAATTTATATGGTTCTTTAGGATCAATTGTTGGAAAATTTGTATCATTTAAATGATATACATTATCTCCTATTTTTATTGTTCCTTTATCATAGTCTACTTTGTCTAATAAAAGTCTTTCTTTCATTTCATATTCTGGATGTTCTTTTATAAGTTTTCCTTCTAATTTGAATTGTATTACTGCTATTGCCTTATGCAATTTTGCTATTGATATTTCGTCACTTCTTATGTATTTGTTATAATCATAAATTTTAGGCATAAATTTCTCGCAATCATCATCCTGATATGTTTTTAAAGCAAATGTTGTAAGTGGTCTTATATTTATTCCATATCCTTCTTCTAATGTATCTATATTGTCATATCTACTACATATTCTAATTACATTTGCTATACACGCTTTATTTCCACAAGCTGCTCCCATCCATAATATATCATGATTTCCAAGTTCTATATCTAAACTATGGAAATTCATTAATGTATTCATTACTAATTTTGCATTAGGTCCTCTATCGAAAATATCTCCTATTACGTGCAAATGATCTATTGCCATTCGTTTTATTAAATTGGATATTGCTACAATAAATTCATCTGCTCTATCTAACTCTATTATGGAACTTATTATTTGTCTATAATATGTTTCTTTATCTGGTCCACATCCTTGCAAATGTAGAAGTTCATCTATTATATAGTCAAATCCCTTTGGCATAGCTTTTCTTACTTTTGATCTTGTGTACTTTGAACTTACTTCTCTTGCTACTTCTATTAATCTATATAGTGTTATGCTATACCATTCTTTTAAATCCTCTGATGTTTTCTTTATTAATGTTAGTTTTTCTTCTGGATAATAAATTAATGTAGCCAAAGCACTTCTTTCACGCTCTGTTATTTGATTATCAAATATATCTTCTATTTTATTTTTTATTATTCCTGAGCCATTATTTAAGATATGTGAGAAAGAGCCATATTCCCCATGAATATCACTTAAAAAAAGCTCCGTCCCCTTTGGTAAATTAAGAATTGCTTGGAGATTAATTATTTCTTCTGCAACTTGACCTATATTATTATACTGCTTACTAAGAGTTTTTAAATGTCTCAATAGTTCTATATTATTTTCCATTTTGAACCTCTCTATTATATATAAATAATTACTTACTTATTTTAACATAAATAAAATATATTCTCAAGTCAAACAATTAATTCTTAATTTTTCATTAATAACAAAGTGATTTAATTTGCCTCTTGTTATCGCTAATTTGACTTTCCGAATGAAACAAGGAAATCTCAAAGGCAATATTATAGTATACAAAAAGAGCGTATTCAATACGCTCCTTGTTTATTTCATATGTTATTTTTATTTGTGTAAATGTTTTTCAGATATCTATTTTACTTTATATCCTTGTTCTTCAAGCTTTGCTTTTAAAGCATCTTTTGTCATTTCTTCATCGTTTGTTCCTTCTTGTTCTTCAAATGCTTTTGAATCCATTGTCATTATAACTTTTTTGTCATCTTGTTCTACTTTTAATCCTTCTACTTCTTCACCAGCCATAGTCATTCCTAAATTTAATAAGCTATACATAGCATCTGCATTTGATTTATCTTCAAATTCATATGTCATTTTTACTTCATTAGCTTTATCATTTTTAAAAGTTATTTCAATTTTTTCATTGTATTTTCCGATTGTATCATCTTCTGAAGCTTTAGTTGCTACTAATTTATTTCCTCCACAACCAGTAAGTAAAACTAGCATTATACCTATGACTAGTACTAATGCTATATTTTTTATTGTTTTTTTCATTTTTTCACCCCCTTTTTTTGTTTATTTTATCATAACAGTAAATTTCTTTCTACTATTTTACATTTTTTCATCAAATATATTTTTTATAGACACATTTCTCCAATTAAGTCGTAATCTTTCACATTAGTTATTTTACATCTAACAAATTTTCCATTCATATTGTCTTTTGAATTTTTCAATATTACAACTCCATCTGTATCTGGTATATCCATATAGCTTCTTGCTATATAATATTTTCCATCAAATGTTTTATTTTCAATTAAAACTTCATATTCATTACCTATAAATTTTTTCAATTTTTCTGCTGATATTTCTTTTGCAATTTTCATAATTTGATTATATCTTTTCTTTTTTGTATTATGATGTATTTGCTCTTTTAATCTAGCAGCTGGTGTTCCATCTTCTTTTGAATATATAAATACTCCTAGTTTATCAAAATATCCTTTTTTTACAAAATCGTATAATTTTTTAAAGTCTTCTTCTGTTTCTCCAGGAAATCCAACTATAAGAGAAGTTCTTAATATCACATCTGGTATATTTTTCTTAATATCTTTGATTAATTTTTCTATTTTAGCTCCTGTAGTTTTTCTATTCATTCTTTTTAGTACACTATCTGATATATGTTGAATTGGTATGTCAAAATAGTTACATATTTTATCATTATTTTTAACTGTTTGTATTAGTTCTTCTGTTATTGCTTCTGGATATGCATATAAAAATCTAACCCATTTTATTCCTTTTATTTCACATATTTTATTTAGCAACTCACTTAATTTATATCTCCCATATAAATCTTCGCCATATCTTGTTGTGTCTTGGGCAATTAGTATTAATTCTTCTATTCCCTTTTTGCTTAATTCTTCTGCTTCTTTTATAATATCTTCCATTGGTCTACTAACATATTTCCCACGTATATATGGTATAGCACAATATGTACATTTATTATTACAACCTTCTGCTATCTTTAAGTAAGCTGTTTTATTTCCAGTACTTACTACTCTATCCATATAGTCTAACTGACTGCATGCGTTTACATTTATTTTTTGATTTAGTAAATTTGATATTTTGTTCCAAAATTCATTATACTCATCAATTGTTATAAACAAATCGACTTCTGGTATGGCTTTTTGTAATTCTTCCTTATATCTTTGAACTAAGCATCCCATTACTACTAAGTATTTACAAATACCTGTTTCTTTATAATTTGCCATCTCTAATATTGTATCTATAGCTTCTTGTTTTGCGGATTCAATAAACCCACATGTATTGACTACAATGATCTCTGCTTTTTCTACATCATTTACTATTTCAAATTTATTGTTTTTAAATAAGCCTATAGCCATTTCTGTATCTATTAGATTTTTAGAACATCCTAATGATATAAATCCTACTTTCATTTTTTACTCCTCTATTAATAGTCATCATTATTACACATATTTTTTCTTGTCATCTCTAGTAAGTTTAATTTTGTAAATCCTAATATTTGTGATTTTGTTCTATCACTTTTTAATTTATTTTCTAATATAGTTTTAATCTCATTTTTATTTTCTTCATCGTGCATATCTATATAATCTATAATTATTATTCCACCAATATCTCTTAGTCTTAACTGTTTTGCGATTTCTGTAGTTGCTTCTTTATTAACTTTAAAAACTGTTTGTTCCAAGTTTTTTGTACCTACATATTTACCAGTATTTACATCAATTGCAGTTAATGCTTCTGTTCTATCTATTGTTATAAAGCCTCCGCATTTAAGCCAAATTTTCCTATTATTTGTTTTTTCTAATTGACTTCTTAATGAATGCAAGTCTAGTAAATCTTCGTTTTCTCTTAATTCTAATCTTATTTTATCATTCATTTCCATATTTTTTAATATTTCTTCTACATCTTTATAAGTTTTTTTGTCATTTACTATAACAGCATTCAAGTTTTGATCTATTACATCTATTAATGTGCGTCTAAGAAGAGCTTTGTTATCATATATCAATTTAGGTTCATTTAGTTTATAAGACTCGTAATTTGTTTGTATTACTTTCCATCTTTTTATAAGTAATTCTAAATCTTTTTTTAGTATTTCTTCATCAATTCCATCACTTGATGTTCTTACAATGGCACCAGTTCCTTTTGGTAATATTTGCCTAACAGTTTTTATTAGTCTTTCTCTTTCTTTTTCATTTTCTACTTTTTGTGATACAGTTATAAATTCGCTGTTCGGCATAAAAACAACAAATCTTCCTGGTAAGTTTATATGTGTAGAAACTCTTGCTCCCTTACTTTCTGTACCATCTCTTTTTACTTGCACTAATATTTTCATATTTGGTTTTATTATATCATTTATGTTGCAGTTGTTAATTTTTTCTTCTACATTAGTTTTTGTTTCATCTTCTTTTGGTAACAAATCTTTTAACCTTATAAATGTATTTCTTTTGTCCCCAATATCTATAAAAGCAGATTGCATTCCTTTCAATACATTTTGTACTTTTCCACAATATATATTTCCTTCTAATCTTTGATGATTTTCATGCTCTTCATGTTTTTCTACTAAAATTCCATTTTCTACTAACATTATACTTTTTTTATCTGGTTCTTTGTTTATTATAAGTTCTAACATACTGTCTCCTTTAATTAAATTTATTCATTGCTTTATCAATTCCATTTTCTAGAATTTCTATTACTGCTTGTGCTGCTCTTTGTGTACTTTCTACAAGTATTTCTTTTTCTCTTTTAGGAATTTGTCCTATTACATAGTTTATCATATCACTTTTATTTTCTGGTGTTCCTATTCCAACACGTACTCTTGGGAACTCTTCTGTTTTTAAGTTTTGGATTACAGATTTCATTCCATTATGAGTTCCACTACTTCCTTTTGGTTTTAATCTTATATCTCCTATTTTTAAATCCATATCATCGTATATTACTATTATATTTTTGTTAGAAATTTTATAAAATCTTTTAAACTGTATTACACTCTCTCCACTCAGATTCATATACGTTTGTGGTTTTACTAAAATTACTTTTTTGCTATTAATTTCACCCATTCCATATAAGGCATTAAATTTAGATTTCGTTACTTTTATATCTGTAATTTTTGTTATTTCATTAATCACATCAAATCCCATATTATGCCTTGTATTTGCATATTCATTTTCAGGATTTCCAAGTCCTACTATTAGATACATACTTCTCCTTCTATAAACAATTTTTATATAATTCTATTATTTTATCTATTATTTGTTTTGTCGAATAGTTATTTTTTATATATTCTGCAATTTCTTCATTTTTATATTTTTCTTTTTCACTTAAAGTTTTAATTATCCCATTAGCTAGTGCTTGAGGATTTTCTTTTTCTACGACTAATCCAAATTCTTTCTTCATAAATCCATTCATTGCTTCTATGTTAGTAACTACTACAGGTGTTCCACAAGCTAAAGCCTCAATAAGTACTAAAGCCAAGCCTTCATATCTAGAAGATAAAACTGTAACATCTGCAATATTATATAATTCATTAAGTTCCGTTTGTGTTTTTGCACCTAGAAAAAATACGTTTTTTAATTTTAATTTTTTTGCTAATTCTTCCAATTCCTTATGCAATATTCCTTCTCCCGCTATAAGTGTCACTATATTCTCTTTTTCATATATCTTTGCTGCCTTTAGTAATATATCAATTCCTTTCACATGAACTAACCTACCTGAAAGCAAGACTATATTATCATATTTATTAGTTATTCCTAATTTGTTTAAAATTAACTGTTTGTCATATTTCTTCCTAGAAAAAATTTCCTGATCATAACCATTTACTATAGTAATAGACTTATTCTTCGCATAGGGAAATCTTTGCAAAACTTGCTCATTATTGCTTTGTGAAATTGTAACAATGTTTTCACATTTTTCTACTGCATTACTACAATATCTATGAAATTGCTCCCATAAATCATATCCTATTATATCAGTTCCATGAGAAGAAACTATTGTTGGTATATTAAATTCAGTTGCTATACTAGATAGTATCCAAATATGTCCAGAATGTATTATGTCAGGTTTAAAAGTATTTACTATTTCTCCAATTTTTGCTCTAAAAGCATTTTCGTATTTATTAAGCTGTTCTTCTGTTAATTGTCCAAAAGTAAAAGCGCTTCTTGGATGTGTTGTAAAACAAGGAAAGTTAAATGGTAACTGTCCTGGTATTTCTTCTTTGTACTTGAAAAATACTGGATTTATTTTTACTCCTTCTATTTGTTCTATTTTTGTTGTATTTTCTGGAATAATTATTTGCACTTCATGTCCTGAATCTCTTAAGCTTTTTGCAAGGTTTTTAGTATATATTCCACTTCCTCCACCTTGAAGTGGAAATTGATTTATTAATAACACCCTCATATTATGCTCCAATTAATTTTATCTAATGTTATTAATATATCATATTTATCAGTTTTTGACAATATTTTACACAAACGATTTAAACTATTTTATGTTCTTTCATTCACATGCTTTTAATCATAGTATCTTCTTTTTTTGAATATTTTAAAGAACAAAGCACTACTTTAACCACTCTTTGTTCTCGCCGATTTGAGTTTCTGAATGAAATGAGGAAATTTCAAAGGCAATAGCGATTATAGCATATAATAAACAGACCTCTTTTGTCTGAAATTATATCCAGTCAAAAGAGGTCTGCATTTATTTTTTTATAGTTTAATCTTCTTTTATATCTTTTAGTATTTCTAATTGAGATATTAATAGTGATTCCATTTTTGCCTTATATACATCAAATTGTTTTTTCAAATCTTCTAGTTCCTTTTGTTTGCTAAATATCTGTGTATTTAGTTCGTCAACAGATGTTTTAGCCTGATATTCAGCATCTTTTATAATTTGTTCAGCCTGTTGTTTTGCAACAGCCGTAATTTCATCTGCTGTTTTTTGAGCCATAACTAATGTATTTTGTAATGTATTTTCTATATTTTTGTATTTTCCAACATTGTTGTCTAGTTCTTCTCTTTGTGCTTTTAATTCTGCATTTTCTTTATATATTTTACCATACTCTAATGTTAATTCATCTAAAAAGTCATCCACTTCATTTACATTATATCCACCTAATTTTTGTTTACCAAATCTTTTGTTTTCTATATCTAATGGCGTTATCATATTTTTTCCTCCTTTTATTAATAGAAAAGGGCATACATGTATGCCCAATTTATTTAAATTAATTAATTATTTCTAAGCCATGAAACAGATAATTTACTTTTTATTTCTTCCCTTGCCAAATCGCTTGCTATTTCATAATTTATTGGTGCAACTAAGAATATAGCATTTGATACCTTTTGAATATGTCCATCTAATGCATGAACTGCTCCACTAATAAAGTCTACTATTCTTCTTGCAACATCTTTGTTTACATATTCTAAGTTTACTATAACCGATTTTTTTTCTTTCAAATAATTACAAATTTCCTCTGATTGTTCAAAACTTGTTGGTTGGGTAATAACCATTCTTACTTGTTGTGGTGTAGGCATACTTACAACTTTACTTTTCCTTCCAAAAAAGCCTTTTTCTTCTGGTTCTTCTTCTGGTTCTGAATCCTTATCATAATTGTATGTATATACATTATCGTTTTCATTTTCTACTTCTTCTTCTGAGCCTGTATCTACTCCTAAAAAATCCCATACTTTATTCATAATTGCTCCTGCCATTTATATTAACCCCCTAAAAAATTTCTCCTTAGTAATTTACTATTACTAGTATCTTACTTTTTTAACTTGTTGTCAATAGTTTTCGTTCCCTTGTAATTAAATCTTAATGTTTTTGTAATAGTTTTGTAATATTTTATTATTGTTCTATATCTTTTAGATTTGGATTAATAACTACCTCATCATATATAGATATTTTTCTCATGTTATTAATATCAGTATCATCGTACCCCATACTTTTTAAGTCATCATAAGCATAGGTTCCTACTATGCAATAATTATCACTTTCCTTTAATATTTTTACTAGTATTTTATTATAATATCCTGCTCTATTTCTAACCACATAACTTAATCCGTTATCATATATAATTGCAGACTTCGGTATTTTTAGTCCTTCATATTTCCACCAAACTATATCGAGTGTTACTTTCCTATAGTCTATTAATTTTTCGACACAATCGCTTATTCTGAAAACAATTAAAACTGATCCGTCTTCTTGATTACTTAAATATTGTACAGTTGCTTTTATTTCGTCTTGTGTAGATAATCTTAATGTTACTTTTCTACCAACTTTTGTCTCCATTGCCTCTTTAGAATTCGTTATTGTAGCTATATAACATTCATAATTATTTATAACTTTCCCCATCTGATTGCTCGTTGTAACAATTTGTCCAGTTTTTAACTCTAGGTTATCTAGTTTTTCTTTATTTAAATCATTGAAATTGTCTGGCGTTAAGATTTCTTCTAAATTATCTACTCTATATGAAATAACTCCACTCATCGGAGCTTTTACATATTCCGAATTCTTTTTTAATTCAGATTGATATTTTTCTTTTTCCTTAATGAGGCTATTAATATAAGTACCTGCTTGACTCGATTCACCTGCTATCTTAGATTTTTTTATTATATATGTATCTATATCTTTTTTATTTTCATTAATTTCCTGAATATTATTTTTATATTTTAATCCATCTATCTTATTTTCTATTTGATTTTCTATAGCTTTAGCATCCCTTGGAAACAAATCTGTTTTTCCTACCATAGCTTCCTGTATCTTATTATTCAGTTCTTTTATATCCTCATTTAGTTTTTCTTCATTGCTACCATAATATCTAAATATATAGTCTCCTTTTGCTACTTTTTCTCCTTCTGTTTTTATTTGATATATTCCGTTTTGATAATTTTCTCCCTTTACTACCTTTTCGTCTCTTATAACATAACCAGTTGCACTTTCTTCTGATGATATAAAACCATTTTCTACGACTGAAACATCTGTAGGAGCAATTACTAAACTTACAACTTTATATAAAACATATACTATAATTAAAACTATTATTAACAATAATAATCTACCTAGAAATTTATTTTTTATTTCTTTGTTTTCTATTCTTTTCTTCAAATTTAACCTCCAATTTTTTTCATGAATTTATGATTAATTCTAAGAAAATTATTAGCTACTTACTTTAGTGTGTCCATTATAATACATAGATTATTCTCTATTCCTTCTTGCACTTCTAAATAATTTGCTCCTTCTGTTTTTTTAAACCACGTTATTTGTCTTTTTGCATATCTTCTTGTTTCCATCTTTATTTTATCTATCATTTCTTCTTTACTAATTGTTCCTTTTAAGTACTCTACAACTTCTTTATATCCGAAGTCCTTGCATTGCAGTTGGAAACTTATCATATTTTTTTATTATGCTTTCTACTTCTTCAATTAGTCCTTCTTCTATCATTAGGTCTACTCTTTTATTTATTCTATCATATAGTACCTGTCTATCCATATTTAGGACAAATATTTTATAGTCATATTTTAATTCTTTATTTCTAGAGTCTATATCTTGTTGAGTTTTTGTTTTTCCTGTTTTGTGAAAAATCTCTAACACTCTAATAATTCTTTTCTTATCATTCTTGCTTATTTTTTCCATTGCTTCAGGGTCAATTTCCATAGCCATATTGTACAAACCTTCTAAGCCTTCATTTTCAGCAATATTATTCAATTTATTTCTGTATTCTTCATCTATTTTTTCTTCATTAAATTCTATACCATACACCAAAGAATTTATATAAAGTCCTGTTCCTCCACATATTATTGGTGTTTTTCCTTTGGCCAAAATTTCCTCTATACATTTTTCTGCTTCTTTTTTATATGCTGATACACTATATCTTTCATCAGGTGCAACTAAGTCTAGCATATAATGTTTTATACCTTCCATTTCTTTTGGCATTATTTTTGCTGTTCCTATGTTCATTTCTTTATATATTTGCATAGAATCTGCAGATACTATTTCTCCATTTATTCTTTTTGCAAGTTCAACTGCTAATTTAGATTTTCCAGAAGCAGTTGGTCCTGCTATTACTATTACTTTAGGTTTTTTCATTTTATTATCCTTTATTTTCTACTAAATTTACGTTCTATTTCATATTTACTCATTTTTATTGCAGTTGGTCTTCCATGTGGACAAGTAAATGGATTTCTTAGAACTAATAATTGTTTCATTAAATTGTCAACCTCTTCTTTAGTTAGTTTCATATTAGCTTTTACTGCCGCTTTACAAGCTACTGTACTTATAAATTTTTCTTCTTTTTCTTGTGTTGCAGTTATTGCCACTGTATCTATTTCATCTAGTAATTGCAAAAACAATTCTTTTGTATCTAAGTCCATACATAGAGAAGGTACACCTATTAACCTTATTGTGTTTTCTCCAAATTCTTCAAATATAAATCCAGCTTTTTTAAATAATTCTGTATTTTCTTTTACTATATCTTTTTCTTTGTGTGAAAGATTTATAATATCTGGAAGTAGCATTATTTGAGAATCCTTTTCTTTATCACTATAAAAATTCTCTTTTACTTTTTCATACATTATTCTTTCATGAGCTGCATGCTGATCTATTATATATATTTCATCTTTTATCTCTATAACGATGTATGTTGAAAACAATGCTCCTATATATTTATAGTTTGGTATAGCTTTATATTCTTCTTTTTCTTCAAAAACAGACATATTCTTTACTGAACTTAAATCTATACTTGGAGCTTTTGTTTCTTCTTTATTTTCTTCTACTTCTGGTAACTTTCCAAATGTTTTTACATACATTTCGTTAAAATCTTGTTTAGTACTTTTAATCTCATTTGTTTCTTTGTCCATATCTTTTTGTAAATTTAGTATTTCTGTCATTTTACCAACTTGTTCTTCTGTTGGTATTTTAAAATCTTTATTAGAATTATTGTTATTTTCTATATCTTCATTTTTCAAATTATTTTTACTATTATATAATTCTTGTATAGTATTTCTATTGTTTATGTCTGCTAGTTCTTCTGTTTCTGTGTTTTTCTTAAATAAATTTATAAAGCTTGGCATTTTCATAGTCTGGCTTTTTGTTTCTTCTTGAGCTTTGCTCTCTTCATTTAATACGATATTATTTGACTCTATTATTTGCTCTTTAGTATTCTGTTCAATATTTTTTTCAGAATCTTTTACTAATTCTTCTTTTAATAGACTTTCTTTAATAGCATGATAAATAGCTTTAAACACTTTTTGTTCCTCAGACCATCTTATTTCTAGCTTAGTTGGATGTACGTTTACATCTATTTTCTTAGGTTCAATTTCAACATTTAAAACTAAAAATCCATATTTTCCAATAGTAAGCAAACCTTTAAAAGCTTGTTCTGCAGCTGCTGATAATGTTTTATCTTTTATATATCTTCTATTTACAAAAAACAATTGGTAACTTCTATTTCCCCTTGCTATTTCTGGTTTTCCTACTACACCACTTATTTTTATATCTTCATATTCATAAGATACATCTATAATTCCTTCTGCAATTTCTTTTCCATATATACTATACACTGTATTTTTTAAATCCCTTGTTCCTGTTGTTTGTATAATAGTTTTATTGCCATTTATTAATTTTATTGCTATCTGTGGATTTGCTAGTGCTATTCTTGTTATTACATCTTCTATGTAACCTGCTTCTGTAAAATCCTTTTTTAAGAATTTATATCTAACTGGAGTATTAAAAAATAAATTCTTAACTGTTATTGTTGTTCCTATTGTTGCTGCAATTTCTTGAGATTCTAAAACTTTTCCACCTTCTACTACAATTCTATCTCCACTTTCTTCTTTTTCTGTTCTAGATATCATTTCTACATTAGCAATTGCTGCAATACTGGCTAAAGCTTCTCCTCTAAACCCCATTGATTTTACACTTTCCAAATCCGCTGCTTCTCTAATCTTACTTGTAGCATGCCTTTCAAAAGCAAATTCCATATCATCTTTAGATATTCCGAGATCCATTATCTATAATTCTTATTTTACTAATTCCACCATTTTGTATTTCTACTGTTACTTTATTTGCACCTGCATCTATTGAATTTTCTACTAATTCTTTTACCACAGATGCTGGTCTTTCAATAACCTCACCGGCAGCAATTTTATTTATTGTTAATTCATCTAATAATACAATTTTACCCAATTTAAATTCCTCCTTAAATCTATTTTGAATTATATCATTAAATAAAAAAAATGTATATTTTTTCACAAAATTTTTCTAATATCAATTATAAATTGTTGCATCTCTAGTCCTTTTTTGATTTTTTACTCAAATTATAGTATAATATATGTATGTAGTAAATCTACATATTATTATTACTGACCTATTGGTTAGTAGCCCCTAAAAAGGGCAAGGAGAAAACATGATGATTATAACAACAAAATCCGGCAGCGAGTACATCTTCTCAAAGCATGATGGAAATTTATGGATTTCCAAAGGTCTTATGGAAGGTGTTGTGATAAAACATTCGGTTTTTGAAATAGGCTCTATATTGGAAGTCTATTTTCGTAAAATGAATTGTTTTGGAGAGCTTGACTCTTACACTAGTTTTTTAAGAACTACTGATGTTATTGTTAGTATTTCTTAAAAAATGGAACCCTATCTTATAGGGTTCCTCTCCTTTTTATATCATTGATGCTCCTATCATTCCTGCATCATTTTTTAGTTTTGCTATTAAAATTTTAGGAATTTGTTCTTTATTATATAATTCTGTTTTTTTATTAATTTTATCTTGTAACCTTTTTAATAATATTCCATAATGTCCAAAGCTTCCGCCTATCGATATTGCTTGTGGTTCAAATATATTTATTAAATTTGCTATTCCTATTTGTAAATCTTCTACATATTCATCTAGCATTTTATTTAATTTATCGTTTCCTTGATTTTCTTCCATAAATTCTCTTATTTTTATACCATCTATTGTATTTAAGTTAAATTCTTTGCTTATTTTTTCTTTTAATCTCCTCATAGAACAATATGTTTCAAAGCATCCTTTTCTTCCGCAATTACACTTGATTCCATTTTTATTTATAACCATATGTCCTACTTCAAAACCAGAATATCTTTTAGGTTTTAAAAGTTTTCCATCTAAAAAGGCAGCTCCTCCTACTCCTGTACCAATAATTAAAAAAAGTGCATCATCGTATTCCTTTAAACTTCCAAACTTTTTTTCTGCTATTGCAGCACATTTTGCATCGTTTTCTATGTATATTGGAAGTTTAAATTCCTTTTCTAATTTTGTTACAACTTCTAAATTTTCAATTCCTAAATTTTCTGCTTTTATTACTGAAGTTTCTGATACTGTCCCTGGAAAGGCTATTCCTATACTTTCTATATTTTCTTTTTTTATTGAATTTTCCTTTAGTATTTCCCTTATAAGACTAACAATTGTTTCCAATACAATACAGGACATATCTTTTTCTATTTTTTCGTAATCTTTTTCTTTTTTTAGTATCAGCTCTCCCTCTTTATTTACAAGTCCCAATCCAATATGACTTCCACCAACGTCAATACCAATTTTCATAATATTCCTCCATAATAAATTGTAATTTGCGCTACAAATTACAATTTATAAGTATGCTGAGAATAACCAAGTACCCATATATACATATATCAATGGTACTAATACTATTACTGTTACAAATATCAATAATAATCCAACTATTAAATATACAATTTGTGGTAACACTTTCATTATTCTTTGTATAATATTATCTATATCAATATCTAAATATTCTAATAATTTTTCCATCATTTCTGCTAAGTCAGATTGCATACCTATTTTTAACATTTCTGTTATCATTGGGCTTGATAATCCTGATTGTTCAAATGGTTCTATCCAACTTTGTCCAATTAGTATATTATTGATTGAAGCTTCTATTAGAGATAACATTACTAAATTGTTTGTAATATTTTTACTGGTTTCTAAAGCCTCTTGTATTCTCATTCCATTTTTTAAGTTTAATAGTATTGCTCTTATCAGCCTAGAAAAATCTATTGCATAAATAAGTTTTCCAAATATTGGCATCTTGTACTTAAAGTAGTGATAATTATATCTTCCATGTGGCGTTCTAACATATATAATTATTCCTACAATAATTCCTATTATTATAAATGTTGGAATATACCAATATTGCACTAAATCATCTAGCACACCTTTAAACCACAATGTTGGTGCCGGTAATTGATCCTCGCTTCCAACTTCTTCAAATACTTTTTGTATACCAGGTATTGCAACAAGTGTTCCTATCATTAATAGTGCAAGTAGTCCTAAAAACATCACTAAATTAGGAACTAGAATTTTTCTTAATCTTTTTGTCATAGCTTCGCTATCTTCCAAATATTTTACTGCCTGTTCTAAAGCTCTTGTTAATGAACCGTGATAATTCTCCTACTTTTATCATGTTAATATAAATCGGCGGAAACACTCCTGTATAATACTCCATAGTAGTATACATATTTTCTCCTGCTTCTACTCCTAATAATATATCTTCTATTATTGCTCTAAAAGAATCATTTTCTGTTGTTTCTATAATTGTTGATAATGCATGTATATTATTAAAATTAGCTTTTTTTAATAGATAAAAACTTTGTGTAAAAATAACAATATCTCTATTTGTAATATTAACATTGCTAAAAAGTGCTTTTTTGGCTTTTTCAAAAAAACTATTTCCCTTTGAATTAATATTTCTTGCAATCTCCTGTTCTCTAACAGTTTTTAATACGCTGTTACTACTCTCTATATTTCTTTTTTGTTTTTTCATTATTTTACTAGCTCTAGTACTAATTTTTATTTGAGTAACAGTTATTGGTAGCAAGCCATTTTCCTTAAGTTTTTTCATTAGTGTATATCTGCTTATTGCTTCTACTTTTCTATTATATACAATTTGACCTTCTGAATTTGCTGCTTTATAATTGTATAAAGGCATATATATCCTCCAATCCTATATTATCCTCTCTTTATTTTCATTTGCATTATTGTTCTATTTAATATTTCTATGTTCTTTTCTTCTATCTGTGATTTTGCTTGTGCTAGACTAATCTTCTCATCAACAAATAATTTTGCAATTGAATTTATTAAACTAACATTTCCTTTATCACTATTACTTTGTATTGCATCTTCTAGTTCAGACACACTGAATCTTTCTTTTCTTATACATCCAGCAACTACATTATCTACAACCATAACTTCTGGTAATAATACTAATTTTCCATCTAATCCTTTTAAAAGTCTCTGCGATATAACTAGTTTTAGTAAAGATGACATTAAATATTTTATACTTGCTTGATCTCTTACTTCATAAAAGTTTATCATTCTATCTATTGTTTCTGCACAAGATTTAGTATGTAGTGTTCCTATTACTAAATGCCCAGATTCTGCCATATCTATTGCTGCTTCCATTGTTTCTTTATCTCTTATCTCTCCTATAACTAATATGTCACAATCTTCTCTTAATGAATTTTTTACGCCATCTCTAAAATTTAATACATCTCCGCCTCTTCCAACTTCTTTTTGTACTATTATAGATTTTTTACATGTATGTTTAAATTCTATTGGCTTTTCCAAAGTTAAGATTTTCTTATTTTGTGTTTCATTTATTTCGTTTATTAATGCGTTTAATGTCGTTGTTTTTCCGGAATTTGTTTTTCCTGTAACTAGTATTAGTCCCTGAGGTTGTAATGTCATTCTTCTTACTATATCTGGCACTCCCAATTCTTCAAATTTTGGAAGAGTATTTTTTATAATTCTTAAAGTAAAAATAGGCATATCATCGGCTGATGAAATATTAACTCTTAGTCTAACATCTCCATATTCATATGATGTATCTAATCTTTTCACTTCTTTATATATTTCATCTTTATCTATGTTACCTCTAACAAAATAATCATATGCATCATATAAATCTGACTCTGCTAAAACTTCTTCTTCCTCTATTTCCACTAATTCTCTTGAAATTCTCATTATTGGTTTTAGCCCTTTAATTAAATGTATATCTGATGCATCATTTTTTATAGCAATATCCAGAACTTTATTTATGTTTATCATTTTATCCTCCTTAATTTTCTTTAGTATAATATTAGTTTTCTATTTATTTCTTCCAAAGTAGTTATTCCATTGATAACTTTGTTTATACCATCTACTAGTAATGGTTTATATGTGCCTTTTAGTGCTTCTTCTCTAACTTCTATACTCGATGCACCATTTACTATTAATTCTTTTATGTTATCTTCTATATTTAAAACCTCATATATACCTATTCTTTCATAATATCCGCTATTATTACATTCTTTACAGCCAACAGCCTCATATGTGTATTTGCCTTCTAGATTAAAATTAGTATTATATTTTTCACCAATTTGTAATATAAGTTTTTTTTCTTGTTCTGTAAATTCCCTTTGTCTTGCACATTTTTTACATATTTTTCTTACTAATCTTTGAGAAACGGTAGTTCCTATTGTACTAGAAATATCATAGTTAGAAATTCCCATTTTTCTAAGTCTAGTTATGACTTCTATTGCATCAATTGTATGAATAGTAGATAAAACATAATGGCCTGTTTGTCCAGCCTGGAATGCTATTTCCGCCGTTTCTTTATCTCTTATTTCTCCAAGTAAAATTATATCTGGGTCTTGTCTTAAAACAGTCCTTAGTGAATCTGAAAATCTAAGTTTTTCATTTATTTCAATTTGATTTAGTCCTGGTATACGTATTTCCACAGGGTCTTCTATTGTAGTTATATTTATTTCTGGTCTATTTAAATAATCTATTATACTATACAGTGTTGTTGTCTTTCCCTCTCCTGTAGGTGCTGCAATTATAGTTATGCTATTTCTCTTATTAAAACTTGTTTTTATTAGTTTCTTATCATCTGGAAATCCTAAATCTGTAAGACCTCTAATATTTAAGTTTTTCTTTAATAATCTTAATACAAATTTTTCTCCATATATATTTTTTTGCGAAGAAACACGTATATTATAGTCAGGATACATTATAATTCTACCATCTTGTGATTCTTGCTTTTCTTGGAACATATTTGATATTGCTTTTAATCTACCTATAATTTGGCTTTGTTTCTCTTTAGCTATCTTTGCAGCTGTTATCAATTCTCCATCTATTCTATATCTTACCCTAAGCTCATTCTCCAGTGGTTCAATGTGTATATCACTTGCTCTCTTTTTCATTGCATTTCTTATTATACTATCTACCAGCCCTGTTGTATCTACATTTGAATTAATATTTTCTGTTGCTGCTCCTTCTAAAGATTGCAATATATCATCAATATTTTTCTCAAATGTTATATATCTTTCCATTATTAATCCTTTATTTAAAAGAATTAACCTAACTGTATCTACTGATTTTCTGTTTAATGTGTCAGAAAAACATACCTTTACTTTATTACCACTTATATCAAATGGTATTGCCTTGTTGTTTCTTGCGACATCCATAGAAATATAATCTGAAATATTTAAATTAATATCATTTTTTGTTAATATAATTGATTTTTCATCTAATATATCTCCTAAAGCTTCTATTAACTGATATTCATCACATAAATGTAATATATTAATAATTTCAATAATTTTCTTATTTGGATTTTCTTTTTGATAATCTAAAGCTTTATTAATATCTTCTTCAGTTACAAGACCTCTCCTTACTAACTCTATACCTATTGGTCCTCTTCTTTTGTTATCCATGCTCTGTCCTCCTTTTGTATATATTTATTATAATATATTTTTATGATGTTTTATATACAATTTTAATAATTACATAAATTTTCTAACTAAATTTCTTCCCATATTCCTGTAGAATTCTCTGCAAATATACTTCCTAAAATATATTGGTCTCCAATATCTAATAACTTTTCGTACTCTCCCTGTTCTTCTAAATAATTATTTGTATTGCTGAACAAATATTTTATATCTTCTGAATTATTAACATTAATAGCATATCTAGGGACCCATCTATATTTAGCATCTATTTTTTCTATGCTTTCTCCTTCTTTTAAATCTTCTGTAGTTACAATAGCTATAGCATAAATACCATTTGAATAATTATACCAGGTCATATCATTTTCATTGCACACAGTATATCCTTCATTGTTTTGTTTTACTGGGTAAACTTTTTCTTGGTCATTTAATTGTATTAAGCTTAATTCTGGTCTATTTGGAGTTATAATATTTTCTCTATTTTTGTTTTTTTTCATTTCAATTGATTGGTCTTTATTCCCTAATTTGTATTTTACTGTTGCAGTAACTTCTTTAACTAAATCTAATTTCTCTTCATTACCAGTAATTTCATTATATTTTTGTACTTTTATTATTATTTTAAATGGAGCCTGTACTGGTGTGTCTTGATTATTTACAGCTTGTACTTCTGTGCTCTCATATTTTTCATTTACATATGATAGTAAATTTTCATCATTTACATCTTCATAATATAATTTATCTACATATTCAAATATATCTATTATATAATTGTTTGCTTTGCTCATTCTTTTTAAAGAAGCATTAGATAAATAAATATTATATGCTAAAGTTGCTATTATTCCTGTAAATATTGTTATTATTATTATTGCTATTAATGCATCAGAAGCAGCAAATCCATCATTATTTTTTAACTTTACTTTTTTCATAGTAATCTCCTTGTCAAAGTTCTCAGTTTGTAATATCAGCTTAAAAAATTATATATTATCAATATTAATATATTTGAAAAACACAAGTAAAATCCTAAAGGATTTTTCATATTGCCATCAGTATTGTTATTTTTTTGATTAGTTTTTATATTATATATAATTTGGCTTACACTAGAAACTAGTAATGCCACTGCTATACTAATAACTGTAATTACTGGATTAGTTCCTATAGCTAAATATAAGCATAAATTTAGTATTTGAAATGTATATTGTTTTTGTTTTAAAAGGCTTATATTTGTAATTATAATTGCTATCAAAGTTATTATATATATTACATATTTATACATATTATTGTTTAATATATATAAATATATTATATACATTGCTGCAATAATTAGGCCAAATAGTAATACTGATTTAGAAATATAGTTATTCTCTTTATCAATTCCTCCAATTATAAATAAAGTGGAAATGTAAAAGAATCCAAATATTAAATATATTATTTTTAATATATTTATATTATATATGTTTATTTTTAGAGATAGAGCGAATAATAGAAATAATAATCCAGAAAAAACTTCTAAGCAAATATATCTTGCCCTTATTTTTTCTTTGCAGTATCTACACTTTCCTCCTAAAAATATATAACTTAAAATAGGTATCATATCCCAAAAACCTAATTTATGATTGCATTTAGGGCAATATGATCTTTTATGTGTTATATCTTGTTTTAAAGGTAGTCTATATATTGCAAGTGAAAAAAAACTTCCAAGAAGTGTACCTATTATAAATATTGCTAAATATATTATTATTTCCAATTTTATTTGCTCCTTTATAGCATTTTAGGCATATACATATAAAATGCACATGCCATTCAATGTTGTTATTGTTAGCTTTCAATAATATTTATTATTGCCAATCTGTAACATTATGTTCTTCACCATTAACTGTAACTTTTCCGCTAGATAGATTTAATTCAGCATTTCTAGCTTCTTGTGTGTTGTTAGCGGCATCTTTAGCTGTATTAAATAGTCCTCCATTTAAAGCAACTGTTATACTAACACCAACTAATATTAACATTACTATAATTGTAATAACTAAAGCTACTAATGTTATACCTTTTTGTTCTTTCATCATTTGTTTCCCTCCTTTATTTTTATATATCTATATTATTTAAATTAAATAATATCAAAACTTACCAGATTTATTATAATAAACCTCTTTATTTTCTGCATTTGATACATTGTTATTAGAATTTATATTATTATTTGTTAATCCTGTAGAATTTTCTGTGCTCGTAATTGAAAATGGATTTGGGTTTCCTTTATTATAATCTTTTTTAGATTCGTATGCATCTAAATCTGTTTCATCTAAATAGTGCGTAATTATTATATTCTGCCCTTCTTCAACATTCCCTTGTAGCTCCGTCTTTATATCCTCTGAAAATTCATATGCTTGTCTTTTTACTGGTATGCTTTTATTTTTAGGAATGTAATCATAAAATACTATTCCAATTGCTAATATTATAGCTAGTATTAATAATATAACAATTCCAACTTCTTTTGCAATACTTTTTAGCATAAAAACCTCCTTAGTTTTAATCTAATGTTATTCCAATATTTTCTACTTTGAAAGTAGCTTCAACCCATTTAGGATCATATACTGTAGTTGAATTATTGTTATTAGCGCTGTTTGTAGTAGTATTTGCGGCTGTATTGTTATTGCTAGAATTGTTTTGTGTATTTTTCGTATTATTAGTTGAATTTTCTAATGCTGAACTTGTTATTTGAAAGATAAAACTAAATGGATTTATTTTTGTTGTTTTTTTATTTTTTGTATCTCCATCTATTGTGGTAGTTATAGTTGTTGTAGTTGTATATGGTTGTATAGATAGATTTTTTACTTCAAAGTTTAACTGTTCGTCATCTTCTATATCATATAAAAAATCTGTAATTCCTATATAACTTCCTACTAAAGTAATTTGTAAATCATATACATCTTTTGTTTTGGTTGTTTTTAAGTCTAAATTTAAGGATTTTAAATTTTCCTCTTTCTTATAATTTCCTAATATAGCCCATAAGTAGTGGATTTTATATGTTTTAACTTCTAGTGCTCCAACTTTTTCTCCCTCTGAATTATATTTAGTTTTGTTTTCGTATTCTTGTTTACTTTTTTTCAACGCTTCTATTGCATCCTCTAACTCCTTATATTCGTTAGGATATGTTTGATTATTCAGTTCATTTGCATTATATAGTTTGTCAGTCACTTCTTGGCTTGCCTGCTTTATTTCTTGAATACTTTTTACATTAAACAATTTGATTCCATGCCAAATTAAAAAGTAGTTAGAAATTAACAATAATACAATTAAAATTGACATTAATATTTTTTTCACATTATTCTCCTTTAAATTCATATAAATACAATATTTTAACTAATATGGTAAATTTCCTTCTATTGTAATTTTAATGAATTCATCTTTTTTTGTTCCTGAACTCGATGTAACATCTGTTAATATTCCTTCATTTTTTATTTTAGCTATAAAATATCCTAGCACTGAATATTCTTCTGCTTGTGCTTCTATTTTTATTTTTTTCCCTGATGGATTCTTTATTGATATTAATTGAATTCCTTTTGGTATATTAAACATTATTTCAGTTAAGCAATTTGGTAACACATCTTTTCTTGCATAATTTTCTGTAATTTTTTCATTTTGTTCCTTTATTTTTTCTACTAAAGAATTATATTGTTCAGTTCTCGCTGTTACTAATCTCTTATCATTATTAATATTACTTATTTGCTCTTCCGTATATGTTATATAATCTTGTATTTCTTCCTGCTTTTTGTTAATCTGATTTGTTGTTATTTTAGAAGCTATTGTATAAACAAGTAATAATGCTAACAATCCTGCCACAGCTCTTATCATTTGCATTTCTATTCTATCAAAACTTCCTTTTAAACTCAAATCGATTCCGTTTTTTAAATTTTCTGTTATCTTTTTAACAGATGAAGTTTTACTGTCATTTGACTCTTTTGGTTTTTTCTCAGTTTTAAATAGACTTGATAATTGTTCCAAATTATTAGTTCTCTTAAAATTAATTTCTTTATTTCCTATTCCTAATCCCTGCAATGCCAATGATATTGCTGAATTTACTTCTATATAATCTTTTATATTTAATTTTATGTTTTCTCTTTTTATAAAAAATGGTGTTAATATTTCGCATTTTTTATTTGGAAAGTTTTCTTCAAAGTATAAGTCTATGTTACTTATAGCTGCAGCAAGCCCAGTTATATATATATTACTTATTTCAATTTCATTATTAATAATAATTTCTTTTAGCTTTTCTACTATTCTATATAAAACTGGCATTATATCTTCCATATATTCATTTTCTTCTACTTGAAGGTTTCTTCCTTGAGTAGTATATATGGTTGTATTCTTGCATATTTCATATGCTTTAGCATATGAATTTTCTTTTACCATAATGCTATCTAAAACTTCTTTCATTCCATCTTCTATTAGATCTACTCTGTGTATTTTTCCATTTATTACTGTAGTAATCGATGTATTTTTTTCTATGTTTACAATAGCACTATTTTTGTTGTCTGCAAAAGTTGATAAGTTCACAATGCTTAACGGTAAAGGAAGAATTTTAACAAGCCTATAAGGATCTAATAGTTGCATTTTTCCTACTATATTTGATTTATCTACATAGGCATATATGCTAGTACGCTTATCCTTATCTTCTAAATATGGTACTAATAAATTTCTATATTCTAATGCTTTTCTATTTTTTCCTGTTTCATTACAGTACAAATCGAATTCAGCAGAAACAGCTTTTTCTAGATATTTGCTGTTAACAAGACTAAATACCTGTGCATAATAATATTTTTCATCTGATATATTAACACTAATAGGAGTTTTATAACTATAAGTTTCATTTATAATTTGTTTTATGCCATCATTTATATTATCAAAAAATTTCATGCCAAAAGAATCTATTCTAAAGTTGTCATGATCTTTAGAAATTTTAGCATATTTTATCATATTGTTTTCTATATATAATCCTAAACAGCTTGGCATTATTTTCTCCTCTTTATTTTTCTTTTTAATAATATAATTTACAATTTAAATTTATTGATACTTGAATTTTTATACATTTTAGTATTTTTTTCAATTTCTTTTAATTTTTATTCACAATTATTTTATAGTATTTTACTAAAAAGTCAATATTTTTACACCATTTGTAACCTAATTGTAACATAATTGTAATATGTATTTTTTATTCTTTATTTTGCATATTTTTTACTATTTTGGAAAGCATAAAATTATTAAACTAATTTTTATTTTTTTGCAAATTTTATTTAAAATATTTAAATTATGGAGGTTCTTATGACAGTAGAAAAACATTTAAAATTAACAGGAATATCTAATATTTCTTGGAAAGATGCAATAACCAAAACCATTTTAGAAGCATCAAAAAGTATTGATTATATTTCATCAGTTAATGTATTAGAACAAAAAGCCAAAATAGATGGCAATAAAATTATAGAATACTATTCGACTATCGAACTTACTTTTAACGTTGATTCGACTCGAGAATAAGAAAGGAGTTTTTTTATGAAACCAATAAACACTCAAAAAGAATACCAAGAATATGTCGATAAAAAATCACCAAATTCTCCCATATGGAAAAATTGTTTAAATAGCTTTTGGATTGGCGGTCTCATTTGTAGTATTGGGCAAATCATAATGGAAATATGCAAATACAGAGGTTTAGACACAGAAATAAGTGCAACAATAACATCAATAATTTTAATATTTTTAAGCGCTTTTCTTACAGCCCTTAACTTATTTAATAAAATTGGAAAATTTGCTGGAGCAGGTTCGCTTGTTCCTATTACAGGTTTTGCAAATTCTATAGTATCACCTGCTATGGAATATAAATCAGAAGGATATGTTATGGGTGTAGGTGCAAAAATGTTTACAGTTGCTGGTCCCGTACTAGTTTACGGAATTTCTTCTTCTATATTGGTCGGAATTATTTATTTAATTTTTAACACGCAATCTATAACACTAGTATAAATAAATTTTATTAAATTAAACAACTTGTAATTTGTTTGGTTTCGGGTGAATTCAGGACAGTCCCCAAAATCCCCAGGTTTGGTGATTTTGAATGACAGTCCCTAGAATTCCCCCCCTCACACAAATTACAATTTATCTTATTATTTTGGAGGTTTAATATGAAAAAAATAGGTAGTCAATCTGTAAGATTTGATAATCCAATAACAATTTTAGAAACTGCTTCTATAGTAGGTCCAAAAGAAGCAGAAGGCCCCATGGCTAAATATTTTGATAAATGTTTGGAAGATGAATTTTGGGGAGAAAAAACTTGGGAAAAAGCGGAGAGCAAAATAATTAAAGAAACTGTAAATTCTAGTATAATTAAATCTAAAATTCCTGCTAATATGATAGATTACTGCTTTGCCGGAGATCTTCTAAACCAATGTATATCTTCAAGTTTTGGTTTAAGAGAGCTTGGTATTCCATTTTTTGGGATCTTTGGAGCATGTTCTACCTTTGTTGAAGCATTAAGTTTAGCATCTGTTTTTATAGATGGTGGCGCTGCCAAAAGTGCAATAGCTACAGCTTCTAGTCACTTTTGTAGTGCAGAAAAACAATTCAGGTTTCCCTTAGAACTTGGCAATCAAAGGCCTCCTTCATCTCAATGGACAGTTACGGGTGCAGGTTCTGCAATACTTTCCAAGGAAGGTACTGGGCCTTATATAACAAACATTACAACAGGTAAAATAGTAGATATGGGAATTAAAGATGCTAATAATATGGGGGCTGCTATGGCACCAGCCTTTGTAGATACATTGATTACTCATTTTAAGGACACTGGTCGAAACCCAAGTTACTACGATGGAATTTTTTCTGGGGATTTAGGACACATTGGTAAAGAAATATCAATAGAACTCTGTCAAAGTGAAGGATACAATATAAAAAGCAACTACAATGACTGTGGTGTAATGATTTTTGATAAAGCAACCCAGGATACCCACTCTGGTGGTTCTGGTTGCGCATGTTGTGCAAGTATTTTTTCTGGTTATCTGTTTAATCAATTAAAGCAAAAAAAGCTAAAGAAAATTCTCTTAGTAGCAACAGGTGCTTTAACTAATGCGACTTCTTCGCAACAGGGAGAATCAATTCCTGGAATTGCACATGCAATTTCTATAGAAATTTAAATGAATTGTAATTTACAGAAAGGATATAATTATTATGGAAGATTTTTTTAATAACTTTAATTGGATTATGCTAGCAAAAGCATTCATTGTTGGTGGTTTAATATGTATTGTTGGTCAAATTTTGATAGACAAAACTAAATTGACTCCCGCAAGGATCCTTGTTATATTTGTAACAACTGGTGCTATTCTAGGTGGACTTGGAATATATCAGCACTTAGTCGATTTTGCTGGCGCTGGTGCCACTGTTCCACTAACTGGTTTTGGTAATTTGCTAGCAAAAGGAGCTATACAAAAGACTAAAGAGATCGGCTTAGTTGGCGCATTTACCGGCGGAACAGCTGCTGCCGCAGGTGGAATTGCTGCTGCTGTATTTTTCGGGTATATAGCTTCATTAATTTCAAAGCCGAAAATGAAAAAGCAATAAGAAAGGCATTTTGCTAAGTATCCCTTCGAAGAAAGTGCAAAATACATTCCACTCGCTTTGCTCGAGCAGAGCTAAAGAAGCCTAACCTTGTTGTATACGCAAAAATCTTCGATTTTTCCTATACAATAACAAAATTAAAAGCTAAGAAATAAAAAACAAAGGACGACCTAAGTCGCTTTGTTCTTTATTTCCTAGCTTTCTTCTAAATAGCTTTTCTTATTACTCTATTTGAAATTGTACACAATATTTCATAATTTATTGTTTTGCATTCTTTCGCAATGTCATCTACAGTAATTGTTTTATTGTCCCAAATATATACTTCATCTCCTATATTCACATCTTCTATTTCTGTAACATCTGCCATAAAGCTGTCCATACATATTGTACCAACTATAGGCGCCTTTTTTCCATTTATTACTACACTTCCATTATTACTCATTGCTCTTTTTATTCCATCTGCATATCCTATTGGAATGTTTGCAATTTTTGTTTTTTTAGATGTCACATATGTTCTTCCATATCCTATAGGAGTACCTTTTTCCACTTCTTTCATAAAAGAAATTTTAGTTTTTAATGTGCATACTGGTTTTATTTTTATTTTATCCTTTAATTTTAAATCTGGATAATATCCATATAGCATTATTCCTGGTCTAACCATATTTCCCGGATAATTATCAATGTTAAGTATTGCACCACTGTTTGCACAATGCACATATTTTATTGTGTCAAAGTTCTGTTTTACTATATCAACTGCTTTTTTAAATTTATTTATCTGTTCTTGTGTGTATTCTATATTTGTATCACTTTCTGCAAAATGAGTATATACTCCTTCTACAATAACGTTATTCATTTGCTTGATTTTTTCTATAAAATGTTCGAGATTTTTCTCTTGTACTCCCGTTCTTCCCATTCCACTTTCTATTTCAATGTGGATTTTTGCCTCAAGTCCTTTTTCCTTAGCTTTTTTATCTAATTCAGAAACAAATTCATCATAGCAAGTCCCTACTGTTATGCCATATTTTATTATATTATCTATATCTTCAACAAGTGGTTGATTAATCACTATAATTTCTCCGTTTGTAGTCCAATCCTGCTCTTAACACAATCGCTTCATCTACTAAAGCTGTTCCTATTCTTTCTATTGGAACTTTGTCTAAAAATTTTTTTACATTTTTTGCTCCAATTCCATACCCGCTCGCTTTTAATATAGGTAGTATTTCCTTATCTCCTATTTTTCTTTTAATTTGATTATAATTATAAACCATTGAATCTATATCTATAAGTAACTCTGTTTGTCTGTTTCTTTCATATTCCATAATAACCTCTTCCTATATTTATAACAATACTTGATTTGAGTTTTTGAATGAAATGAAGAAATTCTAAACGTAATATCAATTATAGCATCTTTTGTATAGAAAGAGATTTCTCATTTCATAGTATATAAAAAGCAAAAACGATTTATATAATAGTTTTCTATTACTAAATCGTTTAGTTCTTCTATTTATGCATTTTTTGCAATATTTGCAATTTCTTCAAATGCTTTCATATCATTTACTGCAAGGTCTGCTAACATTTTTCTATTTATTGTTACGTTAGCTTTTTTTAATCCTGCTATCATTTTGCTGTATGTTGTTCCATTCATTCTTGCTGCAGCATTTATTCTTGTAATCCATAATTTTCTAAAATCACTTTTTTTATCTTTTCTTCCAACATATGCATATGATAATGATTTTAAAACTGCTTGATTTGCGTTTCTAAATCTATAACTTTTTGCTCCAAAATATCCTTTTGCTTGTTTTAAAACTTTTTTATGTTTTTTTCTTGTTATTCTTGCTGTTTTTACTCTTGCCATTTTCTTTCACCTTCCTATTTCTTATTAATTTCCGTATGGTAGTAATTTTTTAACTCCTGCTTCGCATGTTTTATCTGCATAAGCACCTGGTCTTCTTGACATTTTTTGTCTTTTTGTTTTTGTAGCTAATCTATGTCTTGAGTTAGCTGATGTTCTTTTTACTTTTCCTTTTGCTGTATAAGAATATCTCTTTGCAGCTGCTTTGTTTGTTTTTAACTTTGGCATTGTTTTACCTCCCATAATTATTTATTATTTGGTGCTAGTATTATAAACATATTCTTTCCTTCTAGTAAAGGTTTCTTCTCTAATGTAGACACATCAGATAGTTCTTCTGCGAATTTGTTTAGTACTTGTTCACCTAATTTTACATAGTTAAGTTCTCTTCCTCTAAATCGAACTGTGATTTTAACTTTATTTCCATCTTCTATAAACTTCTTTGCATTTTTTATTTTAAAATTAAAGTCATGTTCTTCTATATTCGGTGTAACTCTTAATTCTTTTAGTTCAAATGTCTTTTGCTTCTTTTTAGATTCTTTTTCTCTTTTAGCTTGTTCAAATTTATATTTTCCATAATCCATGAATTTGCAAACTGGATTTTCTGGATTTGAAGATACTAAAACTAAATCTAAATTTTTGTCCATTGCTAAATCTATAGCACTATGTGTAGACATTTTTCCAAGTTTATTACCTGTTTCATCAATTACTTGAACTTCTTTAAATCTAATTTGTTCATTGATTAATTGGTCTTGTTTTATCTCATTCACCTCCAAACAAATGAAAATCTTCGTCTTGCTTTGTCAAACTTCATTTAATTTCTTTCAATGTACCTTTGTACTATTTCAAGAAATTAAATTCGTTTTCCTTGCAATACTCGTTTTTGATTTGTTTAACATATTTAACAAATGAAAAAACTTGTTCTTAAAGAACAAGTTACCCTAACAATATTTATATTACTAATTGTCTGTAATTTAAATATATTAACCTTTTTCCTATACTTAGATAAGGTGAGAAGGGTTACTTCTTCTTTCGACTTTACTAATAATACAGTATTTTTTGAAAAAAGTCAAGGTTTTTGTTGACTTTTTTTTATTTTTATATTAAAATAGTTTGGTACGAATATTTGTAGGTATATATTTTATCCTATTACCCGGTAGTTAAAATATATTCTATACTAATATATTATAAATTAAACATTTTATGATGGGAGGAATAATTTTACCATGAATAATACAACATATATGGCTAAAAAGAATGAAGTTGAAAGTAAATGGTATATAATAGACGCTAGTCAAAAACCATTAGGTAGAGTAGCTGCAGAAGCTGCAAAACTATTAAGAGGAAAACACAAACCAACATTTACACCAAATCAAGATACAGGTGATCATGTTATAATATTAAATTGCAAAGATGTTATTTTAACAGGAAAGAAATTAGATCAAAAAATATACAGACATCATTCAGGATATATTGGAGGAATGAAAGAAACTTCTGCAAGAGATATGCTTTCTAAAAATCCAGAAAAAGCAATGATGCTTGCAATAAAAGGAATGCTTCCTCACAATAGATTAGGAAGACAAATGATTAACAAAGTAAGAATATATGCAGGTGCTGATCATGAAAACCAAGCACAAAAACCTGAAATTTGGGAGGTAAAATAATATGGCAACAAAAAAAGATAAAATAGCATTTTGCGGTACAGGTAGAAGAAAAAAATCTATCGCAAGAGTTAGATTAGTAAATGGAAATGGAAAAATTACTGTAAATAATAAATCTTTAGATGATTTCTTTGGAGTTGAAACACTAAAAGTTATTGTAAAACAACCATTAGTTGCAACAAATTCTTTAGATAAATTTGATGTTATTGCTAAAGTTACAGGTGGCGGAATTAGTGGTCAAGCTGGAGCAATAAGACATGGTATTGCAAGAGCATTAGTAGAAGCAAATTCAGAATACAGACCAACAGTTAAAGCTGCTGGATTCTTAACAAGAGATGCAAGAATGAAAGAACGTAAAAAATACGGACTTAAAAAGGCTAGAAAAGCCCCTCAATTCAGCAAAAGATAGGCAAATATATAAAAAATCCAGAATTTTATTCTGGATTTTTTATATTTTAAAACAATATTTCATCTAAACTTTTTCTTTCAAAGTGCCTTTCTGATGGTTTTGCATCCTCTGCAGGATACCCTATTGGTAATATTGCAACAGGTACATAATTTTTGGGTAAATTATATACTTCTTTTACTTTTTCTGCATCAAAATGTCCAATCCACGTTGTGCCTAAACCTAAATTAACTATCTCTAACATCATATATGTAGTTATAATACTTGAATCTATATCTCCAAATTCTTTATTATCTATTCCCCTTTTATATGAAACATCTTTATCATAACATATAACTAAACATACAGGTGCATTCCATCCAAACTTTGTACATTCACTTAATTTTTCTAAATCCTCTTTACTTTTTAATATTTTTATTTTTTGTGGCTGAAAATTCCTTGCTGTTGGTGCTAGTATTCCTGCCTCTATTACTTTTCTTATCTTCTCCTCTTCTACGACTTTATTTGAGAAGCTTCTACACGAATACCTCGTTCTTATTAAATCATTAAATTCCATAATCTCATCTCCTTAACTACTATATATATCACAAAAAAACGAAAAAAGCATTATAGTCGTTAAAAATTATTGGCATTTCACCCATTATAATTCATAAAATGATAGCCAAATCTATATGCTTTAAAATTTAGAAAATAAAATTATCTAGATTTTTATATTAGGTCAATTCTTGTTTTTTTATGTAGACTATGTTATAATTTTGGTGTCAAGGAGGCTTCTATGAATTTTGATGAAATATTAAACCTATCAAAAGATAATCCAAGTAAATTTGTAAAAAATTTTGGTTACTATTTAATGATTGTAAGCAGAAAAGACTTACCCAGGCTAATTGAAATAGCAATGAGCATTAATAACCCCATTATTAATAAAAAAATTTTCAATGAAATTCCATTCCTTTTAAATAAAGTAAAAATTGGAGAATTAGGAAATTTATTATCAGTTCTTTTTTATAATCCAATGTACTATGAAAAAATAGTTTCTATGTTTGACTATCTTTCGACTTTTTTTGCGCCTAATAATATTGAACAGGTTATTTCTGCTTTTTTAAGAGTAAACCCTAATTCAAAGATAATAGCTAACAATTATGAAACTTTCTTAGAAAATGCTAAAACAAAGCCTCAAGCAATGCAAATTATTCAAAGTACATCTCATATTAGCAAGTGTAAAAATATAATAGACACATACAATTCTACAATTTTGGAGTTAAATGATTATCCATTTTTAGCAGATTTGAATATTGGTACTATGCTAAAACTAATCAATTATGGCTGCTTAGATGAAATTAAAAATATTTTTAACTCGTACTCAAACGGCAATTTAAAAAATGTAAAATTCTTGTCTAATGGATTTACTAGTACAGTTTTTATTGCAGGAGATAAAGTTATCAAAATAGGAAAAAAGAGAGTTAAATTTGATTCGTTTTTTTCTAAATATTTATTGCAACCTTATTACAGAAAAGAATTAAAAGATTTCAATGATAATGTTATTGCGACGATTGAAATTCAAGATGTTTGCTTAAATATTGGATTAGATCCTAAGAAAGTAACAGATTTTATGGATGAAGTTAATTCTGAAGAAGATTTCGTTTGGGCAGATTGTAATCCAAGTAATGTTTTTTTACTATTAAAAGACAATAATAGAAAAATTGCACCTAATGAAGATGGCTTCTCTTATTCTGGAGTAAAATCTACAGTTCCTACTGGTAAAAAAGGAGACCTTGTTATAGGAGATACAGATTTTATTTTTTCTAAAAATGATTTTATCGAAAGAGAAAACTCATACTATACTCCACCTCATAATACTACTTTCTCTTTTATACTTCCTACATACAATATGGAAAAATATTTATCTAACTGCTTAAATAGCATTTTAAATCAAACTTGTGATGACTTTGAGGTCCTTATAATAGATGATGGCTCTACAGATGCTAGTAAAGAAATTGCAACACGATATGCAAAAATTGATAAAAGGATTAAAGTTTTATCATTTGAAAATGGTGGATTAAGTGTTGCAAGAAATAGAGGTATTAAAGCTGCTTCTGGAGATTACATTTTATTAGTTGACCCAGATGACACAATAGAACCTGAACTTTTAGAAAAATTGCTTCCTTACGTAAAAAATGGAGTAGAAACAATTCGTTTCGGTGCACTAGTTCAAGATGATAGTCCTCAAAAGGATAAATACAGATTTAATAGGCCTTACTACCCTGAAGTTACTTCTGGTATTGAAGCTTTAAAAAAATGGGATGCCGATAAGAGATATGCTACTGCTTGGCTATATTGTATTAATAGAAATGTATACGAAAGATCTAACTTTGAATTTCCAAAAGTAAAAATATATGAAGATGTAGCATCTATCCCAAAACTTATAGCAAGTTCTAATACTGTTGCATTGCTTGATTATATTGGTTACAATTACATCCAACATGATGATACTATAACAAATGGTAAAACTCCAGAGAAACAATTATCAAACTTATCTGGCTTTATTAATGCATATGATGTAATTATGAATACTATGAATAACTTTTTTAAAGGAAAGGCTCATTTAGAATCATCTAGAGCTTCTATATTAAATGGTTTTTTTAATAGGCTTGAAGATAAATTTCAGCATACAAATTTAATTGAAAAGGATACTTTTGCTCATCAACTATTGGACAGACATAAAAGATTTAAAATAAATTATAACGATGAATATTTTTATTATAATTTTGCTAAAAATGCCCATAATCAAATTACAAAATTTTATCCTAGTAGAGATAAAAGACGTTTAAAATATAAAAACACAACTATAATGCAATTAGGGTCGTATGATTATTGTATTGATGATCAACATAATTCTATATCGCTTTATAGAATTGAAAAAGAGGGGCAATTTAATTATACAGATTCATTTCTATCTTTTTCAAATATTGATTTTGACAAATTAAAATCCAGTGAGTCCTATAGAGAAGTAGTATTTGAAAAGTTACTTTCATATACAAATCTATTGCTTGCTGAAGCCATTAATGGTAGCTACATTGGAGATGTACGTGAAAACTCAAATACAAATTCTATGGACATAGAATTTGATCCTTATAATACTATATTTGCTAGAAATACAAGGGCAGTAACTCCTAGACTTCCAGAAAAAACAGAAGCAAAAGAATTATAATCAAAAGTTAAGCTTTAATGAAATGTACCAGAAAATTCAATTAAAACTTAGAATTCTATGGTACATTTTTAATATATAAAAAATTTCAGTTTTCCTATACAATAAGAAAAGCAAGCCAATCCATATTAATGGTCTGGCTTGCTGTAGGTTACCTGTTGTGTTCCAGATTACAATAAAATGCATGAATCTTTGGAAGAACATCCAGCATTTCAGCTATATCTTCTTCTGACATTCCAGCATTTTTCATAACCCGATTAATATCTTTAATCATTTCTTGTCCTGCCTTAAAGATATAAGAAGGTGCTAGTCTGCTCGGAACAAAATTCATTAAATTATTATGAAACTCTTCATGAAGTCTGATGCACTCTAAAAGCACTTCTCCACTCACAGTATTTGCCTCCTTTCAATTTTATATAAGTATATTATATCATCTTTCTAGTTTTATGTAAAACGTTAATCCTATTAGAAATTCTCTGCTTTTATTTCAAAATAAGCTCTTGGATGTGCGCATACTGGACAAACTTCTGGTGCTTCTTTTCCAATGCATATATGTCCGCAGTTTCTACATTTCCAAATTTTATCTCCATCTTTACTAAATACTAATCCATTCTCTAAATTTTCTAGCAATTTTTTGTATCTTTCTTCATGTTCTTTTTCTATTTTTGCAACACCTTCAAATAACTCTGCTATGTGATCAAATCCTTCTTCTCTAGCTTCTTTTGCCATTTTTTCGTACATGTCTGTCCATTCAAAATTCTCTCCTTCTGCAGCTGCTTTTAAATTTTCTGCTGTAGATGGAATTCCGTTGTTTAATAATTTAAACCACATTTTTGCATGTTCTTTTTCATTATCTGCTGTTTCTTGGAATATTGCTGCTATTTGCTCATACCCTTCTTTTTTTGCTTTGCTTGCAAAATATGTATATTTATTTCTCGCTTGGGATTCTCCTGCGAAAGCCTCCATTAAATTTTTTTCTGTTTTTGTTCCTTTTAAATCTGCCATCTTTATACCTCCTAATTTGTATTTACTCTTTTCTTTATATCATATTAAAATTTTTTAATCAAGAAATAATTATATAAATTGTAATTTGTGTGAGGGGGAATTCTAGGGACTGTCCTTCAAAATCACCAAACCTGGGGATTTTGGGGACTGTCCTGAATTCACCCAGAATGCAAAATCTATTGCAAAAATTGTAGGGGGCGGGGCTCAGTACCCTCCCGAAAATCATAAAAAATAATTGTAAATTTGGGGCAGACACAGGGCCTGCCCCTACGAATCCAACTTCACACCTCACACATCCATTTTACAAATTACAATCTATTCAATTATATCTACTGCATTTTCTCTATTTATTCCTTCTAAGTTATAATATGACTCTGGTACTTCTCCAACTATAACAGTTTCTACTAATAATACCTGGCTGCTTATATCTTCTTGTATTGTTTTATATTGACTTACAATACTAACTTTACAAGTTATCTCAAGATATATCCTATAAATAGTCTGGTTTATTCCTTTTGTTTCAAATTCGTTTTTTATTTCTGTAAAAGTATTTCCTGTTGAAATTACTTTTATATTTATATCAGGTCCTATTCCTGCTAAATACTTATTACCTAAGAATGCTCCTATAGGAATTTGTATGGCTTCATCCTTTAACTCTTGAAATCTTTTTTCCGCTTCTAATGCAATATCAGAAGCTATTTTATTAATTACAACTACATCAGTTTTTAAAACATTACTATTTTTATCCTTTTCTATTGTTAATATTTCATTATAATCTATATTATCCAAAACTACATTTGCTGCTTCATTCATTATGTTTGTTCCTATTTCTCTTGCTTTTTCTAAACATAAATTCTCAAATATTGGGTTCAAGCTTTTAAATAAGTTATAAAAAGTATAAGAACATATTAATAGTATAACAAAAATGCTAAAAAATCTTTTAGCATTTTTGTTGTTTGTATAAAATCCTTTTATTTTTGGTATTTTTATTCTTCTTCTAGAATATAAACTATCCATTTATTATACCGCTATTTCCCTTTTTACAAACTTAGGAATATATAACTGTTGGCCTGGATAAATTTTATTAACATCTTCTATTTCGTTTACTCTAGCAATATCATCTACTGTACTCTTAAATTTCTTTGCTATTTTCCAAAGAGTGTCTCCTGGTTTTACAAAATATATTACCATACTATATATATTATTTTCTCTATTTTCTTCTACATTTATTTCATCTATTATATTTAAACTCTCATTTCTACTAACACTAATATTAAACTCTAATTCAATATTTGCATTTACACTTCCTGAATTTACAACAAAATCGTCTCTCTTTATATCTATATTAGTATTAGCACTGCAATTCTCATTTATATCATCTGAATTAACTTCAAAATTAAATGGTATCTGAGCTGTTCTAGAATTTACTCCGTTAGTCACTTCATAAATAAACTCTAAATTTATTTCTCCTTCATACATTATCCTTCCATTTCTTATTGTAACATTTTGTATTGTAGGATTTGTTTTAACATTATATAATTGATTATTATCTATTTCCGGAATTGAAACTTGTTCATTTATATTACATATATCTTTTATATTTTTCTTTCCTACCATTGTTGTTATTTTCTTTTGAGTAAAACTTAAATCTGTTGATATACTATATAAATCTTCTATTAAATTTATGTTTTTTGCTTCATAAGCAAAACATGTTATTTCAATTTCAATTTCTACATATATTGAATGTTCATCTCCGCTGTTAGGTTTTATAATAATGTTTTTAGTTTTATAGTCAACATCACATTCATTATTATCACCAATATTTTCTATATCCACAAATCCCATAACAGGAATTCTTGCACTAGTATTTTTTATTCTATTATCTTCTGTCAAATACATTATCGAAATTTCCGCATCTGCTTTTGCAAGTACTTTGTTATAGCTCAATTTTATATCTTTATCTAAAATTTTTATATCTACTCCCATTATTTCTGCTAAATCATCTGTAGAATCTATGCTTATAGTGTCTTTTGCATATACCTTTGTATTTCCTTCTCCTATTAAAGAATTCACCGTTTTTTGAGTGTTTAACATTTGTATGTCATCTGCATTGTTGACACCGCATACTATCTGCATATTATCGTTTGAATAAACCTTTGCTTCTACTTCTAATGTTGCTTTTATATTTATTTTTCTACCATTTAAAATTTTAGTTTCTATTTTTTTAATATTAACTTTCTCATTTACTGTCATTTGTGACATACAATTTTCAATATCTATAATTCCGGCTAAAATCTAAGACTGTGTTTAAACTTCTTACTGTACTATCTTCACTGTCGGCCATATATATAACGTATGTATTAATACTTCCATCAAGCCTTATCTTTCCATCCATTACTTCTTTTTTATATACACATGGTATTCCACTTGTACTAACTATACTTAATACATCTGGTTTAATATCGTTTACTATAACATCTCCTTCTACTATAATTTCATCTTTCTTTTGTCCAACTATTTGGTTTATGCATACATTCTCTTTTTCTGTTTCTAGTAGCATATAAAATCCCTCCTTAAAAGTTTAATAATATATATTATATTTAGAAGGACAAAAAAAATTCCTAAAATTTAGGAATTTTTTATATTATTAAATATTTTACTTTTGTAACGGTGGAATCAAAGGACAATATCCTTCTCCATCAAATACTGAAACCTCTAAATCTCTTGTAAGTATATCTGTGTACCTATAGCTAACATTAGTATCATGTTCCTCATACTTTACTACAAAGATATTTGGATAAGTTTCTTTTATAACTGCTTCTTCCTCAAAAGGTTTGTTTCTCCCAAGTGATCCTTTAACTATTATCTTTTGTCCTATTTTTTCGCCTATCTCATTTTTAATGCTTGAAATATCATTTTTGTAGATCATAAAACTCACGCACCTTTATTCTCAAGATGATGCGATTATATCATTAAGTATGAAAAATGTCAAAAAACAGTTCTTCCAATTCTTTACTCAAAATGGTTGTGGCTGTAAGCATTTCTCAGTTTGCATATGCATTTATGACAATTATATTACATTATTATTACATTACCATTACCTACTTTATTATTCGGCTTTTTCCTCTTGCACCTACACCGCTAACACCTTTTGCTCCTTCTTTTATTTCTCTTGACATTTCACTGCTTGTTACAAATTTGTAGTCCTCTGTTAGTGCAATTTTTTCTGCAACTATCAATGGATCTACAAAATCTATTAATATTCTACCTGGAGAAGAAGCAAAATCTGCCCCTGCTGACATTATTCCTTCATAAAAACTTTGACATGCACCTGCAAAAATTACTAACTTATCTGAATTAGGTCCCCACCTTCTAGCTTCTCTTACTGTATTTATAAAATGTCTTGAATTTCTGTAATTATATATATTATTATAATTTGTTCCATTTTTTAGCATTGCATCATGCCCTGTTATTATTAATATATCTGGATTAAACTTATTTAATAACGGAATTATAACTCTTGCTTGTTTATTTTCTGCAATATTTCTTACAACTGCATTTAATCCCATTTTATTATAATATCTTGCAGATTTTTCACTATATTTTCTATCTCCATCTAAATGCAAAATTTTTCCTGTATATATTTTCTGTCTTTTTAGACTATCCTCTTTTTGAATCCTATTTTTTTTTATTCTATTTTCTAAGTATAACTCAGATGATTTTATACTGTTCATAACTTCTTGTGTACCTATTATTTCTAAATCTTCTATAGGACTATCTGCCATTATTCTAACATTTACGCCTTTAAGAATAGCAAATTTCTTATTTTGCCTAGTTGTTAGTATCGTATCTACTATAAAAAAAATATCTTTGTCATACGATTTTCTTCCTACGATATCTCCCTTTTTTATATTCATATCATCACCTCAAACAGATTTGCCTAATATATTTTATGTCGAATTTTGAAAGTTGTGATTATATGAATATTTATTAAAATCTATTGTTATTTTATTTTTTCTATGATATACTTTACAAGGTTGTAAAGTACAGCCAATTTAATTTATTAGAGACTTTTACCCTTCTTTTTAGATAGGATCATTTGTGTCAAAATAATTAAATTAGAAATTCTAAAAAGGAGGTATTATACTATGGCAGATAAAACATTAACATGTAAAGATTGTGGTGCTGAATTTGTTTTCACAGAAGGTGAACAAGCATTCTATGCAGAAAAAGGATTTGAAAATGATCCTGTTAGATGTCCAGAATGTAGAAAAGCAAGAAAGCAACAAAGAAGAAATAATTTCTAATTAAACAAAAATTCCAAGAAATAATCTTGGAATTTTTGTTTAAGTTTTAATATTAGCATGCTTTATCTTTTTCGTGACTATACTTTAATTTAGTTGCCATTCCCCCTCTTATGTGTCTTTCTGCTTTGTTTTCATCTAGAATTTTTCTAACTTCTATTGCTAATGCATGGTTTATATGTAATAATCTTTCACTTACATCTTTGTGTACTGTTGACTTTGAAATTCCAAATTTTTTGGCTGCTCCACGTACTGTATCTTTTGAATCTATTATATATTGTGCTAGAGCTACTGCTCTTTCCTCTATTGAAACTCCTCTCATAAAAGCAAAACCTCCATACGAATACATTTGTTTAATTGTATTCTTATAGAGGTTCATTTATGAATTTTATTTTATTGCTGTTCTATTGTACCAAAATTCTCCATCAGGCTGTCTGAAAATTAATTTAAAGAATGGTCAAAAAAAGCTAGAAAATTAAGAGATAAATTTTCCGATAACTAATTAAAAGATTTTAAAATAGTATTTAAAAATTTGAGTGATATTTATTATAAATAAAATACAATAAAGCGATAAGATCCAAAAAATTGTACTTCATCACTTTATTTATGACATTTTTTAATTGATTACATCTAATGGCTTGAATAATATGCATAAATTGTTATTATTGAAAATAATATAATAAATGGTACTATTATTAGCAACATTTTTTTTAAAAGCTTTGAAGTACTTCCATCTTTTACTTTCTCGATTTCTATACTTGATAATATAATATTATTTTGTTTAAGCTCATTAAACAATTTTGTTTGTAAATTATTATAATATTCTCTACCTGCCATATTACTATTTACCTTTGAGTGAATATATGCTTTACTATTTGAAAAAGCGTTTAAAATACATGCTTTAATAATAAGTTGATTTCCTATTATTTCATATTCAAAACATTGATGTAAATTAGGATAAGTAACTATAAAATATGGTTGAATATTAGATACTATACTTGCAGCCATATTAATATTAGCATCCTTTTCTGATGGATTACCTATAATATAACATTTTTCATTATTGTTATAGCTAAAATTATTTTGTTTTAAATAATTAACTATAATTGAATCAATTATTTTCTTTGTTTTTTCAACATCTCTAATAGTAAACTTAAATATAGATTTTCTACTCATAATTTATTTTCAATTCCTTCCTCAAATTTCAAATTACATGCTTATTATTCTTCCATAAAAATATAATCCTAATCCTATTGTTCCTACAATAATACCAATTATAGCTAATACCTTACCTTTTTCTTGTTTTGTTTTAATTTCATTTAGTGCTCTAATTCCTAAACCTAATCCGATTGGACCTAACCACCAAAATATAAATAAAGAAACTATTGAAAATATACAAGAATATATGGCGTTTGTGTTAAATTTTTTCTTTTCCATTTTTTACCTCCTTTTTTATTTTTAACGATTTTTCACTTTTTTATTATTTCATAACTATATAAAATTTTCAATACTTTTTTGATATTTTTAACGTTTTTTCGTTAACGTTATTTCGTCACATTTGTTATACTTCTTTTATATTAAAAAGGAGTTACTATGGAATTATCTCAAGCAGTTAAAGAAAGAATTACTAATCTTTCCAAAAATAAAAATATAACATTACACAAACTTTCTCTTGATGCAGGAATTTCTTATTCTACATTAAGTAGCTTTATGCGTGGAAAATGCAAAACACCAAATTTATCTACTATATTGCATATATGCGAAGGACTAAATATTGATTTGTTCGAATTTTTTCAAGATGAAATTTTTAAAAATGTAAAAGATGAATAAGAAGCAATTATATTATATTTAATAATACAATATAATTGCTTCTTACATTTCCATATCTCATTCTTTTTCTCTTTCTAACGCTTCATTTAATGCTTCTAATATTTCTGCTTTTGTATTTTTCAATGTTATTTCTTCTTTTTTCATGACTTTTACTCCTTTTTCTTTTATTTTTTATATTTTATCATAAAAATAAAGTAATCTACATAATTTATGCAAATCACCTTGTTTTTTAATTTCATTTATTAACAATCCCAATTTAACAACAGGATTTTTTATACTTAAGCCCCCTTTAATTTCAATACTTTCTGGAATAAGTTATCCTTTATTTTTACCGTTCTTGAGTGTTACATCCTTGTGTACTGTTGATTTTGAGATTCCAAATTTTTTAGCAGCTCCACGTACTGTATCTTTTGAATCTATTATATATTGTGCTAGAGCTACTGCTCTTTCCTCTATTGAAACTCCTCTCATAAAAGCAAAACCTCCATACGAATACATTTGTTTAATTGTATTCTTATAGAGGTTCATTTATGAATTTTATTTTATTGCTATTCTATTGTACCAAAATTTCCTGTCCCTATTGGCATTGTATTAACTTCTCTAGTATTTGAATAGCATTGCTTGCAGCACCTTTTCTTATATTATCTGCCACAACCCACATATTAATTCCAGATTCTACACTATCATCTCTTCTTAGTCTTCCAATATATACGTCATCTGTTCCTGTTGAATTTGTAGCCAATGGATATATTTCTTTTTCAATATCGTCCTGAATAACAATAGAAGGACTATTTGATAATACTTTTTTCAATTCATTCATATTTATTTCTTTTTCAAATTCAATATTAATTGATTCAGAGTGAGAATTTAAAACTGGAACTCTTACTGTTGTTGCTGTAATTTTCATATCTGGATTATTTAAAATTTTCCTAGTTTCATTAATCATTTTCAGTTCTTCCTTAGTGTATCCATTTTCGGTAAAAGAATCAATTTGAGGTATACAGTTATTAGCAATTGGATATGGAAATTTTTGATTTTTTAATCCTTTTAAAGTATCCTCTAAGTCTTTAATTCCTTTTTGTCCTGCACCTGATACTGCTTGATATGTAGAGTATACTATTCTTTTGATTTTATACATATCGTCTAATGGCTTTAATGCGACAACTGCTTGTATTGTTGAACAATTAGGGTTTGCTATAATACCTTTATGTTTTTTTATATCCTGTACATTTACTTCTGGTACTACAAGTGGTACATCTTTGTTCATTCTAAAATAGCTACTATTATCTATTACAATTGTGCCATTTTTTACTGCAATTGGTGCATATTTTTTAGATACTTCTCCTCCAGCAACAAATATTGCATAATCAAAATTTTTGTTAAAAGTCTCTTTTGTTAATTCTTGTATTACGTATTCTTCTTCCATGAATTTTACTTTTTTTCCCTTGGATCTTTTAGATGCAAAAATTTCATATTCAATATTAGGAAATCTTCTTTCTTCTAATACTTTTAAAACTGTCTGTCCTACTAAACCTGTGACACCAATTATTGCTAATCTTTTATTTTTCATATTCAATCTCATTCCTTTAATAAATCTTTCATATTATAGATTCCAGCATTTTGATTTATAATAAATTGAGCCGCCTTTAGTGCTCCTTTTGCAAATATTCCTCTTGATGTTACATTATGTGTTATTTCTAAACTTTCATTCTCACTAAAAAATATTACAGTATGTTTTCCAACTTCTGTTCCCCCTCTAATAGAATGGATTCCTATCTCTGTATTGCTACGTTTTATCTTTCTTTCATGTCTATCATATATATACTCAAATTTGTTTTCTAATACTTCATTTATAGAATCTGCTAGCATTAAAGCTGTTCCACTTGGACTATCTATTTTATTTCTATGGTGTGTTTCTATTATTTCAATATCTGCTTCCTTAAGTTTAATTGCTAATTCTGATATTATTTGACTCATTAGACTAATATTATAAGACATATTGCTCGATTTAAAAATAGGAATTGATTTTGAATATTGTTCACATATCTTCTTTTCCTCATCAGGGCTAAACCCTGTTGTTGCTATTACAATTGGTATTTTGTTTTTCTTTGCATATTTTAAAATATTAAATGTAGCTTTAGGATTTGAAAAATCTATTATTACATCTGGATTTGCTTTTATTTCTTCTATGTTGCTATATATTGGTATTTTACTATCGCACTTTGTTTTATCATATCCAGCACAAACAATAAATTCATCACTTTTTTCTATCTCTTTTAAAAGTTCTTGCCCCATTTTCCCTGTTATTCCACTAATTAAGATTTTCATTCTTCCACCTCTATTAATCCATATTTCTTCATTTCCTGAATTAGACCTTCTTTTCCTTTATCACTCATCTTTATTAATGGTAATCTTGGAATTCCTACATTATATCCTAAAATATTGTATGCTTCTTTTATTGGTATTGGGTTCACTTCTGAAAATAAACTTGATGTTAAATCTAAAGTTTTCAGTTGCAAATTTATTGCAGTTTCTATATCTCCTTCCAAAAATGCATATATCATTTTATGCACATCATTTGGTATGATATTTGAAAGAACTGAAATAACGCCAACTCCTCCAACTGAAAGTACTGGCAATATTTGATCATCATTCCCAGAATATATTGCTAAATTATCTTTGCATAAATTTGCTATTTCTGCTATTTGTGATATATTTCCACTTGCTTCCTTTATTGCAACTATATTTTTTAGTTTTGAAAGTTCTAAGCATGTTTTAGGTAATATATTAACACCAGTTCTAGAAGGCACATTATATAAAATTACTGGAATGTTTATTGCATTTGCTATAGCTTTATAATGAGCTACTAATCCTTCTTGTGTAGTTTTATTATAATATGGCGTAACTAACAAAACAGCATCTGCTCCAACACTTTCAGAATATTTTGACAATTCTATTGCATTTTTAGTACAGTTGCTTCCAGTTCCAGCAATTATTGGTATTCTTTTATTTGCTACATCTATAGCAAATTTGATTGTTTCTTTTTTTTCTTGCATAGTCATTGTTGAGGATTCTCCTGTGGTACCACATACAATTATTGCATCTGCTCCATTTTTTATTTGATATTCTATCAAATTTCTAAATTCATTAAAATTAATGCCATCATCTATAAATGGAGTTACAATAGCTGTTCCACAGCCTTTAAATATTATTTTTTTCATATCAGTCTCTCCTTATTTTATAATATATTTTTTATTAATTCTTCCTGTGTTTTATTCGAGAGTAATGCTGGTGGTATATCAAAAACAGTAATAGCTCCATATTCTCCTTTTTGATATAATCTATATACAGCTCTAGCATATGCTACTAGTACACTTGCTGTAAATTCTGGATTAGAATCTAACTTTAAAGAATATTCTATTATCTCCTTTGATTTATCATTTTTTCCTGTTTTTCCACTCCTTATTACAACTCCACCATGTGGCATTGTATTATGATATTTTTTGAATTCTTCTTCTGATACAAAATTTACAATTGTATCATAGTCTGCGAAATAGTTTGGCATATTGATTATTTCATTTTTTACCTTTTCCTGATCTGCATTTTTCTCTAAAACAACAAAACATTCTCTTATGTGTTTTTCTCTAGCCGTTAATTCTATGCTCTCTCCCTTTCGCACTCTTTCCATTGCTTTTTCTACTGGTATTGTATATTGTTTTGCATCCTTAACTCCATCTATTCGTCTTATTGCATCAGAATGTCCTTGACTTACTCCTTTTCCCCAAAACGTATATGTATTACCTTTTGGCAAATAGCATTCTGCTAATAATCTATTTAATGAAAAAATTCCTGGATCCCATCCACATGAAATCAAGGCTATTTTTTTAGCTGATTTGGCACTTTCATTTACATTTTTAAAATGACTCGGTATTTTTGCATGTGTGTCAAAACTATCTATTACATTAAACATAGATGCAAATTTTGGTGTCTGAACTGGTAAATCTGTAGCAGAACCTCCACACAAAATCATAACATCTATATCATCTCTCCATTTTTCTATTTCTTTTATCGAATTTACTTTTACATTTGTTAATGTCTTTATACTACTAGGGTTCCTTCTTGTAAATATGGCTCTTAATTCCATATCATTATTATTTAAAACTGCAAGTTCTACCCCTTTCCCTAAGTTTCCATATCCTATTATTCCAATTTTTATACTCATATTATCTATCCTTCTTTATCTATTATTGTTCCTACATTTTCAAAATTAAAAGTAGATTTTACTATTATTTTAATATTCTCTTCTTTAGCTATTTCCACACATTTATAATGTAAAACTTTTGCTCCATTTTTTGCCATTTCTATCATTTTATTATATGATATTTGTTTATATTTTGTTGCACATTTATTTTTATTTGGATCATCTGAATAAATTCCATCTACATCTTTAAAAACTTCACATTCCTTTAATCCTAGTGCTTTAGCTAAAGCTATTGCAGTAATATCAGAACCACCGTCTTCCAAGTGTCGTTATATTATTATCTCTTGTAAGTCCTTGAAATCCTGCAACTATTACAATTTTTTCTTCTTTTAATTCTTTTAATATTCTATCAGTATTTATATCAATAATATTGGCATTTCCATAATTAGAATCAGTAATTATTGGAACTTGCCATCCAAGAAGAGATACTGCTTCATATCCCAAATTACTCAAACACATTGATAATTTTGCTATTGTAATTTGTTCTCCTGTTGCTAATAAAACATCTTGTTCTCTTAAATTTTCTTTTGTTGAAATTTCTCCTTTCTCTTTTAATAATTCATCTGTCATATTCCCTTGTGCTGATACTACAACTACAACTCCTTCTCCTTTTTTCTTTGCCCCGAATTATATGTTTACAAACATTATATAAACAAGGGCTATCTGCTACAGAACTGCCTCCGTATTTCTGAACTACTAGTTTCATTTCTATAACCCCTTAGTGTAAATTAAATGATATTTAAGTCTAAATATTCATTTTTAAAGTAATACTATTATATGCTTCTTATATATTTTAATCAAGTTCTATTTAAAAGTTTCTCTTTTTTCTTATAATTAGAATATTGTGTCAACATTCAATATGTTACTTTATTTTTATATTCTTTCTTGTATGCTTCATATGAATATTTATCGTGCATATGATGTATAATATTTAATGCATTAACATATACTCTTGCAACCCAATCTAACATTTCTTCAAATTTTTTCATACTTTGTTAAAACCATCCCATTGTTTAAATTCCATATAATCACACTCCTTAATATACATTTTGATGAGTGAGCGTTGTTAAAATCTTATATATAACAAAAACACTAATTTCAGGGGATGAAAAATGTACTCACTCATCAAAATATATATTATTATTTTATTTGCTTTGTTCTATATAGTAGAATAGGCCAGCAAATTTGCTAGCCTACTCCCTTTGAAAAAATGTATAAAAATAAGAGAAAAAAGAATTTTAATAATTTTCTGCCTTTATTTCAAAAAATGCTTTTGGATGTGTACATACTGGGCATATTTTAGGTGCTTTTGTTCCAACAACAATATGTCCACAATTTCTGCATTTCCAAATTTTTATTTCTCCTGCTTCGAAAACCTTTTCTTCCTTAACATTTTCTAATAGTTTTCTATATCTATCTTCATGTTCTTTTTCTATTTTTGCCACTTCTTCAAACAAATATGCTATTTTCTTAAAACCTTCCTCTTTTGCTTCTTTTGCCATTCTATCATACATATTTGTCCATTCGTAATTTTCTCCTTCTGCTGCTGACTTTAGGTTTTCTACTGTTGATGAAATCTCTCCACCATTTAGTAATTTAAACCATAGTTTTGCATGTTCTTTTTCATTATCTGCTGTTTCTTGAAATATTGCAGCTATTTGCTCATATCCATCTTTTTTTGCTTTGCTAGCAAAATATGTATATTTATTTCTCGCTTGAGATTCTCCTGCAAAAGCTTCCATTAAGTTTTTTTCAGTTTTAGATCCTTTAAATTTCATTTTTCCTCCTCGTTTTTTATTATCAATTTCTCTTTGTTATTTTTATATCATATATTTCTAAAAAATAATTATATATTCCAGAACAACCAATGCTTGTTTTGGAATGTTTTAAAATTTTATAATAATATATGTTGTTTTTTCAAAAAAACATAGGTTTTTTTAGGAATGCTAGTAAATAATGCATTATAAATGTTATAATTAAATTGTAGAAAAATTATAGGAGAAAAGATATATGAAATTTTGTGAACAATTAAATTTATATATAAATAGAATTGCTTGTTCTTTGGTTAAATTAGAAGAAGCTTCAAAAGTTTCTAAATCAGAAATATTTAGATTTAAAAAGGGGCTAAAAATACCTAATCCTCAGCAGTTAGACAGTTTAGCGTTTGGTTTAAGTACTCTTGCACAAGAAAAAAATATTAAACTTTCAAAATCTCTTATAAAAAGCGAACTAATAAATACTTCTGATTATATTGATAAGTTTATTTTAAGAGATAATTTTATTATACTTGCTAATGTGTTAAATATAAATAATTCAGAATTAGCAAGATTTTTAGTTGTTGATCCATCATCAATCTCTAAAATTCGTTCAAAAAAATTTAAAATTACTAATCCAGAAACTTTTGTAGATAAATTTTCTAGCTTTGTTGTAAAAAAATACGGAACTATCTCAGATAAAAAAGCTGTTGCCCTACTTATGGATTGTAAACTAGATAACTTAAATACTGATAAATATTATAAAGAAAATTTAAAACTTTGGTTATGTTCAAATAAGTCTAAAATAAATAAGATTTCAAATGAGCTATTAGAAAAGATTGACACCTTTAATATAAATGAATATTCTAAAAACAATATATATGTTAAAACAAAAATTCCTAAAACAATTCCTAAAACAAAATGCTATTATAACATAGAAGAAATGAAACAAGGAGAGTTAGACTTTTTACTTGCAACTATCCTTTCTAATTCAAAAGAAGCTATTACTATATTTACTGATATGCCCTTAGATTATATTAGAGAAGATAAAAAATTTAGTGATAGTTTTTTATCATATATAATTTTAGCTTTAAACAAGGGGCTTCATTTAAATATAATACATTCTTTTAATAGACCTTTTAATGAATTAAGATTTGATTTAAGTGTTTTAATCCCATTATATATGACAGGACAAGTTTCTTCTTTCTACTTAACAGATGTTTCAAATGGTGTGTATTCACATCTTAATTATACATCTGGAAAAGTAGCTTTAAATGGTGAATGCATATCTGGTTATTATAGAGAAGGAAAATATTATTTGGCAACTGATGAAAAAGATGTTGAATACTACCAAAAGAAGGTTTCACATTTATTAAGTAAAGCTACACCTTTAATGGAAGTTTATACAAAAGAAAAACAAAAACTACTTTCTACATTCTTGATGGCAAGTAGCAAATTCAAAACTACTCGCAGAAGAATAGTTTCCTCTCTTCCAATACATACCATGTCTATCGAACTTTTACTTAAAATTTTAAATAGAAACAACATATCCTCAGATAATTCTAAAAGAATTATAAATAGTGTTATTGAACAAAAGCAAATAATTATAGAAATGTTTAAATCTGGTGTTTTTGAAGATGATATTGTTGAACTTTCAAAAGAAAACTTCGAAAAGAACCCTCCTCAGCTTTCTCTATCTTACTCTTTTTATGAAGGAGAAATTTACTATACTTACGACGAATATCTAGAACATTTAAATTCAACAAAAGAACTTGCTAAAAGTGCTAAAAACTATAAATTAAAAATAAGTAAATCCCATAAATTTAAGAATATTCAAATACTAATATGTGAAAATAATTGGATTATGCTTTCAAAAGCAAATAATCCTTCAATACATTTTATAATACATTATTCAAAATTAAGAAATTCCATTCAAGATTTTCTTACATCAATAGATTAAACAACTTATAATAATTACAAAAATAAAACTTTTGATAAAAGGTACGACAGACTGTCGTACCTTTTATCATATTCGTACAGTTATCCTTATTAATCTTCTTTTATTGCTTTTCTTAGTTCTTCCTTACTAATTTTTGTTCCATAAAAATCTTTTTTAGAGCACCCTGCTCTTCCACTTCCTGCACATGCACACGCACAGCTACTTGCACAACTGCTTGCACAGCTGCTACTTGCACAAGCACAACTACTATGTGCACAGCCACCATAATATCCTCTGCCATGATAGCCACCACCATAGAAGCCTCCATGTCCATAGTATCCTCCACCTCCAGTGAATATTGATATTATTGCGATTATTATAATCAAGAATATTATAATAGCCATCGCACTCATTGCACTAGAGTTATTTGCTCTCTGCATATTTTCATTCAGGTAACCAAATGCGCTTTTATCGTATTTTACTTCTATGTTAAGTTTTTCCCCTTTATTCATATTTGTTTTATTCCAAACTAAGTAATTTCCATCTTTTGACTTTGAGTTGCTAGATTTAACCTTATCTTTATTCCACCTAACCGTTAAATTGTCGACTTTAGCATCTGTAAACCATGCAGGAGTAAATGAATATTTGCATTTTTTCCACGATAATTTATACATTCGTTTTTGATGTATTTTATATTTAAAAGTTATTGTTTCACCTGAATAATATTTTTTGTCAAAAATGACCTTTACATATGACCCATTATAAGAACTAATATTCCTAATATTTTTTGTTAATGCTGTAGGATTGTCAAAGTATGAATTAGGGGTTCCTATTTGAACCCATTCTAACGGCCCCTCCGTAGTTGAATCTAACACTTTCCATGTTATTTCATAAGTGATATCAAGGCTTCCATCATTCATTCTTGGTTCAACAGTCACAATATAATTTGTAATTCTATCTAAATCCATTGCATAGCATTTTGTTCCATTTAACAGTACTATTAAGAATAAAGTCAATAACAAAAATATCAATAGTTTTCTTTTCATTTTAGCATCCTCCTTCTCTTAAAGGACATTTTCCTAATGATTTTGCTGAATATTTTCTTTGTTTTTTACATTTTGGATTATTCCATATATCTTCCCATTTTGTTGTTAATATGTTTCCTAATCCAGCATCTTCATTAAGCCAACTTTGGCATGGTACAACTTCTCCATCTGGTGCTATTGACATATTGCTTAAACATGCTCCACAACTTGGAATATCTAAACCTAGTTTCCTTATTTCTTCTTCACTTATCCATCCAGGAGATGTAAAACTTATTTCCATTAAATTTTCGTTTGCATACTTACAAGCTTCTTTTAGAACTTCTAATAATTCTTCTTCTTTAAGTTGTGTTTCTTTTGAAGATTCTTTAGTTGCATTACCAGTAATAATTAATCCAGAACAAGATACATACTTTACACCTAAATTATTTAAAAACTTTAGTGTTTCTACATAATCTTTATTTATTGAACAAAGTGGTGTATTTATGCTTAGTGGTAGTCCTACTTTTATAGCATTTTTTATTCCTTCTACTGTTTTTTCAAAATTATTAGCTCCAACTAGTTTATTATGTTTATCCTTATCTGATGAATAGAAGGTTATTTGCACACTATCCAAGCTTACTTTACTTAATTTATTGCATAGTTCTTCTGTTAAAAGTACACCATTTGTATTTAATCTAGTTACAAACCACTTCGAATAGTCTATAAGTTCTACTAAATCTTCTCTTCTTGTTGGTTCTCCTCCTGTAAATGTAAGTTCAGGAATACATGCTTTTCTACATTTATCAATTGCCTTTTTCCATTCTTCTGTTGTAAGCTCTTTTTTATCTGCATACACTTGCCCTGCGGCATAGCAATGTAGGCATTTTTGATTACAATTCCATTTTTCATCTTTTGTCATACTACTTATCATTAAGTCCATTCTATGAGGAGCTTTCATTTTACTAGCATATTTTCCTATAGATATTTGTCCTACATTTTCTTTTGGCTTTTTTCCTTCTGAAATATCTATAAAAACTGATAATATTCTATTTAAGTCATTTCTCATCACTTCTGCACTAGGCCTTCTATATACTTTCTTAGTTTCTGCTACTGCAGCATCTAACACAGTATTTAAATCTTTTTCATTAACTTCTTTTCCACTAAATTTATTCACTTCTTTAATGAAATTAGCTAGCAATATTGTCCAAGATAAATTTACAGGTAAAATATCTTTTCCATTTAAAATTACCACACTTGGATCTGCTTTTAGTGGTTCATACTTTGCTGGTACTAAATGTATTCTTATAACTCCTGGCTCATAAGGGTTTAATGTTGTATGTAACACTTCCATTAAATTCTTCTTATAAAATATTCTCTCTTTAAAATTCACTTTTTCCTCCTTTGTTCTCTTGCTAATTTAAGTTTCCGAATGAAATGTGGAAACGTCAAAATCAACATCAATTATACATTTTATATACTAGCAAATGAGAAATTTTCTAATATATAAAAATATTTTATCATAACTAATAGAAATATCAAATACTTTAATGAAAACAAAAAAATATTATGAAGTATTTATTATAAAATACATTCATAATATTTTTTGTTTTATTTACATATAATTATATCTTCTCTTTTAGGTCCGTTTCCTATTATTTTTATTGGGCGTTCTATTTTCTTTTCTATAAACTCAATATATTTTTTTGTATTCTCTGGTAAGTCTTCATATTTTTTGATTTTGCTTATATCACATTTCCAGCCATCTAAGTATTCATATACTGGTTTTGCTTTATTTAGCTCTATTGTAGGTGGAAAGTCTTTTACTATTCTTCCATCAATTTCGTATGCTGTACATACTGGTATTTTGTCAAGATATCCTAATATATCTACTAATGATAAAACAACATCTGTCGCACCTTGTACCATACATCCGTATCTTGTTGCAACTGTATCAAACCAACCTACTCTTCTTGGTCTACCTGTTTTTGCTCCGTATTCTCCGCCTCTATCTCTTAATTCTTTTGCTTCATCTCCAGATATTTCTGTTGTAAATGCTCCCGCTCCAACACATGTAGAATATGCTTTTACTATTGTATATATCTTTTTAATTTCATAAGGTGGAATACCTGCTCCTACTGCTCCAAATCCTGCAAGTGGTGAAGATGAAGTTGTAAATGGATATATTCCATTGTCTATATCTCTTAATGTTCCTAATTGTCCTTCTATTATTATATTTTTATTTTCTTTTATTTTTTCATTTACTAATTTAACTACATTGCATAAATATGGTTTTAATTTATCTCTTGAGTTTACCAAGAATTCATACATTTCTTCAATATCTACTTGATTTTCTTCTCCATATAAAGCTGATATTATTTTATTTTTTGCAGTTAAAATATTTGTTAATCTGTTCTTTAAGTGCTCATCATCATATATCTCTGAAATTTGTATTCCTATTTTTGCGTATTTATCAGAATAGAATGGTGCAATTCCTGATTTTGTTGAACCAAAGCTTGCCTTTCCTAATCTTTGCTCTTCTAATTCATCTAATTTAATATGATATGGCATTAATATTTGAACTCTATCTGAAATAACTATATTAGGATTTTTCATTCCTTTTTCTTTAACAGATTCTAGCTCTTCAAAGAATGCATTAATATCAAAAGCAACTCCTTGTCCAATTACATTTATAACATCTTCTCTAAAAATTCCTGATGGCAACATGTGTAAAGCAGTTTTTCCATATTCATTTACTATTGTATGCCCTGCATTTGCTCCTCCTTGAAATCTAATAACTACATCTGCATCTTTTGATAAGATATCACACATCTTTCCTTTTCCTTCGTCTCCCCAGTTTCCTCCAACAATTGCACTTACCATAAATATTACCTCCTCAAAAAGTGGTTTTGTCACACTTTTAAATTAATTAACAAAGCGACTTTAGTCGCCCTTTGTTCTCGCCGATTTGAGTTTCCGAATGTAATGAGGAAATCTCAAAGGCAATAGCGATATAGCATTTTTTATATACTAGGAACTGAGAAATTTCCTAGTATATAAAAAATAGATAATGTAGAATTCTTACTACATTATCTATTTTAACGCCTTTCTTTGTATAAGTAAAATATATATTATTTATGGTATCAATAAGTTTTACTTATTTATGATAAATTTAAGTAATTCGTTTGAAGCTTTTGATATTAATTTATCTTTCTTTATTATACATATATTTCTTGGTTCTATTTTCTCTTTTATATCTAGTTTGTATATTTCTTTATTATTTATTTTTTCTTCTGCGAATTTATCAACTACAGCTCCTATCCCAAAATTTCTTTTAGCAAAGTCTACTATTAAATTACTTGTTGCAAGCTCATATTTTGGATTGCACCCTACATTATTCTCCTTAAATTTTTTATCTATATATTTTCTTGTACTTGTATGTTCTTCTAAACATATTAATGGATATTTTTCTAATTCTTTTAAACTAACTTTTTGTTTTGATAAATCTTTATATTTTTCTCCGCACACAAATATATCTTCAATCTTACATACTTCTATAGCAGTAAATTTTTCCTCTAATTCAAATGGTTCACTTACCAATCCAAAGTCTATTTTATCTTCTTTTAAAAGTTTTATAGTTTCTGGCGTAGGTCCGTTTGTAATACTTATCTTAATTTTAGGATATTTTTTTTGAAACTCTTCTAAATACTGAAGCAAAAAAAACTGCAAGCACATATCACTTGAACCTATTCTTATCTCTCCACTTTCTAAATTAACTTGCTCTAAGACCTTTGCTTCTCCCAACCTAATTTTTTCCATAGCTTCTAAAACGTATGAGTATAATACTTCTCCTTCTTTAGTTAAAGTTACTCCTTTTTTTGTTCTTAAAAACAATTCTGCATTTAAACTTTCTTCTAGCTGTTTTATTGTTTGACTGACTGCTGGCTGAGAAATACATAAGTTTTCTGCTGCTACTGTTATATTTTTCTTTTTTGCCACTTCACAAAATATTTTATACCAATCTAAACTAATATTCATAAAATAAAACTCCTTCTTGAATATTATATCACCTTTAGAACAAATAAGAAAAATTAAAAATTTTTCTTTGATTTGTTCTCGCCACATTTGAGTTTTCCACTAAAAGGAGAAAATCTCAAAGAGCTAGCAATTGTAGCTTTTTACATAACTTTCCTGTTATATAAAACAAAAGAAAAGGAACATTTATTACTTTTAACAAATGCTCCTTTTCTAACTAACCTCTTCCATCAAAACCTCCTTGTTTCTTTTTATTACTTATAGAAGAGAATCTATATAATCAACTAGATTGCTACCTCTAGCATATCTTAGTTGTACTATTATTATACCATACCTTACATAATGTGTCAAGTTGGTTATAGCCTATCTGGACCTTTAAATAATTTTTTTAATATGCTTGGTTTATCAGATATTGGATCTTCATTTTGAGAATAATCTATCTCACATGTATCATTAGATGTATCACTTGTTTTTAATAATGAAGCATTTTCTTGATTTAGCATTTTTATTAATTCATTTCCTTCTACTACATCTAAATTATATTCTTTTGCCTTATTTTGTGCATTGTCAGTTATTCCATCATTCAAAGATTTAACTATTACTGTGGTATTATGAATATGTGCTTTTTTTGAATATTCATAAATAGTTTCTATATTAGTTGGGATTATTGAAATTGTATCATTTCTCATTGCATATAAAAAATTTTCTCCTAAATTATTTGCAGTAATAATTATAATATTTCCATTAAGCTGTTTCGTTTTTATCTCTGAAAATCTCTGCTTTTTTAATAAATTTATTAGTTTAGCCACACTAATTCCTTCATTATACTTGTATATCTCTTTTTTAGAAATTATAATGTATAATATAATTATAAAAATAATAAATTCTATCATTACTTTCTCCCTCTTATTTTTTACTTTTTTCTATATTATATCATAAAGTTATTATTAATTTACCTCATTACTAATTTATCAAATTTTGAATTTATGTATGTTTCTAGCTTGGTCATAAATTCATTTGGTGGTATTTCTTTTTTTGCTACCATGTCCAATCCTTTTTCCCAACTTGCTGTTAGTTTTGGGTTAAGCATATCTGGCATAGTTTTATTTACTACATCATATATTGCTTCGCCTTTTGGTGTTGGTGTAATTATTTGTGTTTTATTGTTTATAGCAATATAACTTATTTTTTCTAATTTTTTTATTATCTCTGCTCTTGTTGCACTTGTTCCTATCCCTGCTCCTTTTATTTGCTCTCTTAATTCCTCATTTTCTATTAATTTTCCCGCGTTTTCCATTGCTAAAATCATAGATCCTGAGTTGTATCTTGTTGGTGGAGAAGTTTCGGCTTCTTTTGTTGTTAACTCTAATATTTTTATTTCTTGTCCTTTTTTTAAAGTATTTAGAAAATTACTTTCTTGCGTATTGCTCTGAAGTGCACCTTCTACTTCTGTATTCTTTTTTTGGTTATCTGTACTTACATTTGGTTTTAATATTTCTAAATACCCTTGTTTTATACAAACTTTTTGACTTGCCGTAAATATTTCATTCTCTATATTTATTGTTATATTTAGCTTGTTAAATTCTGCTGATGGATAGAATATAGCTAAAAACCTTTTTACTATTATTTTATAAATGTCTTTTTGTAATTGATTTAATTTTTCATGATTCTCATAGCCCTGACCTGTTGGTATTATTGCATAATGGTCTGTTATTTTGCTATCATTTACATACTTTGTTTTTACTAGGTTTGTAGAATATTTTTCTTCTTTCATTTTATTAATATATTTTTGAACTTCTTCATCTTTAAATCCTTTTGCTATTCCATTTAAGTTTTTAGTAATCTCTTTTGCAACTGCTGTTGAAAGCACTCTTGCATCTGTTCTTGGGTATGTAACTAACTTTTTCTCATATAATTCTTGAATTACTGCAAGTGTTTCATCTGGCTTTATTTTAAACTTTTTAGAGCATTCATTTTGAATTTCTGCTAAGTTAAATAAAAGTGGTGGATTTTCCTTTTGCTTAGATTTTTTTATTTCCGTTACTACTGCCACTTTATCTTTTATTTTATTTATAAATTTTTCTGCATCTTCTTTTTTCTTAAAACCTGTTTCGTTGTATAATTTTGCAGAATTATATTCTATTGATTTTTCGTTTACCTTCCATTCTGCCTCGCAAAAGCTCTGCTCTTCGCCAAATTTTCCTGTAATTTTATAGTATTTGGTTTTAACAAAGTTTCTTATTTCTCTCTCTCTTGCAACTACCATCCCTAAAACACATGTCATAACTCGTCCTATTGCAATAGAAGTTCTTTCTTCATTTACTTGTTTTGCTACCATTCTTCCTTGTGTAATTGAAAGCAGTCTAGAAAAATTTATTCCTATTAGGTAATCTTCTTTTGCTCTTAAATATGCAGAATCAGATAGGCTATCATATTCTGAAGCATCTTTTGCTTCTCTTATTCCTCTTAGAATTTCCTCTTCTGTTTGCGAATCTATCCAAACACGTTTTATTTTTATGCTTGGATTTGGTTTTGCCATCATTAACACAAGTCTTTGTATATACTCTCCTTCTCGTCCCGAGTCACCTGCATTATATATTTCGCTTATATCTTCTCTTTGCAATAAGTCTTGGATTATATTAAACTGATTTGCAACTTGTGGTATTATCTCATATTTCCACTCTTTAGGTACAAATGGAAGAGTGTCTAATCTCCATTGTTTTAGCTTTTCGTCATACTTTTCTGGATATGACATAGTAACTAAATGTCCAACACACCAAGTGATTATCCATTCTTCTGATTCTAAGTATCCATTTTTCCTATTTGTATTAATTTTTAAAGCTTTTGCAAATTCCATCGCAACAGATGGTTTCTCTGTAATTAGTATCTTTTTCATATTTTCATCCTATATAATTTCAAAACAAATTACTCTTTATCTGTGTCTATTTTTATATGAACATCTCTTAATTGTTCTTCTGTTACTTTGCTTGGGGCTCTCATAAGTAGGTCTCTTGCTTTTTTATTTTTAGGGAATGCTATTACTTCTCTAATATTGTTTGAGTCTGCTACAAGCATTACCATTCTATCTAATCCAGGTGCTGCTCCAGCATGTGGTGGTGCTCCATATTGGAATGCTGTATATAATGCTCCAAATCTATTTTTTATATCTTCTTCCTTATACCCTGCTACTTCAAATGCTTTTACCATTATTTCTGGATTATGGTTTCTTACTGCTCCTGATGCTACTTCATATCCGTTACAAACCACATCATATTGATATGCCAAAATGTCTAGTGGTTCCATTGTTTCTAATGCTTCCATTTCTCCTTGTGGCATTGAAAATGGATTATGGCAAAAATCTATTTTTCCTTCATCAGATAATTCATACATTGGAAAATCTACTATAAAGCAGAATTTATATTCGCCTTTTTTAATTAAATCTAATCTGTTTCCAAGTTCTATTCTTACTGCTCCTGCAACTTTTTGTGCTGTTTTTAATTCATCTGCTATAAAGAATATTGAATCCTCTTTTTTTGCCCCTAATTTTTCTTGTAATTTAACTTTTGTTTCCTCATCTATAAATTTTGCAATTCCTCCTACTGGGTTATTTGCTTCATCAAATTTCACCCATGCTAAACCTTTTGCACCTGCTTCCTGAACTGCAAATTCAGTCATACTGTCAAAGAATTTTCTAGTTTGTGCTCCACCATCTGGTACGACAATTGCTTTTATTGTTTTGTCTTTAAATGCATTGAATTCTGTATTTTTAAATACTTCTGTTACATCTTGTATTATAAGTGGATTTCTCAAGTCTGGTTTATCTGAACCATATTTTTCCATTGCTTCTAAATATGGAATTCTAATAAATGGTGCTTGATCTACTTTCCAATTTGTATGTTTTGTAAATACTGTTATAAATATTTCTTCTAAAACTTTTAGTACATCTTCTTGTTCTGCAAAACTCATTTCAAAGTCTAGTTGATAAAATTCTCCTGGTGCTCTATCTGCTCTTGGATCTTCATCCCTAAAGCATGGTGCTATTTGATAATATTTGTTAAATCCACTAACCATTAATAATTGTTTGAATTGCTGTGGGGCTTGTGGAAGTGCGTAAAATTCTCCTGGGTGTATTCTACTTGGTACTAAAAAGTCTCTTGCTCCTTCTGGTGATGAGTTTGCAAGTATTGGTGTTTGTATTTCTGTAAACCCTAGTTCATCCATTTTGCTTCTTAATGTTTTCATTATTTCAGAACGAAGTTTAATTGTTTGATGTAATTTATTGTTTCTTAAGTCTAAAAATCTATATTCTAGTCTTAAATCTTCTCTTGCTTCTCCTGTTCTTTCTGAATTTATTTCAAATGGTAAAACATTTTTGCATTTACCTAACATTTCTATTTCTTTTGCTTCAATTTCAATATCTCCTGTTGGTATTTTATTATTTTTACTTGCTCTCTCTATTACAACTCCTGTAACTCCAATTGCACTTTCTGTTACTATATCTTTTAAATCCATTTCTGCCGATACCACTACTTGTGTAATTCCATATTCATCTCTTAAGTCTATAAATTTCATTGCTCCTAAATTTCTTATTGTTTGTACCCAACCTGCTAGTTTTACTGTTTTTCCAACATCACTTATTCTTAATTCTCCACAGTTATTAGTTCTGTATTTGCTCATATTTTTTCCTCCTAAAAAAAAGATTCTTCATTTATACAAAAAGTCCCTGTATACTAATGTATACAGGGACGAAGATTCTTTATTCTCCGCGGTGCCACCCTTATTGGATTGTAATCCCACTTTTTTTGATTCTTTATATAGCTCTAAATGTGTCACAAAATAATTTTTAATTATCTCCATTTATCAAACGCTTTTTACTGTATTATATTTTATAATTTTTTTACTCTTTTGTCAATTATTTGTGCATTTTATTTTTATTGCTTTTTTGGCAATTTTTATTGACTTTTATTTCCATACTTTATATAATTACATTCATAGGAAATGAGATAAGCAGATGTGGTTTGCCTCCTACATAAAGGAGGTGAGGCGTATGATAGAAACAACTTTATTGCTAATAATAAAATTACTATTGGCTGGTTTAATATCAGTAACTATCATTGCGTTTGCCTTGATTATAGCTTTAGTTATAATAATTAGCAAACAATAATAAACCAATAAAAAACACATCTGTAAATTTGACGGTTAGATGTGTTCTTCACTAAAACTGGCAAACCACGTTTGTGGTTCTCCATTTCCTATTTTTATTATAACATATTTTCAAATTTTGTAAATACTTTTTGACAAATTTCATATTTTCTCAATTTTTGCAACTAATACTGTCATATCATCTTTTGCTATTCCAAATCCATTATCTATAGATTCTTGCAATAGAATATCCGCTATCTTTTGAATGTCTTGTGTTTCTATACCTTCTAGTAATTCTTTTACCCATATTTCTTTGTTTGCAAGTTCTTGATTCGATTCTAATATTCCATCACTGCACATTATTACTATTTCTCCGCCAACTAGATCTTTGTCATACACTACTAAATCTATGTTATCTACTATTCCTGCTGGAAGTGAAATAGCTTTTACTACTTCTACTTTATTTTTAGTTTTTATAAAAGTTGGACAAGCTCCATTTTTTATAAATTCTATATTTCCAGTAATTCCATCAAATACTGAAATATCTATAGTTGCATATGTTTCTTCGTTCGAATTTAAATTTACTGATGAATTTATTAGTCCTATTGATACATCTTTATCAAATCCAGTTGTTAATAATCTTTGTAACATTTTAATTACTGTAGAACTACTTTTCTTTGCTCTTGGACCAGACCCCATTCCATCACTTATTGCCATCATAAATTTTCCATCATGTAATTTAGTTTGTATACTAGTGTCTCCAGATATTTCACTATTACTTTTTGTTGTTTTTGCAGATGCTATTTGTATTTTATATTTTGGCTTTTCCTTTTTGGCTTCTTCTTTCTTATCTTTTTCTCCTATATCATCTGCTAAAGAAGATATAACTTTAGATACTCCACCGCAATTGATTTGCAAGTGTTCTTTTATTATTTGCTTCTTTTTGTTTCCATATCAAATTTAATTTATTTATTCTATATGTATGGTTAATCGCTTTAACTATTTGTTCTAAGTCTTTCTGAATCTCTTCATATTTTTCTTCTTTTTTGTCTAAGCCTATTATGTAATTATTATTGTTTTCTAATATTTTAATTAGCTCTTCTTTAGTTATTTCTTCTTTTTCTTCTAATATATCATAAATACTATCTAATATTTCTTCATCGCTATACACAAAATCTTCATATAGTAAATTGTCTGTAAAATCTTCTATATTGTTTGTAAGTTCTTCTTTAAATGCTTTTTTACTGTCCTCTTCTAGTTCTTCATCTGTTTCTATTGTTGTTGCTGCAACTTGTTTGTAGCTTTCTGCCATTTCAGATATTGTTTCTGATACGCTGTTTAATTTGTATATTGTTTCTTCTCTTTCTCCTTCTATTTGTCCACCTGTTGTAGGCAATAGTTTTGTTTTTCCTATTATATCTGCTATATCAATATTTATATTTTTAGGTAATAACAATAAACCTAAAGATGCAATTAGAATTTCTCTAATTGTTATAACAGGCACTGTATTTCCATTCGCAATATATGTAAGAACTGCATTTCCTATGCAGAATCCTACTATTACACCTATTTTTCCTAATTTATTTAGTATGCCCGCTACCATTCCGAGATATTGCATATGAAGCTACAAGCACTGGATCTGACTTTCCTATTATTCCGTAAGACCATTCCTATTGTTATTCCAGATGTTGCTCCTACAAGCATTCCATTTTTCCAGCCCAAAAATAATACTAACATTATACTTAATATATTACTAATTGATAATCCAAAAATATTAAGTCCATGTAGAGAATAAAAAGCAATAGACATAAGCAGGCTTGCTCCCATTACCTCTTCTACAGTAAATGCTTGCTTTACTCCATAGTCTTTTATTACTGTAATTGAATTTGAAAATATTTTATAGAATATATATGTTATTATTGCAAACATAATACTTGCTAATAAATCATATACTAAAAACATTGTAAAAAACATCTTACCAGCTTGTACCACAAATGCACATATTGCAATATACAAACCTAATTTTTGTTTTTCGTTTCTATCTTCTCCTTGAAATCTTGGTCTAAATATAAGTGTTGCTACTATAAACAATAATGTTGTAAGTAGATAACTTAAAAATCCATTTACTCCAAATCCTATAAGAGTTCCTATACAAGTAGCTAAATAAACAATTCCTGCTGGAATTCTATTACTGCATACTGCTGCAAACATAGCAAGTCCAAATGGAGCAAATTCTCCTCCAAATCCTACCATTGAGGTCATAAATGAAACTGCATATAAAACAAAATTAGATACAGAAAAAAGATTTTTTAAATTAATTGATTTTTTACTTTTTTCTGTATTAGTTTTTATATCTTCCTCTTCTATATCTTCATCTATAATATTTTGAAACATCCTTACCACCTTCAATACCTTTTCTAATCTTTTGTGTGTTAGGGCAAAGCTTCTATCTGCCCTTGCCTTTCGTTATTTTACCATTCCTAATTTAATTTTTTTGTCGTATACAGTTGTCAAAATAGAAAAAGTTTTTTGCAATTTGTGATATATTTATTTAATTTTTTTTCTTTTGTTTCCTTTATCTTTATATAGTAAAAAAATTCTACTATATTTACATTAAATATTTTAAGGTTGTTCTGTAAAATATTCATTTATCCTTATTATTAGCTCATGTTTTGCTTCTTCCATTGTCATTCCTTCTAACTGAGCTCCAGCAAGAGTAATATGTCCTCCGCCTCCGCAATTTTTCGAGAATAATTTGAACGTTTATATCTCCTATTGAACGTCCACTAATACAAATTTTATCTCCTAAATTTCCAATTACAAATGATGCTGTTATATTGCTAATTGTAAGTAATTCATCTGCAGCTTTTGCACAAATCAAGTTAGCGTTTTTATCTTTTTCTTCATATTCTGAAATTCCTATAGATTCATTTATTATTTCTGCTTTTTTTACTATGTCTGCTATTACATTATAACTTTCTAAATCGCTTTGGAACCATTTTTTTATTTTTATTATGTCGATACCATATTTTCTTAAATATGCGGCAGCTTCAAAAGTTCTAACACCAGTTTTAAATGTAAAGTTTTTTGTATCAACCATTATACCTGCATATAAACTTTCTGCTTCTAATTGTTCTAATTCGATATCATTTGTTCCATATTCAATAATTTCAGTAACTAGTTCTGAAGCTGAAGAAGCATATGCTTCGTGGAATGTAAGTATAGCGTTTTCTATATAATCCGCACTTTTTCTATGATGATCTATTATAACAATTTTCTCTGTTTCTTCTAATAATTCTGGCACTTCTACATAACTCTTTTTATGTGTATCTGTAATTATTAAAAGTGTATCTGGAGTTATTTTTGCAAGTGCTTCGTTTTTATCAATAAGCACATTTTTATATTCTTCATGTTTTTCTAGTGCTTCTATAAAGTTTCCAAGTGCTAATCCTTTTGTTGTATTTACTATATATGCATCTTTATTTAAAACTTTTGCAAATCTATATAGTCCTAAACTAGATCCTATAGAATCAATATCTCCATTCAAATGTCCCATTATCATAACATTGCTTGCGTCTTTTATTAATTCTTCTAAAGCATGTGCAACAACTCTTGCTTTAACCTTTGTTCTTTTTTCTAATTCTTGTGCTCTTCCTCCAAAGAAACTATATTTTCCATCTGTTTTTAATACCGCTTGATCTCCACCTCTTCCGAAGTGCTATGTCCATTGCATCTTGAGCTTCTTGATATTTTTCATAATTACTATTTCCTTCATTTGCTATTGCAATACTAAGTGTAATTTGTATTTTTTCTTCTGTTCTTATTTCTTTTATATCATCTAAAATGCTAAATTTCTCATTTTGTATCTCTTCTAAATATTTTTGCTCGAATATATAAACAAAAGTATCTCTTTCTGTTTTTATCATTATTCCGCCAGTTTTTGCTGCCCAATCATATAAGTTTTTCTCTATAGCAGCCATTACTTGTGGTTTTTCCTCTGTCGCTATTCTTTGAACAATTTCTTCGTAATTATCTACCATAATAATTCCAACACAAGTTTTAGAATCGTTAAATTCCTTAGATAATTCTTTCATTTTTGTTACATCTATGAAATACAAAATTGTCATATACTTGTTTGTTTTTTTTCTATCTTTTTGTTTTATTTTTACATAGTCTCCAATTATATGGTATGTTTTATCTTCTATTTTTACTTCTTTATCTACTGTAGGAATATTATTGTTATCAATATCTGTTTTTATTTCTTTTGTGATATCATCTATATATTTATTAATTCCTATGTTTGCAAACTCTTTGTTGAATTTTGAACTTCTCCAAATTATATTACCATCTGTTTCTAGTATAATTAGTGGAAATGGTGAGTTTATAAGTGTGTTTTTTGCTGCTGAATCCATACTAATTGTAAGTTCATTAATATAGTTTGATACTTCTCCTTTTCTTTTGTTATATATCCAAACTGTATATACAACTATACCTAAGTATAGTATTATACTTGGAATAATATATGTTGGTATATTCATACATAGCAGAATAAGTATTATTGCTATAATTAATAGGTATATCTTTGTTTTGGATTCTATATTTTCAAACATCTTCATATTGTTATTTGACATACTTTTTTATCTCTCCTTAAAATCTTTATTAATTGTACCTCAAAATGGCTATTTTGTCAATTTTATCGACCAGTAGTCTGCTATTTTAGCAAATTCTTCTAGATTTAATTTTTCTCCTCTTATTCTTAAGTCAAAACCTAAATCTATAAGCATTTTCTCTATTTCTTCTTTGCTTCCTAGATTTCCATTTGAAAGCCCATTTAATAAAGTTTTTCTTTTTTGCATAAATGCAAGTTTTATAATTTTAAATAATAGTTCTTCGTTTTTAACTTTAACAGATGGATTTTCTAATACATTTAATTTTATAACACTTGAATTCACTTCTGGTGCAGGCATAAAGCATGTGTTTGGAACTTCTAATACTTTTTCAGGTTTTGTATAGTAGTTAACCCCATATGTTATTGCTCCAGAATTTTTTCCTCCTGGTACATCTACTAATCTATCTGCAACTTCTTTTTGTACCATAACAGTTATACTTTTTATGTCTAGCCTTTCCTCCAAGAGTTTCATTATTATTGGTGTTGTTATATAGTATGGTAAATTTGCAACAATTTTCACAGTTTTAATATTCTCGTTCTTTTCTTGTTTTATTAACTCATCTAGGTTTACTTTTAGTACATCATCATTTATCAGTTTAAAATTGTTATAAAATTTAAACCTATCATTTAAGATTTCAATCATTCTATCATCAAGTTCTATACATACAACTTTTCCTGCATTATCTAGCAATCTTTTGGTTAAGCTTCCGAAGTCCAGGTCCAATTTCTATTACCAAGTCTTCTTTTCCTACTTCGGCTGCTTCTATTATTCCTTCTATAGTATCTTCATTAATTAAAAAATTTTGTCCAAGCCTTTTATTTGCAGAAATTTTATATTTTTTTAAAATATCCATTGTTTCATTATATAAACTCAAATTTATCACCTCTTTTATTATACACTACTTTTGTAACTACGTAAACTAAAATGAAACCTTTAAATAAATTTGATTTGCATATTTGGCATAAATATGCTAAAATAGATTTTGTTAATGCGGGTATAATTTAGTGGTAGAATGTCATGCTTCCGACCTGATAGCGAGGGTTCGATTCCCTCTACCCGCTCCACAAAAAAGAAGTTCACAGACTAATTAAAGTTCGTGAACTTTTTTATACGGAAAATCTAGTGTACTTTCTCTCACACTGTGTGCAAAAATTTCCCGTCCCCATTGACATTAAGCAGGATAAAGAGAATGATAGCACGACCTTAATCTATCCTTTATTATTAAAGGAATATAGTGCTATCATTTCTTATTTTGCACTTGCAAAATTGAGTTAAAAACATGGAAGAACTCTACCATACTTTTTATTTAAATCAATTAATTAAAGGGTTTGCGAGGTTTTATTTTACTTCCAACTGTTGGATATATACTAGAAGTGTTGGATGAATCTTGGATGTTGCAAATTGATGATAAAATTTGCCAAAAAGATGGTATAATTATATATAGAAGTGACAGATAAATAGTAATTTAATAATTTAAAAAATTTCATTAAAAGATATTGACTCTCCCCTTAGAGTAGGTTGTATAAATAATTTGAGGAG
>CAKOVK010000002.1 GCA_934121925.1 uncultured Clostridia bacterium
AATTTCTACCTCAAGCTCAATCCATTCGCAACGTTTTTTCCATTTTTAATATTTTAATTTTTTTAAATAATTTACTTACATAAATTACAATTTGTTTGATTATTCTTATTTTTTCTTGTATAATATCTCTATGAGAAAATTAGTTGTAAATAATAAATATAATGGAAAAAAGTTGAATGCATTTTTATTAGATAATTTTGATGGGTTATCTTTAAATACTATATATAAAGCTTTAAGGAAAAAGGATATTAGAATAAATAATGTTAAGGTTAGTGAAAATACTACTGTATATGCTGGTGATGAAATCACCTTATTTATTAATGATGAATTTTTATTTAAAACCTTTAATTTAAACACAGTATATGAAGATTCTAATGTTTTGGTTGTCAATAAACCAGCAGAACTTGAGGTTGTTTCTAATAATAAAGAAGAAAAAACTTTAACTAGCATTTTAAAAGAAAACTATAGTTATATAGAGCCTTGCCACAGACTAGATAGGAATACTTGTCGGATTAGTCCTTTTTGCAAAAAGTAAAGAGGCTCTTGAAATTATTTTAGATAAATTCAAAAATTTAGAAATAGAAAAACACTATAAGTGTGCAGTTTATGGCATACCTAAAAAAGCTGAAGAAACTTTGACTGCATATCTCTTTAAAGATACTAAAAAATCTATTGTCTATATTTCTTCTGAGCCTAAAACTGGTTATAGAAAAATAATTACCTCTTATAAAGTTATTAGCAGTAATAAAAAAAACAATACTTCTGTATTGGATATAACTCTACATACTGGAAGAACTCATCAAATACGTGCACATCTTGCATATATTGGATATCCTATTATTGGTGATCGGAAAATATGGTATTAATGAAATAAATAAAAAATTTAATAAAAAATTTCAAGAATTATGTAGTTATAAATTGATATTTAATTTTAAAACAGATTCAGGAATTCTAAATTATCTAAACGGAAAAGAAATTTGTCTAGAAGATTAAAATAAATCTTCTAGATTTTTCATATATTCATCCACAACTGATCTTTTTATCATTCCTATCTTATACTTAATATTTTCATTTTTTATTTTATATATTACATCAGTTTTTACAATACTGTTTCTATTTAAATTATTCAAATTATCTTTTAAAATTAATTTATTTTTACTAAATTTTAATTTTTCCAAATGAGATGATATTAGCATTGCAAAATATTCAATTGGAACTGCATAATTGTCTTTCTCAACAATTACAAATAAGTGTTTTTTACATATTTTGCCATCGCTGTATTTATATTCTTCAACAAATACAATATCTCCTATTTTATATTCATCATATTTTTCTATATCTTCTTTAAAAAAATTATTTATATCTCCCTTATGCCATTCTTCCTCTACTGGAAATTCTTCAAATGCCTCACTTGCATCTTTTATTCTACCATTCTTTTTTAATTTTTCTATAAGATCACTATTATTTATTTCCATTTTTTCCCTCCTTGCTTTGATTTTAATACAGCAGAAGTAGCTTGTCAACCTTTTTGACAAACTTATAAAACAAAATGAAACAGGCCTCTTTTGTCTTGATTGAAACCAAAGGGGTCTGTCTCATTTCTTCCGTTTTTATTCTTCTTCAAAGAATGTTTCAAATTCTTCTGCTGATATTATTTCTTTTTCTAGTAGTCTTTCTGCTATTGCTTGTAGTTTGTCCATATGTGCTAGGATTATTTCTTGTGCTTTTTTATATGCTTTGTCTATCATTGTTTTTACTTCTATTCCTACTGCATCATCAATATTCTCTCCAAATACTTGTCTTTCATATGGATCTCTTTGCTTTAAGAAAATTGGACCTATGTTATCACTCATTCCATATACTGTTACCATATCTTTTGCAATTTGAGTTGCTACTTCTATATCATTACTTGCACCTGTTGAAATATCATTTAGTGCAATCTTCTCTGCTGCTCTTCCACCTAGTAATGCTATTAGTTTTTCTTCCATTTCTGTTTTAGAAATATAATACTTGTCCTCGTTTGTTTTATACATAGTATATCCACCAGCAAGGCCTCTTGGAATAATTGATACTTCTTTTACATCCATTTGTGTTTCTAAGAATTTGCTTACTATTGCATGTCCGGCTTCGTGGTATGCTGTTAATCTTTTATCTTTATCAGATATTACTCTACTATGTTTTTCAAGTCCTACTGTTACTTTTTTTACTGCATCATCTAAGTCTTGCATTTGTATTTTTTTGTGTTTCTTTATTGTAGCAATAATTGCTGCTTCATTTAACACATTTGCAAGTTCTGCTCCTGTAAATCCAGCTGTATCATTTGCAATGTCTTTTAAGCTTATATTACTTGCAAACTTTTTGTCTTTTGCGTGAATTTTTAATATAGCTTCTCTTCCTTTTGCATCTGGTGCTGCTATTGTTATTTGTCTATCAAATCTTCCTGGTCTTAATAATGCTTTATCTAGCATTTCAGGTCTATTTGTTGCTGCAAGTACAATTACTGTTTCGTTTGTTTCGAATCCATCCATTTCTACTAATAATTGGTTCAATGTTTGGTTATTTTCGCTTTCTGCTCCACTTGCATTTGTTCTTCTTGCTCCAATTGCATCTATTTCATCTATAAATATTATACAAGGAGATACTTTTTTTGCTTTTTCAAATAATTTTCTTACTCTTGAAGCTCCAAGTCCTGCAAACATTTCTATGAATTCCGAACCGCTCATTGATATAAACGGTACTCCCGCTTCTCCTGCAATAGCCTTTGCAATCAAAGTTTTTCCTGTACCAGGCTTTCCACAAAGAAGAATTCCTCTTGGTATTTTTGCTCCCATTTCATGGAATTTTTTAGGTTCTTTCAAGAAATCTACTATTTCAATCAATTCACTTTTTTCTTCATCAAGCCCTGCTACATCTTCAAATGTTGTATGAGTATTTTCACTACTTGTAGAGTCGTATACTTTTCCTTTGTCTCCTAGCCCTTGCATCTTCAAAATTACAACAAACAATATTACAATCATTATTGTTGGCAATAGTGATACTAGACTTTGTGCTATTTTTAGTAATGCACTTGTTGGGTTTTGTATCAATTCTATTTCATTTCCATTTTTAACTTGTTCCTGCACTAATTCTATAAAAGCTTGTGTGCTTGGAACTATTGTGTTTTTTTCCTCTTCAACATTCTTTAGTTTTACTTTTACTGTGGTACTTCCTACTGTCATTTCTATTTTTTCTACTTCTTTACTATCTATCTTTTTTATTAATTCTGTATATGCTAGTTCTTTATCATCTTTTTCAGCAAAGTTATTATTATTTAAAAGTAATACTCCAACTATTACTAGTATTATTGCTACTACTGCTAGTATTGAGTAATATAATTTGTTTTTGTCCTTTGGTTTGTCTTTCATTAATAAATCTCTCCTTTATTTTTAGTTTTATTAAGCATTGCTCCCTTCAGGAGTTTCTCCTTGTTCATCTTTTTCTTTCTTCTTTTCTTTTTGTTTCTTCTCCTTTTTATCTTCTTTTTCTTTATTCTCCTCTTCAGTATTGTTTTTCTCTCTTACTTTTTTTTGTTCTTGTATTATTTTTCCAACCATAATCTTTTCTTTTGTTAAATCAGATTTTATCATCATCATTGCTGTCATAATATAAATATAAGCAATTGCATTATATGCTACTTCAAAATATTTAACTACAAATCCTGTTAATATATTTACAACTATATATATCATATACAATATGACAGATAAAGTTATTGCATACACACTCATATTAAATACTTGTTTATATTTAAAGTTTATTCCAATTATTTTACTAAATATAAATCCTACTAAAGATAGAAATACTATATCCAATAAAATCTCTATTAAATATGATATAAATAAAAATATTATAGAAGTTATGGCAAATGAAGCTATCCCCATCAATATATTTTTGTTTGTTGCATATGAAAGTATACTTTGTTTGTTTAAATTACTTATTTCATAATTTTCTGCTAGTTGTTTATATGTTATGCTATTTTCAACATTTAAAGAATTTCTTAATATTATTTTATCTTTTAACATAGCTATAACGAAAATTTGATAATTATTAGCTTCTTCTACTTCTGACAAATTTTCTTTTTCACTATCTAGTATTAAACAAAAAGAATTCGAACTATCTCCTATGATAAAATGACTATTTTCCTCTTGTGTAACTAAGTTATTATTTTCAATCTTAAATTCTGGAGCATTTTCTTTAAATGATTGTAGTATTTTATTAGTTTCTTTATTAATTTTTACTACCAAAGCAATCGTAATAATAATTGCGAATATAAGAACTAACTTTAATATATATTTTATAGAAACAGATAATTTCTCATCTGAATACTCTCTGTATTTATCAAAATTTGTAACAGCATTTTTTAGTCTTTTAAAAAAGTTTTCCTTTTTTTTCTTCATTTATATATACTCCCTTCTAATTCTACTATCTACATGAAGTGGATTAACATCTAAATAAACAAAGTCGTTTATTTTAACATTGCTATTTGTTATATTTATTGCCATGTGGTACATTCCAACTTTGCCTATTACATTATACTTCTTGTTATTTATTTTAACCTTAAAATTATTTTTCTTTAAGAAACTCTTTATGCTATGTGATAAACCTCTTAATTTGTCTACGAATCTAAACATATCTGTTTTTAATGTTATATTATATCCATCCATATATCCTACTTGAATTATTGCAATTTTTGTTTCTTTTTTTGTTTTGTAACTATTTAAATATCCTATATTATACCCTTTTGGCACAGTTTTTATTTCTGCTATACTTGTTTTTAATTCTCCCACTCTTTTTAGTCCAACATCATTTTGTGCATCAACTCTTCCTATAAAAGCAGAGCCTATTCTTGCACCGTTAAGATGCATTTCTGGATAATTTAAAAATGCCGGAGAATTACACATATGCAGAGTTTTTATATTTATATCATTTAGCTTTAACGCTTCTACTACCTCCATAAACCTATTAAATTGCTCTATTGTCCATTTATCTTTTTTATAATATGCAAGAGAAAAATGTGAGTACATTCCTTCTATTGAAATATTAGATAATCCTTTTATAGTATCTACAATAAGTTTTATATCATTATACAAGAACCCATATCTTCCAAACCCCGTGTCTATTTTTATATGTGCCCTTATTTTTTTATCTGATTTATTACTTAATCTTTTCACTATCTCTGCACATTCTTTTGACCCAATTGTTATTATTATATCATTTTCTATTAGTTCTTTTAAATCATTTTCTAAACTTGTAGAAGACATCATAAGAATATCTTCTTTTATTCCTGCTTTTCGTAATTCTAGTGCTTCTTCTACTGTTGCAACTGCAAGTGTAAGAATTCCATTATCTATTAAAAATTTAGAATATTCTATTAATCCTAGTCCGTATCCATTTCCTTTTACAACGCCTATTAAATTATATTCTTGTCCATTATCATCTGGAATATCTAATCTTGCAAGTTTTTTTATTACATTTATATTATGTCTTAAATCATCTTTATTAATAACTAATGATTTCATTTTATTTTACTTCTCCTTTTAGTCTTCTTACTATTCCTCTTGCTTTTTTAAATATTTTTTCTGATATTTTATATAATTTATATACTAATGGTTTAAAATCTAAATATATTTCTCCTATAAATTCTGTAAATTCTGCATTAAATCCTTTTTTAAATCTATATAAACCGTATTGTGGATGAGATTCATCTAAAACTCCAGATACTCCTCTGAAATCGTATACATCTTTGCCTTGGCTAATTGCATATTTAATTCCTTCCCATTGCAATAAATAATTAGGCATTAAATTTCTATGTTCATTACTGCTAGCTCCATATAAATACCAAACTTTATTTCCATAATCTATATCAAATATTCCGAGAAATAGGCTTGTCCTCATAATATGCCATTAATAGTTTTGCATGGTCTCCTAGTTCATCATACATTTTTTGGAAATATTCCAATGGTCTTATAATAAAATCATCTCTTTTTCCTGTTATTTTCATTATTTCATGGAAATCCTTTAAGTCTTCCCTTTTTCCTTCTTTTACAACTACACCTTTTTTAGTTGCTAGCCTTACATTATATCTGGTTTTTTGATGAAAAGCTTTGAATATTTCATCTTCTGTTTTATCCTTTATGTCTAATCTAAAAACATATCTTGGTTGTATTTCTTCACTAAAATTCTTTGCATCATCTTTTATTCCATATCCAAGTTTTGTAACAATTTCTCTAAACTCTTTGTCTTCACTTTTAATATCTGGTTCTATTTTTAAAACAAATGCATTATACTTCTTTGCAAGTTCTTTTAATCCTTCTGTAAGCTGTTTTAGAACCTTTTCATCATGTATATCACATACAGGTCCTCTTGAAGAATACATTAAATTTCCAAAAATAGGAATTTTTCTAATAAGTACACTAATTGAACCAATTATATTTCCTTTTTCATCTTCTGCTAAAACTATTTCATTTCTCCAAGCCTCTTTTACTTTTCCCCATTCTACAGATTGTTGAAAATTACATCTATTGTGATTTTTTAAAAATTCATTATATTTTTCTATATTTTTTTCATTTACTAAATTCATATTATTCCTCCAATATAACTATTATATTTTATACTAGTTTGTTTCTTTTTACAATAGATATGTACTAAATTTATGGTCTATAAATTGATTTTCGAAATGAATGGGGACAGACCGAAACAAATGGGGACAGACCCCATTTGTTTCGGTCTGTCCCCATTTGTTTTTTCCTATAAATCTAATTCTAATTTTATTCCCCTCGATTTATATTCTGTATATTTTACCCCTGCCATATCAAATAACTTTTTAGATACTTTTACGCTATCTGTATCTTTATATTTATCACTTTTATATATAACTTCTTTTATACCAGATTGTATTATTGCTTTTGCACACTCATTACATGGAAATAAAGCTACATATATTTTACTATTCTTTAATGTTGTTCCTGTATAATTAAGAATTGCATTAAGTTCTGCGTGGCATACATAAGGATATTTTGTATCTACAAAGTCTCCTTCTCTTTCCCATGATATTTCATCATCAGAACATCCCATAGGAAATCCATTATATCCAATTGATAGAATTTTGTTATCTTGACTTACTATACAAGCTCCTACTTGTGAATTTGGATCTTTACTTCTTTCTGCTGATAGCAACGCTATTCCCATAAAATATTCATCCCAATTGATATAATTACTTCTCTTTCCCATAAAATTTCCTCCAATTAATTTTCTTATATTTTTTCAACTGTCATTCCTTCTTTTGTATCTTTTACCATATATCCTTGTTCTTTTAATTCATCTCTAATTTTATCAGATAAAGCCCAGTCTTTATTTTCTCTGGCTTGTTTTCTTTGTTCTAATAAATCTTTTATTTCTTGAGGTAATTCTATTTCTTTTTTATCTTCATTCTTTTCTATATCCACTCCTAAAACCTTGTCAAATTCTAAAAGTAAATTAGCAAGTTGTTTTGATTTTTCTGGATTTTTCACAACATCCCAAACTACACTCATTGCAACAGGCATATTAAGATCATCATTTATCGCTTCTAAAAATCTGTTTTTATAATTTTCGATTATGCTTTCATCTATGACTTTATTGCCCTCACTATGTTTTTGGTATCCTTCTCTTAGTCTGTTTAATGCATTTTGGCTACTTTCTAAAGCTTCCCATGTAAAGTTTAATTTGTTTCTATAGTGTGATGTAAAGCACATCATTTTATATGCTAGTGCCTCATATCCTTTATCAATAATATCTTGAACTAAGTATGTATTTCCTAAGCTTTTGCTCATCTTGCCACCATTTATTAATAAAAATTCACAATGCATCCAAAATCTTGCAGGAATTTTTCCTGTAGCTCCTTTGCTTTGAGCTATTTCATTTTCGTGATGTGTTGGAACTAAGTCTATTCCTCCTGTATGAATGTCAAATACTTCTCCCAAATATTTATTACTCATTGTTGAGCACTCTATATGCCAACCTGGATAGCATAATCCCCAAGGGCTTTCCCATTTCATAATATGATTTTCTGGAGCTTTTATCCAAAGTGCAAAATCATATGGATTTCTTTTTTCCTCATCAACTTCTACTCTTGCACCAGCTTTTTGGTTCCTTAAATCTATCCCAGAAAGTATTCCATATTTATCTAATTTTGACACATCAAAATATATTGCCGTAGAAGTCTCGTATGCATATCCATTATCTAAAAGTTTCTTAACAAACTCTTCCATATCTTTTATATGGTCAGTTGCTTTACATATTATTTCTGGTCTATCTATATTTAATCTATCAAAGTCTTTTAAAAATCTTTCTGTATAAAATGCTGCTATTTCAAGTGGAGTCTTTTTTTCCTCTTTTGCAGCTTTAACCATCTTATCTTCGCCTTCGTCTCCATCTGATACCAAATGTCCTACATCAGTAATATTCATAGCATGTTTTAATGTATATCCATTATATTTTAACACCCTTCTTAAAGTATCCATAAATATATATGATTTCATATTTCCTATTGTTGCATCTTTATACACAGTAGGTCCGCAAGAATATATTCTAACCTCGTTTCCTTCTAGTGGTTTAAATTCATCCTTTGTTTTAGTTAATGTATTATAAAAATATATACTCATAAATCCTCCTATTTATAGTTCTAAAAATCTTTTTGTATAGGGCGTACAATGCACGCCCTATATTATTTTTCTATATAGAATTGTTTGCTATATTATTGCTTACTTCATTAGTAATAGTGTTATTTCCTCCATCTACTGTATTTGTAGGTTTTTCCTCTGGCTTTTTATCTTCTTTTACAATTACTGTTCTTGTTGCCGTTGCGGTATTTCCTGCTGAATCTTTAACTGTATATGTTATTTTATATGTTCCCGCTTTTTTAGTATCCACACTTCCTATTGTTTCTATTTTGCTTGTTAAGTCTCCATCTCTATCATCCGTAGCAGTTGCTCCCTCATCTGTATAGCTTTCATTTATTTTTAATATTATATTGTCTTTTCCTTTTATCTTAATTACGGGTTTCGTTGTATCTGGTGCTTGTGTATGTGTTGTACATGTATCTTTTATTGTAAGCATATATTGTGCATCTGCAGCACTTTTCCATGCTGTATCTGTTTCGTAATTTGGTCTTGTTATAAATACCTTTTCTTCTTTTTCTGGACAAAATTCATTTGCCAGTAGTCCTGTTTCTTTACAAATTTCTACTTTAACATGACATTCACATGTTTTCTTTGGAACTGTTCCCTTTACAAAATATTCTGTGTAAACTTGATTGCCTCTTGGATCATTTTTACAATTTTCTGTTGCCAATAATCCAGATGATTTACATATAGTTGCTGTTTCTACATTACTTGGTCTTGTTTGAGCAAATGTTTTTCCCTCTAGTCCTTTATGTGCTTGTTTCATAACTGATGCCCAAATTTGAGATGAAGGGCTCAAAGACCATCCTCTTACTGTTTCGCCTTCATCAAATCCATACCATGTTGCAGCTGTATAATATGGAGTAAATCCGCAAAGCCATCTATCAAAATCTTGATTTGTTGTACCTGTTTTTGCAGCTGTGCTCATTCCAGAAACTGCACAATGGGTTGATGTCCCAGATTTTACTGGTTGAGTTAATATTTCTTTTACTACATATGCTGCTGCTGAAGACATAACTGTTCTTGATTCTTGCTTTGGTTCTAATACTGTATTTCCGTTTCCATCTACAACTTTTGTATAGAATGTAGGTGTTATATACACCCCATCATTTGCAATTGCCGCATATGCTGCTGCCATTTCTAATGGGCTAGTTCCATTTGTTAATCCTCCAAGTGCTAATCCTAGGTTGTTATCTGCATCTACTAGTCCTGTAATTCCTACACTTTTTAGAAATTCTATTGATCTTTGTGTAGTTACAACTTGCATTGCTTTTACCATTGGTATATTTTGTGAACTTTCAATTGCATATCTTACAGTAATTAAGCCTCTATAATTACTATAGTTTTTAAATATACTATATGGAACATCATCAAATACTGATGCTGCTGTAATCAATCCGTCATTTATACCCGGAGCAACTACTGCCAATGGTTTCATAGAAGATCCCGTTTGTTTTACTAATTGTGTTCCTCTATTAAATCCTAGAGATGTTGTTTTCTTGCCTAATCCTCCACATGTTGCAAGTACATATCCTGTTTTTTGATCTATTAAAGTCATACCTGCTTGTGAATGTTCATTTACTAAAGTTCCGTCTTTTTTCTTGTCTCTACCTTTTACCCAATATTTATCTTTTTCAAATTCTGTCTGCATTATATTTTGTATATTGCTATCTTGAGTTGTATATATTGTAAATCCACCACTATATAAATATAGTAATGCAGCATCATAATTTAAGTCTTTTTCTTCCATAATTTGGTTTATTATTTGCATTATTGCTGCATCTGTATGATATGAATATATATTTTCTACAATTGTACCCTTATTGAATGCTAATCCTGCATCAACCTCTGCAATTGCTGCTTCGTATTCTTCTTTAGATTTTATTTTCCCTAGTTCATTCATTTTGTTAAGAACTGTCTTTGTTCTTGTTTTTATTCTTTCCATAACTTTTTCGTTATCTTCTACAAACGGATTATAACTATTAGGAGTATTATTTATTCCTGCTAAGAATGCACATTCAGCTAAATCTAAATCTTTTGCACTCTTAGAAAAATAATAATTAGATGCTACTTCTACTCCATATATATTAGTATTACCACCCATAAATATTAGATTTAAGTATAATTCTAATATTTGATCTTTTGATAATTCTTTTTCTATGTAATATGCTCTTGCCATTTCTTTTACTTTTCTTTGCCATGTTCTATCTTTTTCTTTTGTTATGTTTTTAACTGTCTGTTGTGTTATTGTACTTCCGCCATAGCTTGAAGAACCTATTCCTACTTTACTAAATGCATATTTTACGGTTGCAGCTAGAGTTCTCTTTACATCAATTCCCATATGATCATAAAATCTTTCATCCTCTATAGATACAAATGCAACCGGCAAATATTCCGCCATTTCTGATATTTTTATAAATTTTCTGTTTTCATCTCCACTAAGTTCTGCAATAACATTTCCGATCTTTGTCTAATACAATTGAGTTTTCATATTTTAACGCTAAATCTTGCACATCTAATTTTGCTTCTTTTATTATTCCCCATAGAATGCCAAATCCTATTCCTGCAAGTATTAGTAAAATTATCAAAGCTATTATCACTATTTTCTTAACTGGTATTTTTCTTTTTTTACCTGTTTTTTTACTTTTTGTTTTATATACTTTTGTTTCATCTATATTTTTATTGGTACTTTTATCTTTACTATTTTTCTTTTTAGGCATATTATTTTCCTCCCTATAAAATATATATTATTATATTATAAATGATTTCAAAATTCAATCTATCTAATTCAAATCTTCTAATATGTCTTGTACATCTGTTACTATTTTTGCTCCCTGTTTTATTAATTCATTTGTTCCAAAAGAATTAATACTAGTTATATTTCCAGGCACTACATAAACTTCTTTTCCCTGTTCTAGAGCAAAATCTGCCGTAATTAGTGTTCCACTCTTTTCTTTAGCTTCAATTATTAATACTCCATTAGATAAGCCACTTATTATTCTATTTCTTTTTGGAAAATTTTTAGCTAGCGGTTTCGTTCCTATAATATATTCCGATATTATTGCTCCACCACTTTTTATAATATCATCAAATAATTCTTTATTTTCTCCTGGATATACTCTATCTAATCCACATCCAACTACCGCAATTGTTGTTCCTTTTGCTTTTAAGCACCCAATATGTGAGCATGTATCGATTCCTCTTGCTAACCCACTTATTATATTAATATTACTAATAGACAAGTTATATGACATTTTATTCGCTATATTTTTTCCATAGTTCGTAGGTAGTCTGCACCCTACAATTGCTATAGATTTATTATTTAATATTGTTTTATTTCCTTTTACATATAAAACAATAGGTGGATCATAAATTAGTTTCAATTTGTCTGGATAATATTTATTATATATATCAATAATCTCTATATTATTTTTACTCATATACTCTAAATATTTATCTAAATTAGTCCTATATAAACTATTTATTAATTCTTCTGCATATATTTCTTTGATTCCATCTTCTAATAGTTCTTGTTTTGTTTTATTCCATAATATTTCAGGACTTTTATACTTACTTAGTACTTCTATTAGTATTTTACTACTTATTCCTTCTATTCTTGAGAGCCAAATCCAATACTTTACATTTTCCATAAATGCCTCCTTGAAACTTTTTAGTAATTTCTTTGGAGTGAATCGCCAAAGATAACGCCCCTTGCCAAATTTACAGTAATGTTTGCCCCCATTAATTCTATTTTTGTAATCTTGTAGCTTTAACAATGTTATTCATAAGCATTGCAATTGTCATTGGTCCAACGCCCCCTGGAACTGGAGTTATATAAGATGCAACTTTTGACACTTCTTCAAACTCTACATCTCCACATAATTTCCCATCATCAGTTCTATTAATTCCAACATCAACTACAACTGCACCTTCTTTTACCATATCTTTTGTAATAAAGTTTGCCCTTCCTATTGCAACAACAAGAATATCTGCTTTTTTTGTCACTTCTTTTAAATCTTTTGTTTTAGAATGACATACTGTTACTGTTGCATTTTTATTAAGTAAACATTGCATCATAGGTTTCCCTACAATATTGCTTCTTCCAACAACTACCGCATTCTTTCCTTCAATTTCTATGTTATATTCTCCTAATAGTTTTATAATTCCAAATGGTGTGCAAGAAACAAATGTATCTTGTCCTAAGCAAAGTTTTCCTACATTAAATGGATTGAAGCCATCCACATCTTTTTTAGGATCTATGGCTCTAAAAGCCTCGTTTATATCTAAACCTTTAGGTATTGGACTTTGAAGTAATATTCCATGTATAGTTTCATCTTTATTAAGCTTATCTATTAAATCTAACAATTCTTCCATAGTCGTTGTTTCACTTAGTAAAAATTCTTCATATTCTATTCCTACTTCATTACATGCTATGCTTTTATTCCTTACATATATTTTAGAACTTGGATCTTCACCAACCATAATAACTGCAAGTTTAGGATTTATGCCATTTACTTTTAAAGTTTCCACTTCTGATTTTAAGCTTTGTCTAATTTTTTTTGCGACCATTTTTCCATCTAAAATTTCTGCCATATATTTACCTCTTTTTTCTCTTTTATCTTAGTTATTTTATATTAAATTAGTATCTTTGGCAATATGTATTGAGCAATTTCCATGGATTGTCACAAAATTCTTAATAAATGCAGTTGGGTCGCCAAAAATGGCGACCCAACACTACAAATATTAACAAGTTTTTCTTCTACAACATATTAGCATTGCAACTTCGATTATTAATAGTATTACCAAGGTTGCCAAGAACAATACTATTGCTCCTGTTCCCAAGAATTCAACAAGTCCAGTTAATGCACCAATTATTAATCCAACTGCAAAAGCTAATAATACCACTATTATAAATATTGCAATTTCCATACAACATTTTCTCTTCTTTTCTTTTTTAAAACATATATCAACTTGTGGTTCCATAATATAAAGCACCTCCCCCTATATTAGGATACTATATACTATGACATATTTATGTTTTTTGTGACAATTTACGACTTAGCTTATTCCCCTAGACTGTTTTATCATTAAGTCTCCAAACACTGCATAGCCTGTTGTAGGATCATTTACTAACACATGAGTTACAGCACCTACAAATTTATTGTTTTGTATTATTGGGGCTCCACTCATTCCGCTGTATTATTCCTCCTGTCATATTAATAAGTTCATCATCTACAACTTTTATTAACATACTTTTATTATTAGAATTGTTGTTTTTATATATCTTTTCTATTGTAATATCGTATTCTTTTCTTATTCCATTATCTAAATTTAATAGTATTTTTGCATTTCCTGTTTTAATTTCGTTTCTGTTTGCAACTTCTATTTCATTATTACTAATATTTAGCTGTGATGTATTTGTTACGTTTCCATATATACCAAATTCAGTATTCATACTAACATTTCCTATGGTTTGTCCGATTTACAATGCTTCCTTTTATTTCACCTGGTGTTCCTTCTTTTCCTTTTACTATAGAAGCAATTCTAGCTGTAACGAGTTCACCTGTAGATATATTAATAAGTTTGCTTGTATCTATATCTACAATTCCATGTCCTAAAGCTGCATACTTTTTAGTAGAAGGCTCATAATAAGTAATTGTTCCAATACCTGCAGCTCCATCTCTTACCCATAATCCCAATTTATATTCATTTTCATTAGTTTTTATTGGTTCTATATTAGCAGTATGTTCTATTCCATCTCTTATATATTTAATATTTAGGTCTTCTCCATTTGAATCATTTACACTTTCTATTAATTCAGCTGTGCAAGTAACTTCTTTTTCATTTATTTTTACTATCATATCTCCTTCTTCTATTCCTGAATTTTCATATGGTTTCTGTCCTTTCACTTCTGTCATTCCTACTACTAATACTCCACTTGTATACAATTTTAGTCCTACTGAATTTCCAAGTGGTATTACTGAAGTTTTTGGAATTGTGTTTACTTCTATATCTTTAACTTTTATCAAATCAAATAGTTTTAAGCTCACTTTTTCTTTCTCTACTACATTGCTTTCACTTAGGTTACTAGCTGTTTGTATAGTTTTATAATTGTTTGAAAAATTATCAATTTTAAGTCCCAAAACTAAATGCAAATTTAACTCTTCTCCTTTAAATAAAATGACATCACTTGGTATATTGCTTATGTCTGTTACATATATAAATATGACCATTAAAAAAGTAATAATAAAAATTTTTCTTATTGTTTTCATAAAAGACTTTCCACCTCCAGTTTTAAAACAAAGCGATATTTCGACATTTGTTATTATTCAGCCTATTTTTAACTACTAGCAAAATCTCAAATAATTAAAGATTGTAGTACTTTTATATAATAAAATAAAAAAATGATTATCCTATTTTTAGAATAACCATTTTTTTAAATTTAAAACTATATTTAATTCTAGTATATAAAAAAATTGCGTTTTTTATTAAAACGCAATTTTTTTATAATTTTCTAAACACTCCTCCAACAATTCCAAGGATCTTACAATCTGGCACTATTATAGGATCCATTGTACTATTTTCTGGTTGTAACCTTATATGATCTTTTTCCTTATAAAAAGTTTTAACTGTTGCTTCATCTTCAATTAATGCAACTACTATTTGTCCATTTCTAGCATCATTTTGTCTCTTTACTAATATGTAATCACCATCTAAAATTCCAGCCTCTATCATACTTTCTCCACGGACTGTAAGCATAAAGCTTTCACTATTTCCAACAAAGTCAATTGGAATTGGAAAAGTATCTGTTACATTTTCTACAGCAAGTATTGGTGCTCCTGCTGTTATTTTTCCTATAACTGGAACATCTACTAATTCTTTTCCATTATATATTGGCTTTGGAGAAGATTTTTCATTGTCAGCCAGTCCTCCTTTAAGTAATTTTAAAGTTCTTCCTTTTTGATCTTCTTTTTTAATGTATCCTTTTTTAGTTAATTTTGCTAAATATCCATGCACTGTTGCAGTTGAACTTAATCCTACTGCCTTTCCTATTTCTCTAACTGATGGTGGATATCCTTTATCTTTTATTTGTTTTTCTATAAACTTTAATATCGCTCTTTCTCTTTTATTTAAATCTGTCATTTCTTCTTTACTCACTATTAATCACTCCCAAAAATTTATTACATGGAAAAATTAATTTTCAACTTTCCGTACCCAATAAGAAAAAGTCTCATTACCCGCTCAAAATAAAGTAATTTTTCTTATTTTCCATTATATTATCATACAAACAAACAATTGTCAAACAAATTTTTGGATTTTTTTAGTTATACCATTCCATTTCCCAATCCATGAATTTTACTGTATCTCCTTCTTTTACTCCCATTTGCCTTAACTTATCTTCTACGCCTAGGAATCTAATACTTTTTTGGAAATAATATAAAGATTCATTATCTTCTAAATTTGCTCTTCTTAATATTTTTTCTACTGCAGGGCCTTCTACAACATATACACCATTTTCTATTCTTACGCTAAATCCTTCTTCTTCTTTCTTTAATGTATACACTTTCTTTTCTTCGGCTTCTTCTACATCTTCTTTTGGTAGGCCTTTTAACACTTTTGATACATGCATAAATAGCTCTTTTAGTCCTTCTCCTGTTGCTGCTGATATTTTAAATATTTCTATATTTTTTTCTTTTGCTAATTTTTCTAACTGTTTATATAAATTTTTGTCTTGCATTGCGTCTATTTTATTAGCAACTATTATTTGCTTTCTTGTACTTAATTTTTCACTATATTTCTTTAGTTCTTTGTTTATTGTATTAAAATCTTCTACTGGATTTCTTCCTTCCGAACCTGAAACATCAATAACATGCAATAAAAGTCTTGTTCTTTCTATATGTCTTAAAAATCTTAACCCTAGTCCTGTTCCTTCACTTGCACCTTCTATAATTCCTGGTATATCCGCAAGCACAAAACTATCTCCAAATTCAGTCTTCACAACTCCTAAATTTGGCTCTAGTGTTGTAAAATGATAATCTGCAATCTTAGGTCTTGCTGATGTTACCATTGAAAGTATCGTAGATTTTCCAACACTTGGGAAGCCTATAAGTCCAACATCTGCTAAGAGTTTCAATTCCAATATTACTTCTTTTTCTATTCCTTTTTCTCCATCTTGAGCAAACCTTGGTGCTTGTCTTGTGGAAGTTGCAAAATGAGAGTTTCCTTTTCCTCCTCTTCCTCCTGGAAGTATTAACTCGCATTGTTTTTCTTTAGATAAATCTGCAATTAATTCTCCTGTTTCTGCATCTTTTACAACTGTTCCGATTGGTACTTTAATATATAAATCTTCTCCAGATTTTCCGAAGCATCTATTTCCACTTCCATTTTGGCCATTTTCTGCTTTATATTTTTTATTATATCTAAAATTTATTAATGTATTGGAATCTGGGTCAACAACAAAATATATGTCTCCACCTTTTCCACCATCTCCACCATCTGGTCCTCCTGCTGCTACATACTTTTCACGTCTAAATGTAACTGCTCCGTTTCCTCCGGTTTCCTGATTTAATTATTATTTTTGTATAGTCTATAAACATTATTCTTCTCCTTCAAAGTAGTCTAATTTCATTGCTTTTCTTACTTTTGTCATAGTTTCTTTTGCTTTTTTTCTTGCTTTTTCTGTTCCTTCCATTAGTATTTTATCTACTAATTCCGGGTGTGCTTCATAGTATTCTCTTTTTTCTCTAATTGGTTTTAATGTTTCTATAATATTTTTTGCAAGTTCCTTTTTGCATGCTACACAACCACGTTTTCCTTCTCTACATTCCTCGCATACTTTATTTAATTCTTCTTTTGCTGTAAATAAATTGTGATAATATGCAACCATACATATATCAGGATTTCCTAAATCATCTTTTCTTATTCTATTTGGGTCAGTTACAGCTCCCATTACTTTTTTAGTAATTTCTTCTTCTGAATCTGATAAATATATTGCATTTCCTAGTGATTTTCCCATTTTTTCATTTCCATCTAAGCCTTTTATTCTTTTTGTGTTTGAAAGAACCGCTTCTGGCTCTATTAAAACTTCTCCATATATACTATTAAATTTTCTAACAATTTCTCTACATTGTTCAATTAAAGGTAATTGATCTTCTCCTACTGGTACTAATTTTCCTTCAAAAGCTGTTATATCTGCTGCTTGGCTTACTGGGTATCCTAAGAAACCATATGTTACACTCTCTCCAAAAACATCTCTTTTTTGTGCAATTTCTGTTTTTACTGTTGGATTTCTTTGAAGTCTTGCTATTGTAACTAGGTTTGAATAGTATACCGTAAGTTCTGCAACTTCTGGTATCATTGATTGAATGTATATAGTAGTTTTGCTTGGATCTATTCCTACTGATAAATAATCCATCGCTACTTCTCTTACGTTTTTTCTGACTTTTTCTGGGTTACTAAAATTATCTGTTAATGCTTGAACATCAGCAATTAATATATATTGATTATAATTTTCACTTTCTTGTAGTTCCACTCTTGTCTTTAAAGAACCAAAATAGTGACCTATATGTAATTTTCCTGTTGGTCTATCTCCTGTAAGAACTATTTTTTTCTCCATAATTTACACCTCTCATTTTTTATATTTACATATTATATACTACTTTTCACATTATTACAATAAAACCAAATTGAAAAATTATTGGCATTTACAATGTTTTTCTGTTAAACAAAAAACTCTCCAAATGTATTGAAGAGTTTTTTAAACTAATTATTTTCTACTGGGTAAACACTTACTTGTTTTTTGTCTTTACCTTTTCTTTCGAACTTAACTGTTCCATCTACTACTGCAAATAAAGTATCATCAGAACCTTTTTTTACATTAACTCCTGGATGCATTTTTGTTCCTCTTTGTCTTACTAATATATTTCCAGCAAGAACGAATTGTCCGTCTGCTCTTTTTACTCCTAAACGTTTTGACTCACTGTCTCTACCGTTTTTAACACTACCTTGCCCTTTTTTATGTGCCATTTATAATTCACTCCCTTCACGTTTACTACAATCTATTGTTTTTTAGTTACTACTCTTTTACTTCTTCTTTTTTTGTAGCAGTTTTCTTTGCTGTTGTAGCTTTAGTTGCTGTTTTTTTTGTTGCTGGTTTTTCAGCTGTTTCTGCTTTTTCAGCTTTAGCTGTTGCAGTTTTTATTGATGTTATTTCTACTTTTGTATAAGGTTGTCTATGTCCTTGTTTCTTTCTTTCATTCTTTTTAGCTTTCATTTTGAAAACGATAATTTTTTTACCTTTTCCATGAGCTACTACTTTACCTTCTACTTTAACACCTTTTACGTAAGGGTTACCAACTTGTACTTTTCCGTTATCAGATACTAATATTACTTTATCAAAAGTAACTTTTTTTCCTTCTTCTGCATCTAATTTTTCAAAAAATACTACGTCTTTTTCTTCTACTTTGTATTGCTTTCCACAAGCTTCAATTAATGCGTACATTCTTTATACGACCTCCATTATTAATACTCGCTAAGATTAAACCTAGGTAGCTTTCGCCTTTATGACCTAGCTTATGCGGCTTACAGATAAATATTTTACCATAATACAAGCTCTTTTGTCAATCATTTATTTTAATTTCATTGAAAGAAGTTTTGATATTCCGTTTTCTTCCATTGTTATTCCATATACAGTGTCTGCTGCTTCCATTGTTCCTTTTCTATGTGTTATTACTAAGAATTGTGTTTCTTTTGTAAATTTTTTTAAGTAATCTGCAAATCTATAAACATTAACATCATCTAAAGCAGCTTCTATTTCATCTAGTACGCAGAATGGAGCTGGGTTAATCTTTAATATTGCAAATAATAGTGCTATTGCTGTAAATGCTTTTTCTCCTCCTGATAAAAGAGTCATGCTTTGAAGTTTCTTTCCTGGTGGTTGTACTTCTATGTCTATTCCGCATTCTAATATATTATTTTCGTCAGCAAGTTTTAATTCTGCTTTTCCTCCTCCAAAAAGTTCACTAAATACTTCTCCAAAATTTCTATTTATAATTTTAAACTGTGTTTCAAATTGCTCTTTCATTATTTTTGTCATATCTTGTATTACTTTTCTTAGTTTATTACTAGAATCTTCTAAATCTAGTCTTTGTTCACACATAAAGTCATATCTTTCTTTTGTCTGTTTATACTCTTCTATAGAGTCTATATTAATGCTTCCTAAAGATTTTATCTCATCTCTTAAATGTTTTACTTTTTTAGTGGTTTCACTTACATTTTCAGGTTTTTTATATTCCCCTTCAATGTTATTTGGTGTTATTTCATAGTCTTCCCACATTTTATTTATAATTTGTTCTAATTCGTATTCTATTTTAGATTTTTTAACTTCTTGTTTTGTTATTTGTGCTTTTAAATCTTCAATTACTTTAAATTGATTTGCAATTTCTTCTTCTGTTTTATTTAACTCTTCATTTTTAGCAATTCTCTCGTTCTTTAGTTCTTCTACTCTTCCTCCGCTATCTTTAACTTCTTGTTTCATTTGCTCTATTTGTTCATTTAAAGATAATATTTGTTCTTCTAAAGTTTTATTATCTTCTGTTATTTTTTCTCTTAATGCCTTTTTATTCTCTATACTTGTTTTGTTATTTTCTATATCTTGATCAATTCTTTGTAGCATTTCATCAATAGATGTAGTGCTCTCATCAAATGAACTAACAGATATTTTTAAATTAGTAATATCAAAATTTAAGTCATCTATATATTTTTGATTATCTTTGTTTTTGTCTGCATATGTTTTTATTTCAGTATTTAAATCTTCTATTTCCTTTACTAGCTCTTCTATTTCTTGTTCAAGATTTTGTTTTTCATTTACGCTTTCTTTCTTTTTTTCATCTATTTCTTTTAGTTCTTCTCTAAGAGTATTAAGTCTCTTTTCTAATCTTTCTATATTTTCTTCTATTGATACAACCTTTTGTTTCTCTGTAGCATATACTATTTCTGTATCCTGCATAGCATGCTCTAATCCCATTACTTCTTCTACAACATCTTCTTCGGATTTTTCGTATTCTGACTTTTCGTTTTCTAAATCCTCTATTTTCTTATTTAAAATTTTTATTTCTTTTTCTAGTTCTTGTATTTGTGATGTTCTACCAATTATGTTATTAGTTTTTACTGTTGTTGATCCTCCTGTTATTGCTCCGCTTGGGTTTACTACATCTCCCTTTAAAGTAACTATTCTAAAACCATAACTGTTCTGTCTTGCAAGAATTATTGCAGTTTCCATATTGTCTACTATTACTGTTCTTCCTAGTAAATTCAAAATTATTCCTTCATACTTTTTATTTACTTTTACTAAGTCTGCTGCAATTCCTATTACACCACTCAAATTGTTTTTTATTAGTCTATCTATTTTTTTACCTTTTACAGAAGCTATTGGTAAGAATGAAGCTCTTCCTAAATTATTTTTTCTTAAATGCTCTATCAATTTTTTTGCATCTTCTTCTGTATCTGTTACTATATTTTGAAGTGTTTGTCCCAAGGTCATTTCTATTGCTGTTTCATATTCTTTTGGAACAGTTAATATATTTGCTAAAACCCCATGCATGCCCTTTTCTAAGTTTGCATCTTTATCACAATCTAATAGTAAAGATTTTACACTTCTTATATAGCCTTCCTTTTCTTTTTCCATATCACTTAGAAACTTTAGTTTTGATTCTTTAACTCTTAAATCTGTAGATAATGCATTTATTTTGTCTTGATATTGTTTTAGTTTTTCAATACTTGTTTGTCTTTTATTATTTATTTCTTCTAGTTTTTTACTTGTTTCATTTCTTTTTGCTTCTATTTCATAAAAGTTTTTTGATATTTCATTTTTTTCTAATCTTTTTTGATCTAGTTCTGATATTGTATTTGATATTTCGTTTTTTACTACTTTTTCTCTTTTTTCTAAATTTTCATAATTTACTTCTTGGATGTTTATTAATGTAGCTTTTTCATATTTTAAATCGGTGTTTTCTTCCGCCTTTTTCTTTTTTTCTTCTATTACTTTTTCTTCTGTTGATAATTTAGAACTTAACTTTTCTAGTTCTAACTCTTTTTCTTCTAGTTCTTTTGAAAATTTTTCTCTGTTTGAAAACAAATTATTTTTCTTATCTAGTCTTTGTTTTTTCTCATCTTCTAATTCTGTTATTCTTATTGTTATTTCTTCTATCTCTTTTAAATATCTTTCATAATTTTCTTTGTTGTTTGATATTCTCTCATTTGCAATACTAATATCTGAATTTATTTTTTCTTGCTTTTTACTCATTTCAAATCCCAAATTTTGGGTTTCTTCTATTTTTAATGTAATCTCATCTATAGCCTTTTTCAATTTTTCTTTTGAATTTTGACTATCTTGCATTCTAGCTTCCTCATTAGCATTTTGACTCACAAAGATATCTATATCCTTTGTAATTTCAGCTATTTTTTCTTTATAATTATCTATGTTAAATAGAAATAGACCTATTTCTATTCCTTTTAATTCTTCTCTCAAATCTAAAAACTTCTTTGCCTTTTCAGATTGTTTCTTTAATGGTTCTATATTTACTTCTATTTCTGATAAAATATCATTTATCCTTAAAAGATTTACTTTAGTTTGTTCTAATTTTTTTTCAGAATCATTTTTTCTTGTTCTATATTTTACAATCCCAGCAGCTTCTTCAAATATTGCACGTCTATCTTCTGATTTATTACTTAGTATTTCATCTATTTTACCTTGTCCTATTATTGAATATCCATCTTTTCCAATTCCTGTGTCCATAAATAGTTCTAGTACATCTTTCAATCTGCAAGGAGTTTTATTTATATAGTATCCAGACTCTCCACTTCTATATATTCTTCTTGTAACTGTAACCTCTGAATATTCTATTGGTAACTTTCCATCGGAGTTATCTATTACTATTGAGGCTTCTGCAAACCCTAAAGATTTTCTACTTTGTGTTCCAGCAAATATTATATCTTCAGATTTTGCTCCTCTTAAAGATTTCATGCTTTGTTCTCCAAGCACCCATCTAATACTATCCGATATATTACTTTTTCCAGATCCGTTTGGACCAATTACTGTTGTAATACCTGGCATAAATTCTAATACTGTTTTATCTGCAAACGATTTAAATCCTTGCAACTCTAATCTTTTTAAGTACATCTTTTCCACCTTTTCGTTTTTAACAAATTTTAGGGGCGGACGACATTGTCTGCCCCTAAACATTAATTTAATATATATAATATATTAAAAAACACTTTTTATCAACATTTTTTTGCATTTTTTAAGAGGGTAATTTAAATACCCTCTTATATTTTATTGTTCTTCTATTATGGCCTTACTAATATATCCTTCACTATCTTTTTCAAAAGAAATATTATATTTTTTACTAGATTCTATGCTTGTTATTGTACTATTATAGTCTATTTTGTGTGTAGGATCTGTTATATTATTTTGCTCTATAGCACTAATCAAAGTCTTAACACTAGCACCACTTTGTATTCCTTCATATGAAGTAAATCTAATATTAAACACTTCTATTGCTTGATTTTCGACAAGTTGTAATTCTCTTTCTTGAGTTTCTTGAGAGTTTATTGCTGCTTTTCTTGCTGTCTCAAATAAACTATTATTTAAAGTAATTGTTGTTACTACTCCAAAAACTGTTTTTTCTTCGTCTATTTTTTCATATATCATTGCTATTAAATTTCTAGTCAAATTACTTATTTGTTCTCCATCAAATTGATTTATTATTGCATAGTCACCTTCTTTAAATTTTTCTGTTTCTATATTTTCTCCAAAACTCTTTGTACTGTCATATGATATATTAATGTTTACATTTTCTTCTAGAAAATCAAAGTCTAGCTTAAGACTATTTTTAATATTTTGTGAATCTAGTCTTCCTTCTCTTAAAAATCTAATTGTTGAATTTGCTATTTCTTTATCATTTTGATTTATTAAAACTTTACAAAATATATCTTCTTTTTCTTGAACATTTATGTTTTTATTTAAATTAAAACTCATATTTGATTTATCATCATCACTAGTTACATATAGTAAAAAGTCATATTTATCTTCAAGTTTTTCTACTGAAAATTCTATTTTTCCATCATTTTCTTCTAGTTCTATTGTTCCAACTAATTTTATAGTTTTTTTACCTTGTTTATATACTTTTACAGCTATATTAGTTTTAATATTTTCTTGTGAAATTTCGTCTATTGATGTTTGCATCGTTTGTTTGTAATTTTCTAAATCGACTTCTGTTTCGCTTAGTTTATTTAACAAATTATATGCTTCTTCATCTTCTTTCATAGTGTTTAATATATTTATTAAAATTTCTTTTAGTAAATTCTTACTAATTTCAACTTGATAACCATCCGCATTTATTTCTTTATTATCAAAAGTAATGCTTTCATTTTTTATTTTAGAATAATTTTCATTAGGTACTTGTTCTATTGCTAAATTAATATATTTAGTAAATATTTGTTCTATTGCTTTTTGTTCTTCTTCACTCATCACTCCTTTATCTTGTATTTCTAATTTGTTTGGTATATTATCTGTATTTTCTATTCCTAATTTTTGTGCAAACTCTTTTAAATTATTATTTTCCAAAACAATATATTGCTTAATTAAGTCTTCAAACCTTAATCCATATAAATCTTCATTTCTTAAATAATCAATTGTCAATTTTTTTTCATCATTTTGCTTCATATTAATTTTGGCACTAGCAAAATTCTCTCCTGGTTTTGATTTTGTTTCAAAGTCAAATTCTTCATTTATAACTTCTTCATTATTTCCTTTAACATTTATAGAAACATTTCCCTTATTAGTATTATTTTCATTTTTTACTCTCTCTTGGTATCTACTATATTCATCGGTTGCTATTATATCTCCTATCCTTATTTGAGAAATGTATTTATAGAACATTTCTTTATCAGATTTAAAAATATCTGTTGCAAAATATAATGTTGCAAACGTAGCACATCCCAAAAGTAGTACTATAGCCAAAGCTATAATTGTTATTTGCATTTTTTTCATATGTTACCACCCTTTCTTTTATTATTTGATTATAACATATTAAGCTACTAATATCTACAAATTCTATCACTTTATTATTTTTTATTTCATATTATATATTAATAATAAAAAGAAAGGAAATGATAGACATGGATTTTGAAAAAGATTTTTGCCCAGTAGTCAAAGTTGATGGTTTTATTGAAAAAGGTAAACAATTTGATATTGAAATTAATATGCCTGAAGATAATAGAAATGCTATATTTGGAGTTATAAAGGATTGTTTTAAAGAACCTGTTGAAGATGCAGTTGTAAAGCTTATTGAAATTGACAATGATTGTGGAAAAGAAGAAAGAAAACCAGTTTCTCACACATTCACAGACAAAGATGGAGAATTTGTTTTTGGTCCTCTTTGTCCTGACAAAAAATACGAAATACAATTTTGGGCTAACAAAGTAAAACACATTAAGATTTGTGCAGATTGCAAACACCAAGGAAAATGCTTAAAGGGTGTAAAACTTGACTGTCCTAAAAAAACTTGTAATGATGATTGTAAGCCTGAGCATGAACACGATCATTTTTTAAAACCAAATTGCTGTAAATAATATAGTGAAGCGCCTTAAGTCGGCCTTTGCTCTGTCCAATTTGAGTTTCTGAATAAAATGAGAAAATCTTAAAGATAATAGCAATTATAGGATATAAAAAAATCACGCAAAGAAAAATCTTTACGTGATTTTTTTAAAAGGCTCCTAGTTTTTTAGCTAGTTGTTTTCCCCTTTTCATTATTTTCTTTTTATTCATCATACCATCATTGTACATAATTGCCATTCCAGCTGCAATTGCTGTGCCTATAAGCATTCCTTTAACAAATTTCATTACACTTTTCTCCTTTCTAATTATGATAAATTGTAATTTGTTTAGTTCCGGGTGAATTCAGGACAGTCCCCAAAATCCCCAGGCTTGGTGATTTTGAGGGACTGTCCCTAGAATTCCCCCTCACACAAATCACAATTTTTTATTCTATATTTTTATTATTGCTTTTTCTTTCTTTTTTATACTGAATTACTAATGAATATATTTCATATATTGTAATTAATATCAAAAAAATTCCAAAATATTTTTTTAAGTACTTTACATCTAGTTTAACAGAAATTTTTGCTCCTATTATAGCTCCAACTATTCCTGAAATTGCAACAGGCAATCCTATTTTCCAATTTATTAGTTTCTCTTTTATTGTGGTAATTATTGCAGAAATAGATGTAGGTATAAAAAATACTAGATTAGTTGCCTGAGCAATATGCTGATCTACTCCCATAAAAACAGAAAGTACAAGAATAAGAATTGCTCCTCCTCCCATACCTATGCCACTTACCATTCCTGAAATTATTCCTGTAAAAAATTCTAACATTTATTTATCCTTTTCCATAATTACAAAATCATTCTTATTGATACATAAATTAAAAATATTATAAATACTATTTTTAAGATTTTATCTGACAATTTTTTTAATAGCTTTGAGCCTAAAAAACCTCCTATTATTCCACCTATAGCACATTTTATTCCTATATTCCAATCTATATAATTATTAGTATAATAAAGTAATCCACTTGCAACTACCATTGGCAAAATTGCAAAAACAGAGGTTGCTCTAGCCTCTGCCTCATTCAATTTAAAAATGTGAACAAATGCAGGCACAACAATCATTCCTCCTCCTGCTGCAAACAGTCCACTTATGAAACCCGCAATAATACCAACTACTATTTTTTTAGTCATCTTCCTCTAATTTCTCTTTACCCTTTACATAGTACTTATTAAACATTTCTTCTGCTAATATAGTAAGTTCATTATCACATTTTAGCATTTGAAAAATTATTTCTTTTCTTAATTCTTCGTTTTGTATATTTTCTGCTTTATCTAGAAAAGTTTGTAATTCTTTTAAATATTTTTGGCTATTAGCCTTCCAATTTTCATTTTCTATTTTTTTCATATCTTTAGTTTTACAAATTATCATTTTTTTATACTCCCATTTTTTGTTAATATTATACCAGTGTTTTTACTGTTAGGCAACATATTATTACGTTTATAGTTATATTAATTTTAATCAATGTTATTTTAAAACTTAAAATGATAAAATACAACAAATTTCGTGCAGTCTTTTTTTGCAGAATGGGGGTTTTATGATTAAAATTAAAATATCTGATTTATTAGGAAAACACAAAATGACTCAAAAGGCCTTGTCTGAACTTACAGGAATTAGACCTGCTACTATTTCTAAAATGTACTATGAAGAAGTAAAAAGAATTGATGTTAAGCACTTAAATAACATTTGCAAAGCCTTTGATTGTGAAATATCTGAGCTGTTAGAATACGTTCCAGACAAAAAAGAAATAAAAAAGTAAACCGAAAGGTATTTTAAAGCTTTTCGGTTTACTTTTTTACATATACAACAATGTTAGGCCTCCTTAATTCTACCTAAATATTATTTCGTTCTCTAATCTATTGTTTCATCTTTTATATAATATTTTGTTCCTAACATTTTATCTGGCAAATACTGTTGCTCTACTTGATGATTTGGATAATCATGTGGATATTTATAACCTTCCCCATATCCAAAATCTTTCATTCCGGAAATCGGTGCATTTCTTATGTGCATTGGAATTTCGCCCGTATCTTTTGTTTCTACATCTTCTAAAGCTTTGTTTATGGCTAAATATGCTGCATTTGATTTTTTTGATATTGCTACATATATTGCAGCTTCTGATAATATTATTCTTGCCTCTGGCATTCCAACGCTTGTAACTGCTTGCATTGCACTATTTGCAACAACTAAAGCTTTTGGATTTGCAAGCCCTACATCCTCTGCAGCAGCAATTACAATTCTTCTTGCAATAAATACTGGATCCTCTCCTCCTGCAATTGCTCGAGCCAAATAAAAAGCTGTCGCATCTGGGTCGCTTCCTCTCATTGATTTTATAAATGCGCTTATATTATCATAATGGCTATCTCCTGTTTTATCAAACATTGATTTCTTTTTTCCAACACATTCAGCAGCAATTTCATTTGTTATATTTATAATTCCGCTATTATCTACTGGTGTAGTAAGTACTGCTATTTCTAAACTATTTAATGCTGTTCTTACATCTCCATTAGAAATTTCTGCTATTTTCTTTAGTGTCTCATCTTCTATATTTATATTATAATTTCCTAGTCCCTCTGGATTTTTTATTGCATTTTTTAATATTGTAAATACATTTTCGGCAGAAAGTGGTTTTAATTTAAAAACCATAGACCTTGAAATTAGAGCTTTATTAACCTCAAAATATGGATTTTCTGTTGTAGCTCCAATTAGTATTACTGTACCATTTTCTACAAATGGAAGTAATGCATCTTGTTGCAATTTATTAAATCTATGAATCTCATCTATAAATAATATGCATTTTCCAGTTGGATTAAGCAATGGATTTTTAGCTTCTTCTATTGCAGATTTTATATCTCCAACCCCAGAGGTTACTGCATTTAATTTTATAAACTTATATTTAGTTGTATTACTTATAACTTTAGCTAAAGATGTTTTACCAGAACCTGTTGGCCCCCATAAAATTATGCTAGACAGCCTATCTGCCTTTATTGTTCTATATAAAATTTTGTCTTTACCTAAAATTTCTTCTTGCCCAATAAACTCCTCTAAATTTTGTGGCCTTACACGGTGGGCTAGTGGTATATTTAAATCCATGCTTGCTCCTTTCTAAAAGAAATTTCTAGGGACTGTCCCTAGAATTGTTCATACAAATTGCATTTTTCAATTTCTTGCTAATTTTTTTAATCCTTGTTTTATTATTTCTTCTAATTGTAAATTTTTTGTATCTACATTCTCTAATGCTTTTTCTATTTCTCGTTTTGTATAACCTAATACTTGTAATGCCGCTATTGCTTCGCTTGTTTCTTCCTCATTTGTTATTGATAGTTTTACTTCTTCTGCTTTTGTTATTGCTTCTTCCGTTTTTAATTTATCCTTAAGTTCTAACACTATTCTTGCTGCTGTTTTTTTACCTATTCCTGGTATTTTTACTAATTGAGATATATCATCTGATATTACAGCAAGTGCAAAACTTGATGGACTTATTTCTGAAAGCATTGCTATTGCAGATTTTGCTCCTATTCCACTTACCTGTAGTAAAAGTTCAAACATTCTTAATTCCTCATTTGTGTTAAATCCATATAAACTAATATTATCTTCTCTTACATAATAATGTGTATGAACTTTAACAATTTCTCCAATTTCTCCTAGAGTTTCTATTGCTTTTGTTGCCATAAATATTTTGTATCCAATTCCACTTACATCTATTACAACATAATTATTTGATTTTTGCTCTAAACTACCTTTTATATATGCAAACATTTAGCTCTCTCCTTGCAAACAAATTTTCTGTATGTATTTTATCATATTAAATTTATTTTGCAATAGTTTAATCAAAATTTTCATTCACAGAGCAAATTATATTTTACTTGACATAGATATGATTAACTAATAATACTCAATCAAATACCCCTAAACTTTTGTAAAGCTTAGGGGGGCTTTTATTTACAGCACTTTACTTTTATGTAAATTTATGATATTATTTTTTTGCTATTAATGCCTTGCATTAATTTTATATAAATTCTTTTAAAAAATTTAGAAAGGAGTATTCATTATTAAAAATAATTTAGGACATATTTTTTTACATCTTAAGGAGGAATTATTTTATGGAAAAATTAAAAAAGTCCCAGGACAACATGTTAAAATTGCTCAATGCATTTTTAATTTTATCAGTATTTATTGGTTTTATTATTGGTTTTTTTATTTGTTTTACTATCTTCAATGCTCACTTCGATACTACACCTGCTTCTCAGGAAGATTTTGCGCCTTTGTATGATCAAAAGCAATTATTGGAAACTGACTTTTCTTCAATTTTGAATATGGAAAATGTAGAATTTACTTCTTCTGGCAGTTCAAAAGTAGTAACATTAACTTCTAAAAAATGTAATTTAATTATAACTTTTGATAATAAGCTTAATGTCACTTCCACTAGAGAAAAAGATAATTCTACCCCCGTAATTCAAGCTGTTGCCTTGTCCTGCTGTATAGGATTTTTTTGCGCGTTTTTACTGCCAGTAATTGTTTATGGCATCTTGCTTTACATTTTACCCAAATCAATCAAAGAAAATCCAGAAAAATAATATCTAAATTATTTTTAAGCAAAACGGAAATGCAATGCATTTCCGTTTTTGTTTCATTTTATTCTACTGTAACTGATTTTGCTAAATTTCTTGGTTTATCTACATCTAAGCCTTTTTCTTTAGAAATATAATATGAAAGTACTTGCATTGGTATTACAGAAAGTATTGGTGATATAAATGGATTTGTTTTTGGTATTTTAATTACTGTATCAAATCCATCATTCTTTATATCTTCACTTGTAATTAGAAGTACTTTTGCACCTCTTGTTACTACCTCTTGAACATTGCTTATTGATTTTTCTACTAATCTTTTATCTGTCATTGTAGCAACTACTGTTATTCCGTTTTCTATTAGAGCTATTGGACCGTGTTTTAATTCACCTGATGCATATGCTTCTGAATGAATATATGAGATTTCTTTTAGTTTTAGTGAACCTTCCAAGCTTACTGCATAGTCTGTTCCTCTTCCTAAAAAGAACATATCTTTTTCTTTATATACTTTTTTAGCAAATTTTTTTATTTCTTTTAAGTCTTTTAATATCTCTTCTACTTGTGATGGTAATTTTAATATATCTTTTTTTAGTTCTTTTATTTCTTCTAAATCTGCTACTTCCAATTTTTCTGCAAAATATAAGCCTACTATACTAAGAAGTACTACTTGTGATGTATATGCTTTTGTTGAAGCTACTGCTATTTCTGGTCCTGCGTGTGTATATATTGAATGGTCTGCTTCTCTTGTTATTGAGCTTCCTATCACATTTGATATTGCAAGGGTTTTTGCTCCTTTTGATTTTGCAAGTTTTAATGCAGCTATTGTATCTGCCGTTTCTCCTGATTGACTAATATATATAGCAAGTGTTTTATCATTTACTATTGGATCCCTATATCTAAATTCTGAAGCAATATCTACCTCTACTGGAATTTTGCAAAGTCTCTCAAATATAGTTTTTGCTACTAACCCTGCATGCATTGCAGTTCCACATGCTACTATATATATTTTATTTAAACTTTCTAAATATTCTTTTGTAAAATTTAAATCCTCTATTTCTATATGACCATTATCTAATTTGGCACCAATTGTTTCTCTTATTGCATTTGGTTGTTCATTTATTTCTTTCAACATAAAGTCTTCGTAACCATCTTTTTCTGCACTAGCTGCTCCCCACTCTATACTTTTTATTGGTTTGTCTATTTTATTTAAATCTTTATCATAAAAGGTTGCATTATCCTTTGTAAGCTCTACAATCTCGTTATCATCTAAAAGGTAAAAATCTTTTGTGTAAGAAAGTATTGCTGGTATATCTGATGATATATAATTTTCTCCATTTCCCTTTCCTATAACAAGTGGGCTATCTTTTCTTACAACAAACATTTTATCACTTTCGGCAACTGCTAATATTTCTAACGCATAGCTTCCTTTTAAATCATCGCATGTATTTTTTATTGCTTTTAACACATCATTTTCTTTTTTAAAATAGTAATGTATTAAATTTGGTATAGTTTCTGTATCTGTTTGTGATGAAAATGTGTATCCTTTTTCTATTAAAAAGTTCCTTAATTCATGATAGTTTTCTATTATTCCATTATGGACAACTGCAAAAGAACCTGAATTATCCAATTGAGGATGTGAATTTTCTTTTGATGGTCTTCCGTGTGTTGCCCATCTTGTATGAGCAATACCTGTTGTTGCTTTTAAAGAATCTATTCCTTCTAAATTATATAAATTATTAACTCTTCCTTTGTCTTTTTTTACAACAATATTGTTTCCTTCCATTACAGCAATTCCTGCTGAATCATAACCTCTATACTCTAATCTTAAAAGTCCATTAATTAATATAGGTGTTGCTTTTTTATCCCCTATATAACCTACAATTCCACACATAGTGTACCTCCTAAAAAAAATTAAAATGGAATTGAAAGTATTTTTAGTAAAATAAGGTTTATATTACTTTTGTTCTAATATTGCTATTAATATTTGTGTAATATTTAATGACAACCTTCTTGCCATAGAACCATCCGCCGACCTTTTCGATAAGTTCTAATCCTCGTCAACAATATATTATATTGTCCTGGCGCTATATTTTAATCTCTGCTCCTTTCTTTTAATTTTATTTACTTAAAAAATCTTTCAATACTGTATTATATTACACTAATATTTATTTTGAAGCAAGTCTTTTTTAAAAATTGTAATTTGTTCAGTTCCGAGGGAATTCAGGACAGTCCCCAAAATCCCCAGGCTTGGTGATTTTAAGGGACAGTTCCTAGAATCCCCCCTAACACAAATTCCAATTTATCTTACCAATTTTTAAAATATATTTTACAATTTTGTGCTGTTATGTTATTATATATTTGGTTATACTATGAATAAGGAGTAATTTATGAAAAATTATTATGAAATTTTAGAAGTAAGTGAAAATGCTTCTACTGAAGTAATAGATAGAGCTTATAAAGTTCTTGCAAAAAAATATCATCCCGATACTTGGCCCAGAGATAAAGCTTATTGGGCAGAAAGCAAATTTAAAGAACTCTCAGAAGCATATCAAGTTTTGTCCGATCCATCTTTAAGAATGAAATACGATATAAAAATAGGTCTAAAAAACAATTCTAATGATAATAGTTATGATTACTTAAAATTCGAAGAAGAACCTTTGAATAATGCTAAGTATGATGCTCAACCAAATGATGTAAATAGATTCGTAAAACCAAATATAACATATTTTAAAAGATATGCAAATGATATTCAAACTTTATTAAAAAATGAAAAACAGAAAAGTTCTGAAGAACGCTCTAAAGATTTAAAAGCTTTAATTTTAACAATAATTATAATCGCATTTTTATTATTTATTTTTTGGAAAGTACCATTCTTAAAAAATTTTTTATTTTCATAATATGTGGGAATATTTTTTATATCTTTACTAATAATACTATTACAAGCGCAAATATTTTAGTAAATATTTATTTATAAGTTTCTGTAAAGTTATACCTATTAATGCTATATTCAAATAAAAAAAGAGGTGCAGATATGGCATTAGATTATAATATTATTGGTGAAAGATTGAAACAAGCAAGACTAAACAAAAAGTTAACTCAAGAGAAACTAGCAGAACAGTTAGACGTTTCTGTTGCTTTTTTGAGTAGATTAGAACGTGGCAATTCTTTTATAAGTTTAAAAAGATTAAATCAAATATGCTCTATATTAGAAGTTTCTGAAGGAGAAATTTTAAATGGAGTTTCTAAGGATTCTCATTCTTATTTAAATAAGGACTTTTCTAATTTATTAAAAAATTGTCCTCCAGAAAAAATAAGTCTTATATATAATATTGCAAAAGTAATTATAGATAGTTAATTTGTCTCTTCTGTAGTCGATTTAAATCGGCTATTTTTTGTTTAATAGAAAACTTAAAAACTTTAATAAACATTTTTCTTGTTAAACTATTTATTTTTTTAAAATTTTATTATATAATATTATATGTGACAATTATTTTTGGAGGAATTTATATGTGGAGTTTTTGGTTAATTGCTGCTGGTATTTTCTTTATAATTGAAATTGTAACTGTTGGTTTTCTAATTTTTTGGTTAGGAATCGGCTCACTCTTTGCAATGGTTGCTAGTTTTTTCACAGATAGCATTGTTGCTCAAACAGTAGTTTTTGTTGTAACTTCTGCTATATTAATTCCACTTACAAAACCTTTTGCTGACAAATTCACTGGCAAAGAAACTATCCCAACTAATACCTATTCACTTATAAACAAACATGGTATAGTCATTACAGAAATTAATTCTATAGAAGGAACAGGTCTTGTAAAAGTAAACGGAGAAACTTGGTCTGCTAAATCTGAGGATGAATCAATTATTGCAAAAGATACAGAAGTAGAAGTCTTATCAATAGATGGAGTAAAATTAATTGTTAAACCAATTAAAATAAGCTCTGTTTTATAATTAGTTATTAACATTTTAAATATATATTTTTTAGGAGGAGTTAAAATGCCGTTTTTAATTATACTATTAGTTATAATTCTTATTATAGCAGTAAAATCTATTAAAGTTGTTAGGCAATCTGAAGTTTATATCATAGAAAGACTTGGTAAATTTCATAAGATTGCTGATGCCGGACTTACTATAATCATTCCTTTTGTTGATCATGTAAGAAGCGTTGTAAGTTTAAAAGAACAAACAATGGATATCCCACCACAAGGAGTTATTACAGAAGACAACGTTACAATTACAATAGACACAGTTGTGTTCTATCAAATAACAGATCCTGCAAAAGCAGTATATGAAATTCAATCTTTAAAAAGAGGTATTGAATATTTAGCAATTACAACTATTCGTGATATAGTTGGTAAAATGAATTTGGACTCAACATTTAGTTCAAGAGACTTAATAAATAATCAATTAAGAATATTACTTGATGAAGCAACAGATAAATGGGGCTGTAAAGTAAACAGAGTTGAAATTAAAGATATTAGACCACCAGAAGATATTAGAGATGCAATGGAAAAACAAATGAATGCAGAAAGAAATAAAAGAGCTGCTATTCTTCAAGCAGAAGGTGAAAAACAAGCTGCTATTACAATTGCAGAAGGTGAAAAAGAAGCAGCCATTCTTCAAGCAGAAGCTGATAAAGAAGCAAAAATAAGAAGAGCTGCCGGTGAAGCTGAAGCTATTCGTGAAGTTGCTAAAGCTAAGGCCAAAGAAATTGAAATGGTTTATGAATCAATAAAAAATGCAAATCCTGATGATAAACTAGTTCAATTAAAATCTTTAGAAGCTCTACAAGAGGTTGCTAAAGGAGAAGCTAACAAAGTATTTATTCCTTTTGAAGCAACAGGTGCACTTGCAAGCTTAGGTTCTATTAAAGAAGTTATGAAGGATGAAAAAAATAAAAAATAATGTAGAAAATGTAAAAGCAGAAGATTTGAAAATCTTCTGTTTTTTTATATACTATAATTACTATTGCCTTTGAGAGTTTCCCCCATTACATTTGGGAGCTCAAGTCGACAAAAGAGAACAAAGCGACTTAACTCGCTTTGTTCTCATGTTCACTATTCCTCTAGTCCAAAACTCACTCCGAGTGCATCATTTATTTTATTCATAACAAATCTATCATCTATATGCCCTATTTTTTCTTTTAGTCTACTCTTATCTATTGTTCTTATTTGCTCTGTTAATACTACTGAATCTGCTTTTAGTCCAAATTCCTTTGAATCTAATTCTATATGAGTTGGAAGTTTATTTTTATTCAGTTGTGATGTTATTGCTGATACTATTACTGTTGGACTATATTTATTTCCAGTATCATTTTGTATTACTAATACTGGCCTTATTCCCCCTTGCTCGGAACCTATAACTGGACTTAAATCTGCATAAAACATATCTCCTCTTTTTATCATCATATTCTTCACTCCTGCAATTTTTTGTATTTCATTTAATCCATATATTTTAGATATGAGTTCGAGAATAAGAATATAAATTTACTTATATATCATTTGAATTTTCTTTTAGCTTAAAAGCTAACACATCTTCCTTTTGTAAATTATTTATTTTTATCTCATTATATAATATGTAAATTACAGTTTTTTGTGTTACATCTTTTATCTCTAATCTTGTTGGTAGTCCTGTAGATTTATTAAAATATAATTTCTTGTATGCAACATATTTATTACCATTTTTTATTTTTACTTCTAGTATTATTTCTTCATTTTCTTCAGATAGACTTGTTTCATTTGATTCTTTATAATCATCTATAAAGCTTTTTAACGTTATTATATTTTCTCCTACATATGGATAGTTTTCATATATTTTGCTTAAATTCAATTTACTATTTTCTATCTTTAAGTTTGTTCCATCATATACAAAAACCATCCCGCTTAGATTTTCTGGTTCTACTATTTCTCTCTTATATACGTTACTATCATTGCTATATTTTTCTTTTACAATATAATTATTAGTATTCTTGTTGGATTCTACTGTAATTGTTTCTTGTATTTCATATGAGCTTATACCCAAAATATATTGTTCAACCTCTTCAGCTGATTTGTTACTCATATTATTTCCAAATTTTATTTTTTTATAATTAGTTTTTATAAAAAAAGCAATTATTACAACAATTATTATTGTTATAATAGTAATTATCTTTTTCATTTTTGATTACCTCCTTATAATTTAAAATTGTAATTTGCTTAACTTTTTATTTGCTCTATGTTAAACGAGCTATAAATTTAAACTGCCTCATTCTTTGTCGGATTAATGAAAAATTTATTTTTCATTAATTTGTTCAAAGATAACACTATTAATTTTTACAAACAATGTGTCGACAGCCCTTTGAGGCGGGGAAATACCCGTGAGCTTGGAGACCATTGTTTTTAAAATTAATATGTTATCTTATTTAATTAATCTAACCAAAATTAAAATATGAAAAATTCCAAAAATTGCTCAAAACAAAGCGACTTGGGTCGCCCTTTGTTCTCGCCGATTTGAGTTTCCGAATGAAATGAGGAAATCTCAAAGGCAATAGCGATTATAGCATTTTTATATACTAGGAAATGAGAAATTTCCTAGTATATAAGAAAGGCATTTTGCTAAATATGCCTTCGAAGAAAGTGCAAAATACATGCCACTCGCTTTGCTCGGGCAGAGCTAAGGAAGCCTAGCCTTGTTGTATACGCAAAAATCTTCGATTTTTCCTATACAATAAAAAAGAATAGCTAATTGCTATTCTTTTTTATATTTATTCATATTAATTTAAAATATTCTTCTAGACATTCTATTAATTCACTTGTTTTTTCTATTTTATTTATTCTATCTCGCATTATGCTAGAGTCCTTTAAATTTTTTATGTACCAACAAATGTGTTTTCTCATTTCTCTTATTGCAATGTATTCTCCTTTTTCGTTAACTGCTAAGCTAAGATGTTCTTTTATTATATTTAATTTTTGTTCTTTTGTTACTTCATCTCTTTTTTCTCCTGTTAGTTCTTTTATAAGATTATGTATGAACCAAGGATTTCCGTAAGTTTGCTCTACCTACCATTATTCCATCTACACCTGTATATTCAAACATCTTTTTAGCATCTTCTGCAGTCTTTATATCACCATTTCCTATTACAGGTATTTTTATATTTTCCTTTACTTTTTTTATAATTTCTAAATCTACATGTCCGTGAATAGTATTCTTCTCTGGTTCTTCCATGTATTGTAATGGCAGATGCTCCAGCCTCTTCTATTATTTTTGCAATTTCTACTGCATTTATATTTTTGCTATCCCAACCCTTTCTTATTTTTACTGTAACTGGTTTGTCTGTATTTTTCACTACATTTTTTACTATATCTTCTACTAATTCTGGTGATAGCAAAAGTTTGCTTCCATCCCCATTTTTTACTACTTTAGGAGCAGGGCACCCCATATTTATATCTATTATATCAGCATCTTTAGAAATTTTATTAGCAGTCTCTCCCATTATTTCTGGTTCACTTCCAAATATCTGAAAAGCTATTGGTCTTTGCTCTCCTACTGTATTTAAAAGCGTTTCCGTTTTTTTATCATTATAATGCAAAGCTTTGCTACTTACCATTTCTGTATATACTAATCCTGGATTACTGCACTTTTTACATATTGTCCTAAATGGCAAGTCTGTAATTCCTGCCATTGGGGCAAGTAGTATATTATTTTCTAATTTTATATTTCCAATATTTAATTCATGTATATACATTTTATCCCTTTCTATTCTATAAACAAATTTTTTTGCCTTTTACTACTAATATTTAATAATAATCCTATTAAGATGAAATTAGTTATAAATGATGTACCTCCATAACTAATAAATGGTAATGGTACTCCTGTTATAGGCAAAAGGCCTATTGTCATTCCTATGTTCTCTACTACATGGAATAAAAATATTCCGTACTATTCCCATTGCTATATATGAACCCAAGTCATCTCTTGCAGTTTTGGCTACATTTATTGCCTTTGTAATTAATATTACATATATTACTATTATTAAGCTACATACAACAAAGCCTAATTCTTCTCCTATCATCGAAAATATAAAATCTGTTGTTTTAGGATATAGAAAACCTAAATGAGTTTGAGTTCCTTTTAACCATCCCATTCCAAACAGTTTCCCAGCCCCTATTGCTATTTTAGATTGTATTATATTATATCCAGCACCTCTTGGATCTATATTAGGATTTAAATATACATCTATTCTAGCTTTAGCATGTTCAGGTAATATAAAAAAGTACATAAGTGGAACAGTTATAAGTAGTATTGCAAAAGATATTATTATGTATTTTTTATCTATTCCTGATACATATAGCATTAAAACTAAGGATATTATATACGCTATTGCAGTTCCATAGTCTGGTTGTATAGCAATTAATATAATAGGTAACCCAATAGTACCTAATATAATTGCTAATTTTGATAATTTATTTATTTCTTTTTTGGATTTCTTTTGAATATTAACAATTACATAGCTTAAAAATACTATTATAAATACTTTTCCAAGCTCTGCTGGTTGAAATGCAAAAAAGCCAATATTAAACCAGCTCGTAGCTCCATTAATTGGTTTTGTAAATAATACTGCTACTAACAATAATATTAGCGTTCCATAAAGATATGGTGAAATTCTAGCTATTACATTATAATCTATACACATTACTGCAATCATTATTGGTATGCTTATTAATATCCATATACATTGTTTTTTGAATTCGTATAACTCTGAATTAATTGTTGCACTATAAAGAGCTACTAGTCCTATTATTACTAGTAAAACTACGCATATTAAAATTCCCCATTCTGTATTTTTTATAGCTCTTTTATTCATTTTTACCTCTCTTATAGAACAAAGCGACTTAAGTCGCTTTGTTCTTTACTTTCTTAGAAGCACTTTTTTTGTTTTGTGTATTCTTATTAGTCTGTTCTTTTTTTACTTCATTTATACTTTCACTTTTTTCTTTAGGCTCTGATTTTCCTTCTTCCTTTTTTGGCTCATCTTTCTGCTCTACTTGTCCATTTTTCTCTTCTTTTTTATCTTCTTCTTTTTCCTCTTTACTTCCTTTTTCTTTTCCCTCTGTTTTTTCTTCTTTTTGTTCTTCTTTGCTTTCCTTATTTTCCTCTTTTTTATTTTCTTCTTTATTCTCTTCTTTTTTTATGTTATTTTTTATATTTACTATTGGAATATTAGCATAAAGTGAAGGTGCTCCCTTTGTTCCATCTTCTGCTATTTCATTTGTTAATCTAACATCTATGGCAGATTCCTCAACTTCTATATATTTTTTTATTACCTCAATAATTTCTTGCTTCATTAATTCCAAAAAATCAGCTGAAACATTTGCTCTATCTTGCATTAATACTAGATGTAGTCTTTCTTTTGCAGTATCCTTGCTATGAGTGGTTTCTTTTGCCTCTGATTTCATTAATTTTTTAAAAAAATTTGCGATACTTTCAAACATTTTTTATCCCTTCCTAAAGCATATTTTCTTTATTTCTTTTATTTCTTTTTAAACCAACTTTTTATTTTAGCCCAAAATCCTTTTTCTCTTCCTGGTATAGTTACTTCTATGTTTTCTCCTAAAACTCTTCTTGCAATTTCTATATATGCCTTACCAGATGGAGCTTTTTTATTTTTTATTACTGGCTCTCCTTTATTTGTTTGAGTTATTATATATTCATCATCTGGAACAACACCTATTAAGTCTACAGATAATAAATCTACAATATCTTCTACTTCCATCATTTCGCCTTTTTTAACCATATTAGGTCTTAATCTATTTACTATCAATTCTGGATTTTTTATTTCTGAGCTTTCTAGTAATCCTATTATTCTATCTGCATCTCTTATTGCAGATATTTCTGCTGTTGTTACAACTATTGCTCTATCTGCCCCTGCTATTGCATTTTTAAATCCTTGTTCAATTCCTGCTGGACAGTCAATTAATATATAATCGAATTCTTCTTTTAACTTTTTTGTTAGTTCTTTCATTTGTTCTTCATTTATAGCTGTTTTATCTCTTGTTTGAGCTGCTGGAAGTAAAAAAAGTTCTTCAAATCTTTTGTCTTTTATTAATGCTTGTCTTAATTTACATTTCTCTTCTACAACATCTACTATGTCATATACAATTCTATTTTCTAGTCCCATAACAACATCAAGATTTCTAAGCCCAATATCTGTATCTACTAATACTACCTTTTTCCCAGCTTCCGCAAGACTTGAACCTAAGTTTGCTGTTGTTGTTGTTTTTCCTACTCCGCCTTTTCCTGATGTTATAACTATTACTTCTCCCATTGGTTAATTTCCTCCTCAAAACAAAATAACTGTATTTTTCAATACAGTTATTTTATAATTTTTTAGCAAAAAAGTCAATGTATAATGCTCAATTTAATGATTTACGTATACCTTTTATAACTAATTTTTTTAATCTAAAGTATTTACCGTTTGTTCATTATCTTTGCTAGTAACTATTTGTGCTGAATATGTTTTATCTGCCGTTTCTATATTAATAGTTCTAGTTCCTTCTGGTATATATAAGTATAAATCCCCTTCTGTTCCTGTATACATATCGTTTGTTTTATATTCTATATTATCAGAAGTTGTTATTGATTCTATTTTTGTAGCACTCGTTATATTATTTAATTTTATTTTTGTTAAATATATAGTTTCTCCATTAGTATTTTTAGCATATGCTTTAGTAACTCCATAACCTATATCTACATTACCTTTTGATAAAACACTTCCTCCATTTACAACAACTTTTATAGTTGCCAGTTGCTCTTCTGTAGCTTCATCTGTTGTATATGAACCTGTACCGATTCCTGGCATTTGATTGTGAGAAGATGCTTGTGCAATCACTGTTCCTCCATTTATTGTAACTTCAGCTCCCTCATTCGTTCCAATTCCTGTTCTAGTTTTATAAGTAGCTTTCGATGTTATTATTCCTCCATTTATGATTAGTCCATCTGCTTTTATTCCATATCCATATTCTCCTCCACTTGCAGTTATAACTCCTCCATTTATGATTGTTCCAGTTCCACCTATTCCATTGCTATTAGATCCAATCGCTGTTATATTTCCACCATTTATTACTATATTGTTTGCCTGGTTTCTTAATCCTGGGCCAATAGCATCTCCATTATTTCCTGTTCTTGCAATTATTGTTCCACTATTTATTATTATATTATTTGCTGCTCCATTAGCAGCATACCAGTAACCATATCCACTTCCTATTCCTCCTGCATAATCTCCTCCTTTTACATTAAGGATTCCATCTCCTTCTATTGTTAAAGTGGACCCATCGATTTCTCCATCTATATTTGCTATTGCACCTGCAAATCCTAACCCTGGTGCACTACCTCCTCCTATTAGTGTATTTTCTCCTTCTAATTTTATTTTTACATTAACACCTTTTGCTATAATATTGTAGTTTCCATTAAATGCGACTGCGTATCCTATTTTACTTACATCTATATTTAAGTTTCTTAATGTTATATCAAAATTTCCTGTACCTAATATTTTTACAGTATTTTTATCACTTGTTCCTGTAATTACATATTTACCAGTATACTCATCTTCCGTTGTTGTAGTTGTTCCATCTTCATTTGTTGTAGTAATTTTATATGTATCATTTTTAATTTCTATAGCCCCTTCAGCTACATTCAAAATCATAATAGGAGTTCCATCATATATTATTTCTTCTCCGTTTGAATACTTTACCTTTATAGTGTGACCATTATAGTCTATTTTACCTAATTTATTATTCTTTCTCATAAAAAATAATTCTGGTGCAATCCATCCTTCGGGAAGTTCGCTTTCATCTATTTCTAAATCTTCCATTAATATATATTTACCTGTATTAGAAAATTTATAAATTTTATTTTCCATCTGTTTTATGGCACTATTTACATTAGTTCCCAATTTAAATAGTTGATTGGTATCATATATTGGAACTACTTCTCCATTGCTAAAATAACTATTGTAGATTTCATCTAAATCATAATTTCCATATACTTTTCTAGTCTGAGCAATAATTTCTTTTTGTGTTTGAACTTTATTTGCTATTATTACATAAGAGCTGATTAAAAAAGAAAGCATAAATAGTACAGAAACAAGTACTAATATTGTTATAGCGCCATTCTCACTCTTTATATTTTTCATTAGTTACCTCCAATAAAATCTAATTTTATTATACTGTAATAGTTTTTTAAAAACAATAGATTTTTCGTTTTTTATTTAGTTGCACATTAGTTAGATAAATTGAAATTTGTTACACTATATTTATTTTAAATTTTGATAAAATTATTCTACTCCTCACTAAAAGTCCGCGCAGGGTAATAGTTTTTTATTTTACAAGCGAACGCCGGTGGGGACCGACAAGGTGAAGACTGTTAAATAAAATTTGCGACAGCTAATTTTATGCTACAGTCTTCGCGCAGTTGGGTGTGAGCAATTGTAAAATAAAAAATCTCTTACCCGTGGCAGGACATCTTTACACCTAATTAGAATAATTTACTCATACAAATTATAATTTGCCTTTCTCTCAAAAAAATAGTATAATATCAATGTTTTAAGGAGATTGATGAAATGAATTCAAAATATTTAGATAAATTAGAATATAATAAAATACTAGAAATGTTAGAAAGTTTTGCTAAAACATATTTAGGTAAGAATTTATGTAGAAGATTACATCCTAGTACCAATGTGTCTTTTTTATTAGATCAGACAAATCAGGCTTTTCAATTAATTTATAAAAAAGGTAGCTTACCTCTTTCTTCTATTCCTAATATTGATATTGCAATTAAAAACCTTGAATCTAACTTTTCTTTAACAGCTTTAGATTTATTAGAAATTGGTAGTATCTTAAAGGCTTCTAGAGAATTAAAAGAGTATTTTCTTGATGAATCTTGTGAGTTAATACTTCCTTCTTATGACCTGATATATATTAATAAATTATTAGAAAAAGAAATTTTTGATAAAATTTTAGATGAAAATACCATTGCAGATAATGCTTCTTCAAAGTTAAACTCAATTAGAAAATCTCAAAAGAATTTAGGTGTAGAAATTAAAAATAAATTAAACTCAATGGTTCATTCTGCTATATACTCAAAGTATCTTCAAGATAGCATTGTTACAATAAAAAATGAAAGATATGTAATTCCAGTAAAAGAAGAATATAGAGGTTTTGTTAAAGGATTTGTTCATGATGTTTCTTCAAGTGGTTCTACTGTTTTTATTGAGCCTCTTGCTGTTTTTGAGCTTAACAACGAATTGAACAACTTAAAAGCTGAGGAAGCAATAGAAATTGCAAAGATTTTAACAGAACTTTCTAGAAAACTTATGCCAATTACTAATGAATTAAAGAACAATGTTGAATTAATTGGTCAAATTGATTTTATATTTGCTAAAGCAAATTTCAGTAAGAAACTAAATGGAATTAAACCTGATATTAACAACAAAAAATATGTAAATTTAACTCAAGCGCGCCATCCTCTAATTGATGAAGGCAAAGTAGTACCAATTGATATTTCTATTGGAGAAAACTATTCTTCTCTTATAATTACAGGACCAAATACCGGTGGTAAAACTGTTTGTTTAAAGACTACAGGTTTATTGTTATTAATGGCATATAGCGGAATTTTAATTCCTTGTAAAGAAAATAGTAGTATATATGTTTTTGATAATATTTTTGCAGATATTGGTGATGAACAAAGTATTAGTGAATCTTTAAGTACATTCTCTTCTCATATTTTAAATATTGTTGAGATTACTAAAATAGCAACTAAAAATAGTCTTATTCTTTTAGATGAGCTTGGTTCTGGTACTGACCCTATAGAGGGAAGTCGTTTAGCAATAAGCATTTTGGACTACTTTTATAATTTAGGTTCAATTGTAATTAGCACTACTCACTACGAAGAATTAAAGCAATACGCAATTGTTACAAATGGTTTTGAAAATGCAAGTTTCGAATTTAATTTAGAGACTTTATCTCCAACATATAAATTATTAATTGGCATTCCTGGTAAAAGTAATGCTTTTGAAATAAGTAAAAGGCTTGGCTTAAAAGAAAGTATTTTAGAAAAAGCAAAATCATTAATTGATAATGATAATATTTGTATAGAAGATTTATTAAAAGAAATTTATGATAATCAAATAGAAATTGAAAAAAAGAAAGATGAAACAACTAAAAATTTAAATCAAATAGAAATGCTTAGAAAAAAACTTGAAACTGATTATTCAGAGTATGAAGAAAAAGCTATCCTTATGGTTGAAAATGCAAAAAAAGAAGCTAGAGACATATTATTAGATGTTCAAGATGAAGCAACACAAATAATAAAAGAAATGAACAATCTTTCAAAGAAAAATAGCAAAGCTTCTGTTCAAGAAATGTATGATTTAAAAAACGAAGTAAATGATAAAATAAAAGACTTTTCTATGAATAGCAAAAATCAAAAGGGTAATTTAACACCAGATGAAATAAAGGTTGGAATGCAAGTATATGTTATTCCTCTTGGCAAAGTTGGAACCGTAATAAAACTTCCAAATGCTTCTTCTGAAATAGAAATCCAAGTAGGAAGCCTAAAAACAAATATTGCTATTGATAAGCTTGTACGAACAAAACAAGAAACTCAAAAAGCTATTCAACCCACTAAAAATAAATCAATAATAAAATCTAAAAATATATCTAACGAAATAAATGTAATTGGTTTAACAGTAGATGAAGCAATTCCACTAGTAGACAAATATTTAGATGATGCAAATATTGCAAGATTAGAAACAGTTAGAATTGTTCATGGCAAAGGAACAGGAAAGCTAAAAGCTGGAATCCATGCATTTTTAAAAAAGCATCCACATGTTAAATCTTATAGAATGGGTACTTTTGGCGAAGGTGAAATGGGAGTAACTGTTGTAACAATAAAATAGGGAAAAAGGGGACAGGCCCCTTTTTCCCTATTTTATTTTATGTTGGCAAATTCTATATCTTCTTTTTTGTATTCTTCTGGTTTTAGTCCAAATCTTGTCCTCATGTAGTCTAAAACTACTATCATTATTGCAAGTGAAGCTAGCCCTACTATTAAAAATGCATTTTGTATTTTTATTACATTAAGCAATAAGCCACCTATAATTGATATAATGCTTGCTGCTATTCCCCCAATAAATTCATAAGCAAATGTTATTTTATTTCTCATATCTTCTGTTGTAAAGTTTTTTAAATATTTATATTCTAATATGTACCATATTGATGTGCATATTCTATGTACTGCAAACATTGCTAAAATTATTGGTATTATTACTTTGCTATTATACATACTTGAAACAAATCCTATTACTATACAAGCTCCAATATACATTAATGATATGAATGATAATGTTCTATTTTTATACTTTCTTTCTATTGGTTTTTTTAGTGAAAGTGAAATTCCACCAATTAATGTAAGTACTGAAAATATTATTGAAAATTCTTCTTCTGGTATTCCTATTGTTACCAATAAATCACTACTATATGTACCAATAATTTCTATTAGCCCATATAAAGCTATTTGAAATAATATATATGCCTTCATTCTTTTTGATTTTAATATGAACTTAAAAGCCGTTTTTAAGTCTATTGAATATTCCTTTATTGTATCTTTTATATTAGCATTTTTTGCCATCTCTTTTGGCTCATACACATCCTCAAATCTAAAAGATAAAATTGTAGAAATAGCAATAAATAATAGGCATATAAATATTGGTATATAGTTATTTATTACAAATAAATAACCAGCAGTTAATGAGGCAATTCCATCAAGTATATAATACCAACTACCTCCTTTTGCATCTAGTTTTGAGTAAAGTCCTTCTCCTCCTTTGGTTGCAACAGAATCATATAGTAGATTTCCTTCCGCGATTGTTTTTATATTATATCCAAGTGAAAATATTAAATCTGCAATTATAATTCCAATGGCTCCTGGTAGTATTAGTAACCCCAATGCATAAAATATAAGCAATATATTTCCTAAAATTATACTTTTTCTTTTGCCTAAAAAATCTGTAATTGTTACAGCTGGTATTTGCATTATAATTTTAAATAACAAATAAAATCCATTTATTACTAATACTTCTGAAGCTGTAACTTTTTTAGTTATTGTATAAAATAAAAATTCTATTGAATAAAAGAATAACAAATCCCATGAAAACATTTTATATATTGGATATAATTTTGCATTTTTTCTTCTAATTTTATTTAGTTCTTTTCTACTCTTCATTTGTTTCTCCTTTTTTAGTTTCCTGTGCTTCTATATTTGTTTAGAGCTAAATTCCATATTTTTACTGCAACTATCCATAATACCATTGCAACAACAGGTGATAAATAAATCATATATTTATCCATTCCTAAATATGCTAGGCTTGGATAATATGCAACAAAAGCAAATGGCAAAATGTATGTTATTAATATTTTTATAAAACTACTATAAATATCTATTGGGTATTGTGCAAAAGTATAAATTCTATCAAATGACCAAATAACTTCATTTGACCTATATGTCCAAAATGATGAAATACTACAAATAGTATTTATTGCTCCAATTATTGCTGCACCTATTATACTAAAAAATAGTATTCTTACAATTAATATAAATGTAATTGGTATAGAAAGTTTAATAAGCATTATTATAGTCATTGCAAAACCTAATACTAAATATCCTAATGCAACAAACTCTTTTGTTGCTCCTAAAATTGATATTAATGGATGTACTGGTCTTAATAAAATCTTATCAAATTCTCCATCTTTTATATATTTGGGTCCGAAATCATATAATCCATCTACACAAAGTGTTTTTATTCCAACAGATATTAAGGTTATTCCATATAATAATAAAACCTGTTTGAAATTCCAACCTGCTAAATTTTCTGTATTTCTAAAAGCAATAAATACAAATATTATTTCAACTGCTTGTGTGACTATCTGGGAAACTATTCCTACTAAACAGTCTAGCCTATAAATTAGCATTTCTTTTAATGATGCTCCTAAAAATGAAAAATATATTTTTACATTGTTCAATATGTTTGACATTTTATCCTCCATTTATTGTTACTTTTTTTATTGAATGATTAAAAAATATTTTTGCTATTCCATAAGTTATAAATACCCATAAAATTTGTTTTACAATTATAATCCAAATTTGATTTAGTTCTATGTTTCCCATTAATACATTTACAGGAGTATATATTAGTTCTTTAAATGGTAAAATATTTGCTATTTTTTGAAACCATTCAGGAAAAAGAGTAAGTGGTGCTATAATCCCAGAAAAAATTGATATTATAGCTCTTTTTAATATTTGCATTCCCCAAATAGAACTACTATAAAATCCTACAGTTCCCACTATCATTTGCATAAAAAAACTTATTATAATTCCAACTAATATTATAATTACTGCTAATATAAAATTTAGTAAATTAAATTGCAGTGTTATTCCCCATAATATTGAACAAACAATAAAAGATGCAAGACCAACTACAAAAGCAAATGCCATTTCTCCTAAATTTACTCCAAAGCAATATTGAAAATATGTCATTGGATTTAATAGCTCTTTACTAATATTTCCATTTCTTATAGAATGTGCAATATCTTCATTTATTCCCCAAAGTGCAAATGGTTTTATTGTTGTTACCAAAATATAATATGTAATTATTTGCTCAACAGTAAATCCCCCTGCATTCCCTGTTTGAGCAAATATAGCCTTCCATACAAAAATATATACTATTACTTCTACAATTCTATTTAATGTAAATAACCAAAAATTTGATTTATATATATTGTATTCTTTAAACTTCATTTTTCCGAATAGCTAGCATGCTTTTTAACATTTGTGAGCTCCTTTGTATATTTCTTTTAATATATCTTCTAATTCTGCTTCTTTCATATGTATGTCTTCTATTGTACAATATTTAGTTATTTCTTCCATAACTTTCATTATTGTTGTCTTGTCATGTTTAAATTTTACACTTATTTTATTACCTAATTCTTCTGTTACTTCAAAATTTTCTAAATTTGCATTACTTTTTATATTGTTAATTTTATTCCTTACAATAAATTCTGCTTTTGTATATTTTCCATAAGTATCTTTAAAATTTTGTTTTGTTCCATCATACATTATTTCTCCATTGTCTAAAAGAATAATCCTGTCACAAACATCTTCTATATCATTTAAGTCATGTGTTGTAAGTATTACTGTTACATTGTTTTCTTTGTTTATATCTTTTATAAATTTTCTTATTCTTTCCTTTACAAAAACGTCTAACCCTATTGTAGGTTCATCTAAATATACAATTTTAGGATTATGCAAAAATGTTGCTGCAATCTCACATCTCATCTTTTGGCCCAAGCTTAAATTTTTTACTTGTTTTTCTAGTAAATCTTGCAATTCTAATATTTCTGTAAATTTCTTTAAATTCTTTCTGTATTCATTTTCTGGTATTTTATACATTTTTTTAATTAATCTAAATGATTCTATAACAGGTAGGTCCCACCAAAGTTGTGTTTTTTGCCCAAATACAGCTCCTATATTTTTGTTATTTTCTATTCTTTTTTTATTAGGTATTAAACCATTTACTATTATGCTTCCAGATGTAGGGGTTAAAAGTCCGTGTAAGCATTTTTATTGTTGTTGATTTTCCTGCCCCATTTTCCCCTATATATCCTACTAGCTCTCCTTCTTCAATGTTAAAATTTATACCTTTCACAGCTTTAAATTCTTTATATTTTGGATTTATTAAATTTTTAAAATATCCCATTAGTCCTTTTTCTTTTTGAATAACCTTATATGTTTTTACTAAATCTTTTACTTCTATAATTGGCATTATTTTTTCTCCTTAATCCATTTTACTCTTTCTTGATGTAGTTTTTCTCCAAATTCTTGTCCTTGTATGTTTTTATATTTTTTCTTTATATATTCTCCATTTATTTTTGTTAGTAGCTCTTGCCCTATTTGCTCAAATGTACATTTTTTTCTTTTTTCCTCACTTAAAGTTCCTGTTCTATTTTTATCACAATATACTACTATTTGCAATCCATGTAATCCTAACACAGATTTTTCTACTCTCTCTATAAAGGAAACTTGCTTTTCTGGAGTCATTTGACTAAATATTCCACCTCTCATGTGTTCTTTACATGATGTAATCCCTGCTTTTTTCCATGATGTTGGAACTCCTATTCTATTAGACAATTTTCTTTCTGGTTCAACGCCTCTTTCGTCATGTCCGTAATGGTGTGGTAATATTTCTTTTGGTGTTAAGCCTTTTCCTAAATCGTGGACTAAACTTGCATATCGTATTTCTAAATTATCTGTTAATTTTGCACTATTATCAACTACTATCATTGTATGATTATAGCTATCTCCTTCTGGATGATATTCTATTGGCTGGATACTTCCTATTAAATCATATATTTCCTTAAAATGTACATCTAAAACTCCTGCTTCTTTTAAAACATTAAAAAATATTGATGGTTTTTCAGTTGCTAATGCTTTTCTAAATTCGCAAAATACTCTTTCTTTTGATAATGAGTTTAATTCTCCTTTTAATTCATTCATCATCTTTATAGTTTCCTGCTCCACTTTAAAATTCAGCTCGCTTGCAAATCTAGCTACTCTATATACTCTTAATGGATCTTCTTTAAAACTAGTGCTTGTTGCTCTTATTATCTTATTTTTTAAATCTCCTTGTCCATTGAATGGGTCTATTATTTCTTTAGTTAAAACTTCTTGTGCAATTGAATTAATTGTTATATCTCTCCTTAACAAATCTTCTTCAATTGTTATATTTTTATTTGTTGTAATCTCAAATTCTTTATGACCTTTTCCTATTTTTTTCTCTGTTCTAGCAAGTGCGAATTCATGTCCATTCAAATCAAAAACCTCAAAGGCTTTTCCTATTATATGTGCATTTGGAAATAGCTCTAAGAAATCTTGTTTTTCTAAACCAACTACACAATAATCTTCATCAAAAATAGGCCTATTTAATAGTTTGTCCCTAAGTGCCCCTCCTACTAAATAAAGCCTACCTCCATGATTTTCAATTGATTTTGCAATTTCTAGAACTTCCATGTTTTTTCCTTTTATTCTTAATATTCTACTTTTTTAATTTATTTATGCAATCATATTATCATAAGTTCTATTAATTTGCAATTTTCCATTTTATTCCTGTAAATTGTTTACATTTATTGTATTTATATGCTATACTGTTCTTACCTTTCACCTAAAGGTAGAAAGGAGATATTTACACAAATGAAAAACTTTCTTAAAATTTTGGCCTTATTATTAATATTTCTAATATTGAAAGAGTTCAATACATAAGGCAAAAGACACTAGTTACAGCTAGTGTCTTTTTTTTGTTTACACAAACGAATTTTCTTAAAATTTTCTTTTCATATATATTATATTCACTTTTACAATATTTGTCAATACTTGTTTTATAAATTCCTTGCCATTTGGATTCCTGAACATGATGCCATCATTAAGCCTCTTGTCATTCCTCCTCCATCTCCTATTGAGTATAATCCTTTTATATTTGTTTCAAATTGTTCATTTATTATTACTTTATTGCTGTAAAATTTTATTTCTGGTGCATATAAAAGATTATCTGGATTTGCAAATCCTTCTACAACTTTGTCTATTGTTCTTATAAATTCTAGTATACTTACCATTGTTCTATAACCTAATGCAAATGTAATATCACCTGCTACTGCTGACTTTAATGTTGGTTCTACTGAATTTCTTTCTAACTCATAATCCCAAGTTCTTTTTCCTCTATGTATGTCTCCTAGTCTTTGAACTACTATATTTCCTGCACCTAGGTCATTTAAGTTTTGAGCAACATTACGTCCATATCCAATTGGTTTATCAAAAGGATGTGTGAAGTGATGTGATACAAGTATTGCTAAGTTTGTATTTGTACTTTTTCTTTCTTTATATGAGTGTCCATTTACTAATGTTAAATTGTTATCATATACTTCTGCTGATACAAATCCACTTGGATTTTGGCAGAAAGTTCTTACTTTATCTCTAAATGGACCTACTCTTCCAACAAACTTTGCTTCATACATATATTTATTTACATCTTTCATAACTTCATCTGGAAGCTCGTATCTAACACCAATATCCACTATTCCCGTATCTGTTTTTATACCATGTTTATTACACATATCTACTAGCCAATTTGCGCCTTTTCTTCCAACAGCTAGTACAACTTTATCTGCATATACACTCTCTAATGGATATTCTTCATCTTCTATATATTTTGCTTCTTTAATTTTAACACCTTTTATCTCGCCATTTTCTACAATTAAATCTCCAACAGTTGTTCCAAAAAGCATCTCTACGCCATTATCTTCTATATATTTTTCTAATCTTCCATATACTTCGTGGCTCTTCTCTGTTCCTAAATGTCTTATTGGAATATTTATTAATCTTACGCCATCTTTTTCTGCTCTTTCAGATATTTTCGCTATTTCTTCTTGGTATTCTGTTCCTTCTAGTTTTTTATCTGCTCCAAAGTCTAAGTAAATTTTATCTGTATAGTCTATTAACTCTTTTGTTTTTGGAACCCCAATATATTTATGCAAATTTCCTCCGACATGAAGATCATCATCTTTACTATCATATAACGATAATTTACCATCAGAAAAAGCTCCTGCTCCTGAAAATCCATTTGTTATATTACACATTGGTTTACAGTGTATACATTTTTTTGTTTTTTCTATTGGGCAATATCTTTCTTCTACTCTTTTTCCTTGGTCTATTAATAGTACATGTTTATATTTTTTTAGTTGTATTAGTTCATAGGCACAAAAAATTGAGCTAGGTCCCATTCCTACTACTATTACATCATATTTACTTTGCATATAAATCACTCCATTTATTTATTTTACTATATTATAATAGCATAAATTTATTATATTTTCAATTGGTTATTTGGACAAATTGGAATTTCACGAAGTACGAAGTGTGAGGTAAGAAGTGTGAAGAATAGAGAAAAGCCTGCGAAGTCCTGACCCTATAAATCACACCTCCCACATCACACCTCCCACATCACACCTCTCACCTCAACTAAACAAATTACCATCTACTAAAGTTTGCTGTCTATATTAAAATTCACTAAAAAAGAAAAGCTAAATCAGCTTTTCTTTTTTACTCTTTATATTTTTTCTTCGGGATTTTCTTCTACAATTTTTTCATCTTCTAGGCAATACTTGTCAATAATTTTTCCTTCTAATCCTACTGATATTCCTGAAGCAAGTAGAATTGAAACCCATACTTTAACAAAACCACCTCTGGCTTCACTTTTCACTTCATCTATTACATCTTCTAGTTCATCTTCACTTAAATATATTGCTGCCATTTTGTATTCACTGCTTTGCCTTATTTCTTTAATGTTTCTATTTAATGATATTAGAAAATAAAATATTGAAATTACCGCTATTGCTATTATAATTAAATTTATGTTAAATCTAAGATTATCTTTAAATGATTTTGTTATACTATATTTTTTTATTACATATCTAGTTAGTAAAAAGCTTGAGATAAGAATTGTAAAAAATATTATTACAATTCTCATTGTAGTTAATTCATTTAAAGAATAGTCCTTTACATCGCTTATTATGTCTGTTATATATAGAGCAATTATCATTACTAATATATATAATCCTCCAAAATTTTTTGCAGCGCTTGTAACATCATTTTTTTCAACCATTTTTTTCATTCGTTCATCCCCCATTTAATATATTAATTTTATTCTTTATTTGTTATTTCTTCTAAATGTAATAGTTCTTCCCAACGTCTGTCTACTTCTTTTTGGAATTCTTCTATCATCCATTCATTTCCTGGTTTAAACATGTGTTTAAATCTTTTTTGCGGTCTTAAGAATTCTTCTATTGGAAGTTTGTTTTTTGGTTTATAGTTTACTATATATCTTCCATCTATTACCTCATATAGTGGCCAGTAACATGTTTCTACTGCTAACTTATTTATTTGCATTAAGTCTTCTGTGTTGTAGCCCCATCCTCTTGGACATGGTGTAAGTACATTTAGGAATGCTGGTCCTTTTGTATATATTGCCTTTTCTGATTTCTCGTATAAATCTTTAAAGTTATTATATGCGATTGTTTGAGCAACATAAGGAATGTGGTGATTTGCCATTATGTTTGTTAAATCTTTTCTATTTTGCATTTTGCCAGGAATTACTTTTCCTGCTGGTGATGTTGTTGTATCTGCAAATCTAGGTGTAGCAGATGAACGTTGAATTCCTGTATTCATATATGCACCATTGTCATAGCATACATATACCATATCATGTCCTCTTTCCATTGCTCCTGATAGGCTTTGTAGTCCTATATCGTAAGTCCCACCATCTCCTCCAAATGCTATAAATTTAGTTGTTTGGTCTTCTGGTATTTTTCCACTTCTTTTTAATGCTTTGTAAGCAGCTTCTGCTCCACTTGCATTTGCAGCTGCACATTCAAAAGCTGTATGTACAAAAGAATCTGTCCATGCTGTATATGGATATATAAATGTTGAAACTTCCATACATCCTGTAGCACAAGATATTACTGCATGGTCTTCTGGTTTTAATGCTCTTAAAACCATTCTTCCTACAACAGGAGCTCCACATCCTGCACACATTCTATGACCCGCTGTAAACCTTGATGGTTTTTCTGCAATTACTTCTTTTAAATTATATGCCATTGTTTATTTACCTCCTAAAATTTGTTAATTTGGATAAAGTGTAATTTATTTAGTTCCGGGTGAATTCAGGACAGTCCCCAAAATCCCCAAGTTTGGTGATTTTGATGGACAGTCCCTAGAATTCCCCCTCACAAAAATTACAATTTATATTTTTCTACTTTCTTAACCCTAAATATCTATATGGATTATCTATTTCTCCTGTTTTTGCGATTTCGGCTAAATCTTTATATACGCTTTCTATGTCATCTGCTTTTGTATCTCTTCCACCGATTCCATATACATAGTTTACCATTGGAACTTGTTTTTTGTTTACATACATTGCAGATGTTACATCTTCAAATAAAGCTCCACCAGCAGCATTTAAGGAATCTGCTTTATCTAATACAGCAACTGCTTTTACATTTTCTAATGCTTTTGCAATTTCTTCTGCTGGGAATGGTCTGAATACTCTTATCTTTAGAAGTCCTGCTTTTATTCCTTTTTCTCTTAAATTATCTACAACATATTTTGTTGTTCCTGCTGTTGAGTTCATACATACTATTGCAATCTCTGCATCATCTAGTTTATATTCTTCAAAGAAAGAGTATTTTCTACCTGTCATTTTTTCAAAATCTTTTGCTACATCTAATATTACTTTTTTTGCATTTTTCATTGCTTCTGCTTGTTGTGCTTTGTGTTCAAATAAGTATGCTTGTAAGTCAAGTGGTCCTACTGCTATTGGGTTGTCTTTATTTAGCAAATATTCATCTGGCTTATACTCTCCAACAAAAGCTTTTACTTTATCATCTTCTATTAATTCTATATTTTCTATTGAATGTGATGTTATAAATCCATCTTGGCATACCATTAAAGGTAGTTTTACATCTTTATTTTCTGCTATTCTATGTGCCATTATTAAATTATCATAAGCTTCTTGGTTATTCTCTGAAAATAGCATAATCCATCCAGCATCTCTTACTCCCATTGCATCTGAATGGTCATTATGAATATTTAATGGTCCTGATACCGCTCTATTTACCAAGCTCATTACTATTGGTAATCTTAAACTTGAAGCAATATATATCATTTCCCACATTAATGACATTCCGTTTGCAGAAGTTGCTGTCATAGCTCTTGCTCCTGCTGCTTCTGCTCCTATTGTTGCAGACATTGCACTATGCTCACTTTCTACTGCAACAAATTCTGTATTTACTTCTCCATTACTTACAAATGTTGAAAAATATTGTGGTATTTCTGTTGATGGTGTTATTGGGAATGCTGCTACTACATCTGGGTTTATCTGCTTCATTGCAATAGCTGCTGCTTCATTACCACTTAAACGTTCTCTAATAGACATTTCATTTCCTCCCTTTTTTATTTTAAACATTAAACAGACACATGTCCTGTTATATTTCTTTAATATATTTTAGTCATTTCTTTGGAGTGCGGGTCGCCGATGGCGGCGACCCCTACATATAATTTTGCAATATAAAAAACAAATCAAAAACGAGTAATGCTAGGCAAACAAATAAAAATTTTTGAAACTATACGCTGTATGTTGAAAAAATTTTTATGCAGTTTAACAACGCAGTACGAAGTTTTTCATTTGTTTTATTGCATAGCTATTGCACCAAACGGACACACCTTAGCACAAACCCCGCATCCCTTGCAATAATCATAATTAAAATCTGTTCTTTTTTGGTCTTTTCCTACTGGTATTGCATCATCTGGGCATACTGGAAAGCATAGCCCACATTGTTTACATTTTTCTGATAAAAATATAGGTTTTTGGCTTCTCCAATCTCCTGTTTTAAATTCTCTTGCGTTTCCTGCTGTATATATATCTCCACCTTGTGTTAATTCTTCCATAGGTGTTTTTGGATTGATATCCATGTAAAAATCACATCCTTCTTTCTATATTTCCTCTACTGAATTTAAAGCCATCTCTAAAGCTTTCATATTTCCTTCTATTACTTCTGGTTTTTTAGCAAATTTATGTTTAAATGAGCCTTTCATATCATTTAATAACTCTTCATCTGACATAACTTTACTAACTTTTACTATTGCTGCAAGCATTGGTGTATTAGGAAAATATTTTCCTAATGCCTCTTCTGATATTTTTCTTGCATCTATTTTATATACTTTTCCTTCATAGCCTTTAAGTAGCTCCTTTATCTCTTCTGCATTTTTTGTAGTGTTTATTACTATTGCTCCTGTATTTTTTAATCCAGCTGTTACTGGAACTGTTTCCAATAGAGTATCATCTACAACTACTACATAATCTGGTTCATAAATATTACTATGTATTGTAATTGGTTTGTCACTTATTCTGTTATACGCTGTGATTGGTGCACCCATTCTCTCTGGTCCATATTCAGGAAATCCTTGAATATATTTGCCTGTGTTAAATGCTGCATCTGCTAAAAGAAGTGATGCTGTTTTTGCACCTTGACCTCCACGTCCATGCCATCTTATTTCTATTAAGCCTTCCATCTATTAACCTCCTTTATTAATTTATATGTCTTTAATTTACTGTTATACAAGATAAAGTATATTTCTAAACTGTACAAAAGTCAACCCACATTTTTAGCAAAATTTGAATTTTTGTTTGATTTGTAGTATAATATAATTATTATATTATATTTGAAAGGAATGTTCAGCATGAACAAAAAAACAGCACGCAAAATCCTCATAGTGGTTCTTACCGCTATAACGTTTTCTATGATATTCTCAGTCCCTGCACTTTGCAAGGTTATACGGACAGGCATAAAGTTATCATCTATTTCTACTGAAATAGCTGGCATAACAGAAAGTGCCAAAAACTCTAAACCTGGCTATGGTTGGTCAGAAGATAGAGTTTCTCAATACAACAAATGTCAAGAAGAACGTGAAGCTCTTTGCAACTCCAGTGACAAACTTGTAAACATCATTGCGAATTCTAATAATCTTATACGGTTATTGATTTTCGCTGGTCTGGTTTTGGTAATAGTACCGCAAATTGCTTGTAGCACATTGGTGGTACCTTATTACTACAAGAAATTAAAAAAAGCAATTGAGTAAGAAGGAAGGTGGAAACATATTTGATTCCACCTTTTTTTCTTTATTGAATAATACTTTAATTAAATTCTTACATTAAAATTTTAGTTTTTAATATATATATGCTTGTTCTTCTTAATTCTAATCGTATTTGTATTTTTTTCATTTTTATGGTATACTTATTATAGAATGCTTTTTATGGCCTTCTTATAAATGGAAGGTCACAGTGTTTCGCTTCCATTTATAAATTAATACTTGAAAGGGGAAACACTTAAATGAAGAAATTTCTTTGCATAGTTATCGTTTTTATTTCGGTAACTTGCATGGTAGCATGCAACAAATCCACCACTGTAGTTGAGCTCGACACTGTCACAGATATTCACATAATCAGTGAAGTTCCCTCAACAGTAAAAGTTCCCGAGGTTCCCAAACTCTCAGAAGAATTTGATAAATCTGCTCTGCAGTTTTTGGTTGAATTTCCGGATAAGAATTGTGAAAATTTAGCAGCAGAAGTAATTCAGTTGTCTGATGGCTATGGAGATAATCTGTTCAGTTATCTTAATTACTACCTCATTCAGAAGTATGGCGAGGAAATAATGCAATACTTTGGAAAAGGTAATGGTTCTGTAAAAACTGTGGATGTCTACATTCACAATTATGACTACGGCAATGTGGTCGGATGCATGTCATTCAACAATCAGGATGCTGTCTATAATTACGACCATGATAATGTGGTATTAGCAGCTAGTGTTATAAAAAAATATCCTGATAATTTGACTCTTGCTAAAGCTAGAATTACTTCTTATGTGCTTTTGCAAATGAGCTCTGAAGAAATCCAAAAATGTTGCATAGTTACTTCTGAAGGAAAGGAATCTTATAACCTTAACTTGTTTGACAACAAGGCTTTTTATTCCAAGGCTTGTGAGATCCTTGAATCTCAGTAAAAAAAGGAGTGCGGATATGTTCTAAACAACATCCGCACTCTTTTTTATTCTTCTTCTGGTGCTTCTACTGGGCAAACACCTGCGCATGTACCACAACCAATACATGTATTTTCATCTATTATGTATTTTTCTTCTCCTTGTGAAATACATCCTACTGGGCATTCTGCTGCGCATGCTCCACAAGATATACATTTATCTGATATTTTATATGCCATTTTTTATTCACCACCTTTTTACTGGTCACTTTGGGCCGCAACCCTATATTTTTTTGATTTTAAGATTAATATCTAAATTATTTGTTGTTTTTTTCATCCATTTTTTCTAATTTTTCTAGCTTTTGTAGTTCTTTTAAATCTTCTGGATTTTCTGCCTCTATTTTATCATCTTCTTTTTCTACATCTTTTATAATTTTTACATCTTTTGCATTATATTTTTTAAAGAATGTATCATCTCCATCTTTAAATTTTACTTTTATCATTTCTTTTAATGTTTCTACTCCGGCAAACTTCTCCTTCTCCATCTTCTGTTTTCACTATTGCTCCAACTTTTGGCAATCTTTTAAGCTTTTCTTCATATACTTCTTGTTCATACTTTAAGCAACACATTAATCTTCCACAGTTTCCAGATATTTTAGCTGGATTAAGAGATATATTTTGTTCTTTTGCCATTTTTATAGAAACAGTTTCAAAATTTCCTAGGAATGAACAACAACATAATTCTCTTCCGCACATTCCATTTCCGTCCTAGTTTTTTTACTTCATCCCTTACACCAATTTGCCTTAACTCAATTCTTGTTTTAAAAATTGCTGCTAGGTCTTTTACTAAATCTCTAAAGTCTATTCTGCCCTCAGCTGTAAAGAAGAATAGTAATTTACTTCTATCAAATTTATATTCAACATCTGTTAAAGTCATGTCTAATTTATGCTCTTCTATCTTCTTTTGGCATATTTTTAAAGCTTCTTGTTCTTTTTTCTTGTTTTCTTCATTTTGTTTTTTATCTTTATATGTTGCTACTCTTATAATCTTTTTCAATGGTTTTTCAAGTTTTTCATCTGGTATGGTTCTATTAGCAATTGCAACTTCTCCATATTCTACTCCCATTGCTGTTTCTACAATTACATATTGTCCTTTTTTTATTTCTATACCATCAGGATCAAAAAAATATATTTTACCTGGTTTTTTGAATCTAACTCCTATAATATTTGCCATTTATAACCTCCCACACTGTCATATTTAAGTTGTCTATTGTCATATCATAATTATTATTTTTTTTCAATCTATCCTTTGTATCTTCTACTATTTTCATACATTCTACATATTTTAAATTTGAACTTATTTTTTGGAAAAAAATTAAATTTATGTATTCTAGCATCTCAATTGCTTCTTCTTTATCTTTAAAAATATCTTCTTTGCTATTTATTAATTCTATGATATTGACATTTTCTAAACTAGAATATATTCTATTAACTTTGTTATATAATTCTTCTTTTCCATCTAAACTTACTGCTTTATTCACACTTCCATCAGCAATTTTTAGCATTAGTTCTTGAATATTTAATTTTTTATATTTTTTCTCCAATATTGTTTTTAGCTCACTATCTGTCAATTTTCTAAACATTATTTTTGTACATCTTGACTTTATCGTAGGTAAAAATAAGTTTTCATTTGAAGCGATTAAAATAATAGTAACATATTCTGGTGGTTCTTCAAGTGTTTTTAATAAACTATTTTGTGCTTCTTTTGTCATTAGATTACTGTCATTTATAATGTATACTTTTTTATTAGATACAATTGGTTTTTCATATACTTTTTTTATAAGCTCTCTTATTTGCTCTATTTTAATGTTATTTCCATCTGGTTCAATTATTTCAAAATCTGGGTTATTAGATGATTCAAATTCTATACAAGATTTGCATTCTCCACATGGCTTTAAGTCGTTTATACATAAAATTGCTTTTGCAAATTCTTTTGCAAATAACATTTTTCCAATTGATTCTTTTCCTATAAACATATAACTATGTGCAATGTTATTTGTTCTTATTATTTGGTTTAATAATTCTTTATTTTTTTCATTACCTATAATATTTTCAAAAATCATTATCTTTCCCTTTTATGAACTACTGAAGACTATTCTCCACGCATAATTTATTTCACTTTGCCAAATTTATTTAATGGCCAAAATCTAATTAATACTTTACTTTCTACTTTCTCTACTGGGATGCAGCCAAAACTTCTGCTGTCTGTACTGTGAGGTCTATTATCTCCCATTACGAATACACATCCTTCTGGAACTGTAACATCTAAAAATAATTCCCCATGCTCAGCTTTTGTTTCTATTTCCTCTCTTAAATATGGTTCTTCTAGTTCCTCTCCGTTCAAATATACTTTGCCATTTTCTATTTTTATATGGTCTCCTTCAATTCCAATAACTCTTTTTATATAACTTGTTTTAGTAAATTCTAATACATAATAAGAAAATTTTGCCATTATACCTTTTGGTTCATAATCATATATAGCAATTGGATTTTCCATATCCGCTTCAAATGCTGACACTATAGCTTTACTTGGTGCTTCAAAAGTTACAATATCTCCCCTTTTGTAATTTCCCTTTACAGTCCTTGTCCATCTACTTAAAATTAGTCTTTGACCTTCTTCTAGTGTGTTAAACATTGATGGTTGTTTTACTACTGTTGGTGTTCCTATATAATATCTAAATAATAATGCAAGCACTACTGCTATTATTATACAATATGCCCATTCTAATATATCTTTTAGCTTTGAATTTGTTTTTTCTTCCATTACTTTTCCCTCTTTCGCATACATTACTTTTTCATTATACATTACTATCTATATTTTTTCAATTATTTAATTAGACAAAATGTAATTTGTGAAAATAAATTATTTCTAAAAATTAACAGATATTGCGAACGACTTTAGTCGCCCTTTGTTATCCTCTAGTAGGTATTGTTATTACAACTTCTGTTCCTTCATGCACTTTACTTTTTATATCAATTCTTCCATTATTTTGGTCTAATATTTCTTTTGCAATTGAAAGTCCGAAGTCCTGTTCCTCCCATTTGTCTCGTTCTTGCCTTATCTACTCTATAAAATCTTTCAAATATTTTGTTCAAGTCTTCTTCTGGTATTCCTATTCCATTATCAATTACTTTTATATATGCATCATTATAGACAAATCCTACATAAATTTTTATTGTTCCGCCTTCACCTGTATATTTTATGCTATTCGATAATATATTTAATACTACTCTTTCTATTCCATCCCTATCTGCATAAACATTTGGAACATTTGCTGTAACAAAACATTCTACCTTTTGGTGTTTCTTTTCCATTTCTATTTGTAAATTTTGTTGGCATTGTTTTACAAGTTCTCCTAAATCAAATTCTGTTCTTTCCCATTCAGTTTTTTTATTATCAAATTTTGATAAAGTTAGCAAATCATTAACTAGTTTAGTCATTCTCACTGCTTCTGAAGATATAACTCCTAAAAATTTTTGCCTTATTTCTTCATCATAATCTGTTTCTGATAGTGTTTCTGCATATCCTAATATTGAAGTAAGAGGTGTTTTTAACTCATGTGATACATCTGCAACAAATTCTTTTCTCATATTATCCAATTTTACATGTTCCGTTATATCTTGTATTAGCACCATAACTCCAGCTGGTCTATCATTTTCATCTTTAAATGGTGCAAAGAATAAGTTTAAATAAACATCTTCTATCTCTACTTTAACTTCTGTCGATGTCCAATTTTCAAGGTATATTATTTTTTCCATATTAATATCTACTTTTAATTTCTTGAAGATCTTATCAAATGTGTTTTCATTTTCTGTTATTCTTAATAATCTTGTTGCCGCTGGGTTTATATGCATGATTTTTCCATCAATATCAAATGCAATTATTCCATCTGTCATATGAAGTAAAATGGTTTCAATTTGTTTTTTTTGTCTTGTAACTTCATTTAAATTTTGTTTCAAACTTGTTGTGACTAAATTAAAGGCTTTAGATAATTCATCTTCATCTACTTTTGCTTTTTTTCCATCAATATAATTAATTTCTTGTTCCACATTATTAGTATCTGCAATTTTTTCTGCACTTTTTATTAATTTCGTAATTGGATTAAGAATTATTTTAGATGTAAATATTAATATCACAGTAGCAATAATTATAAAAGAAATTGAAATTATATAAAATATAATTTTTCCATTGACAATTGCATTGTTAATTTCCTCTAAGTTTATATTAGACAAATAATTTATGTATATAAATCCTGGAATTATAAACATTATTATGGCTAATGCTATAATTATTAACATTATTTTTATTTGTGCACTTTTAAACATATTTCACCTCAAAATTAATGGCGGACAGAAATGTCCGCTCTCTATAATATTTGTAATTAATCTTGTTTATGATTCAGGACAGTCCCCTTTTTTGTTATTCAACAAAAGAGGGACAGTCCCTAGAATCATTAGTTTGTCTTTATATAATATCCTACTCCTCTTTTTGTTATAAGAATTTTTGGATTTGCAGTATCTTTTTCTATTTTTCCTCTGATTCTTCTTACTGTAACATCTACTGTTCTTATATCTCCATAATACTCATATCCCCAAACTTTTTCTAACAAGACTTCTCTTGTTATTACTTGTCCTGCTTGGCTTGCTAAGAATTTTAGTACTTCAAATTCCCTTAGGGTTAAATCTATTACTTCTCCATCTACTTTTGCTTCAAATTTATCTAGATCTAATTCCAATGAACCTACTTTTATTTTTTTTGTTTTTATTTCATCACTTGGTGCTACGCTTGTACTTTCTTTAATCTCTGACTTTCTTAAATTTGCTTTAATTCTGGCCATTAGTTCTCTTACACTAAATGGTTTTGTTATATAATCATCTGCACCTAGTTCTAGTCCTAATATTTTGTCAATTTCTTCATCTTTTGCTGTAAGCATAAGAATTGGAACATTAAGTGAAGTTCTTATTTTTTTACATACGGTTAATCCATCCATTTTTGGAAGCATTATATCTAGCAAAATTAAATCTGGTTTTTCATTAAGCGCAATTTCTACAGCTGAAACCCCATCATTAGCTTCCAAAGTATTATATCCCTCTTTTTCGAGATTATATACTAGTATATCTACTATAGGTTTTTCATCATCCACTATTAATATAGTTCTTTTATCTTCCATATTTTCCACAAAAGTCCCGCCTTTCTTATTTACGACTTTTATTATTTTATTTATATCATATAACAATATTTATGACAAGTTTTTTTTACAAATTTATTACGGAAATATGACATTTATTGTTTATAAAATAATTTCTATTTCATTCACTGTTCCATCATCTTCTAATTTTATTTCTTTTTCTTCTATTTCTTTTTCATTAAAGTAGAATTTTTGATTTTCTCCGTGTGCATCTTCCTTTTGGGTTTTTTACTTTTATATTATAAATACTACTTTTATATCTATATCTTATACTATATTCGCTCCATTTACTAGAAATACAAGGATTAATTTTTAATACTCCATTTGTTATATTTAAGCCAAGTATATCTTCAAGTCCTGCTTTACAAAACCAACTACTAGAGCCAGTATACCAAGTCCAGCCACCTCTTCCTTGAAGGTTATTTGCTCCATATACATCTGCTGCTATTACGTATGGTTCTACTTTATATTTCTTTGCTGATTCTTTGGTTCTGCTGTGTTCTATTGGGTTTACCATTCTATAGTATTCTACTGCTTTATCACCAAAACCTAATTTAGTAAAAGCTATAATTGCCCACATTGCTGCATGTGTATATTGTCCTCCATTCTCTCTTACTCCTGGTAAATATGCTTTTATATATCCTGGTTCTAATTTCGTTTTATTAAATGGTGGATCAAGTAATTTTATTATTCCATTTTCTGTATCTATTAAGTGATTTTCCAAGCTCTCCATTGATATATATTTCTTGTCATTGTCTGCTGCATTTGATATTACTCCCCAACTTTGTGATATACTATCTATCCTACATTCTTCATTTTCAATGCTTCCGAAGTGGTTCTCCGGTTATCCATATATGCTCTTCTAAACCATCTTCCATCCCAACCAGCCATATTTAATGATTTTTTTATTATATTCATTTTTTCTTTATATTCATTTGCTCTTGATATATCATTTCTTTTTTCACATATAGATATAAATTTTCTTAGTATATCATATATAAAAAATCCTAGCCATATACTCTCTCCTTTTTGTTTGTTTCCTACTGTATTTAATCCATCATTCCAGTCTCCTGAACCTATTTTAGGTAATCCATGTTCACCAAAGTTTAGACTTCTATCTATTGCACGAATACAATGAGAATAAACATCTTCTTTTAACTGAGATTCTAAATAAACATCATACCTTTCATCTACTCCATCTGGCAAAAGTTCTCCCATAACGTAAGGCTCTTTTTCATCTAAAATGCTATAGTCTCCTGTACAGTTTATATATTCATAAACAACATAACAAAGCCAAAGCAGGTCATCAGAAAATCTTGTTCTTATTCCTCTATTTGTGTCCTCATGCCACCAATGTTCTACATCGCCTTCTATAAATTGATGTTTGCAAGCTATTAATATTTGTTTTTTCATAAAATCAATATCTACGTATTTTAATCCTATAGTATCTTGCAGTTGATCTCTAAAGCCAATTGCTCCTCCCGACTGATAATAACCGCTTCTTGCCCATAATCTAGATACTATTGTCTGATACTTAGCCCATCCATTTATCATTAAATTTAGTGATTCTAATGGAGTATTTACTTGTACCTTATTTATAAGATCAAACCAAAAGCTTTTTACATTATTTAATTCTTTATTGCAATTTGCTACTTTAGAATATTTATATACTGTATTTTTTGCGTCTAATATTGTGTTTTCTTCTCCAAAATGTAATATGATTTCTTTGCTTTCATAACTTTCTAATTCTATTTCTAACTCTATTGCAACACATGAATTGTTTCCTAATCCATTTGATTTATCTAATTCTACTTTATCTAAGCTTTCTGGATTTTTTATATCTCCTTTTCCAAAAAAGAAATCTTTATTTGCAGTATAAGATTTTATATCTTCATTTGAGGATACAAAACAAACATTATTTTTAAAACTATCTTTATATAAATTCTTTATTATAATTATATTACTTTCCTTATTTACTTCTATATAACTATTTGTTTTTATTTCATCTTCTCCTAGTACAGTTTTAATATAATAAACCAATTTAAGTTTTCTTTTATTTGGCTCTAAATTTTTCAATTTCAATACATTTATTTTTACATTGTCTTTTTGCGGAACAAAAATATCTAATTCTTGCATTATATTATTTTGTATTGACTTAAAATTTACATATCCAAAGCCATATGTTATATAGCTTTCTGGGCTTTCATCATTTAGATTATTGCATAAAGACCATTTTTTTCCTGTTTGATAGTCTTTTAAATATATTATTTCTGAAGGTAAATCCAAAACAGGATTATTATTCCAAGCTGATAACCTATTTAATCTACTATTCTTATGCCATGTATAACCTCCTAAGTTTTGTGTAACTAATGTTCCAAATGTTTCATTTGCTAAAATCATGCTCCACACTGTTGGAAGTTTTTCTCCTTTTTCGAGTTTTATTACATATTCCAATCCATCCTCTGAAAAGCCTCCATATTCATTGTAATACTCTAATTTAGACATATCTATATTTTGAATTGTTTTTATGTCATTATTAAATACTCTTTCTGGGGTTGAATCTAAGCCTATATTTTTTAGTTCTTTTATATATTCTTCTTCTAGATCTTTTATTCCGTTCTTCTATATTTCCTAATTTACTATCTATAATTACATTTGCTTTAAATTCCAACAAATCTATATCATCTTTTTCTATTTGATTAGAATTTATAACAAATATTCCCCCATACTGATTTTTTAAAAATTCCATTTGTTTATTTGCTATTGCATTTTCTATTTCATAATTTACATATTGCTCATAAGAATTTTCTTCATTATTAAATATTACTAAATCTATTTTAATATTTTTACTTCTAAAAAACTCGTATGCTTTTAACATGTCTTGAACTACATACATATCATTTAAATCTTGAATTTTTACTAGAACTATCGGTAAATCCCCAGATATTCCATATCTCCATAATTTACTTTGTGAGTAAATTCTTTTAGGTAATGTATTTAATGTAAGCTTTTTCAATGGATTGTTTAATAATATATATCCTAGCAATTTTTGGTACTTCTCTATATCTTTTCCTTTCAATCCTAAATAAATAGTTTCTGCCTCTACTTTTGCTCTAGATAGTTCAAAAGTTTTTGTTATTACTTTTTCATTTTTATATTTTTGTAATAAGCTGTTTACTACATCTTTATTATTTCCTATTGCTATTAATAGATTAAGTATTATTTTTTCTCCTGGTTCAATTTTTATTGTTCTTTTCATTGCTAAACATGGATCAGTTACCAAGCCAATATTTTGTGAAAATGGCTTTGACTCTTTTACCATTTCTGGAATAAGATTTTGTTTTTTCCCATAGAATTTTTCTTTATCTATTTCAAATTCCAAGTCTCCAATTGTTTCATCTTCAGCAAATAAGCATGCTTCTAAATATACGTCTTTTTCATCTATTCCTCTCTTTTTTCTTTTTACTAATATTTCATCTTCTTCTAGTTTTTCAAATGTCAAAAATAAATTATTAAAAGCCATATGTGCGTAATCTTGTGTAGGTCTAGATAATACTGGTTCAAAGTAGTTTGTTACTTCAAGAGTTTCTTCATTCATTCCATTATTTTTTATTTCTAATCTTCTTATTTCTACTGGATCATCTGGTGCAACTATTATTTTTGTTTTTGTTTCTATATTTGCATCTGTTCTAACAAATTCACTTCTTTCTGGAGCAAAGGTTGTTTTATATAAATCTCCTCTATTATTTTCTGATATTGGTGTGTTTGTCCAGATTCTTTTAGTTCTAACATTTTTTATAAAGAATAGTATTCCTTGCTTATAGTCTGCTGTTTCTTTGAATCTATTTATTAATATATTATTATACTTGCTAAATCCCTCTCCATTATCTTTTGTGCAAACTGTATATATCCCATTAGATATTACATTAGCTCTATTTAAATTTGTTTCTATATTTTTATATGTTTTTTCAATATAATTTTGATAATCTTTAGGTTTTATTTTTTCTATTTTTTCTTTTTTCTCTTTTGTTATAATTGCTTTTTCTGGCATTCTTTCTTGAAGTAAAATGTCAACAGCTTCTATTTCTGGATTATCCATAAATCTTTTTATTAAAATTTCATTGTTTAATACATTGTTAATTGCAAGTAAACTTAAAGCTTGATGATGTGCCATATATGTTTTTACTACTTCATATTTTTTTCCATATTTTAGCCTAGACATTGTGTAATCTACAGACTCATAGAATCCATATTTATCATACATATTTTCTTTCTCTAGTTCTTTTAAATTTGCTATTGCTAATTTTGGAACATAGTTTAAACTTAAAAACACAGAATATGGAGACACGACCATATCATCATTAAGTCCTCTTTTTAATCCAAGCCAAGGAACACCAAAAGATTTATATTGATAATTATTATTTAAATCTTTTAAATTATATGCCGCTTCTGAAATTCCCCAAGGTATTCCAAGTTTTCTTGCATATTCTATTTGACTCATTATTAGAAATCTGCAAGACTCATCTAACAAACTTTCATCATATTTTTTTATATTTATGTTTGGCATTAAATATTCAAATGCTGTACCTGACCAAGAAATTAGTCCCTTATATTTTTTCAAGCTTGTAAGTGTTCTACTTAACGCTCCCCAATGTTTAGGTGTAACATCTTTTTTTGCTATTGCAACAAGACTAGCTTGTCTTGCTTCTGATGCAAGTAAATCATAATATGAATTAGTTAATTTATTCTGTTCTACATCATATCCTATTGAAAATAAACGCTTTTTTGAATCATACAATATAGAGAAATCTGTTTGTTCTATTATGCTATCTATTGTAGAAATCATCTGAGAAATTTTCTCTGTGTATTCGTTATTGCTATTATCAATATCAAATACATCTTTTTCAGCATTTATTAAAAACTGTTTTACAGTATATAAATATCCTATAAAGTTACCATTATCAACTGTAGAAATATATCTTGGGATTAATGGCTCTAAGGTATTTGTATTATACCAGTTATACAAGTGTCCATTCCATTTTTGAAGCTTACCTATTGTTTCAAACATTTTGTATAATAAATCTAGTCCTTCTTCTAGTTCTATATACTTTAAATCATAAGCTGAAATTATAGCTAACATTCCAAGCCCAATATTTGTTGTTGATGTTCTTCCGTGCAATTTTCTTTGCTCGTCCTTCTTGATAATTATCTGGTGGTAAATAATTATTCTCTTTATTTATATTATCTTTGAAATATTGCCATGTTCTTTTTCCTATTTCTAAAAGATATTCTTTGTCTTCTTTAGATATTTTTTCTATGGCTGAACTCTTTCTAATATTCTTACTTATTCTCCATGCCAAGGCTGGTCCTGTTATCCACATTATTCCAATTAATATTTCCAATAATTGTTTTGAAAATACTCCTAATAAGGAAAAGTAAACTCCAATTAAAACATTTATCCACATAAATTTATAGTATGAAATCAAATCTGTTTTGGCTTGTTTTTCAGCTTCCTCTGCAGTTAACCATTCTAATAGATGTTTCTTACTTATTTTCATTCTATATGTTGTTTTTACAATTGAGTTTAAGGTAATATATGCCTTATGTGGTAAAAAGCATATATCAAGTATTGTTCTAACAATACTTGCTTTTATAGCATTAATTCTAGATATAAAGTTTTTACGCGCATATATGAATCTTGTATCTTTTCCTTTTTTAAAAATAATATAATTTAAGATATCTAATATTGTAGGAATGCTATATGCAACCAAAGCAATTATAGCTATATTTTTTATGATTGAATTGTTTTTTAATATTAAACAATATATTAAACTTATAATTACAAAAATAGAAACTAGACTTCTTCTCAAATTGTCAAATATTTTAAACTTAGATAATGCTCCTAATGGATTTAATTTTAATGTTTTGTTTTTAGTTATTATTCTATTTTTTAGCCATCTGCTTATTTGGAAATCTCCTCTTATCCATCTGCTTTGTCTTAAGCAATAAGTATTGTATTTGCTTGGATAATCATCTAATAACAAAATGTCTGTTGCAAGTCCACATCTTAAATAGTTTCCCTCCAGCAAGTCATGGCTTAATACTATATTTTCTGGTATCTCGTTGCACAATACCTTATGAAATATTTTTACATCATATATTCCTTTTCCTGTAAAAATACCTTCGTCAAAATTATCTTGATATATATCAGATATTGCATTTGTATATGAATCTGTTCCTCCGAGCTCCTGCATATATTTTTGTAAATAAACTCTTTCTACTTGCTTCTAAATTTATTCCTATTCTAGGTTGAATTAAGCCATGTCCTTCTATTACTGCATCATTTTCTTTGTTTAATACTGGTGTGTTAAGAATATGTGCCATTGTTCCTATTAATTCAAATGCAGTTTCTAAGACTAAATTTGTATCTGAATCTAAAGTTATTACATATTTAATATTTAAATTTTCATTTTGATCTTTTGAATCGCCTTCAGCATTTTCATTTAGAAGTGTATTTACTTTAAATTTGTTTATTCCATCTACTAAAAACTCATTAAATTGGCATAATAGTCCTCTTTTTCGTTCCCATCCTAAATAACATTCTTCTTTTTCATTCCATACTCTCTCTCTGTATAGAAAATAAAATTTAGATGGTTCATAAATTTCATTTTTATATTTATCATTTAATTTTTTTATTTCCTCTAATCCAGTCTTTATAATTTCATCATCAATTTTTTCCTTTTTATTCTTTGATGAAGTGCAATCTCCAAGTAATGCAAAATATAGATTTTCACTTTTATTTGCTAGATAATATACCTCTAATTTTTTTATTAATTCTATTACCTTTTCTTTTGAATTTATTATTGTAGGTATTACAACAAATGTTGAATATTCTTTTGGTATTCCTTTGGTAAAATCTAGTTTAGGAAGAGCTTTAGGTTTCACAGACTTATTCAAAATATAATTTATTACTTGAATAACTATTTCTGATATTGGAATACACAGAAAAATGCTTGCTAAAATTGATATTAGTAAGCTTTTAGATCTAAAATATAAATATGCTCCATTTATTATTGTAAATATAGTTGTGAATGTATAAATTGCTAGTATATATATATTAGATTTTGTTTTGTATGAAATTTCTTTCTTCCCTTTGAAGCCTATTGCATTTAATAATTCTTGTTTTCCTTCTGATATTAAATAATATCCTATATGTGATTTTTTACTATTTTTCTCTTTGTATTTACTAGCTACTTCAACTACTTTATTTGCTATATATATTTCAGATATTTTTGTTTTTTCAGAGATTTCCTTTATTGCATTTCTATAACTATCTTTTGTTTTATAATCCATTTTACTATATACATCTGCTGGATCTTTTTTCAATATTTCCTCTATTCCATTAATCTCTTCAAATAAACTTAAAAAATTTACTCTCAAAATTTCTTTTAAGCTTAATATACTATTCCCTATATAGACTTTAGAAATTGCAATATCATAATGTTCTTTTTTTATAACATCAGCTATAGTCATTCCCATTTTATTTACTTGTTCTTCTAGAATTTCCAAGTATGGCAATCCTTGTCTTCCATACTTTTTAAGTTTATATGACATATATTCAATAAAGGGATATTTCATTTCCCTATTACTTAATTTTATTTTTTCATCTTTTTTTATAGCTTTATATGTTTGGTTTTTTATTTCCTTCTTTTCTACTAATCTTTCTATTATGTTTTCTACTTTATATTTCTGGATTTGTGAAGAATATATCTTTTCACATACACTTCTTATATTTTCTATTATTGCTATTTCTAAAAATATCCATAGGTTCCAGATTTCTTTCATATTTAGTAGCTTTCTTTTTTGATATGAAGAAATAGTAAGCTCTAGAATGTCATCATTTATTTTATTATCTGTGTATGCAACGATTTCAGATGCTAATACATAAATTCTAGCATATCCTTTATATTCTCCAGTAGATATTCCTGGAAACTCTTTATATTTCTTTATATTCATTTCTAGACAAACTGTTTTGTATGTTTCTTCTATTATATAAAAATTGTCTAAAAGCCATTCACCTGCCGGATGAATTTCCACTCCATTTTTTATACTCTCATTTAGTAACTCATAAGTTTTTTCTATAAACTTAAAGTTATCCTTGAGTCTTGGTATGGGATAAGTATTTTTTTTACTCTGCCCTTTTACATCATAATTTATTGCAATTTTCTCCATATAATTTTGCAGTTGATAATTATCTAATATTGTTCCTTTAATGTTTAAATATTTATAATTCTTTGTATTCAAATCTTTTCACCCTCTTAAAATATGTAATTTATACATATTTTTGCCAGGTATAAAATTTTTATTCAATTTTATATATTTGTTGTTTTTGAATTTGTTTTCAAATACTCTTTTAAGGAAAAAGGGGCCTGTCCCCTTTTTCCCTAAAAAAAATGCTAAGGAGAATTAATTAAAATTCTACTTAGCATTTGGAGAAAATTTGGTTACTTTGCCATATAATCCTTTATAAGATTATCCAAATCATACGGCAGTTGGTCATTTTGCTTATTACGCGGGTTAAGTCTTGCATAATAGTCTATAGAAAAGACTTCATATAAACCATTATACCATTTTACTATACAATACGAAGTAAGTGGATTTTTTGCTATGATTTTACAAGAAACATAATCTATCCATTCATCATATGCATTTTGTGTTGTCATATTGTTTGACTGTGAAGGATGTCCAACAACTAAAGACCGAACTTTTCTCTTAATCTTTTTAGCGAAATCTTCAATTTTTATTTTTGCTCCTTCACTCACAAGAATTAAAGTTCTTTTTGTAGCATTGTTAATCTCTTCAACTAGCTTTGATTCATTTGTTTCGATATTTGCAGGAACAACTCTTAAGAAGATTTCTGATAAGTCAAAATCAGCAATTCCTCCTTTTTTTACTATTTTATGAAGTGTTTCTGCCAAAATATCATCACGGTTTCGTCCTTGGAGCTCAACCATAACAACACTAAATTTTTCATTGTCTCTGGTCTGCAGGGAAGTAGAAGTGATATTCTCTATCTGCCTAATACTTTCCCTTACTGCTTCATTAATACCAATGGAGCACCCACCATTAATTCCATCAATGGTAAGCGGAACTGCAAAAATAATGTTAATACCATTCTTTACAAAAGTATCATTTATTTCTGCAACCTGCCTGGAGCTTCCATCTCCTCCAGCAACAATTACTGTTGTTGTATTGTGTTCGTGTAAACAGTTTATCGCTTTTTTAGAAAGAATTGGATCTGTTAAATCAATTCCACGACACGTTCCGAAAAACGTTCCTCTCTTATCTTTAACTAAATTTTCTAATTCTTTGTTATACTCCATCCAAAAGGAAGGTGTATAAAGGCTTTCAAAACTGTACTTACCAATAAATACTTTGCTATAAACTTCTTTTAAGTTCTTGGCTAACCGCATAAGAACATCTTTTGATGGATCAACTAATCCACCGCCATGAATAATAATAGCATTGCTTTTAGTTGTTACCATTTAAATTCTCCTTTCAGCATCATTATGCCAAATATTTATTACTAATAACTTTAGCAATGCATTAATTATATATTATTTTATCGTTTTTTGCAACATTATGTAAATAATTGATTACTTTTTAGGTTTTGCCCAAGAAATATAATCACATCCATTATTTGGATTATTCTCGCAGATATAGTAATTTCTTTTCTTTTTTGTTTTTCTTACTTGTACCTTTCCTCCACATTTAGGGCATACTTCTTCTATTGTTTCTATATATGGTTTTGCATTTTGACATTCTGGATACCCTGGGCAAGCCAAAAACTTCCCATACTTTCCATACTTTATAACCATCATCCTACCACATTTATCACATGGCACATCAGACACTTCATATTCTAGTTTTACATGTTCTAGTTCTTTGTCTACTTTTTCTACTACTTTTTCAAATGGTCCATAAAAGTCTGAAATTACTTTTTTCCATTGTTCTTTTCCTTCTGCTATTTTATCAAATTCTTTTTCCATTTGTGCAGTAAATTCAACATTTATTACATCACTAAAGTTTTCTATTAATAGTTTATTTACTATTCTTCCTAGATCTGTTGGATGTAATTGTTTCTGTATCTTTTCTATGTATCTCCTTGCAAGTATAGTTGTAATTGTTGGAGAATATGTACTAGGTCTTCCTATTCCTTTTTCTTCTAATGCTTTTACTAAACTTGCTTCTGTATATCTTGGAGGTGGCTCAGTAAAACTTTGTTTTGAGTCTATTTTCTCTTTTTGCAATTCTTGGTTTTCTGTAAGTGCTGGTATTTTCTCAAACTCTTCTTTTTTTTCATAATCTTCTGTTTCTACATATAAAGTCATAAATCCTTTAAATTTTATAGTCTGCCCATTTGCTCTAAAATTATAGTTATTAGCATTAATCTTAACCGCTAATGTATCAAATACTGCAGCTGCCATTTGGCTTGCTATAAATCTATTATATATTAATTTATATAGTTTGTACTGATCATTTGTCAAAGACTCTTTTATAGAATCTGGTGTTAATTCTACATATGTAGGTCTTATTGCTTCGTGCGCATCCTGAGCATCAGATTTAGTTTTATAATATCTATTTTCGTAATATTCTTCACCATATGTGTTTTCTATGTATATCTTTGCTGCTGCTCTTGCTTCTTCCGATATTCTTGTAGAATCAGTTCTCATATATGTAATCAAACCAACTGTTCCTTTTGATGATATTTTAACTCCTTCATATAAACCGCTGTGCTACTTGCATTGTTTTTCTTAATGCAAAGTTTAATTTTCTTGAAGCTTCTTGTTGCATTGTACTTGTTGTAAATGGTGGTGCTGGAGTTCTTTTCTTTTCTCCTTTTTTTATCTCATCAACAATATATTTTGCATTTTCTAAATCTTTTAATATTTTATCTACTTCTTCTTTAGAATGTATTTCTAATTTTTTATCATCTTTACCAAATAATTTTGCTTCAAAACTCTTTTTTGGTTTTTTTGTAGATAGGCTCGCATATATATTCCAATATTCCTCTGGAATAAATTTTTCTATTTCTTCTTCTCTATCTACAATTAATTTTACCGCAACAGATTGAACTCTACCTGCAGATAATCCCTTTTGTACTTTTTTCCAAAGTACAGGACTTATTTTATATCCTACTATTCTATCTAATACCCTTCTAGCTTGTTGTGCATCTGTCAAATCCATATCTATCTTTCTTGGATTTTGTATTGCTTTTTTTACGGCATCTTTTGTAATTTCGTTAAATGTTACTCTACACATTTTACTTTCATCTACACCTAAAATATTTGCTAAGTGCCATGCAATTGCTTCTCCCTCACGGTCAGGGTCAGTTGCAAGATATACTTTTTTTGCATCTTTTGCTTCTTTTTTTAAAGATTTTATTAAATCTCCTTTTCCTCTTATGTTTATGTATTGAGGTTCAAATGTTTTTGTATCTACTCCTAATTTTGACTTAGGTAAGTCTCTTATATGTCCCATTGAAGCCACTACTTTTGTATTTCCACCTAAGAATTTCTTTATTGTATTTGCTTTTGCTGGGGATTCGACTATTACTAGTTTGTCTGCCATTTTTATATGCGAACAGCTAAAAATAATTTAGTTGTTCTACCTCCTTTTTATATTTATACAATATATAAATTAGCTATTTTTTTTGCTTTTCCTCTTGCTTTGTCTGTATTTCTTGAATTATATACTAAATATTTTTTTGTGTAAACAATATTCATACATTTTTGAGAATTTGTTGAAATCCAATATTTATTTAGTTGTAATATTTTAGATGTTTGATATATTGAAAGTGAAACGTAAACGAATAGGGACAACCCCCTTTTGTTTCAGCTAAAACAAAAAGGGGGATGTCCCCATTCGTTTGGGTCTGTCTTTATTCGTTCATTTTTCTAATTTGCTTTTAGCAAATCTTCTAATACATCATTTAATCCTATTGGAGTTACTTTATATTTCTTTAAAGTATCAATTATTTCAATTACTTTTTTTGCATTGCTACTTACTTGTTTTTTAAATCCAGTTTCAATGCCTATTTCATTATCTATATATTCTTTTTTTATAATTTCAATTCCATAACTAGTTTCTTCATTTTCTTTTACTTCACTTATGTAATTTTTAGTTGTATAATATTCTAATTCTATTCTATGTTTAATATTTGATTCTTTTAAGTCATCTTCTCCTAAAAAAGTACCACCATAGTAGGTCCTACAATCTTGCACTTTCTTTCCCCTTTCTTTAGTATTTGCACAAATATATACTTTGTACAATTTTGACTATACTACAATTTATTAATAATTACAATGAATTTCAATCGCACAAATTTAGCTATTTTATCTATTTTCGACATTGTTTGTTAAAAATACTTATTAAAACATCTTTTATTTTAGTTATGTATCTAAAACTTAAAACTCCTGTAATATGTATGAAAAAAAAGAAGGCAAATCAATTGCCTCCTTTTTAGTTTATTTACTATGCATTATCTTTTATGTACTCTACTACATCATTTACTGTAACTACTTTCTCTGCATCAGCATCTGGAATTTCTATGTCAAATTCTTCTTCTAATGCCATTATTAATTCAACTATATCTAAAGAGTCAGCTCCTAAATCATCTATAAAAGATGCATCTAGTGCTACTGCTGTTTCAGCTACTCCTAATTGTTCTACTATAATTTCTTTTACCTTATTGTAAATTTCCTCTGAACTCATAGGTATAATACACCTCCTCTTATATTTTTATTATTTTTACTAACTTAGATATTATATGGTTTGCAATATATTGTCAATAGTTTTTTTTAATTTATTTTAACTTTTCAAATTCTTTCTTTAGAATTTCTACTGCTTTTGATTCAGAAAATTTTTCTGCTTGCTTTATTGTAAAGTAAAATAAATATTCATCACTACTTCCATGTGCTTTTACAACAGGTTTTTTTACTCCCAAGAATAGAGCCCCACCATACTCTTTATAATCCATTGTTTTGCTGAATCTTTTTATTCCAGGAAGCGCTGGAATTGCTCCTATTGTAGATAAAATATTCTTTTTTAAACTTTCTGATAATGAACGTTTTACTAATTTTCCAAATCCTTCTACAGTTTTTAAAAATATATTTCCTGTAAATCCATCTGTAACTACTGCATCTATTTCTCCAGAAAAAGCCTCTCTCCCTTCTACATTTCCTATAAAGTTTATTCCATATTCTTCAGATTTTTCTTTTAAAAGTTTGTAACTTTCCTTCATTAAGTCGTTCCCTTTAGTTTCTTCTGTTCCTATGTTTAGTAATCCAATTACTGGTTTTTCTATTTTATATATGTTTTTTAAATATATGTTTGCAAATTGTGCAAATTGCAAAAGATTTATTGGTTTACAATTTGTATTTGCTCCGGCATCTATTAGCATTAATCCCTTTTTATAAGACGGAAGCATAGGTGCAATTGCTGGTCTGTCTACACCTTTAATTCTTCCTACTAATAGTGTTGCACCTGTTAGTAATGCTCCAGAATTTCCTGCTGAAATAAATACATCTCCTTGTTCTTCTTTAAGCATATTAAGACCTACTACCATAGATGAATCTTTTTTATGCTTAATTGCTTGTGTAGGTACATCTTCCATTTCTATTGTTTCTGTAGCGTTTTTTATTGTTATTCTATTTGTTATTTCTGATAATTCTTTATTATAAATTTCTTTAATTTTGCTTTTTATTACTTCTTCTTTTCCTATCAACACTATGTCTGAGCTAATTTCCTTAATTGCTTTTATTGCGCCTTTAATATTTGCTTCTGGTGCATTATCTCCTCCGCATGCAATCTAACAATATTTTCATTAAATAACCCCTCTTTGTTAAAGTATATTTTATATTTACATATTTTATTATTTAATTAGAAAAATTGCAATAGAATTTGGAACATTTATTTAATAAAAAGTTAATGTTTAGGTCAAAAGAACAAAACGACTTTAGTCGCCCTTTGTTCTCGCCGATTTGAGTTTCCGAATGAAATGAGGAAATATCAAAGGCATTAGCGATTATAGCATTTTAATATAGTAGGAAATGAGCAAGTTTCCTACTATATTAAAATAGATAAATTGAAATTTAACACAAAGTGTGAGATGTGATATTGCATATATCAAAAACGAATTTGTCTCAAACGTTGTAAGGGGCGATTAAAATCGCCCCTTGCATTTGCTCTATATTTTTTCTTATTCAAAATACGTTGTAATATTCTTTATATCATCTTTTCCACTTACATCTGTTACAATTATGTCTAAGAAATATTTATCCATTTTATGTATATAATATTTTTGTGTAAGTTCAATTCCACTCATTTTTGCTGTTACTGTTAAGACATCAAATTCTATGTTTGCAACTTTTTCTTTCGTTACTTCACCAATTTTGTATTCCATACTCTTTACGCTTGATAATTGGCTTTTTAGTTGACTTAAATAATATTCTGTTGTTGCTTCCATAAGTGGTTTTTCTGTCATAATTGATATATTATCACCTGTGTTTGGATTATTAGCCATTATGTAATATACACTAGTTAAATTGGCAATTTCTGCTGCTGCTTTTTGATCATCATTTAGCAATTCTTTCCCAATATTCATAGTTTTTGCAATTTCTTCATCACTTGAATATGTCCATCCATCTGGTAATTTGAATTTAAGTCCTAGGAACTTGTTTTCATAAACACCATTATTCCATTCTCCCATTGAAAATTTCTCTGCAGAGTTGTCTTTTTGTTCCTCTACATTATTTTCCACATTTACATTTTCATTAGGTGTAGTTTTAGGAGTTTCTTCTTTTTCTTTTCCACAACCAGTTAATAATATTAGTGTACTAGCTATAATTAAAATTATGCTTATACCTTTTAGCATTTTTTTCATTTTATATCACCTCTTTTGATATTATATAGTATTAATTTTGTTATTTCAACTTTAAATTGTAATTTGTTTAATTGATTGGAACTAATAGAGACAGACCCCTTTTGTTTTAATTTAAACAAAAGGGGTCTGTCCCCATTCGTTCTTGTTATATACAATAAAAAAGAGGCTATTTCTAGCCTCTCTCTATATATAATTGGTATTACTCAATTATTTCTGAAACTATACCAGATCCAACTGTTCTACCACCTTCACGAATAGCAAATCTTAATCCTTTTTCCATTGCTATTGGTGTGATTAATTCGATAGTCATATCTACATTATCTCCTGGCATTACCATTTCTGTACCTGCTGGTAAATCGATAACACCTGTAACGTCTGTTGTTCTGAAATAGAATTGTGGTCTATATCCATTGAAGAATGGTGTATGTCTTCCACCTTCTTCTTTTGTTAATACGTAAACTTGTGCTTTGAATTTTGTATGTGGATGTATTGATCCTGGTTTTGCTAAAACTTGACCTCTTTCGATGTCTTTTCTATCGATACCTCTTAATAGAACACCGATATTATCTCCTGCTTCTGCTTGGTCTAATAGTTTTCTGAACATTTCAACACCTGTTACAACAGTTTTCTTTTTCTCTGTTGATAAACCAACTATTTCAACTTCGTCTTGAACTTTAACAACTCCTCTTTCTACTCTACCTGTAGCAACTGTTCCTCTACCTGTTATAGAGAATACGTCTTCTACTGGCATTAAGAAGTCACCATCTGTTGGTCTTTCTGGTGTTGGTATATAGCTATCTACAGCATCCATTAATTCTTTAATGCATTGATATTCTGGTGCATTTGGATCTGTTGATGTAGATTCTAGAACTTTTAATGAAGATCCTTTTATAATTGGAATTTCATCTCCTGGGAAATCATAGCTAGATAATAAGTCTCTAACTTCCATTTCAACTAATTCTAATAATTCTGGATCGTCAACCATATCACATTTGTTTAAGTAAACAACGATATATTTAACTCCAACTTGTCTTGCTAATAGTATATGCTCTCTTGTTTGAGGCATTGGACCGTCAGCTGCTGAAACAACTAATATTGCTCCATCCATTTGAGCTGCACCTGTGATCATGTTTTTTACATAGTCAGCGTGACCTGGACAGTCAACGTGTGCATAGTGTCTTTTTTCTGTTTCATATTCAACGTGTGCTGTGTTGATTGTGATTCCTCTTGCTTTTTCTTCTGGAGCACCATCGATTTGATCATATGCTGTGTATTGAGCCTTTCCTAATAATCCTAACCATTTTGTAATAGCTGCTGTTGTTGTTGTTTTTCCGTGGTCAACGTGACCGATTGTACCAATGTTAACATGTGGTTTTGTTCTTTCAAATTTTGCTTTTGCCATTTGAATTTTCCTCCTTCAAATTACGAAGTAATTTGTACTTTTCACTATTCATTATTCATTGCTAAACAAATAATGTAGTAGTGAAAGCTTACTTCTTTTATTTTATATTTAAAAATTTAATAACTATTTTTAATAAAAGCATTCTATAACATTTTTTGTTATTTTGCAATACCTTTTATTTTTTTATTTTTGTATGCACCTCAAAACGAGGCGAATTGGGTATATTGCTAGGAAAACAATTAAAAATTTTTGAAATTATATGTTTGTATATTGAAAAATTTTTATGAAGTTTGATACCTCAAGATGCCCAATTTCATTCGTTTTAACTAGTCTTCTTTTTTAGCTCTTGATGCAACAATCTTCTCAAATACAGATTTTGGAACTTCTTCGTAATGGCTTGGTTCCATTGCATATGTTCCTCTACCTTGTGTTTTTGAACGTAAGTCTGTTGCATATCCAAACATTTCTGCAAGTGGAATAAATGCTCTTATTATTTGCATTCCGTTTCTTGATTCCATTCCTTCCATTCTACCACGTCTAGAGTTTACATCTCCTATAACGTCTCCCATATATTCTTCTGGAACTGTTATTTCTACTCTCATTATAGGTTCTAGTATTACAGATTTTGCTTGTTTACATCCTTCTTTGAATGCCATAGATCCTGCTATTTTGAAAGCCATTTCTGATGAATCGACATCATGGTAAGATCCATCTACTAATGTTGCTTTAAAATCTATAACTGGATATCCAGCAAGAATTCCGCTTTCTGCAGCTTCTCTAATTCCTTCTTCAGTTGGTTTTATATATTCTTTCGGAACAACACCACCAACGATTTTGCTTTCAAACTCTATTCCTGAACCTGGCTCTAATGGTTCCATTTCTAACCATACATGTCCATATTGTCCACGTCCACCAGATTGACGAATGAATTTTCCTTCAACTCTTACTTTATTTCTGATTGTTTCTTTGTAAGAAACTTGTGGTTTACCTACATTACATTCTACTTTGAATTCTCTTTTTAATCTGTCTACGATTATGTCTAAGTGTAACTCTCCCATACCTGCAATTATAGTTTGACCAGTTTCATGGTTTGTATATGCTTTAAATGTTGGGTCTTCCTCTGCAAGTTTTGAAAGTGCTATACCCATTTTTTCTTGAGCTACTTTATCTTTTGGCTCAATTGCAATTTCAATAACTGGTTCTGGGAATTCCATAGATTCTAGTATAACTGGGTGGTTAATATCGCATAATGTATCACCAGTTGTAACTTCTTTTAATCCAACTGCTGCTGCGATATCTCCAGCATATACTTTATCTATATCTTCTCTATGGTTAGAATGCATTAAAACTATTCTTCCCATTCTTTCTTTTTTATCTTTGTTTGCATTTAATACTGTTGAACCAGCTTCTAATGTTCCTGAATATACTCTAAAGAAACATAGTTTTCCAATGAATGGATCTGTTGCAATTTTAAATGCTAATGCAGCAAATGGTTCTTCATCAGAAGTTTTTCTTTCTGTTTCTTCTCCATCTAATGTAACACCTTTAATGTGTGGTATATCTAATGGTGATGGCATATAATCAACTATTGCATTTAATAGTTCTTGAACACCTTTGTTTTTATATGATGATCCACAACATACTGGAACTAACTTGTTAGCCAATGTTCCTATTCTTAGACCTTTTTTGATTTCTTCTTCTGAAAGTTCACCTTCATCTAAATATTTCATCATTAGGTCATCATCTTGTTCTGCTGCAGCTTCTATCATTTCACTTCTATATTTTTCTGCTAATTCTTTTAAATCTTCTGGAACTTCTGTTACTTCGATTTCTTTTCCTAAATCATCTTTATGAATAAATGCTTTCATTTTTATTAAGTCTACTATTCCTTTGAATGTGTCTTCTGCTCCAACTGGTAATTGGATTGGAATAGCATTTGCATTTAATCTGCTTCTCATTTGCTCAACGCAAGATAAGAAATTTGCACCAGTTGTATCCATTTTATTAACATACGCCATTCTTGGTACATGGTAATTATCTGCTTGTCTCCAAACAGTTTCTGATTGTGGTTGAACTCCACCTTTAGCACAAAATACAGTTACAGATCCATCAAGTACTCTTAAAGATCTTTCAACTTCAACTGTAAAGTCAACGTGACCAGGTGTGTCAATGATGTTTATTCTATGTCCTAACCATTGACATGTTGTAGCAGCAGAAGTAATTGTAATACCTCTTTCTTGCTCTTGAACCATCCAGTCCATTGTAGCTTCACCTTCATGAACCTCTCCTATTTTATGAGTTTTACCTGTATAGAAAAGAATTCTTTCAGTAGTAGTAGTTTTTCCTGCATCTATATGCGCCATTATTCCTATATTTCTTGTTTTTTCTAATGGAAATGCTCTACCTGCCATTAATTTTTTCCTCCTATTTTTTATCTTATATGGTTAAATGAATCAAAATTGGTATATTGTGCATTTTTCAAAACAATAAAACCGGAAGCGTACAAAGGTACGTTGAGGATTTTATTAGTTGAAGAAAAATGTGCAAGATGCCGATTTTCATTCGTTTTTTACCATTTGTAATGTGCGAAAGCTTTGTTAGCTTCAGCCATTCTATGCATTTCTTCTTTTTTCTTGAATGATCCACCTGTGCTGTTTGTAGCATCGATTATTTCATTTGCTAATTTTTCAGCCATAGTTTTTTCATGTCTATTTCTTGCATAGTTTACTATCCATCTTAATCCTAAAGTTTGTCTTCTTTCAGCTCTGATTTCGATTGGAACTTGGTATGTAGCTCCACCTACTCTTCTCGCTTTAACTTCAAGGACTGGCATTATGTTGTTTAATGCTGCTTCAAAAACTTCTAATGCATCTTTTCCTTCTTTTTCTTTTATAATGTCAAATGCATCATATACTATTTTTTGAGCAACTGTTTTTTTACCATCTAACATAATATTGTTTATTAATTTTGTTACAACTTTGCTATTATATATTGGATCTGGTAAAACTTCTCTTTTTGCTATATATCCTCTTCTTGGCACTATTCTTCACTCCTTTTCTAAGATATGTGTGTTTTCACATTCTTTATTATTTGTGTTTCATAAAAACACTTAGTTACTCTGGAAGATTTTTCTTCCCGTATAGCGCTATAAATTTTATTTTTATCATCAGATAATATACAAATTTAAATTTTATTGTATATTGCCTTCAAAATATTATATCTCTTTATTAGCACTATTTAATTTTTTTATTTTTTTGGTTTTTTTGCACCATACTTAGATCTAGCTTGCATTCTATCTTTAACACCAGCTGTATCTAATGTACCTCTTATTATGTGGTATCTAACACCAGGGATATCTTTTACCCTTCCACCTCTTATTAGTACAACACTATGTTCTTGTAAGTTATGTCCTATACCAGGAATATATGAAGTAACTTCATATCCGTTTGATAGTCTAACCCTTGCAACTTTTCTTAATGCTGAGTTTGGTTTTTTAGGTGTTACTGTTTTAACTACTGTACATACTCCTCTTTTTTGTGGTGCTCTATTGTTTGTTTGTCTATTTGCTTTTGAGTTAAATCCTTTTAATAAAGCTGGAGCTTTTGCTTTTGTTGTAGTTGTTTTTCTACCTTTTCTAACTAATTGATTAATTGTTGGCACTTTAATTTCACCTCCTATTTTTTATTGTTTAAAGTGCTAATTAACTTTTAAACACTAACGCGTTATATTCTATCATTTAGTCTCTATTTTGTCAATAGTTTAAAAGTGCTTTTCCTTACGGAGATTTGTTTTTTTATGTATTTATCTAAGCAAGAGAGATTCAATATTTGAATCTCTCTTGTGTTTTATATAGCAAAAGAGCGAAGATAACTTCGCCCTTTAATATGAATTCATACTTTATATATACTGTATTAATTCTTATTTTTTATTAACTAAATCTTTTAATGCTTTACCAGCTTTGAATACTGGAGCTTTTGATGCAGGTATTTTGATTTCTTCTTTAGTTTGTGGGTTTCTTCCTTTTCTAGCTGCTCTTTTTCTTACTTCAAAAGAACCAAATCCAACTAATTGAACTTTGTCTCCTTTTACTAAAGCATCAACTACAACATCAACAAATGCGTTAACTGCTTCTTCAGCACCTTTTTTTGTTTCTCCTGTTTTTGCAGCTATTGCTGCGATTAATTCAGCTTTGTTCATTTAAAATTACCTCCTAATAAGATTTGTTATTATGTAGAAAACTTCTACATTTAAGATTATTCGCCAATTTTAGCTAAAATCCTTCTTTTTTATTTTTAATTTTTTTCTAAAAGTCTTTTATTTCTAGTGTTTTTTGATTTTATGTAACATAAAGCTCACAATTCTTGTATTATTTTTTCCTTCTGTATATCTTTTGTGCGTAAGGAATCATCTCAATTTCTTCTTTATTAAAAAAATTAAAACTCAACAATAAAATTATATACGCAAAAATTCCAATTATTAATGATATAATTAATGCTAAGTTTTCAGATGTGCATAGATTTACTTGTTTGTAAACAATATAAGAAGTGACAAACATCAAAATTGATATAATACATAGCTTTATTATAAACTTACTTATTTTAAATTTAATATTTATGTTTCTTTTTAATGCAAAAAGGCATATTAAAAAAGATATTGCGTTTGATACAATTGATGATATAATCGCTCCATTTATTCCTAATATAGAAATTAAACTTAAATTTAAAATAAGTTTTACAATTGCTCCAATTGCAAATGCAATCACCGGGATATTCGCTTTCCCTAGACCTTGCAAAGCTCCATTTACAGTTTGAGTAAGTACGACAAAAATAATTGTCCAAGCAGAATATCTTAACATTTCGCCACCAGATGATGCATTTGGGAAAAGAAGCCTTAAAATCTGATTTGCAAAAGCCGACATATAAATACTACAAGGAAGCCCTATTAATATAGTAACTAATATTGAAAATTTTATTCTTTTTTCTGCTAAGTACTTCTCTTTTTTTGCAATTGCTCCAGAAACTGCTGGAACTAAAGCAGTTGCAAATGCTACATTAAAAGAAAAAGGCAAAGCTATTAACGTTTCTACTTTTCCACTAAGTATTCCATATTGTATAGTTGCTTCTTTTTCCCCTATATATGTTTTTAGAATTCTAACTACTGTTAATGCATCTATAGTTTTAGTCATAGCTGAAAAAAGTGCACACAAGGCTATTGGAATTGAAACAGTTAGTATATTTTTAATAATTTTCCTTATACTTTCTTTTCTTGTTATTACTGATGATACTACTTCTTGCCACATTTCTCTTTTTCTTTTTGTAAAGTATTTATATAAATACATAACACTAAACAATGTTGCAATTGTAGTAGCTATTGTTGCTCCTCCCACCATCAAAATAGTGTTGTTTCCAGATATGTTGCTTAACTGCTCTACTATTAAAATAGTAAAGATCGTTTTAAATATTTGTTCTAGGCTTTGGGAATTTGCAGTAACAGATAAGTTTTCTCTTCCATTAAAGTATCCTCTTAAAACAGATGCTATTGATACTAAAAATACAGATGGGGAAAGCGCTAAAAGTGTCATTTCGGCTTCTGGTATTTGTAGATATACATTAGATATATACTTAGCTCCAAAAAATAATATACTACTTCCAGCAAAGCCTAGAGTTCCAAACAAAGCAAAAGCAATTTTAAATATTCTATATGCACCCTTATTATCTCCTATTGCAGCCTTACTAGCCACCAACTTCGAAATTGCATTCGGAACTCCTATAGAACAAATTGTTAGAAAAAGTGCATATATCTGAAATCCACTACTATATATTGCATTTCCTCTATCTCCAAAGCCTTCTTTATTTGTAAGATATAATTTATAAATTAGTCCTACTATTTTTATAATAACTTGAGAAAACATAAGTACAAGAACGCCATGCATAAAACCAGTTTTTTTATTTTCTATATTTGCTTGATTTTTAATTTTAATTCCTCCATGCTACTGATATTTAGACAATTTGTAATTTGTAAAATGGATGTGTGAAGTGCGAAGTTGGATTCGTAGGGGCGTATTGCATACGCCCGATAACAAATTTATTATAAAAAACCGTGTTTGCAATGAATTACATTTACGATTCAGGACAGTCCCTAGAATCGTTCACGCAAATTACAATTTGTCTTTCTAATTAATGTATATGAACTTTTTCTTTAAAAAGACTTGTTTTTTTGCGTTTTTTATAGGATAATATATATGTATAAAAATGTAATTAATTGGGGGATTAAAGGTGAAATTTATAGATAAGTTTTTAAAATTACTTAAAACTGATAGAAATACTTTCTTTACTTTCGTTTTAAGTTTATTTACAGTTTATATAATAGTTGATAGAGTTGTTGAAGTCTTGATATTATGCTTTACAGGAATGTCAGTATCATATTGGGGACCAATAAAATATACATTAGCTCTTGCATGTCCGATATTCGCATTTTTGTTTTCTTATCCATCTAAGCTATGTAAATCTGATGATGATAAGATATCATTTTTTAAAACATATTGCATTTGTTTATATGTAATAGGAATATCTGCAATTGTACAATGGTTTAACTATTTATGCTGGATTCTACTTATGTCTCTTCCTCATTACGACATAATGATAACAGAATTTTCAGATTTAATTATTAGAGCTCTTACTTCAATATCGCTTTATATACCACTTACTACTTTTTATAAATTAATTGCATGGCTAAATAGAACTGTTAATGACCCAATATTCCCTAACCCTTTTCAAGAATCTATATGTGACTTTCAAGGGTTTGATATATCTGCCCCAGATGGTACTACTGGGCCATATAGTTTAGAAATAGAAATTTGTAAAAATAGAGGAGATAATAAGCCTGTTAAGATACTAGAATCTAGAAGATTTCAGCCAACTATTGTTGTGGGACCTTCTGGAACCGGTAAAACCTCTATGGTTATGGAACCAATGATTGCTAGAGATATTGAGAAAAAATATTTCTTTAGAGAAACTTCTAAAGAAATGGGATATACAGCTTTAAAAACAAATATAGCTTATTTAAATAAACCTTATGATAATGAATATTTAAATAAAAACTTCTCTTTAAATATGCTTACTCCTGTAGAGGGAAAGGAAAACATATATAAAGCTTATATGGGCAAAATGATATCTGCAATCGAAAATGATGGCACAATAGTTTATAAAAGCCTTGGTATAACTGCTGTTAGTCCTGACGCTGACCATATAGATAGATTGAAGGAGGTTGCAAAGGCTTTTGATATACCATATATAGAGATAGACCCAACTAATTCAAATTCAATTGGCTTAAATCCATTTATTATAGGTAACCCTGCTCTTTGTGGATTAATTATTTCTCTTGTTATTAGAGGTTTATATAATCCTGCTGGCCTTACTGCAGAACTTGCATACTCTGAAGATATTTCAACACAAGCTACGCAAAACTTGGTATTACTTTTAAAATTAATGTATCCAAAAATGCATGATGGTCTAATGCCAAACTTAGAAGATTTGCTTAAATGTTATACTAATTTCGATCTAGTACAAGAAATGTGTGAAGAATTAAAAAAAGATGAAGAATTAGCAAAAGAGTATGCTCTTCAATTAGATTATTTTGAACAATATTTCTACAAGGATTCAGAAGGAAGAAAAGATATGAAAAAATATGTTCATTTTGCTTCTTCTACATTGGATACAGTACTACGTTCTGCTGAGGTTAGAAGTATTATATGTAATAGATATGACAATATAGATTTTAATGATGTAATTAGCAATGGAAAGATTGTATTTATCTCTACAAGGCCTTATGAAATTGGTGGAGCTGCACATAAGGGATTTGGTTTATTCTTCTTAATGCTTATGATGTGCTCTGTAGAAAACAACCGAAAACTTGTAAAGAATCGTTTACCTCATTTTATATATGTTGATGAATTCAGTGCATATGGTCCAGACTCTTTAGGAGATATGTATAATATATACAGAAAATTTAAAATCGGTACAATTTTCTCTTCTCAGACATTAGCTGGATTTGGTGAGGGTTCTGGAGTTTTACTTTCTAATGCTGGAACAAAAATAACATTTGGAAATAGCACTCCAGATGAAATGAACTGGTGGATGCAAGAATTTGGTCAAAGAAAAGAATGGAAAGTTGGCTATAGCTATGATAAGTCTGAAGGTGAATATTCAGATAAACTAGGTGGACCAGACTGGGCTTGGACAGACCATATGAAACTTGGTAAAATACAGGGTCTTAAATTTAAAAATATAATTTATAAAGTCAAAGATAAAAATGGTAAAAATGTTGTTAATTTTGGAAAAGTAGATTTCTTGGAAAGCAAATATAAAGTTCCTCACAAGAGCAAAAGCTATAATTTTAGTAAATATATTGCTGCAGTAAGTGATGATAAAAAGGAAGAAAAGCCAAAATGGAAACCTAATAAAGTAGTATTTACAAAAGACGAAAGAGGAGATATTGATCCTGTCCAAACAGATACAACAGATTCATCTTATTTCTTTAATAATGAAGATGCTATAAGTTTCAATTTAGGAAATAACAAAAAAAGCTAAAAAAAGTAAACTAAAAAATAAGCAATTTTAAAATTGCTTATTTTTTTAGTTTACTTTTTATTCTAAGACTTTTAGCACTACTTCTTCCATTTTATATTTTCCATCTTCTATTTTAAATTCTACTAATGATTTATCCAATGAATCGCTGTTTTGTCTTAAATCTGTAGTAAACAATAATTTTATTCCTGGTATTTCTAATTTATTTGTTACAATTACTTTCAGTACTTCTGCCATATGTTTGTTATCTTCACATACTAATACTAATTGTGGTTTTATCGCAAAACCTGAATCAAATTGTACAAAACTCTCATAAAAATCTATATAATACTTCATTCTGTCTATTAGTTTATTTCCCCAATCTTCTTCTCTTCTAATAGCTTCAAATATTAAGTCTATAGATTTATTATTTTTAGTTATTTTAACTCCGGCATGTGCTTTGAAAATTTTTCCTAGTTTTTTTGCAGTAAGCTGTGGCTTTACAGTAAAGCTATCAAATGCTTTTACCTTTCTTAAATATGCAATTATTACTTGGTTACCTGCTAAACGTTTTTTTATCATTCCAACAGTTTTTGTATTATCTGTAGGTTGCCATTTACATTCAGTTCCTCTTGAGTTAAGTAGATATTTTCCCATTTTTTCTAGGCAATATACTCTATATATACATTTTCCTTCTTCACTCGTAAAATAATATCTAGTTAGGATTTTAGATTTTACTAATTGTTCTAGTTTATTATTTAATTTATCTTGAGATTTAATATCTTCTCCATTATGCACTAATATTTGATAAATCTGTCTTGATGTAATAAATTCAAATTTATTTACTAATTCCATTATTTTAAAATGAATATCAGTAATATGTCCTATATTTATTTTATGTATTATTTGATTCATAGAAACATATCCATCTTTTCCATCAAATGTTTTTACTTCTCCCTCTCTTACTGCAAATGGTGATACCTCCGTTTTTATTTCGTTATCTTCTACCATAATTATGGCACTCCTTTCTATTATAAAATTGTTAATTTTATTTTCTTTTTATCTGGAATAATCTTTTTTATTTTTAGTCTTACATCTTCTCCATATTCAATATTATCTTTATAATCTGCTAGACCTACTAGATTAGGTTTTAGTTCGATAAATATTCCATTTTTATTTTTTTCTTTTTCTCTAGCAATTCCTGAAACTATCATTCCTTCTTCGAACTCTTTTACATTTTCTTCCCAAGTTCCAAGAGTCTCTTTATAACTTAGAATTACTCTGTTTGTTTTCCTATCTATAGATTTTATCATAATTTTTATCTTTTGTCCAATTTTAAATCTTTCATATGGAGTTTTTATTCTTGCAACTGATATATCTTCTATATGAACTAGTCCTACTATTCCTCCACCTATTTCTACAAAAGCCCCATATGGTCTAATATTTTTTACTATCCCATATACTAGCATACCTTCTTTTAGCTCGTTTTTCATCCAATTAATTGCTTCTTTTCCAACTGCTTTTCTAGATAAAATTACTGTATCTTTTTTACTTGTATCCTTCACTTTAAATTGAACAATTTTGTCTATTTTACTTTTGCATATATTTGGCTTGGGAAATCCTGTTTCATCAATATTTATAGCTTCTACCTCATCTCTTGGTATAATTCCCGTTATATTATTTCCTAAATCCACATATAAGTTATAATTACTATCGCATCTGCTTACTTTAGCTTGTATTATATCTCCATTAATTGACGCCTTACTCAATTCTTCTAATGAAAATGCCTGTGGTGCACTTGCCCATCCTTCTGGAATAAACTTTTGTATATATTCCATATAACATTTTCTTCCTTTCTTTTGTATTTTTACCTAGAAACATTATATATTTTGTTTTTTTATTTTTCAATAAAATTTTATATTTTCTTTGACTTTAAATAAATAAAATTATCTACTACTACATTATTTGCTTTTTAATAATGATTCTACTTCTTTTTTAGTTAAATACCTCCAAGTCCCCAATTTTAAGTCTTTAACAGATAGATTACCTATTTTGCTTCTATGTAAGCTAAGAACTTTTTTGTTAATAGCTTCACACATTCTTCTTATTTGTCTATTTTTACCCTCATGTATTGTTATTTGTAACCTAGACACATTTTTTTCTTCATCTATTTTTAAAATTTTAACCTCTGCTTTATTTGTTACAAAATCTCCTATGTCTACACCATTCTTTAATTCTTCAATCTCATTATTTGCTATTTTACCTACTACTGTAACATTATATGTTTTAGGGATTTCGTGTTTTGGATGTGTTACTTTATATACAAACTCTCCGGTCATTAGTTAAGATTATTGCACCTGATGTATACATATCTAATCTGCCAACTGGTACAAGCCTTACTCCTTTTACTTTTACTAAATCTAAAACTGTTTTTCTGTCAAACTGATCTTTTACAGTAGTAACATAGTCTATCGGTTTATTTAATAATATATATACAAATTCTTTTTTTGCAGATTTTATTTCTCTGCCATTATATTCTATTTTATCTATATTTGGCTTTATTTTTGTTCCTAACTCAGTAATTGTTATTCCGTTTACCTTTACTTTACCTTGAAGAATTAGTTCTTCACATTTTCTTCTTGATGCGATTCCGTTGTCTGCCAAATATTTTTGTAATCTTATTTCTTCCATAAATATTTCCTTCTTATTTTATATATAAATTGTAATTTGTTTAACTTTTTATTTATTCCATGTTAAACGGGCTATAAATTTAAATTGCCTCATTCTTTGTCG
>CAKOVK010000003.1 GCA_934121925.1 uncultured Clostridia bacterium
CCCTTTGTTCTCGCCGATTTGAGTTTCCGAATAAAATGAGGAAATCTCAAAGGCAATAGCGATTATAGCATTTTTTATATACTAGGAAATTTCTCATTTCCTAGTATATAAAAATAGAGTGTCAAGATTATCCTTCATAATCGTTGACGCTCTATGTTCTTATCGATTTGGTGACCCCTACGGGAATCGAACCCATGATTCAGCCTTGAGAGGGCTGCGTCTTAACCGCTTGACCAAGGGGCCATATAAATCACTAATTATTTATAACATTTTTTAGATACATTGTCAAGGTTATTGAATTAGATAAATTTCAAATCACATTTGCAATATATTTTTTGTTAATTCTATGATTGCGGGTCGCCGAGGGCAGCGCCCCTGCAACATTTGTGCAACGAATTCATTTTTTGGCGTTCCCACATCTCACCTCACACGTCCCACATCCATTCAATAAGTTAAAATTTATTTACCAATTCTCTTGCATATTGCATAGAGACTGCTGTTACTTCTCCACTTGCTATTCTTGCAATTTCTTTTAACAAACTTTCATCTTTTAATAAAGATATGTTGGTTCTTGTTTTTTCTTCTTTTACTTCTTTGCTTATAAAATAATTGCTATCTCCTTTTGCTGCAATTGTCGCTAAATGTGTCACACATATTACTTGATGGCTCTTTGATATTTGTTTCATTTTCTCTCCTACTTTGTTTGCAGCAATACCACTAATTCCTGTATCAATTTCATCAAATACTAAAGTTTCTACTTCATCTACATCTGCTAGCACTTTTTTTATTGCAAGCATTATTCTTGACATTTCTCCACCTGAGGCAATTTTTGCAAGAGGTTTAAAGTCTTCTCCTACATTTGTCATTATTAAGAACTCTATTTTTTCTTGACCATTTTCATTAAAATTATTATTTATATCATAATCTGTTTGAACTTTAAATTTTGTATTTTTCATTTCTAAATCTATTAAATCTTTTTGAATTTGTTCTTCTAGAACTTTGCTATATTCTATTCTTATAGCATTCATTTTTTTGCAAAGTTCTTTCATTTCTATTTCTAGAATTTCTAAATCTTTTTTTAATTTATTTGTATACTCCTCTAAGTTTTCTATTTCATAAATTTCTTGTTTTACTTTTTCTTTATATTTTAGTATTTCTTCTATGTTATTCCCATACTTTCTTTTCATTGAGAATATTAAGTTTAGTCTATTTTCTACATTTTCTATTTCTTGTTCATCAAAATATATATCCTCTGAATAACCTGAGATTTCTCTTCCTAAATCTTCTACATCATAATAAATACTTTTTAATTTTTGTGCTACTATTTTATAATTTTTATTAATGTCTTCTATTTTTTCTAATGCCTTTACTGCTGTTAATATAGAATCTTGAGATATATTAGAAATTTCATTTTCTGCAATTTCTAGGTTTTTAGAAAGTTTTTCAGAATTTAATATTTTCTTTTTTTTGTCTTCTAATTCTTCTTCTTCCCCCTCTTTTAATTTTGCTTCTTCTATCTCATTTAATTGGTATTTAAGTAAATCTAATTTTCTTTGTTTCTCTTTGTCGTCTCCATAGTTTTTTAATATTTCCTCTTTTAATTTTTTGTATTCTCCGTATTTTTGTATATATAATTCTTTTATTTTTCTTAGTTTACTGTCTGCGAATTCATCTAATAGTTCTATATGTAAACTAGGATTTAATAAAGACTGATTATCATGTTGCCCATGTATATCTACAATTGTTTCCATAAATGCTTTTAGCTCTTTTACGCTTACCATTCTTCCATTTATCTTACATAAATTTTTACCATTCAAATTAATTTCTCTTGACAATATTATATCTTCTTGCAGGCTATTAGATATGCTCATTTCTACAAAAGAATATTCTTCATCTTTTCTTATCATTTCTTTTGAAAATCTTCCGCCCGCAAGAATTTCTAATGCTCCTATTATAAGTGTCTTTCCTGCTCCTGTTTCACCTGTCAATACGTTAAATCCTTTATTTAAATCAACACAAATTTCATCTATAATACCAAAATTTTTTATATGTAATGTGTTTATCAATATTATCACCTCGCGTTAGAGTTATAATATAGCAAACATTTGTTTTTGTCAATATATTTTTTTATTTTTCTATATTTTCTTTTGCTATTGCATTATTTTTGTTTTTTGGTTGATCTGTAGTTTTCTTTCCTATAGGATAAGTAAAATGATTTGCCTTTTCTCTTTGCTTTAGCTCAAAATTTTTCTTATCTTTTTGGTCTATTTGAAATTTTATCTCCTCAATTTCTTTTTCAATACCCTGAATTTTTTCTTTTGTTTTCTTACCCTTAATTACTTTTTTATTTAAACTATCTTTTTCTTTTAGTAGGCTCTCTTCTCTTGCCTTCAGTTCATTAACTTCTATTTCTGTATTAGCTAATCCTATTTGTGTTTCTATTTTTTGAAAAAAAGCTTCGCTAAATTTCTTTTGATTTTTCTCTTTAAATCTAATGACCATTTGCTCTATTTTGGAGTCAATTTTATCTAATAAGTCTTGTGCTCTTTTTATATATTTATCTTCCTCAAATATTGTATCTTCATCCAATTTTAAACTAGCCAATTTTTCTTTTGCACTTTTCGAAATTCCTATCCATCCATAAATAGTTTTTAAATCTAAAGTTCCTTCTGAACCTCCAAGTATTGTATTATCTGGAATATAATTAATATCTAATCTTTTCGCTTCTTCTAAAAGTTCATTTACTTTATACTCAAGCTCATTTGCTATTTTTTTCATTTCTTCTATTTTTTTCTGTAACTCACTTATTAGGTATTCTCTATTTTTTCTTCCATTTTCTAATATAGAATTTGTAAAATTATTATCCATTTCATTTTTCTCCTTAAATACACTTATTTAATATTTGTTCTAATCTTTCTTTTTGTTCACTTAAATATAAATATCCTATTAAACCTTCAAAAGCAGTTGCATACATATAGTCTCTCGGATCTGCATTTTTCGCTACATGATGATTTTCTGTGTTTCTTGTTCTTCTTACAATCTCTTTTTCTTCTTCTGTAAGCATTTCTTGCAGCTCTTCTAGCTTATCTGCCTGTGCTTTTGCCTTTACTTGTTTTACTGCCTCAATATGCAATTTATGAGGTTTTAAGTTTGTTGTTTCTACTAAATGTGTACGTATAAATAATTCATACACACAATCTCCTATATATGCCCATATAAGTGGCGACATTAAATTTACTTCTTCTTTACTTTTCATTTACCTTCTCCAATGTTATTCTACCTAATTTTCCGCTTCTGAAATCATTTAGTATTATTTTTGCAGTTTTCTCATCATTTATTTCTCCTCCGGATACAACTGCTCCTCTTTTCTTTCCTATTAATTTCATAAGATTATATATTTCCTCATTTTCATCTTCTGAATTTATTTGCTCTAATTCACCCTCTGTAATTTTATATCTTTCTAACAGATTTGATTTATAATTATTATATAAATATATTAATAACTTAAAAGACACTTCTATTGTTTCTAGCACTTCATCTTTTATCGAGCCTGTATATGCTAAATTTAATGCAACATTTTCATCTTCAAACTTTGGCCATAGAACCCCTGGAGTGTCTAATAATTCTATGTTATTAGCTATTCTTACCCATTGTTTTTGCTTTGTAACGCCTGGTCTATTTCCAACTACTGCAGATTTTTTATTACATAACCTATTTATTAAAGAAGATTTTCCTACATTTGGTATTCCTAATATCATTATTCTAATATTTCTTTTTATTCTTCCTTTACTTGCTGCTTTTTGCATTTCTTCTTCCATTGCATTATCTATTTGTTTTAGTATTTCCTTCATTCCTTTTCCTAAGTTTGCATCACATGCAATTGCAGTTGTATTGTTGTTTTTGTAATATTCAATCCATTTTTTTGTTTCTTTTTCTTCTGCCAAGTCGCTTTTATTTAGTAAAACTATTCTTTTTTTATTTTGAACTATTCTTTGTATATCTGGATTTCTACTTGACTTTGGTATACGTGCATCTAATAGTTCTACTACTACATCTATTAATTTTAAATCTTCTATTATTTGCTTTTTTGTTTTTAGCATATGTCCTGGATACCAGTTTATATTTGTTTTATTTTCGTTCATATTTTTCACCCTATTTTATTTAATACTTTTATATTTTAACATAAAAGCAAGTGATTTTCAACCAATCACTTGCCCTATACAAATTACAATAAATTTTCTTTTTAATACCTTTTTGAATTATTTATATTTTTCTTTGTTTTTTACAAAATCTACATACTTACAGCTTTTTGAAACTACTTCCATAGGATGTGCAGCTCTGTACTTTCTAGTTTCTTCCCATGTCATTTGCATAATCTCATTAGCTCTATCTATGTGTAAAATACCATTTAAATGATCAAATTCATGGCTAAAAACAATTGCTTTAAACTCCTTAAATTCTTCTATATGTTCAATTCCATTTATATCAAGATATTTCACTATAACTGAATATGGTCTATCAACTATTCCTACATAGTTTAAACAGCTTTCACATCTTTCTAAAAACCTTGTCAGACCTTTCCTCTCTATAATAATTGGATTTATCAATATCACTTCTTCATCATACTTACTGTCTGTATTTTTTGTCATATCCTGAGTAGTATTTCGCAAATAAATTATTCTTTTTGGTATTCCAATTTGGACTGCAGCAAGCGCATAAACTGTATTGCTATTGCAGTATTTTTTCAATAAACATATATATTTCATGTAATTTTCATTTTTTATATCTATATTAGTTGATACTTGTCTTAAAAATTTTTCATTATCTTCTATAGTAATTCTATTCATAATTTTTCCTCTCATTTTTAATTTAGAAAATTAGAATCAAGACACACATACCTATTAATGTTTAATCTACAATTTCTTCAAAGCGATACTTTTGAGTAACATCTGGGTATTTTTTATGGTCTACCTCTGACAAAAACATATCCAATGGTCTTGCATAAATTCCGTCCTTATGGTTAGTTTCTCCATTATTATCCATGCAACAATAAACAACTAATTCTTCTCCAGTTTCGCTATGTTTTGCTACTGTAATTACAAAAGCTCTTGTTCCTTTAAAATGTCTCCACATTGTAAAAGGCTTTACTATTCTTTCTTTCATATATTTTCTCCCCCAAATTTTTCTTTTAGCTAGTATACATATTTAGCAAAAAAGGCATTTCTGCCTTTTTGTTAAAATTTATATTGGTTTTTATCTGCTCTATCATCAAATTTCCTGTCGTAATCTTTATTTTGATAAAACCAATCTGTGTTTTTATCTCTGGTACTTCCTTTTCTATCTTTATTTAAAAATATGTCCATAACCGTTAAAAATGGAATTACTACGCCTATAAATGATAAAAATAATGAAGCATAATCAACAAGTCCTGTTTGTTCATTCATAATATTTATTACACCATTATATAAATCTGTTCCAAAGTATAGTCCATAAGCTACAAAATACATAAGTGCACCTATAATGTTTCTTTTTACAATAAATATCATACACACCAATGTAAAGAACAATAAAATTATTTCTATATTAAAGTTTAAAGGTGCTATTCCTATATCTGCATCCATTGTGTATGCAATAGAAATGACAACTCTTATCAGCCAAAAGATTCCTGCAAACATTGTAATTAAATAACTAAATAAACTTGTCATAAGTATATCTCCCTTTCTAATTTTGCAGAGTGTTTTTTCTCTGCTACTAATATATTTAAAATTATTTTATCACAATCTTTTTTAAATTACTATATCTCTTTTTAATAATTTATTTTTAATAATTCCCAAACCTATAAAATTATTATTGTTATATACTCTATATACTCCATCTTCTAATTCTCGAGTTAATTGCACACCGTTTAAAAATAGCTCTACTCCTTTGCCGTTCAAATATACTTTTTCTTTCTCTTTAAATATATTCTCTATTGTTATAATTCTTTTCTGTGCTTCATCTTTACTTAATTCTTCTAAATTAATGCTGTCTTCTATTTTAAATTTATCTACAGATGTTCTTTGCAGTTCTTTCATATACCCAATAGTTCCTAATTTTTCTGCTATATTTTCGCATAAGGTTCTTATATATGTACCTTTTGAGCATTCCACTTTAAATTCTATTCTGTTATTTTTATATTCTATTAATTCCATTTTATATATTTCTATTTCTCTAGGTTCTACTTTTACTTTTTGTCCGCTTCTTGCATATTCATATAGTTTTTTGCCACTTAATTTTATTGCAGAATACATAGGTGGTATTTGCTTTTGTTTACCTAAAAAACTTTGCAATACTTGTTTTATTATACTAATATCAAATTCTTTTATATTAGAGTCACTTTCTATGATATTCCCTTCTGAATCTCCTGTATCTCTTTTTTCTCCTAGTTCTATTGTTGCAATGTATGTCTTTTTATGTTCAATTAGATATTTAGATATCTTTGTTGCTTGTCCTACAAGTATAGGTAAAACACCGGTAGCATTAGGGTCTAGCGTACCGGTGTGTCCTACTTTTTTCATATTTAATTGTTTTCTTACAATATTTACAACATCATGTGAAGTATATCCTTTTGGCTTGTTTATTATAATTACTCCATCCATTGTTTCCCTCATTTTAAATACTTTTTGCATTCATCTATTACTTTTTGTTTTGCTTGTTCAAATGGAAGATTAATGCTTCCTCCTGCTGCTCTTATATGTCCTCCACCACTAAACATTAAACATATATCTGATACATTTACATATTCATTAGATCTAAGTGATATTTTATATCCATCTTCTTTTTCTCTTAAAAATATTGAAATTTCTACACCTTCTATATCTCTTCCCATTTCTACTATTCCGTCATGGCTATTACTTCCTGCCATTGTTTCTTCTTCATCTTTTAGGGTTGTATATGTAAATGCTATTTTTCCTTCTTCTAGGAATTCTAATCTATTCATAGCTTTTCTTCTTAATTCAAAGCTTGGTTTTGACAATGTTTGAAGAACTTTTTTATATATATTTGAAACATTAACACCTTTATTTAGCAGTTCTGCTGCAAATTCAAAAGTTTCACTTGTTACTCCTGAATACTTAAATCCGCCTGTGTCTGTTATTATTCCGGTAAGTAAGCATGCTCCAATTTCCTTATCTATTTCTATTCCTAGTGCTTCTAAGACTGTAACTAATATTTGGCAACATGCAGGTGCCATAGGATTAACAAAATTGTAATCTGCAAACATTGTATTTGCACTGTGATGGTCAATAGATATCCTTACATTTGCATCTTCAAAATATTTTGCAAATCCATCTAATCTTTTTATATCTCCACAGTCTAATGCTATTGCTAGATCATATTTTTCTGTCTTTCCTTCTTTTTTTACTTCTTTGCTGTTTTTTAAAAACTCAAAAGTTTGTGGAAATTCTGGTATTATTAAATCTGCATCTTTTCCAATTTGTTTTAGCCCATTGTATAAGGCTAGACTACTACCAATTGCATCTCCATCTGGGTTTTCATGAGTAAGTATTACTATGCTTTCGGCATTATTTATTTCTTCTATAATATTATCTAAGGTCATATTTTGATATCTCCTCATTTTTAATCTTCATCATTTGGTTTTATGTCTTTCATTATATCTTTTAAAATTGTATCAATCTTTTCTCCATATTGCATTGAGTCATCCAATTCAAAGACTAATTCTGGAGTTACTCTCAAATTTATTTTTTCAGCAATTCTGCTTCTAATAAATCCAGAAGATGATTTTAGTCCTGCTAAAGTTTGTTTAACGTTTCTAGAATTAAGGATACTAACATATACCTTAGCATACCTTAAATCTGGAGAAATTTTTACTTTTGTCACACTAACCAAACCAGTTACATTTGAATTAGTAACTTCATAGTTAATTATATTACTAATTTCTCTTTTTAATTCTTCATTTATTCTATTAAGTCTATTATTTCCTTTTTCTCTTTTCATTTTTTCTCCTTTTGAGGCAATTTAGTAAAACGAATTAAAATTAGTAGATTGCGCATTTTCTGAGGCAATAAAGCCGGAAACGCACGCTGTACGTTGGGGATTTTATCGCTAATAGAAAATGTTCAAGGTACTAATTTTCAATCATTTTTTCTTATTGTTTTACTTGTTCCATTATATACGCCTCAATAATATCTCCCTCTTTAATATCATTAAAGTCTTCTATTTGAATTCCGCACTCAAATCCTTTTGTAACTTCTTTCGCATCATCTTTCATTCTCTTTAATGAAATTAATTTGCCATCATGTATTACAACATTATCTCTTAAGACTCTTACTCCTGCATTTCTTGCAACTTTTCCATCTGTTACATAGCATCCTGCAATTGTTCCAACATTAGATATTTTAAATATTTGTCTTACTTCTGCGTTTCCTATTATTGTTTCTTTAAATACTGGATCTAACATTCCCTTCATTGCAGCTTCCACATCCTCTATTGCATTATAGATTACTGAGTATGTTTTTATTTCTACTTCTGATTTTTCTGCCATATCTTTTGCTAAAGCTTCTGGTCTTACATTAAATCCTATGATTATTGCATTTGATACACTTGCAAGTGTTACATCACTTTCTGTAATTGCACCAACATTTGCGTGAATTACTTTAACTTCTACTTCATCATTAGACAATTTTTCTAGTGCTTGTTTTACTGCTTCTACAGAACCTTGAACATCTGCTTTTACTATTAAGTTTAATTGTTTTAAGTTTCCTTTTTCTATTTGGCTAAATAGGTCATCTAAAGTAACTTTTGTTGTTGCATTTAGAGCTTTATCTCTAGCTTGACGTTTTCTTCTTTCCATCAAGTGTTTTGCAGTTTTTTCATCTTTAACTTCGTAGAATGTGTCTCCTGCTTCTGGAACTGATGTTAAACCTGTTATTTCTACTGGTGTTGAAGGACCTGCTTTTTTAACTCTATGTCCCTTATCATCTGTCATTGTTCTTATTCTACCTATAACAGAACCTACTAAGATAGTATCTCCAACATCTAATGTACCACGTTGTACAAGCATTGTTGCAACTGGTCCTTTTGATTTATCTAGTTTTGCTTCTATTACAACACCTTTTGCTTGTTTATTTGGATTTGCTTTTAATTCTTTCATATCTGCAACTAGAAGTACCATTTCTAGTAAGTTATCTATATTTATTTTTTTCTTTGCAGAAATTGGAACAAAGATTGTATCTCCACCCCATTCTTCTGGTACTAATTCATATTCAGCAAGCTCTTGTTTTACTTTATCTGGGTTTGCACCTTCTACATCTATTTTATTTATTGCAACAATAATTGGTATTCCAGCTGCTTTTGCATGGTTTATTGCTTCTACTGTTTGTGGCATAACACCATCATTTGCAGCAACAACTAGTATTGCTATATCTGTTATTTGAGCTCCTCTTGCTCTCATTGCTGTAAATGCTTCATGTCCTGGTGTGTCTAAGAATGTAATTTCTCTTCCATTTATTTCAACTTTATAAGCACCTATTGCTTGTGTAATTCCTCCTGCTTCTCCTTCTATTACATTTGTAGATCTTACAGCATCTAATAAAGAAGTTTTACCATGGTCAACGTGTCCCATAACAACAATTACTGGTGGCCTTGGTTTTAATTCATCTTCTTTGTCTTCACTCTCATCAAATAAGATATCTTCATCTGTAACTACTTCTTTTTTATGTGCAGTAACACCAAATTCTCCTGCTATCAAAAATGCTGTATCAAAATCCACTTCGTTGTTTATTGTAGCTAGAATTCCATATCCTAATAATTTCTTTATTATTTCCCCACTTGTCTTTTTAAGTTCTGTACTTAAATCTTTTACGCTTATGCTCTCTGGAATTGTTATATCTGTTAGTTCAAATATTTTTTGTTTTACTCTATTTTCATCTTGATTGATTTTCTTTTTGCTTCTTCTTCCTCTTGTTGTTGTTAAATCGTAATAATCAAGCATTGATCCTTCATCAAACATATTTGATAATCTATTTTCTTGTTTTAAGTCTTTTAATTTATGGCTACTTATTTCATCAAAGTTTCCTTTTCTTGCTTTAGAAGATTTTTTATTAGTTCTTTCCTCATATCTATTATTTTTTTGTTTATCTATAGATTTATTTGCATATTCTCTTACATTTTCTTTTTCTACTACATCAGAAGCCATTATGTTTTTAATATTTTTTTCTATACCTCTTTCATCAAGTGGTCTTCTTCCATAATTTCCTTGGTTTCTTTCTTGTCCTCTATTATTATTAAAAGGTCTGTTTCCATTTCCTTGATTGAAAGGTCTATTTCCATTATTACGATTATTATATGGCCTATTATTTTGCCCATTTTCTCTGTTAAATGGTCTATTTCCATTATTATTACGATTGTTGTTATTATATGGTCTATTAAATCCATCTCTGTTAAATGGTCTATTATTATTGTTTTGATTATTATATGGTCTTGTTTGGGTAGTTACACTATTAACTCTTTTTACTGGTTCAGTTGTTTGTTGTGGTCTTTCAATTTTTTCTGGCTCTTTCTTTGTTTCAACTTCTGTAACAGTTTTTGGTTCTTCTACTTTTTGTTCTGGTTTTACTTCAGGTTCCTGCTTTGTTTCAGTTGCTTCTTTTTGCTTACTAGATGCTTTTGTACCAAACAATTCACTAACAGTAAGAGGTCTATTAGGTTTATTTCTATACACTATATTATAGTCTTTTTTTCTTTCTCTTTCTATAAATCCTACATCTCTTGACTTTTTTCTTTCTTCCATTTTTGGCTCTGCTTTTTTGCTCTCATCAGTCACAATAACTTCTCTTCTTATTATTACAGGAGTTTCTTTTTTTTCTTTAACTTCTTTTTTTAACCCTGAAAATTTTGTTTCCAATTTTTTTGCTTCTTCTTCGCTTACACTGCTCATATGTGTTTTTACTTCCATTCCCAATTCTATTGCTTTTTCTAAAACCTCTTTGCTATTTACTCCTAATTTTTTTGCTATTTCGTGTATTTTTATTTTACCCAATAGCTTCACCCCCATTTTTTGTTTTTGTACCAAGCTTTTTTCTAGTTATTCTTATTATCAATAATTACACCCCTTAATTCGTTATATATATTTTCGTCTATTTTCATATCAAAACATTTTTCTAATCTTTTAGTTTTTATTGCTTTTTCTAAGCATTCTATACTATCACATATATATGCTCCTCGTCCTGCTAATTTTCCTGTTTTGTCTATTGCAATTTCTCCATTTTTATTTAAGACTACTCTGATTAATTCTCTTTTATCTTTTTTATTATTGCATCCCATGCACATTCTTTGTACAATTTTTTTCATAAAATATCCCCCTTTTTGTTTTGTAAATCGCCGAGGATTGCGACCATTTATTAGTTTTCTTCTGTTGTTTCTTCTGTTTCTTGTTTTGCTAGCAACTCTCTAAATTGGCTTTCACTCTTTATATCTATTTTCCAATTTGTAAGTTTTGCTGCCAAACGTGCATTTTGACCAGATTTACCTATTGCTAATGATAATTGATCATCTGGTACAATTATTTGTGCAAATTTTTCTTCTTCTTTAATGTCCACTGCCATAACTTGTGCTGGCAATAATGCTGCTGAGATAAATACAGCTGGATCTTCATCCCATTCTATAACATCTATTTTTTCGCCTTTTAACTCATTTATTATATTTTGTATTCTTATACCTTTTTGTCCCACACAAGAACCTACTGGATCTATATTTTCATTTGTAGAGTATACTGCAACTTTACTTCTTGAACCTGCATCTCTTGCTACACTTTTTATTTCTATTAATCCTTCATATATTTCTGGTATTTCAAATTCAAATAATTTTCTTACAAAATCCGGATGACTTCTAGAAACTAAAACTTGTGGAGCTCCTTTTACTCCCTTTTCTACATTTACTACATAAGCTCTTATTTTATCATTTACTTTATATGTTTCAGTAGGTATTTGGTCTTTTACAAGCATAATTCCTTCTAGCTTACCTAAATCTAATACTACAGTTCCTCCATCTGATTTTTGTACTATTCCAGAAACTATTTCACCTTTTCTGTCGTTATATTCTGTATAAACCATATTTCTTTCTGCTTCTCTAATTTTTTGAACGATTACTTGTTTTGCTGTTTGTGCTGCAATTCTTCCGAAGTTTCTAGGTATTATTTCTAATTCTATTGTATCTCCTATGTTTGCATTTTTATCTTCTTTTCTTGCATCTTCTAGACTGATTTGTAGCATATCATCTTCAACTGCTTCTACTACTTCTTTTAAAGAAAATACTCTTATATCTCCTGTTTCTGCATCCATAGTAACTTTTACATTCTCTGCTGAATCAAAATTTCTTTTATATGCTGTTACTAATGCTGCTTCTAAAGATTCTAATAAATATTCTTTGTTTATTCCTCTTTCTTTTTCTAATTCTTCAATTGCCATTATTAATTCTTTGCTTTCAATTGATTTCATTTTCTTATCATCCTTTCTTTACCAATTATATACTGTTTTTATTTGTGATATATTTTTTCTGTCTAGTTTTAATTCTTTGTCTGTCTGTAAAATTAAATAATTATTATCAAAGCTTTTTAGAATTCCTTTATATTGTTTTTGCCCATCTATTGGCTTAAATAGCTTTATTTGCACTTCATTATTTATATTTTCTTCTAAGTGTCTTTCTTTTCTTAAATTTTTTTCCACTCCAGTAGATGACACTTCTAAAAAGTATTGTTCTTTAATTGGGTCCTCTTTATCTAATATCTCTGTAATTTCATTGCTGACTTTCTCACAATCATTTAGATCTATTCCTTTTTCAGCTTGTATGTATATTCTTAAGAAATAGTCTTTTCCTTCTTTCACATATTCTACATCATATAAATTATACCCTAATTTTTCTATTGGTTCTAAAATTATGCTTTCAACTTTTTCTTCTATATTTGCCAAACCAAACTCTCCTTTTCAAAAGTTAAGAGTGGGATTTTTTCCCACTCTTATGTCATTTTATATTTGCAATATTATTATATCCGGTTTTTATTAAAAAATCAAGCTTTTATTGATTTTTTAATAAAAAATTTGAAAATTGTATATATTTCTTCTATTTATATAAAATAATATATTATGAATCAAATACTCTTTATTAAAAATAATTCTAAAAAATATAAAATTCAATTGGCAATTTCTTTAATTATATTAATTACAGTTTTTTTATTTTGGCTCCGTTACTACCTTAGCACAAAGAGTGAAGATAAATTTTCAAATTCTTTGTTGAATAGCTTTAATATCGAACGTATTTATTCTAATAGTGAAGGCTATACAGTTGTAGAATTGGATGGTAATAGCACAACCGTAATAGGAATTATTGAAATTCCAAATATTAATATAAAATATCCTATACTATCCAATATAAGCGATGAACTTTTAAAAGTTTCCCCTTGTAGATTCTATGGTCCACTTCCAAATGAAAATGGAAATCTTTGTATTGCAGCTCATAATTATGATGATAATCGTTTTTTTGGAAACTTACACAAACTCAACATTGGTGATATGATAAATATTTATGATTCTAGTAATAATGTTACACATTACTACGTTTATGATAAGTTTGAATCTTCTGAAAAAGATACTTCATGTATAAATCAAGATGTCCACGTATTAAAAGAATTAACTTTAATTACCTGTAATAATCTAAACAAAAACAGATTAATCATTAAGTCAAAAACACAAAAATAGAGATTACATAAATAATCTCTATTTTATATATTTTACTAATTAAAAGTTCTTATAATCACTTATTTTTTTATACGCATATATTGCAGATACACCACAAACTGCTACAATAAATAGTATTGAATAATCAACACCTGTATTTGGCATTGTTGTTGTATTTCTAGTTGCATTGTTTACAGTATTATTCACCCTATTTGTACTATTGTTTGTAGTATTGTTTGTACTATTATTTGTATTAGTAAAATTGTTTGTTGTGTTATTACCTCTACTTTCTATTTCTTGGACATTTCTGTTAGTACTTGTATTTAAACTGTCCATTATGTCTGAAGCAAATACATTTGTTACTATACTCAATACTAATACTATAAGTGTTATTATACATACTATTAATTCTTTTGTTTTTATCTTTGACATTTTTCTCTCCTCTTCATATTATAATATTATTATAATTAATTCTTATATATTTATACTACAAAATTTTAAATATTGCAATACTTTTTTACAAATTTTATACATTAAATTTAAATAATACTATATCTCCTTCTTGCATTATATATTCTTTTCCTTCAGATCTAATCAGTCCTTTTTCTCTTGCTGCATTCATTGAGCCTTCTTTTATTAAATCATCATAAGAAACTATTTCTGCTTTTATAAATCCTCTTTGTATGTCTGAATGTATTTTTCCTGCAGCAACTGGGGCTTTTGTTCCTTTCTTTATTGTCCAAGCTCTTACTTCTGGTTCTCCAGCTGTTAAGAATGACATTAAGCCCAAGACTGAATAACTTTCCCTTATGACTCTATCTAGTCCAGATTCTTTTAGTCCTAATGCTTCTAGCATTTCTTTTTTATCTGCTTCTTCTAGGCTTGTTAATTCTTCTTCAATTTTTGCACAAAGTGGAATTGCTATGCTGTTCTCATTTTTAACGTATTCCTTAACTTTTTTTACATTTTCATCATTTTCTGCATCTGATAGTTGCTCTTCAGATACATTACATATGTATAAAATAGGTTTTGCTGTAAGAAGCATTGCATCCTTTAATATTAATTTTTCATCATCATTAAGGTCCAATGTTCTTGCAGGCTTTTCTTCTTCTAAATGTTTTTTTATCTTTTCTAGGCAATCAATTTCTTCTTGATATTTTTTATCTGCTTTTAAATTTTTCTTTGCTTTTTCTAATCTTTTTTCTACTGTTTCTATATCTGCCAATATTAACTCTAAGTTGATTGTTTCTATGTCTCTAATTGGATTTATACTTCCATCTACATGTACAATATTAGGATCTTCAAAGCATCTTACAACTTGTGCTATCGCATCTACTTCTCTAATATGTGCTAAGAATTTATTTCCTAAACCTTCCCCTTTACTTGCTCCTTTTACAAGTCCAGCAATATCAACAAATTCTACAATTGCATGAGTTATTTTTTGTGTGTTATACATTTTTCCTAAGACTTCAAGTCTTTCATCTGGAACAGGTACAACACCTACATTTGGCTCTATTGTACAGAATGGATAGTTTGCGCACTCTGCTCCTGCATTTGTTATACTGTTAAACATTGTACTTTTACCTACATTTGGTAGTCCTACTATTCCTATTTTCATTTTAATCCCTCTTCATATTTTGATTTTTGGAGTATAATTTTTTTGGAGCTTCCAACCAGAATCGAACTGGTGACCTCTTGCTTACCACGCAAGCGCTCTACCTACTGAGCTATAGAAGCATATTTCCAGTTTTTATTGATATTTCAGTGGTTATAGGCTTTTTGTTTTTAAAATATTTTAGTCTATATTGTCTGTTTTGACTACGTTTTCTATCGTGTTCGTAGTCAAATCGTAGTCAAAACAGTATGCAAATAAATCACAAGTTTTCATTGTCTAGCAAACCTAAAATATAAACTTTAATAAGTATACTATAAATACCTTCTATTTGCAACAACTCTTCATCTGTAAAAATATTTTTGTTGTTTTTGATTCTTTCTATTACTAATTTTTCCATTTTATTTTTTCTCCTTATCAGAGAAACGCGTTTCTTAATCTAGTTAAATTATATTTACATTTTTCGACAAAGTCAAGAAAAAGCGTTCGACAAAATATTACTCTCACAAGGATTTTGAGAAATTCGACAAAATAAAATTGGCTTTTTGCAATGGTTACAGAAGTTCAATATGTCGCTACCAGCGACACGTAGAAATAAAAAAATAATTGTATTAAAATATGGACATAATAATTTTTAGAGGTAATTTTATGTTTGTATTCGTAATTAAAAATATTAGATTAAAAAAATCTTTGACTATATATCAATTAAGTAAAATGACAAATATTGCTCGAACATATTTAGTTGAATTAGAGAACAATAAAAAATTTAATCCTTCTCTTAAAACTATGTATAAGATAGCAAATGCTCTTGAGGTTAAAGTTGATGATTTGTTTTACTCTGAATTAGATATAGAAAACTTAAAAGAAGAAATGTATCGAAAGATAGATAAATACGGAAGAAATTCAAAAGAAGTTTTAGAAGTTTCACAAGTTATTGATTTATTAATTAATATTAAAATGAATAAAGACTAGCCTCTCTCAGCTAGTCTTTGCTGTTTTCCTACAGCCCCCACAGTATTTATTTCTAAATACTTTATTATTATAGCATATCGATTTTGAAAAATGTGTCGAATTGTGACAAAAAACTAGCTTTAATTGCTAGTTTTTTCATTATCCTCTATTAGCTTATTTACATTTATAGCAGGTAAAATTAATGGCGGTACATTAGCGCTCGCAGTATATGTAGAAACAATTGCTCTTATATATGGAAATAGTATTGCTATTGCATTAGGTTCAAAATTAATATTTTTTTCATTATTTTCAACTGTAAAATATCCTGTTAATACTACTTTCATTTCAAATGGATAATTATTTTTTTCTGCTTCTTTAAAAATTGTTGTCATTAGTTTTACTTCTATATTGTTCTCTGTTTTTTTTACATCTTTCTCTATATTAAATATTATTGACATCTTTTCATCTTTTTTTATAAAATTTTCATTATTTTTAAAACTAATCTCATCTACTACATATTGGTTAAATCTTAATATACTTACATATTCTTGCTCCATTTTTTCCTCCTATGAATAGCTTATCCAACTTTTAAATATGTATCATCTGTAAATGTATTCATAACATCCACAGAAAAATATTGATTGGTTAAAACATATTCCTTTTTTTCTTCTTTTTCTAAAAACAAGTTATAGTTTCTTTTAGTATATATCTTGTCATATTCTTTACAATCCTTTTTAAATTCTTCACTTGTTATATTTTTAGCAATCTCTCTGATTTCTTTCAATAGATTTTCAAAATTATTCATCTCAAATCCTCCTTATAATTCTTTCGCTATTTGTTCTGTTTATATGTATATGTTCAAAAAAATGCTTTATTCTACTTGTGTCATTGTAAACTTGATTGTGTATAATATTTTTTACTCTCTTGACACATATTTGAGTTTGAATATATTTTTCGAAGTTTTTATTAGATCTAATTTCATTCTTTTTTATTTCTTTTCTATAAGATGCAACTAATATATCAAAATTTTCAAAAAATCCTCTTTTTTGGATCATATAAATCCAAAATACATCATCTTTCTTTTGGGCTTCTTCAAGGTCTTCTTTGTTTAAATTTGACTTTACTATTGTCTGAAACTCCTCAAACAATATTGTTCCTTCTGGAGAAGTTAAATCTAACATTTTGCTCTTTTCTATAAATATTTCGGCTTTAAAAATAGTTTTATTTCTTATAATATTATTCCATATTGCTTTTTTTGAAAAAGAATGTATGTGTATATAATTCCATTCAACTGCATAATATAAGCTCTTCCAAAAGTAAACTCCTTTACCTAGCCATTGTTCTTCATCCTTGCATTTATTTAAATCATACCCAAACTTAATAATACTTTCTTCATTGCTTTTATTAGTAGCGTGATATCCTTCTATAATTTCTTGGTCCATTGCTGCTCCCATATTATATTTTTCTTTTTTACACATTTTATACCAGGAATTTCAACAATACAAGAATTTTTCATCGCAGTTTTTTTACATTATTCGACATTATTATAATGTATTAATGTTACAGTCATATTGCTATTGTTTTACATTTATATATCATATATTATATCATTATTATCAATTTATGTAAAGTTTTCAGATTTTATAGAATTAAATTAATTAAGAAGAATAAGGAATAGAAAATTATTCCTTATTCTAAAGATTCAAAAATTATTGAAATTAAGCCAAAAATAGACCTTTCAAAATCGCTTTTAAGCCTTTTTTATTTTCCAGGAATATACTTATATGCCTTGGTTTTTGGGTGTTTTTAATATTTTGAAACTAATTTGCAATAATCTAAACACACCCATCCACTTGGAGTCTTTGCCCAATTATTTTTTATTTCATACGTATCAAATCTTGTTCCATTAATATATGTTTTTACAATTTTATAATTGGTACTAGCTCCGCTTCTAACATTTAATCCTGATTTAGTATTTACTACATACTTTCCTAAAGCATATCTTGAAGAGTTTTGTACTTCACTATTTTCTTTATTAGTATAGTCTAAACAAATCCATCCAGCACCAGATTTTAATTTTCCCCAGTTCCCTTGTGTTTCTATTATAGTATATGTTCCTTTATCTCTAATACAACCTACTATATTATAATTAGTACCTGCTCCTGCTCTTATATTTAAAGCATTTGCTGTCACTTTAACTAAATAACCTTCTGTTTTATTTTCGATAGGTTTGTTTTCAGTAGATTTAACAGTAGCATTTGCAATTTCTTCAAAAGGATAGTTCTTTCCAGGACAAGCTGTTGCATTTACGTCTCTATGCCTTTGAACTTTAGTAATACCATATTTATTTTTTAAGTATGCAACTAATTCTTTTAACGCTTGTTTTTGTACATCTCCCATTGTTTCATTTTCAAAGTTGCCTTCAGCACAAATTCCAATACTATCTGTATTAGATCCATAAGCATGTGCTCCGACAGCCTCTTCTCTTCTTCCTCTATATATAGCCCCATCTTTTCTTACAAAGAAATGATATCCAATGCATGTCCAGCCTTTGTTTTTATGCCATCTATCTACATCATCTGCTGAGCAATTTGACACTGCAGCATGATGTAATATAATTCTATTAGTTGTATTTCTATTACTTAATCCTCCATTCAATGAGTAAGTCCTTTCAATTATATTCATACTATTTTTCCTCCTTTTCAGTTATGGCTTTTTGCCCTAATAAGTATGTACCTATTACTCCTTGTACAACTGCTATAATTTGTACTATTTGTATTGCGTAAGGTATTGTTATTCCTTCTACTGCATTAATTCCTGCTACTAATGCACTCACTATTGCTAATATGTTTGTCGCATATTTTGCTATTTTTTTAATTTTTTCCATAAAAATCACTCCTTCATATTTTTTAAATCTCTAATATCGTGTTCTGCTTCTGTCATTCTTCCTTCTAATTTAAAAGTTCTTTCTATTACTGTATTGTGTTTATTTACCTTTTCTTCTAATTGTTGCAATCTATAATTTGTCAATTTGCTTGTTACTAATATACCCCCTATTGTACCTACACAAGTTCCAAGAAAGCCTATTATTGCTACTAGTACTGTACTATCCAAATTCTCACCCCTTTTGCTCATTTTCCAATTTTTCTATCGTTTTTTAATCTATAAAAAACGACGTACCATCAATACTTACCCATTGTCCTTTTGTATAAAAAGATAAGTCTAAGATTCCGTTTGGATTAACATATACATTTTTGAATGTATCACTGACACTAACAACTAGTATATTATTTACTTTGGGTCTATAACCATATGGTAATGTTCCTACATTTGTATCTGAGTTAGTATCGTTTCTTATAGTTCCTCGTAAAAATACTTGATTGTTTATTTTTCTATATTGAGCAGTATTATAATCTGTAGAGTGTCTTTTCCAGTTCGCATCTAAAGGTATGTCTTTCCATCCAGTATCGCTTAAGCTTAAAACTGCTAATCCTTCAACTTGCAATGGTCCTCCAACATTTTCATCATAAAGCGCTCCAAACGATATTCCTTTTTTCCCATAGTGCATTAAAACATTACCTCTTCTAACGCGCCTTATATATTCAGATGGTGAAGATATATTCCAGCTGTCGTTTAAGCGAATATAAACTTCAAATTCCTCATCTTTAGTAAAACCATTTGCTCCTAAATTGCCTTCAATAGGAGCGTTGACCGTAAATTCTCCTGTTGTTTCATTTACTGTTATATATGAAGCATTTATTGTTTTTAATTCGCCAAGCTCTTCCCCTTGAGGAGCGTTGTATTTAACAGTTATTCCACTCATTGTTTTCCCTTTTGCAATTAATCTTGTAGTAGTGTCAATATTATTGTCTCTTTTTAATTCTAATTCTGTGAAATATGCTGGTATATATCTGCTTATAGTAAGTTCTTTTTTTGCTTGTGTCGTATTCCCTCTGCTATCTGTTATAGCGACTATTATTGAGCCGTTTCCATTTATGAGTTCATTGTCCTTAACTATTGCAAATGGATCTATAAAATCTATTTGATATATTCCTGTTCCTACAATATCAGACACATCTAAAGTTTTTGTTGTCATTCCTGCTGTGATTTTTACTTTCTTTAATTCAGCTGAATTAACTCCATTACTATTTAAGATTTTACTAACATTTACATATATATTGCTTTTATCATTATAAGGTCCATACCCTGATGTTAATTCTGTTATTTCTGTTCCTTCATTACCTGTTACAGTAAATGTTAAAGCATTTGGATTGCTATTTTTTATATAACAGGTTCCTTCTTTTATCGTATATCCTAAAGCTGTATTATTTATGTAAGTATTTAATCTTATTCTAATTTTAGATGTGTTTCTAGTTTTAATTTTGGAATATATCGTATTTATTACACTGCTTAAATCTAAAGTAAATTCTTTATTAGTCGTTGTTAAACTCTTTACATTTTTCCACGAATTACTATCATCCATTACGTCTAAATATAATAAATAATTGTAATTTTGATTTGTTTTGTCGTCTATTTTAATTTTTAAATTGTTTCCAACTATAAAATCTATACTATCTTTTATATTTGAGGCAACATATCCTGTAGGAGTAGTTAAAGTTTTATCTGCTCCAGAATCTATTTTTGCACTACCCCCATTAGTTGTTTTCACTATTACTCTACAATTTGTTATTTCATTACAAGCGTATCCTTTTTCAAACCATAACCAGTCTCCGTTTTCTGGAAATATAGCTTCTCCACCACCCCTGTTTGGAGAATTAGCTTTTATTTGTCTACCATAATTGTTGCCTTCTGTCCAAACTTCAGCAACTAGATTATATCCATACCAATAGTTCTTATCTATATTCCATTTAATTTTCCAGCGTATGCCTAATCTAGGACCATCTCTTGTTGTTTCATACTCTGTTGTAAAGTAAATATGTTGCCAACCTGTTCCTCTTCCTTCATTGAATACTTGCATTTTTCCTCCTTAATCATCCATGGTCACCATTACTGTACCATCATCTCTTACTGTTTCTCTCACTTTTCCTTTAGTTAACTTTTCATTAATTCTTGTTGAGTTCATTTTTGTTTCATCTGGATTGAAACTCACTTCTGTTTTTCCATTTAATGTATTGATAATCTTATCTTCGCTCGAAGTTATTACATGTTTCATATTATCATTTGTATTTGTAACAGTAATTCCATCTTCATTTATTGTTACATTGTCAGATTTAAACTCTCCATTATGTCTCTGCCAACCTAAAGGTGCATTTCCTTTGTTTAAAATTCTATCTGAAATATAGCAAAAATTATTATCACAAATTATTTCAATTATTACTGAATTGTCAGAACTGTTTATGTTAGCAGAAAACTTTTGCCATGTTTCTGGTTCTGCTTCTATTTGGTATTCTTCTATTTTGTCACTTACTATTTTTATAGTTACATTTGTTAATTCTGTTTTATATACTAAACAACTAAAAGTATAATCTTCTAAAGGTATTATATTTATTTCTTGTGTTATAACAGTTCCATTTATAATTTTTATTGCACTTTTAGATATTGTTTTTTCTTTAACATCTATATTCTTCTCTATACTTACAGTTCCTGTAGTTGAATGATATAAATCTAATCCGTTCTCTAAAGTTGAATTTTGAATTAAATTTATTCCTCCAGCATTTTCTGTTGTAAAACTAAAACTATCTATATTTTGCTTATATTCTGTTAGTTTTTCGTTTACAACAGCAACTTTTTGATTTATTTCGTCGGTTGTGATTTTCTGCTCTGCAAACTTTTCAACTGTTTTCGTATAGTTTTTACTTGCATTTTGTTTTGTTTCATACATATCTGATAAGCCATTATCTCTAACGTAAACTATATCTAATTCTGCGTCACTAAATATATTTGTTACGTTTTTATATGTATGTAATTGTTCTATCTTATTCCAAGCTTCTTGCTGTGCTGTGGTGTAAGGTACTATTTCTTCTTCTGCTAGTTCATATTCTACGATTACAGGGGTACCATTTGCATATTGAGTTGCTAACCAAGTTTTAAACTCATCAGTAGTTATATTTCCATTAACTCTAATATATATGTTTACGTTTCTAGTATTTCCGCATATTCCTACCTGTGTTTGAGAATCATAATATACTGTTGTATCGCATTTAAAATGTGTACTTAAAACATTATCAAGCCCTATTTTTTTATCAGGTGTTAAACTTAAACTAAAACCAAATCTAGTAGTAGATGTATTAACATATACGTTAGTAATGCCTTCTGTTCCATTCAACACAATCTGTTTTCTCTTATGATGTATTCCATCACTTGCTAGATAAGAGCCTTCGTATAATTTTTGTCCTTCACTTAGTGGAAAATCTACTTTTTGTTCTTGGTATGGTTTGTATGGTGTTGCTGTTGTGCCTAGTTCTATTTGAATTGAATATATAATCAATTTATTAGCACTATAATTAGGGTAGTTTACATATCCTTTAAGATAAAAATTTCCCTCGCTATCAGTTATAAAAGTTTTTGTTAGGATAGACCTTGTCATTGAAGGGATTAATACTCCATAATATTGATTGTCATGTCCAGATGTATTTGCTAAATTAAAATAAGCATAATTAACACCACTAATTTCTGTTTGACAATCTATTGATATTGTATATTTAGTATTAGGTTTTAAATTCCAGTTTTGAATACTTTTAAAATAACTGTTTTGATTTTCTGTTCCTTGAAAAGTTATAATACTATTATCAATAATTGCATTAACAGTACTAGGAATTTTTAAATTATCATACCAACTATTAATGTCAAATCTATTCTTCCTTTCAACTTTAACCTCTAATGAGTTGTATGGAACGTATGGGGTTGCTACTGTGCCTTCTTCTAGTTGAGTTTCTAAATTGTCTACGTCATCTATTGCTCCTGTTGTCCCTGCAGGTGTATTCTCATAAGTTGTTACTCTTAAATAAGCAATGTCCCCTGTTCCCTGTGCAGTTCCTAATGTGAAAAGTGAAGAATTTAAAGAAAAATAACTAACAAGAATTGCTCCTGTTCTTCCTAAAAATTCTTTATTTGAGTTGTATGCAGCCACGAAAGTTTGTAATGTGTTTGCTAAACCACTTAAGTAATAGTTTGGATTTTGATTAAAATCTACTGCTATATAATCAGAACTTGCTCTCGTTTCGTCAGCAAATTGATGTCCATCCGTAGAATTTATTCCAATTCCTTTTACCCAGCCACTGAATTTATTCTTTCCTTCTACATTCTCTATTTCACTAGGATAATCTGAACTTGGACTTGCTCCGTATTGTTCGTATGTGTCATCAGCTATTGTTGCTTTTCGTAACATTGGTTTGAATAATAATTTATTTATTGTTAAGCCTTTCTGAATAAATATAGCTATTTGAACTATTGTTGTAGTATCTATTGTAAATTCTCCACTGCCATTGCCAATATCTATAGAACCTAAAACACTATAACTACCTGTCTCTTGGATAGCTAACCTATAAGTATTAATAGCACCCCCACTAGGACAGCCATTTAAAACATATGTTCCTGGGCTTAAATCATATCTATTGATAATCAAACTGCTGTTAGCAGTGGTATCATTTGTACCATCTGCTAAAACTGTTCCATCGCTATTCACAGTAAATGTTATTCCGTTTGATATTTTTGTAGTTGCAGTATTATCAAGTAAGTTCTTCCCACTTCTTGTAGCTTGAGTTGTTGAGCCTTTTACTTTTATACTTACTAATAAGTCATCGCTACTGTCTTCTAAGTGTATATTCTTTCCTGTAGCTTCTCCTTCTGTGTTTGTTATGTTTTCTACTGATTGCTCTACTGATGATACTTTTGTAGTTATACTGTCTTGTTGTAACTCAATTGCTGCTATTGAAGCACTTGTATCAGTTATAAAATTTGCCAAACTTTCTATTCTATCAACAGCCATTGTTCCTGTCGTTATAAAATCAGCATTTATTTTTCCATCCATTGTTATTGCTGTTTCAAATGGCCCTTCATATCCCTTTGAACTGAATCCTATACCACCTAGTCCAAATCTCCATACATTTTTTGCTTTCTCTTTTGGCAATTGATCAAGTATTAAAATTTCATTATCATCTATATAAACATATCCATTTTTATTTAGAGAATTAATCAGATTTGTTTGTTCTTTTATAGTTATCTCTTGTTTTGATACTGTTTGTTTAATTGTTTCAATAGTATTTTTTATATTGTTAAATTTTGTTTTGACATCTCTTGTGTAATTTCCAAAAGTCAATGACTTCACTTTTTCAGAAATCAAATCATATTCATACTCTAAAACCTCTGTAAAAATATTTACAAAAGGATGTAAAACTTTTATTGTGTCCCCTATCTCTAAATCATTATTTACATTTGAATTTACTGTATAACTAACTTTAGGAACACAATTTTCTTCTAAATATTTGCTTGCATTGTTTCTTAACTCTACTAATAGATTAGTTTCTGTTTGTTCCTCTGTTTTTAAATCCGTTTGAAAATCTACTATTTTTGTATATGGTATTTCGTATTGAGTTTCGCTTTCTAAATATTTTTCAGGCAATAAAAGTCCATCATATCCAACTGGTAAAATTTTTGTGCATACATTAGACCAGTCCTCAAAGATCTCGAATCCCTGCATATTTTTACCGTAAACAATAGTTTCGCCATTATCTTTTCCTATGCTTTGTTTAAAACTAATATCCCAGTTGTCTGCTTCAAATACTCCTCCCCATCGTTCTTCAAACACTTGCCAAGATTCTAATAAAGTCTTTCTTATGAAATATGCTGTACTTACGTTCTCAACATTTGAGGTGATAGAAAAAGGACTGATTTTGTCAGTCCTTTCATTAACATATTTTAATCCATTCTGGCCATTTAGATTAGTTGGTCTTGCATCTAAAAGCACATATCTTCTACTATCAAACATTACATGTTCAGCTGTGAATTTTATTTTTCTATTCGTATATGTTATGCTATCATTTATTCTAAATGCTTGTGGTTTTAATTTAGATTTTGTTTTTACTACACATAGCTTATCGGCTTCTATATACTCTTTATATTTAATTGGAATTTCTACTTCAATATACCATCCATTTAAAGACTTTTTCTTAATCTCATGACAATGTAAAGGATTAATAATAATGTTTCCTGCTGTTTTAAAATCTGTATCAGTTGCATTAAATATTTTAATCATAGCCATCTGTCCTTTCTTTTTATTTTGACAGTAGCTGAGCCACTATGTATTACGATTGCATTGTTTCCTACTTCTAATTTTGGATATTTGTATCCTATTTCAAGATTTCTGCTTCTATTAAGGCCTTCATATACAACTGTTTTTTCTTCACAATCTATTTCTACATAAGTATCATTTTCGCTAAACGTATATTTAAACCTAACACCACCTAAAGTTAATTCAATACTATCACTTGAACCTTTTTCAATTCTTATTATAGGTCTACTTGTTTTATTTCCTTCGTTTTGAACATTATTTGTAACTACTATATAATTATCATCAGCTTTCTCCCAAAATGGAGCTCTGATAAAATTAGTGTCAATAATTTTGATTCCTGCAGTCCTTTTTGGTTCTAATTCCGCATAAAATCTTGCTTTCGTTTTTCTTCCTTTATATTCTAACTCTCCCTCACCGTCTAACCACGCAAGGATATCATCAAGTTTGTCAGGATTCAAACATTGCACATAAATAGGTCTTTCAACATAAGAATAACCTAATTCATCAAAAATAGCACCATCTCTTCCTTCTATTTCTGTAACTTCATATTTCTGTGAAGCTTTAGCTAAGAAATGTTCTTCTTCTTCAATTACAACTTGCATATCTGTATTTGATATTCCTTTAAATTTAAACATTATAACACCTCGTATAATTCGTTTTTTACTATCCTTGCAAAGCCATCTTCATCTAACGTTAATTTACATTTATTTAGTGCACTTAGAAATGCACTTGCCATTTTTCCGTAATCTATTTCTTGATTTGTGATTGAGTTTTTTGATAAGTTTTTTCTTTTTCCATTCTCTTCCGCTTGAGTATAAGCCTCATTTTCCTCTTTTGTTAAAACTCTTTCTCCTTTATGTAATCTAGCCACATAATTATCTTTTGGAACATAATCTAATCCTAATTTATGCCCTGGTAATTTAGATGTTGCTCCATTAACACGTGCTTTTACAGTGAGAAGCCCTGATAATTTTGATGCTATTCCCCTTGCAGTACTCCATAAGCTATCTTTCCAGCTTTTGTTATTTAATCCACTGTTTAAACCACTGAGAATATTTTTCCCTTGCTCTTCTGATAAGTTTCCTTTTTTTATTCCTTCCATTACTTTGTCTACATCTTCAATCCCCGCTTGTTCTAGTAGCTCTTTTAATTCGCTATCAGACAAACCAGATAGAAAGCTGTTTAAATTTTTAATAGCTTCACTTTTAAATTCTGCATTTTGCTCTATTTCATCTAAGACTGAACTCATCATATTTTCGGTTTCTTTTACCAATTCTGGTGTTCTCTCTGCAGTAACACCCGTCATTTCTTGAATTTTTTTACTTAGTTCTGGTGGCATTTTTGAAACCCTCTCGTAATACGTAGCATACGAACTTGTTGCCAATTCTTTCCAAGCATTTATGACTTCTGGACTATTTTCATTAATAGTAGATGTTTGTGCAGTTAATTCGTCCAATAATGTTTGTAGTCTTTGATTTGAGCTTTCGATGGCATTAGCATTAGCTTGCGCAGAGATTTCATTTTTATTGTTTAAGTCTTCTTGATATATTTTTTTTAATTCTTCTATATTATAAATTTCTTGTTGAATACCTTCTTGTATTTGCGCTTCTCTTGACAATTTTTCTCTTCCATAATTGCTTATTCTTTCATCTGTCATTTTTTTTATTTTATCAGTATTATTGCTTTGCATTATCGCATAATCATTTTCATATTTAGCAATATCTGTTAAATAATCATTATATATGGTCTGATAACTTTCAAAAGTTTCTTTATATCCATCTACCCACTTTGACATATAATCTTTTGCGTGTTCTGCAGATTTTTTTGCTGTATATCCTGCATCTATATATTTCTGTTGAAGATCATTAAAGTACTGTTCATAAGTTTTCCCTTCTAATGCCTTATTATATTCATTTTGAGCATTTATCATGTCTTTATATGCACTGGTTTTATTTTGAATTGCCGTTGAGTACTTCGATTCTTCATTCTCTAAAATAATTTGAGCTTTCTTTTTTAATATTAATAAATCAATTTCTTCTTGTAATGTCTTATATTGATTTATAACATCTCCTGTTAAAGTATATTCTGTTCCTAACGCTTTGTTTAGTTCATTTAAAATTACCGATACTCTGTCCTTATATCCTTCTTTTACTTTTCCATTTTCATCTACTAAATTACTTAGTTCATTTCTTAAATCTTCAGTATTTTTAATTTCAGCAAGGCTACTAGACGCTGTTTTATCCAATTCTTCTCTATATTCTTCATGCGTTTTTTTTACCTTTTCCATTTCTTCTATATTTCTTTGCAATTCTTCTGGTATCTTTTCAGCCTCACTTCTTAGCCATATATATGCACTTGCTAAAGCACCTATTGACGTTATTGCAATTCCTATTGGGCTCGATAACCCTTGAATTATTTTTGCCAATCCATTAACTGCTGTATCTGTTGTTGTCACACTTCCTCGCATTACTCCTATTGCTTGAGTAAAAGTTCCTATTCCTTTTACTGTTCCGCCTATTGCTGATGTTACTTTTCCAATTATCGCAACCAAAGGTCCTATTGCCGCAACAATAAGTCCTATTTTTACTATCATATCTACTTGCTTATCTGATAATTTGCTAAACTTATCAATCCATTTTCCAAGTCCTTCTATTACTTTTTCAATACTTGGCATTAGTTTGTTTCCGAGAGTAATAGCCATATCTTTTAATTTATTAATTGCTATTTTTATTTTACTTTTTAGAGTATCATATCTTTTATTTGCTTCATTTGTTAATGCTGTATTATTCTTCCATGCTTGTGTTCCTGTATTTATTGCATCATTAAACAGGGTCCCAGCATTTGCTGCACGCAACAAAGAATCTCTTAATCTAACTTCAGTTAGCCCCATTTCAGAAAGCATTGTAATTGCGCTTTCGCCTTTGTTTTCAGCATCTCCTAAGCCTTTAATGAACTCTGATAGTGCACCTGCAGCATCTTCTTTCCATGCTTTTTTAAATTGCTCTGTTGTCATTCCTGAAACTTTTGCAAAGTCTTCAAGATTTGTTCCTGCTGTTATCAATTGTTTTAATTCTGTGCTTGTCATCCCAATACTTTGTGACAATTCTTTAAAGCCCTTCGAATCATTTGCAGACATCAATTCTAATTCTCTTAATGTCATTCCTGTCTTTTTTAGTACTGTATCTAACTTTTTGCCACCTTGTTCAACAGCATTTTGCATTTTTACCATTGCCTTAGAAATTGCTGAACCACCCATCTCTGCTTCTATTCCAACTGAACTCAATGCTGTTGCCAACCCTAAAATTTCCGCTTCTGAGAAACCAACTTGTTTTCCTGCACCTGCTAACCTCATGGCCATACTTACAATATCCGCTTCTGTTGTTGCATATTTGTTACCCAAATCAACAATTGTTGATCCTAATTTGTCAAAGTCTTTTTGTGACATTTGAGTTATATTTGCGAATTTTGCAAGCTGTGAAGCAGCCTCATCAGCAGTAAGATTTGTGGAATTTCCTAGATCTATCATTGCTTTTGAAAAATCTAATATGTTTTCTGTCTTTATTCCTAACTGTCCTGCTGCTTCTGCTACTGCCGCTATCTCTGTTGTAGAAGAAGGCATTTCTTTTGCCATATCCCTAATGCCCTGTTTTAATTCTTCCATTTGTTCTTTCGTTCCATCAACTGTCTTTTCTACTCCTGCAAAAGCATCTTCAAAATCTATTGCGCTCTTAGCACTTAAAGTTAAGGCTGATATACTTGCAGCAGAAAATGCAGACAACTTCTTGCCTGCGTTTTCTATTTTCTTTCCTGATTTTTCAACTTTTTCTCCCCATTCTTCAAGTTTTTTACCTGTATTTGTAAGTTGTGTTTGAACATCTTTTAATTTACTCTCATAATTTTTTAGTTTAATTTCTGCATTAGTTAATTCATTTTGTTTCTTTTTTATAGCTGTTGTATTTTTATTTTCTGCATTTTCTAAATCAGCTAATTGCATTTTTAAAACATTTACTTTATCTGACTGAATCTCATAAGCATTTGTTAAATATTCTTGTTGTGCTTTTAATTTCTCTGTTGATTTAGTAGAATTATCCCATTGTGATTGTGTTAGCTTAAATTGATTATAATTCTTATTCATTTCTATATTTATATCTTGAAGAGTTTTCTTAAAATCTTTTGCTCCCTCTTCTGTAAATATAAGTCCTACTCTTTTTAAATCATTACTTCCCACTTTATTTCACCTCTTTTTTAGGCATAATAAAAGCACCAGAGTAAATCTGATGCTAAATAAAAAAACACCTGCATTTGCAAATGTTTTTTATTAATATATTTTATTATTTCCAATTTGTAGTGATATCAAATCATATTCTTCATATGTTTCATCTACAAATTCTATAATCATCCAGAACTTTTCGCCATTTACCTTTCCTTCTATTTTATATCTTAATCCTGTTTTTATAAATTCGTAATCTCCTTTATAACTTGAATAGTCTGGTTTATATAAATTATCTTCTAAGACCATTTGAGCATAAGTCATTAATTCTATTTCGTCTGGTTCTTTACTTGTATTATTTTCTTTACTATTAGAGCCAAATATGCAAAAGTATAATACAATGCAAATTATAATAAATGCAATAAATCCTATTATCTTGTATTTAGATTCTATGTTATTATTATTCATCCTTGTTCATCTCCTAGTGGCAAACTTTACAAGCTGTTCAACCTTCTGCAAAAGCTTACTTCATTATTGTTTGATACTCATTGTTTTTTAATATTCTACTTGTTGTCTAATTTACCATTTATACTATCTAGCAAATCGATTATATCTGAAAAGCCTTTTATAAATGCAAACAGTACAATTCCACTAAATAAAAATGTAAATCCTGCAATTATCTTTTCATTGCTCCAATTCACAAAAGCAATTATTATACAACAAATTAATTGAAAAGCATTTATAAATCTTAAAGCAACTGTTTTATAGCCGCTTTCGTAATTCTCTTTTTTTATGTTTTTTTCTTTTTCATAAATTTCAAAATCTAATCCACAGTATGGACATTTTTCGTCTAGTTCACTTACTTTTTTATTACATTTTGGACATTCCATAATATCACCTTCCTTATTACATTTTACCTTTTGCAGCAAAATATTACAAGAAAAATGTTTCGACATAATTTTGCATTTTTCTACATTCTGTGTTTCGGCTTGTTTATATTTATAACATTGCCTTTCTTAATATCTGGAGTATTGTTTATTACAAAATTAATAATTGGGTCAATATCTTCTAATTTCACAAGTCGCACCGCTTGCCTGTATGTTAAAGGCTCGTCATAGTTTGATGCTATTATTGCATATAAAATTTGATTTGTTGCATACATTGTTTTTGTATATCCGTTTTTATCTTTTTGCCCTTCTGCATCTTTTTTTAATTGTTCTAGTCCGCCTTCATAATCCTCAATATATTCTAAAAAAAGTGATGTCACCTCTAAAATTATCTTTTCTCCATTTTTTAATTCTATTTCCATATTATTACCTCATATCTTTGTATTATTTCCTTATAAAAAGGGCTCTAAATCAATTCTAGAGCCCAACTTTTTTCTAAGTTCCTGGTGTAATTGCTGCAGCTAGTCCTGCATCATCTAAAATTGGCTTTGCAAAGAATAGTTCTTCTGTTAATCCTTCTGGGAATTTTGACATTTCATTGTTTACATATGTTTTTTTATCTCCTAAGTCATTATATGCATAAGCTTTTATAGTTACTGTATCATTTTGCTCTGAAAAGCTCTCTTCTTTTGTTGCGATATCATCTGTATTTTCTACTAATTGGCATTTAGGGTACCAAGCTAATTCAAATTTTCCTTCTAGTTTTTTTACAACTTTTCCAAATGCAAAGAAAGGTCTTGTGGCTGTTCTTCCAGAACGGTTTAATCCTGCTGTACCTATAACATCTCCTCTCATTTTTGCTAAATCTTCTGGGTCAAAAGCAACTACTTCTACTGCCATCTCTATACTTTCATTTTGATTTACAGTTGTATAGTCTTGTCCTGAAGCTCTAACCACAGCTACCTCAGAGTTTTCTGTAGTTCCTATATTTTTTACTACATTGCTTTTTGTAACATTTTCTTCATATGTTGTTGTGAAATTGCCAGAAGCATCTGGTGTATTGAATGCATAGTATAATGCACCTACTGTTTCTTTTACCATAGGTTTTTTTGTATTAATTGCCATTTTAAAATCCTCCTTTTAATAAAAAATTACCAAGTTTTTATTCCTAACTTGGTAAGCATTTTTTTATAATACTTTTCTTTATTTCTATCCCATACTGGGTATAGATGTTCTTGAGCATTCATTTTTACAGTTCCATGCTCAAGCATTGGGCCATAATATTTGCCCCATCCTGCCTCTACTTCTTTGTTTTTCTTTTTATATGCAAAGCACTTAATTAAGTGTGTGTAGCCTGATTTTCTAATTTTTGAAATTGGTTTAGGAAGTTTTAACAAATCACCAACAAATTCTTTAGCACCTGTCTCTAATACATCTACTGCATTGTCTGCACCATCTATATATTTTTCCAAAATTTCAGACATTGCCTCAAATCCACTATATCCGTAAACTTCATTAGACATTTTCTAATACCTCTAGTGAGAAAAATGAATGCCAACGCCTTGTTTCTGGATCATATTCGTGTTGTATCGCAGGAAATAGCTCTATATCATTCAATAAATGTTTTAGTTCCAAAAGTTTCGTATGTCTTGGTCTGTCAGCTATTATAGAAATCTGATAAGTAACTACAGTGTTATAATCTTTTCCACTTGCCGTTTGGTCTTCCCAATAATAATCCCAAAAACAAACTCTAACTTCGTCTTCCATAATTTCATCAGTCGGCGTTCCTTCTTTTATAGGTATCTTTAACTTTTCTAGTAATTCAACTAATTCTTTTTTTGTCATAAATCTTCCTCCAATTTTACTCTTGGATATTCCTCAAGAGTTAAATCTGTCTGCTTAAATCCATCATTATTAGTAAAGTGATAGGCATTAAATACTTTGTGATATTCATTGCCTATTTTTACAACATTTAAAGAGGTTATTTCTTTCATTTGAGGTATTCTAATTTTTAAAGAGAGCTTTCTTTTTCTTTCTTCGCTTTCAAAACGAAGTTTGTCTGATATTGATAATTCTTCAAACCATACTTCCTTTTTCATATTTTTTAAATATTCAACAGGATAAGTATTTTGGGTTTGTTTTATAGCAAAAAGCTTAAGTTTTCCATCATTATATGTCGGAAGGCTTGTAATATTTTGCTTGTAAGTCAGCATAATCTCCTGCGTATAACTGTTTAAATTCAGCAATTCTGCCAAATCTTCTATACATTGCATAATTCTTTAACAAGCCTCTTGCTGTTAAGTCTGCATCATAATCAATTTTAGCTCCAGATTTGCTATTAATATCAAATTCAGCTTCTTTTATTAGCTTTTCTATAACCTCATCTTCTTCATTTGGCGAAACATGTTGCTCTGATCTAATTTCCTCAATTAATTTTTCAATTTGTGTATTGTTCATTATACACCTCTCTATTCTTCTATTTTTTTAGCAGATTCCTCTTCAATTTCTTCAATTAGAATTTTGCCTATTTTATTTTTCTTAGTTGTCAATTCTTTAATTCTTTTTTGAGGTATGTCTTCAAGTTTAATATCTTCTCTAGGATAAATGTCATTCACCTCATAAATATAGTCATTGTCTTTTAGATCTTTAAATTTCTCAATTACTTTGTAAGCCATTTTTTAATTCCTCCTATTTATATTCAGGAGCTTATATCTAAGCTCCTGGTGTTTCAGTATTTGTTGTTACTGTCCCCTTTACACTTGTTTCTACAGTTCCAATAACTTTTACAGGAGCAACATATTCCTCTAATTTTGTTACATCAAAAACGAAAGCTGTGTTATCATCTGTTGCCCTACCATTTGCATATCCTTTTCCTATAACAACATCAGCATCATCTAGTGCTTTTACTTCTTCATAATTTTTTATTCCAAAATTTGATAATCCCATTGTATATTTTTTAGGAATTACTAAAGCTGCTTTTCCTTCTGGATTATTAGCAGAGCTTTTAACAACAAGGTTTTTGTATGAGCTTATCATTCTTCCTTCAGCATCATATATTGCAGGTGCAACATAATCTGCTTCATCATTTGGATGGCAAATTAAAACTAATTTATCAAATGTCCTTTTACCATTTCTTGATAAGTATTTTTTTGCAGCTGCTAGTCCCTTTGGAGTAAAGTTAGTTAATGTTGTATTAACTGTTTTATCTTTTTGTGTTTTATCTGAATTTGCTGCAGAAATTTGTTTATAAATTCCTATAGGTTGTTTAACCCCATTTCCTTGTAAATATCCATATTCTAATCCATCATTTAAAGCTTCTTTTAGTATAGCTGTAAAATATTTATCTACAAATGGCAACGATAAGTCGCTGATTCCTTTTGGTATTACTAAATAAACTGAAAGTTTATTTACATCCATATTTAATGTTTCAAACTCTGCACTTAATTCTCCAGTAATGCTGTCAGTTAATGCACCCCATGCATAAGTACCACTTTTTTCTGCTACGATCCATTTTTTAACATCTGCTGGAGTAAAGTTTACGTCTGATAGTATTCCGCTATCTTTTTTAACGTCTTCCATTGTCACATCAATAATTGAAGTTGGAAGTATATCAATTTGATTAGCTGTTATTGCTTGTTTTACATCTTTTAAAGCTGTATAAAAATCTTTTTCTTCTTTTGATAATTTTCTTAAGCCTAATGTTTTTGCATAATTAGCATCACTTTCTGCTTTGTTTGCTTGTTCTTGAATTTCTGATATTAAATCTTCATATTGAACTGACACAATTTTGTCCATAGCTTCAATAACTGCTTGTGATTTGTCCTCTGTTTCTTGAAGAATTTTTAAAGCATCTTCTCTAGCTTGTTTCATTTTTGTTTCATTAATTTTCATAATTTTTTACCTACCTTTTTTTAATTTTTTGTATTAAAAAAAGATGCCCATGCATCTTCTTTAATCGGTTTTTCTTGATGTGTATCTAATAGCTCTTTAGTTTTTTCGCCTTCTTTAGTTAGGCTTTGAACTATGCTATTAGCAACATTTTCTGATATTTCTTTTATTGTTTCTTCATTAAGTTCAACTTTTTGTTTTTTATCTTGTTCCTTTATTTTATTAACAAGATTGAATATAGCTTTATTAGCATATTGATTAATGGTATTATCTTCTTCTGTTTCTATTAATTCATCTGCAAATCCCTTATCTAAACATTCTTGGGCTGTCAAATAAGTTTCATCAGACAATAATTTTTCTAGTTCTTCTTCTGTAATTTTAATTTTAGACAAATATGCTGCTTTATAAGCCTCTTTAACTTTGTCCATATCATCTGCAGTTTTTCTTAATTCCTCTGCATTTCCTAGAACACAAGTCCAGCAATTATGTATCATCATTAATGATGTTTTTGGCATATATACTTTATTTCCAGCCATAGCAATAATAGATGCTGATGAAGCAGCAATTCCATCTATATATACATTAATTTGTGATTTTAAGCTCTTTAATAAATTATAAATTGCTAAAGCTTGAAATGTTTCCCCTCCACAAGAATTTATATGAACATTTAATTCTGAGATTTCTCCCAGTTCCTCAAGTTCTTTTTTAAAGCCCCAAGCCGAAACATCATTTTCAAACCATTCATAAGATGTTATATCTCCATAAATATAAACATTTGCACTATTCTCGCTTTCTTTTTCAAAACTGTAAAATTTATTCTTCACTTCCTGCACCTCCCTTCACATTTTCATAATTTTTTGTAAGGGCGTGTTCATTTGCCCAATCCTCATCTATATAAGGTAATCTTAAAAACTTATTTATTTCATTTCTGCTAAATTTATTTGCTGTCAGTTTATCAATGCCAGTTCCGCAATCTAAAACATCTCTATGAGAAATTGTGCTTCTGTTAAATTTTACATATTCACCTTTTAAATAACTTTGTTTTCCTACGAGAGATATGTTAAAACCATCTTCTATTAGTTCATAATACAAATCCACTCCAAAAGTTATAAAATTATTCGTGCCATTTGATTTGTCTGTAAAATCGCCAAAAAAAACATCTAATGGAATTTTCCATTTTTGAGCTACTGTTTTGCTTATTCTCAAAAATGTATTTTCAAAATCCGTTAGATTTTTCTGGTTGTTTTCATTCAGATTTGTTAAATCGAACATTTCAGATAGCAATACCACTGCATCATCTTCTTTAAATAATCCATCTGTTATTCTTTCTTTATAATCTTTCAAATCTAATTGTTGTCCAGTTTCTGCATCCATCAACATTGGTTGTCCACCAGGCTTTTTCAGTTTCCATTTTCCTGTATTTGCTTTTATAAAGCTGCCTTGTGCTGCTTTCAGTATTTTTCCTGTATTTCGTTTAAAATCTTCACCTGCTGTTTTTAGCAAATTATTATTTAAGCAAAAATAAATAGTATTATCTGTTGTGTATTTCTTTGTAGCACTTATAGAATTTCCTTCTGCATCTGATATCATTATGTCTGTAAATACTTTTTCTTTTAAAACTTTATCGCTAATGTTAAATTCATCTGCAACATATAAATACTCATTGTTAGAGCCATTTATTAAAACAAGTGCTGAACCATTAATTAACAATTTACAAACTAATTTATATAAAAAACTCGTTCCATTTTCATTAAAATTAGGCTGTATATTTAATGTCCAATACAAATTCCCTCTGTTTTCTTCAATTTTATTTTTTTTCATTTCAAAAGTTTGTATTTCTGTTTTAGCAATAGTGCTTGCTATTAAATCTATTGCATGAGCCTCTGCTATTGTATATATATAATTTTCTAAATCGTTTTTTCCAAACAGTACTTCTAATATATTTACATATTCTCCTTTGTCATTCTTAAATATTTTATCTAGAAACATTACTTCACCACCTAAACATAAATAATTTCTTCATCTAAAAGTTCCTGAACACTCATTGCTGCTACAAAAGCCATAAAAGGATCATTCTTCCTTAATTTTGGCTCTATTTTTTCATATTTTTTGTTTCCATCTTTTCCTGTTTTTACACAAGTATTATTTATTGCCCATCTCATAATTGAGCTATTTCCTATATTTACTTTACCTTCTGCAAATGCAACTTCAATGCGGGGAGCAACTATTGCTGCAATACTTGCAGGATATCTTATCATTCTTACCAATCCATAAGGATTATCTTTTGTTTCAACTGATACTCCCATTTCTTTAAAAATTTGTTCTAATAATTTATATCTATATGTATCTAATACAATTTTTTTAACATTATATTTACTCATTTCTGATAGAATCCACATTATCATTTCTCTTGCGTCTATACTTTCTTTGTTTGTTATTTCAAAATCATTAAATCCATCTTGTCCAATATTTTGAAAAGGAAATTTAATATCATTATAGAATTTATTTTTAGAACAAATCCAAGTTCTTTGCCTCCAAATATATTCTCCATCTCTTTTAAACAGAAAACCTGCACTTGCAAAGTCATTTAATGATGCAAAGTCAATTCCTACTATTGCTGTTCTTCCTTTTATTTCTCCTGTTGGTCTTTCAATTTCTTTTTCCTCATCAATATAAGATGCTTTCAAAATTAGCTCCCACTCAACAACAGTTTCTTCATTATCTTGTTGTGGCAAATTCATCCTTTTCGCATAAAATTCTACTCTGTATGATTTTTGCTTTTGCATTTTCAAATAATCTTTAATAATTTCATTTTCTAAAATAGGCATAAATCTCAAACTAGGATTAGCCTGAACCCAAGCAGTTATATCTATGTCTTCTTTCTGTCCAGTTTCTAAAAATTTCTTCATTGGTTCATCAACTGTTTTTTTGTCCTGTATTTTATATATAATTGGTAATAATCCTAAAAAATTTTGTTCACCATTCAATACATTGTTTGCTAAAGCTATTTTTTCATCAAGTGGGCCTTCCCTTACCTGTCCATTTGTTGTAATTGTAACGGTTCTTGCATGTTTAATTTTTCCTAATCCAGAGCTATATACATTAATTTGTTTATAATCTTCATACGCATGATATTCGTTAAATATAATCATTCCTGTTTGCTTACCATCTTTTGTTTTAGCATTTGCCGTGTTGTATCTTAATGTAGAATGAGTTGTTTTATTAATTATTTCTGTCTTATTCCAATAGAAGTATTTTCTCATTGTTTTTTTGTTGTCTTCTAACATGTTGTAAACAACATTAAATGAATTTAAAGCTTGTTCTTCTGATGTTGCAACAATATCAATGTGATAATTCTTAATTCCATAATAATGAGTCTGCAAAAAGTTTGCTAATGGCATTATCATTCCATCTTTTCCATTTCCTCTGGCCATTAATATTAAGATATCTGGAAAGATAACTATATCCAAATTGTTCTTGTCATACATAAAAAATAAAGCATAAGCAAATTTTTGATAAGGAAATAATTTGTAATACCATTTTTCACAATATAATATTGCTTTTTTGAAAGTTTCTTCGTCAAAAAAAACATCATCTCTCGACAATGTTGGCTTTACAATATTTTTAATTAACAATTTAATTTCATCATCTGTTTCATTCGGATTATCTTCAACAAATTTTATATATTCATTTATTTCATTACAGTAAATCATCTCCTCCACCTTCTTCTTCAGGTGCTTTCAAATCTAATTCCTGCAAAATTTTTAGCATTTGTCCATTTACCTTTAAAAGATTTTGTACGCTCTCATTAGGCTTGTCCGTTGTATATCCATTTCCTGTCATAGAACTGTATCTTAAGCCTTTAATTTTAATGTCATATTGCAATTCTTCTTTTAAACTCACAAGAAAAATGTAATCTTCTATCATATCATCGAATTGCTCACCAAATTTGTTTTGATTTGTTAATTGTTCTTTTAGCGCTTCTCTTATTGTGTCTGCTTTTTCATTTACTATTTTTTGTCTTTTCTGTTTTTCTATTTGCTGTTTTCTTTTATTTTTTTCATTCTCTGTTAAAGCTTTTACAACTTTTTCTACATTTTTTACTTGTTTTTCCATCTCTTTCTCTTTATTTTCAATAGTTTTGTTTGTTTTTTTCTTAGTTGGCACATTCATACCCCCCTTTCACGTGAAGAATCGATTTTTTTGAACAGTTTGCACCACACACCCGCTCTCCTTAAGCTTGTTTTAGTCCGAGATTTTGACGGGGGTGCTTTGTTTACATAAATTTATTTTTCCGCTTCTATTTTCATAATAATTCTATATTCTCTTTAAAATCTTTTGCATATTTTTTATTCAATGTATTAGTACAGTACTCTTTATTACAATTAACCTTAAGGCATTCTTTGTTATTATCTTTATCGCATTTATACAATACTTCTGTCTTTCCATTTTCATATTCAAATATAGTTGCTTTGTATATTGCTTTGACTTTATCTTTCATTAGATTTTACTCCTTCATTTATACTTAAGCATAGTAATCCGCTTACTACTTCTATTCTATATTCATATTCTAAATGTTTTATTTGTTTACCTTTCTGAAATGTATTGTCAAATAATCCTAAACTTTGTAATATCATATTACATTCTTTTTGAGGTATATTAGATAATAACATTATTGTATTTCGCATAACTCTTATAACTTTAACTGCATGACTTATTTGCTCATCGACTTTAAAACTACTTGTTAAACAATTAAAGAACATTTTCATTGCCACTACTATTTCTTCATTGTCTAGTAAATAACTTGCAGATATTCCATTGCCAAAACTAATTACCCCAGCTCTTTCTTTATTATTTAAACCTGTTGCTTCGTTTTCTTCTTTTAGTTCCGCTTCTATTCCATTAATCTTATATGCCTGCATTAAATGTTCTAGCTTCATAATTACCACCTCTCCTGTGTAATCCTCTTTCTTTTTCTATATCTAAATCTATTTCGATCTTCTATAATCTCATGTGCTTCAAAACTTAAACTTACCATGTTGTTAATATCTAATGCTAAATCAGGTCTTTGTTTAATTGGTATAATATGATGTACTATTTCTGCTTTTGTTATTTTGATTTTATTTGGAAAATGTTTGCCATCATTCCATTTGCCTAAAAAAAATTGACACGTATTTTTATCTCTTTTTAGCACTTGCTCTCTAACTATATCAAAATCTGTAGAGTTATAAAATTTATCAGTATTTCCTTTTGCTATTTCTAACTCCCAATTATAATATTTTCTCCTCTTCCTTCTCTTTTTCAAATCCACTACACTTCTTATATATTCCCTTCTCTTTATCTATTACACTTTGTATTTTGTTTTTACATGAGTTTATACATTCACAACATGCATTGTTTTTGTTAAGTCTTAATTTGTTTCCACATTTTGTACATTTATATAGATTACTTGCTGTTTCTTTTTTTATTAATATGTAATTATGTTCGCAACCGTAACATTTTACTTGTTCTGGACACTCTTTGCATTTGTATTTTAGACATAATTCACTTACCATTTCCTTTTATTCCTTTGTTTTATTAATATAAACACTACGTAACAATACATGTATCATAGCGAGTTAGTCTTATTTGCTCGCTTCAATGTCATTCCGACAACAAGACTAAATGATTTTTTATATTGCTACGTACTATTTATACGAGTATAACTAGAATCACTCATAATAAATTTATTTTAGGAGAGCAATTTTAATTTATAAAAAGGAGAAACATCAACTATCTAGTATCATTGATTATATGAAAGCATGAAAAAAGAGCTATTTTCTAGCTCTTGAACTTATATTCACTTTTTCACAATACAATTATAACACGGTTTTTTTATAAAAAAAGGGCAAAAAAAGGGCAATTTATTTTTTTAAATATTTTTTTGCATTATTAGTAATCCATTCTGCTATTGATATTCCTTCTTCTTTTAGTTTTGCTTTTAGTTCTGTTCCTAGTTCTTTATCGATATTTCCTCTTACTTCTTCATATTTATTCTTTTTCCATGCGTTTTCTTTTTTATAATCTCTTGACATATTATCACTTCCCTTTTATAATATTTGCAAAGAGGGAATTGCACTTCCCTCTCTACTATGGCTTACTTTTGTGCTTGTCGTTCTTGATTTAATTTGTATAAGTACATTTCAGTTTGCCATTTGTCGACTTTCTTTATGAAGGTCGGCTCTTTTTGTTTTTTTAATAATTTCTTTAGTATCATTTTCTCACCCCTTTCCTCTTGGTATGTATATATTATACACTACTGTGCGTAGTATGTCAATGCTTTTTTAAACTTTTTTTAAAAAACTTACAGCCTTTACGGTTGTAAGTTTTCTTTTATTTTATTTAATTCTTTATGTACTGTATATATAAGTTTTCTTTTTCTTCTTTTATAAACATCTTCACTTATATTAAGCTTATCTATTATGTTCCATTTGTTTTCTTCGCCGCTTCTGATATTCCTCTTCAAATATATCGTTTGCTATTGAATCTACTAACAGCAGTGCTTGAATAACTGCTTTATATTCTCTAATTGATTTTTGTAATTCTTCATTTTCTTCTAACTTTATTACTTTATTTAAAGTATTATCTCCAACCGAATATGGAGCTTTGGGTAATCCATCACATGGTGCTACACTTATATTTAATATATCTCTTTGAATATTTATTATATTAATACAATTATAATTATATCTTTTTAAGCAGCCTTTTGCTTCTCTATATTCTTCTTTACTTAATCTTCCCATGTTTTCCTCCTTCGTTTATAAATGCAACCCTGCATTTATTTTTCTATCTCTTATTTGTTTAGTTGTAAATCCTAAATCCCAATATTGAAAACATTCTCTTCTTCCGTATTCATCTTCATATAGTACATGATTAGGATATTCTTTTACTTTTTTCATACCTCTAAAATTCTCTGGTACTTCCATTATCTTTTGTCTCCTTTACTTTCTTATAAAAATATTCTTTTATGCAGTCTTCACATTCTCTGTCCACATCATCGTCACATACTTCATATAAGCAGTCATAATATCCTAACGAGTAAATATGTTTTGCCATTGAATCTACTATTTTACTTAATGTTTTATTTGATTTTGTAAGTTCTTTATTCGCTTTTTGCAGTTTTTCTATTAATTTTAATACTATTTTTGCTTCTTCTGCTGATAAAGTTCCATGAATTGTATAAGCAAATTCTTTTAAACTTTTAATGGCTTTTTTATTATTCATAAATTAAGCCTCCTTCTTTTTTCTTTTAAAACATATTAGTTTTACTGGTTCTATATAAATCTCAGACTTATAACAAGCAAACATATTATCAGTTCTAAATAAATGTTTACAGTCTTTGCAACGCTTCCTTTTTAATTTTTTAAATGGACCTTTCATTCTATTTCTCCTTTTCTAACATCTCTTCTAAAACTTTTATCTGTTCTAATAAATCACTGCCACCCCAATAGCCTTTCTCGTCTGTCAGCTCTTCTACTTTCTTTTTTAATTCTTTTATTTTATCTTTTATTTTTTGAATTGGAATACTATTATTTACATATTCATCTAATTCATCTCTTATAATACATTTTTTACAGTTTTCTTTTATTTCTTCATTCTCCTTTAATACTCTTTTATAATCTAATAGAATATGTTGCTCACATCTATTTCTTTCTAACATACACTCTTCTTTCTCATATCTACCGCATATATTACATTTATTAGTAGAACATAATTCTAGTCTTTCTATGTCTTCTTTTATACTATTTTCTTTCACTTAATCATCTCCCTAATTCTCTTATTTAATATTTTGCTTTCTCTTATTATGTCTTGTTCTATTTCACTTTCTATATATTTTTTAGTGTTCCAGTTATCTTCTTCTATTAATTGCATTCTTTCTAAACTATCTAATATATCAATTAACCATTCTTCTGTTACCGTTCTATCTTTCAGCTTTAATGCATACACTTGCCTTTGAATATTCCATAACATATATCTTTTTCCTATTACTTTTAATGCTTCATCTTTTTCAGTTATTTCATCTTGTAAATCCTTAATTTCCTCTTCTACTTCTGCTATTTCTTCTCTTATGTCTAAATCATCTGCTCCTACATCTAATCTAGCTTGTTGTGTTTGATATAGTTCTTCTAGTCTTTGTTTTAACTCTTCTATACTATTCTCTTTCACTTAAAACACCTCGATTTCTTCTGCTTTTTCTATACTAACAGTTTCACAAACTTTTAAATTAAAGAATGTAAATTCTCCTGTTTGATAATCTATTTTTAAATCTACTTCACACATTGTTTGTTTTAAACATTCAAATATCCATAAAGGTAATTTAATGTATTTAGGGTAATTATGATACTTTGATATATAATCATGTATTCTATTATTAACAATACATTGTAGTTCCAAATATTCAATACTATCTTTAGTTGTTCTTTTATTTATTTTTTTCTCCACTTAAAACGCCTCCAAACTCTTTTTCTAGTTTTCTTTTTTCTGTATAATGTACCTTAGTTCTTGTTATTTGATGAATCATGTCACATATTATTCCGTTACTGTATGGGAAAGACCATCTATCTTGACCAAAATATTCAATTCCTCTTTCAGCTTTTTCTTCCAATTCACCTATTTGTTCTTTATCTAGCTTACAATAAATTATATATTCTAATTCTCTATACATTTTTTCCACAACAACTTTGTACTCATCTAACCAATCCCATTTTATTTCTTCTATAAATTTAGGCTCTGCATATCTTATTATCTCTTTCCCGCAAAATGGACAGTATTTTATATTTTCTTCAAAATGAAATGGTTGAAACATATCTTCTTCAAAATATATTTCTTTTTTACAATTTGAGCATTCATGATATTTATATACTTCGCCTTCATACATCGGTGTTAATATAACTTCATCTGCTGTTTTCACTATGTATCACTCCTCTCTCTTACTATACGTTAAACAAGTACACGTATTATCTTCAGACATAAATGTATCACTAGAACCATCAGCATAAAAACTAATAAGAGTATGCTTAGCTTTACATTTATAAGCTGGTTTGCCACTTATCGTAAAGTTTTTACACTTTGTTTTACTTCTAAATTTGCAATTTTCTTTTTCACAGAACAACATATCTTATTTACTCCTCTCAACTAAATATTCACATGTTACCATTCCATTTAATATTAATTCGCACATAAAATCTTGTGCTGTTCTTATATCACTATATCTACAATTAGCATTTTTGTGTATTCGTGGGTCTGTATCTTCCCATTTATTAATATCTATCATTACAGGACTTAAAAATATGTATTGTATTCCTCTTGAAAAGCATAGATAATAACAACTATCATAAGGCTTTTTACATTTTTTAAATCCAATTTTTTCAAATTCTTTCATATCTACTATTGGTACTAACATATTTTATTTACTCCTTTACTACCAAATTTGCTTTGATTAAATCTTGTGTATATTCTTTTATTTTTTCTTCTTCTCCGCTATACCCTATATAATCTCCCCAGTTGCTATTTTTTCTTTTTTTAAATACTAAAATTTTTCTATCAAAAATGTTTATCTGAACTCGATAATCTTTTTCATATTTTCTGTAATAATTATCATATTCTAATAATTCGTATCCGATATTTTTCAAGTTCTTTTAAATCTACATCATCTCTTATTTTTAACATATCTATTCTCCTCCTAATAACTCTGGATTATCGTATATGTTGCCTATTACTTTTAACTTAAAGTTATTTATTTCACATTGATATAACATTAATAATGTATCTTTAGATTTAATAGCAAAGCAACCATTTATAAATTTGACTTTTCCTCTTTCTAGTATGCAAGGTCTTGTTATTTCAACTATATCTCCCTCATATATTTCTTTTCCGTTTTTATCGTGTAGTCCAGTGTATTGTCCTATTGTTTCTGTATTAACTTGATAGCACAATGATTTTTCAAAATCTCCTATTTGATATATATCTTCGTTTGTAAAATGTTCCATTGTCATTAAATCACCATAATGCCATCCTCCGTTTTGATTTTCCTCTAAACTTTATCTCTCTATTCATCTTTATTCACTTCCATTCTTTTAATTAAATTGCATACTTTATCTTTACTTATATTTCCTTTTGTATTTTTTATTAGGTCTATTATTGTTGCTTTAAAATTCATTATTGCAGAATCTATGTTATCTTGAATTAAATTATCTGTATTTTTTAATTGCTCATCTACTTGTAATTGTTTAATTTTATAAGTATTTACTAAATCATTAAGCTTATATATTTCTTCTTGTTTTTCATTTAGTTTTGTTTGTAATTCATTTATTTTGTTTTTATTCTCTTCTTCTCTGGTTTTAAATTCTTCTAATGTTACTAATGCTCCATCATATAATAATTTGTATTTGGATTTTTCTTCTAATTTTAATTGTAATTGTTCATTTTCTTGCTTAATTTCTCTTATTTCTTGATATCCATTTAACAAATATTGTTTTAAATCTGGAACTTTTATTTGTTGTACATCTGGTAATTTTTCTTCTATAATCATTTCAGCTTTTTGTTTATTTTTAAATAAATTAACTAATTTCATCTTCTCCTCCTACTATCTTTAATATTTCTAATACATAATATTCTTTACCTTTCTCAGCTCCCCATTCTTCTTTGCCTTGTCCTACTCTTAATTTACATCTGCACTTTATTTTTGGAGACATTTTAGAGTAACCATTTCTAAATATTATCTCTGCTGTTTTATCTTTGTAATTTAATCCAAATATCTTTTTAAATCTAGTATGGTAGTATTTTTTAAATTCTCTATACTCTTCTTTCTTCTCTCCGCTTGCAATCATGTCAAACCATTTCTTTTTAATTGGTAATATTAACATTTGTTTCTCCTTTCAGCATTAATTGATTATTCTTAAATGCTTGATATAATGTTTGCCCGTTATTGTTTACCATATATGATAAAAATATTTCTTCCATCTCCACCATTTCAGCTTCTAGTATTGCCATTTGTGCGTCTATCCAATCTTTTATTATTCTCCATGCTACTTTATTTGCTTGTTCAAAGGTATCTTTAATTTGATTATTATTTTTTCTTTGATTTTTTAAAACTTGTAATACTCTGTCTGTATTTGAAGGTAACCTAATACCCAATTCTCCCCTAGGAGTCATAATTTTAAAACATAACCCTATTACATTTCCATTGTTATATTCTGTCATAATCGCTGTAGCTCCATGTTTACTTAACAATCCTTGTATTTCTCCTATTGTTTTATTTACATTTATTGTTGTTGTATAATTTTTTATTGCCATAATCTTTTCCTTTCTAGGCTAGACTTAATCTAGCCTTTATTATTTCTTTCTCTTGTATATGGTTCATTATCTAAATCTCTACCTTTTACGTATTCAAATTCATCTCCTATATTTATATTGTTATATACATCTTTCGAAACATAATAATAATTAGTTTCCCATTTATTATTTATAAATTTCTTTATATAAACTATATATCTATCAGGATATGTATAAAGATAAGGTATCATTGTTACACTTGTTGTTTTTCCATTGTATCTTGTAATTGGTATCATTCTAACTTCTTTATGTGACTCTTTAAATTCTTTATTATAAACTTCTCCTGAAGTTAATTTATTTCCACATCCACATAGTACTATTAATACTATTATTAAAATTACTACTAAACTAACTATTTTTTTCATTTTACTTTCTCCTTTCTACTCAATTCTTATTTTCATACGTTTTTGTTGCATAATATGATATTGTATTTACTTTCACACCTATGCATTTTGCTATCTCTTTTTTAGTGCCTTCGGTTATGAACTTATCTCCCTTGTATAGTGCATAAATACCTTCGTTTTTTCTTTTCATCTTTCCTCTCCCTTGAACTTATTCAACACTCTTTGATTTCTTTTCCTCTTATACTCCTCGAACGCTTTTTGTTCTTCTAGTGTTGTTTCATAGGCGGGTATTTCTATTACTTTCTCTGTTTTTGATTCTATTAATTCTACTTGTTTAACTCCTTTAGCTGTTAGTTCTGCTACTGCTATTTTGAATCCATAATCTAGCTGTCTTTTATGTTCTTGAAACATATCATTCATTTGTCTTTGTTTTTCTTTACTTTGTCTATTAAACCATTCGTGATTTTCTGCTGATAATAATGCTCCATTTTCAACTGTTGCTTTTCCGTCCTTTTGATTTCTCATGTATATGATGATAAGTTAGTTGTTTCATTCTGTGATATTGTGCTTTACCAGTATATTTTCTTTCTGTATCAGTTCTTAAATGTAGTTTTTCTATAAAGCACTCTTTGCCATATAATCTTATCAATGCTTCTTTTGCTTTTTTATTACTACTCATAGCCTTCTCCTCTTTCTTCAAGTTTCATGCTTGAATAATATTCTCCGTAAAGTTGAATCCAGTCATCTAGTTTCATTGTAACTAGCCAGTTTTTTTTATTTTTTCTATGAAATACAGTTGGGAACTTATTGTCTTTCGTATCTCTTACTGCTTGTTCAATTGATTCATCTATGTTTAACCTTTCAACTCTTTTACACTCAATATGTATATAATCAAGTCCTACTACATCATCAGCTTGTCCTGTATTTCCACAAAATTGTTGTGTTCTTCTGCAGTTATAACCATATTCTTTTAATTTATTTGCTAGCTCTCTTTCGCCTTTTGCACCTTTTCTTTTACTGTTAATACTCATATCTTCATCTGTACTCCTTCTATTATTTTTTTACATATATCTAGCCCTGACTTTTCTCTATATTCACAGTTATCTGCGTTTATGTTTTGCTCTGCTAGTCCGACAGCCTAGACAAAGTCCTTTTTGTATTGATTCTTTACAGTCCATAGGCTAGTCCTCGAATATTTTTTCAAAACAATCTTGGCATAAGTCTATTTGCCTTTGTTTTCTAAATCCTAAACTAAATCCATTTGCGTTTTTCTCTTTTTTCATAACATCCATTCTTATTTCATTTTCTGCATCTATTTCTTTTTGACATTTGTCACATATTATTTTATTTATTTTCATAACTACCTCCTAATCTATTCTTGTTACATGGTCCATATTTTCTGCTGTCATATCTACTAAATAATATCTCTTGTACTCTGTCTTTTCTCCAAATCTATTTCTATTGCTTTCCCATTCTGTTTTAAACTCGTAGCCCTCTTTCTTTAGTTGGTCTATTCTTGCTCCTAGCTGTGTTATTCCTAAGTCTGCGTATGCTTCCCAGCTAGATATTGACCCAAACTCTCGTATGTAATTTATAATCCTATCTTTTTGTGTTGTTTTCATACCTTTACTCCCCTTCTAAAGTTTCCTCTTATGATATTTTTTATATCTTCGCTTATTATTGGGCTATTTTGAAGCATTTTCATACTTCTAACTATTTCATCGTTTGTTGGTTTGTTTTCTTGTATATTTAGCCCTGTTTCTGCTATTGTTGGTATATAATATTTGCTTTTATTTTTAGGGTCTGCACATTTTGTTCCGTCATATCTTTCACACCTTCCACAATCGCATACAGCTGAATATTTATACTTTTTGTTGTTTATCTCTTTTGTGTAAAATATGTAACCTGTTCCGTTGCATTTTTTACAACTACTTTTTATTTCTCTTTCTTCTTTTTTTGCTGTGTAAGGTATTTGTTTATGTACTTGTAAAATATCTGCTAGTCTAGGCATAAATTTGTTTGTTTTGTAGATGTCTGATAATACATAATTAAATCTTTCTACACTCATAAACTTTAGATTTTCATACCAAATATCTCTTTCAACTTCGTTTAATGTTTGTCCGTAAAAATTTTCTATTTGGTCTATATAGCACTTAAATTCTTTCCTATCCATCTTTTTTTACCCATTCATCCCAATCCATTTCTTGTTTTTTAGGCTGATTTCTTTTTACTGCGTCTACTACCCATTTTTTTATACAAAGATAATGAGATTTGGCTTTGTATCCTTTCATTTCAATGTACTCGTCTAAATATTTGATAAGTTCCTCCCAGTTTTGGTAATTTTCTTTCAGTGTCTGCAATTCTTCATCTTTCAACAGCACATTTTTATACTCTCCGTATTTATGTTTTCTGTTGGCTTTTGCAGTATCAGCTGGAGAAGCTTCTTCGGAAGCTGGTAAATTATCTATACTATCCTTACCTAACCTATCCTTACCTAACCTATCCTGTGTCGACGGTTCGTCGACGGTTCGTTGACTGATATTATTAATCAATTTATAACTCTTATTTTCATCTAATGTTAACATAGCTTTTTGTTCTTTATATTGTGTTTCATTATAAGTATCTTTTCTTATGTAATTATGTATTAACCAATGCTTTATTACGACTATTCCATTTTCAAAAGGAATAACAAATTTCTTCGCAATAAGGACTTTCAAATCGTCATCCGACGCTCCTGTCATTCTTATTATTTTTTTAGGACTATTTATGAATCCGTCATCATCTGCTCTCATAGATAAATCATAATAAAGCAATCTTGCGGATGTAGGCATGTCCAGAAAAGCGTCACTATCTATTATTGTTTTAGCAAACATCCTTCGTTCTGCCATTTCTTTCTCCTTTCGTAAAAATCAGAGGTTAAGTTTGTGCCTAACCTCTGTTGCTATTTTTAATTTTTATTTCTCCAGTATGTATTTTTGTATGGCATATTCTACATACTTCTATTAAATTTTCTTTTGTGTCATTTCCTCCAGAGCCTTTTGTTTTTATGTGGTGTTTTTCTGTTCGTCCTTTTTTACCACATATTTCACATATTCCGTTTTTTATCTTGCAAAAGTTTTTTATTTTTTATTCTTTTTTCTTTAGGTACTGGATTAAATGAATTATTTAGATTTGTTACTATCATTTTCTATATACCTCAACTTTTCTATTTCACTTGGGGTCAATGTAGGTATTCCTAGTTGCTGTGCTTCTTGTATTACCCCATCCAAAAGTACTCTAAATTCGTTTTTGTCCATTTGAGAACTGCCTTCATATACTTTATATATTTTGAAATTTACTCCGCTTATTTTGGCTTCTCGTTCGAAATTATAGTATTTGAAAAACTTTGATACATCTATATCAGCTCTTATTGTTACTAACATTGATTGAGAATAGTCTTTTATCATTTTTAAATACGTATCATCTTTTGATAATCTCATTTTGTTTGCAATTTCATTAATTAAACTCCACAAATACGCATTTTGTGTAAGAGTTCTTTTTTCTTTATGTTCTTTTATCTCAAATAGCTTTTCTCTTTTTTGATTAAACAACCATTTTACTAACGTTTCTGCTGTCCCTATCATAATTACCTCCTAAAAAGGCAATTGGCTATTATTAATTTCTTCCTGCTCTTCTTTTTCAAATTTCATTACTACTATTTTTGGCATTGCTAATCCATCTTTATTTTTGTAAAAACTCATAAAGCTTTCTATTATTGTTATATCTGTTTTGTTTTCTATTGTTGTGCCTTTTGGAAATTGTACTGCAATATACATTTTGTCGTATGTTCCATCAATGTTTTTACTACTGATACTTGTACTATAAACTGTTTTCCCGTTAAGCTCTTTTGCAAATATTCTTGTTGTCCCTACTAATTGTAAATTCTGTTTCATTTAATCCTCTTTTCTTGGAAATGTTCCCTTTTTCAAACATTCCATTAATATTTTTAAATTAGGTAAATACTCGTTGTTTATAAAATCTTCATCATATTCTACTTTGTGAAATTTAACTCTATCTAAATCAATTTCATTAAAATAGTTTTTATAATCACTTTCCTGCAATGCGTATGAAACTATATATATGTTTCTAGTATTGTACGCATACATTTCTACTTGTGCTTGCCTCCAATATTGTTTTGACACTTTAAATTCTTTGTTTATATTGTGTGTTTTCACTTCATAAATGCAATCCCTTGTGTTTCCGTCTAAATTTACTCTTAATCTGTCTATTATTATCTGTTTATCAAATTCTAGCTCTGGAATATTTAGTGCTGATAAAATTTTATGTTCATAATTGTTTCCTGCTTTTGTTGCCTCATTGCTAAAACTATTTTTGTTTAATGCTAATTTTTCAAGCCACCAATTTTCAAAAGATTTTGTTCCCCAATTTCCAACTACAAAGCTAGTATCACTTGCACCTATAAAGCCACTCCTATCTTGACTTTGTATCAATGTTTGATAAATCCTTTTCAAAATTGCTTAAAGTATCAAAATAACTAAATATTGCTTTTACCTCATCTTCAGTTTTGTGTAATTTTTCTGCAATTTCTATAATTTGTTCAATTTCTTGTAGTTTTCTAAAATGACATACTGCCCTTTGTTCTGCATTATTTGCTTTTTCTTTTAAAGCTCTTTTTGTTTCCATATTTCTCATCTCCTTTCTTTACTTTAATAAATAAGCTATAAACATCGCATCATATATAAGTGCTATTCCTGCTATAAGTTCTAACTTTAATATGTTTACTGCAAATTTTGCTTTGTTCCATTTATACTTTTTCATTTGTATTCACTTCCTTTTCTTTAATTAAACCTTTTCTCCATAAACTCATCAGTTTTACTCATATCTACTCTTATAGTTTTTTCTGCTACATATTTTTTAGGAAACCCTTCCATTGCTACTATCTTGTATGCTAAAGCTTTACTTAAATCGTAGTAATCTTGAAAATATTTAACTGGTTTCCATATTGCTCTTTTTGTTGAACATATATTAGTTGCCATTTTTACCTCCTTCATTTTAATTTACTTCTTTCGCTATCGTTTCACAATTAGTGAAAGTAAAAGGTATAAAAATATCAAGTATTTCACATTCTAAAACTTTTGCTATTGCTTCTGCTTTATTTTTAGGAATTTTTCTTTGATTATTTTCATACATATTATAGCATCCAGTTGAAACATCTATACTATCTGCCATAAATTGTTGAGTATAACCTTTTTCTAATCTTTTTTTTTCCATTTCTGTCATTAAATTTCGCCTCCTTGTTTTTACTACTTGTGAAATCTGTGACTATATTATAACAAGTAGTGAAATTTGTCAACACTTTTTTAACATTTTGTGAAATTATTTTACAATAAGTGAAAAAAATGTTATAATATCAATAGGTTTCACAATCTGTAAAACACAAAAAAGGATGAATATTATGGATAATATATTAGGAAAAAGAATTGAATTAGAAAGAACTCGTTTAGGATTAAATCAAATGGAACTGGCAAAAAAAATGAATCTCTCTTCTAGTGCTTCTATTTCGCAATATGAAAGTGGTGATAGAGTTCCAAGCGATGATATAAAATTAAAAATGTGTGAGCTTTTTAATTGTAGTTTAGATTATCTTATGGGAAAATCAGATACACGCAATCCAGAATTAAATAGCGAAGATATATTAGATTTAGCAAAAGTAGGATTTACAAAGGAGAATTATAATCCTCCTACTGAAAAACAAAAAGAGCAAATTAGAACTATTATTGAAACTATTTTACAAGATAATAAAAAGGATAATAAAAAAGATGATTCAAACAAGTAAATTATATGAGTTAGCTGAAAAAGAAAATATTAAAGTTTATAACTATGACATATCAGATGTTTCTGGTATGTTTGTTAATATTGAGAATATTAACGCCATAACTTTGAATAAAAATTTAACATTCTATCAAGAAAAATCTACTTTAGCTGAAGAACTAGGTCATTATTATTACGATGCTACATACCCTGTTTGTTGTTCAGATTTACAATTAATATCTAAACAAGAATATCGTGCTAGAAAATGGGCATATAATGTTCTAATTCCTGTCGAGGATTTAGTTTCTGCTATAAAAAAAGGTTTGGATAATACAGATGTCCTTTCAGATTATTTTGAAGTTCCTAGTCGATTTATGAGAGAATGTATCAATTATTACATAGAAAGAGGTGTTCTTTGTGCCTAAACAGAAATATACAAAAAGAAAAGATGGCAGATATGCAACTACCTTTCATGGTAAGCCTGTCTATGGAAAAACCTCTAAAGAATTAGAAGATAAAATAAATGAATTGAATTATTTCTACAATACGGGGAAGCCTATTGGGAATGATAAGCTTTCCTTTAAAGAGTGGGCTGAAAAATGGTACGATTTAAATATGAAAACTAAAGAAAAGAATACTCAAAATCTGAATCGTACTCTTTTAGATTGTCATATTTACCCTAAAATAGGACTTATTAGCATTAAAAACTTAAAAAAATATAATGTAGAAAATCTAATAAAGAATATGGAACTTGAAGGGATTAAAGTTACTGCTAACAAATCTTTAGCATTAATAAAAAGAATATTACAAGATGCAGTTGATAATGATATTGTTTCCAAAAATGTTGCAAGTAATATTAAATGTATTAAAATTGAAAAAGAACCTAAAAAACCTTTATCTGTTTATGAAGATAAAATATTTTTACAAGTTGCTCAAGAGCATAAAGATGGTTGTTTTATGATGTTGTTAAGATATTGCGGACTTCGTAGAGAGGAAGCTGTACCTTTAGTTGTAAATGATATTGATTTAGATAATAAGAAATTATATATTAACAAGGCTGTTTATTTTGGCAATAATCAATCAGAAATTAAATCTACAAAGAATAAAAAGTCAAGGGTAGTAACTATACCAGATATACTTGTTCCTTTCTTAAAATCAAAAATAGAAGGTCGTAAAGGTACTGATTTAATATTTACTAAAAAAACCAGTAATGGCATGTTATCTTTATCATCTTTAAGACGTTCTTTAGAAAGTTTTTTATATCATTGTAACCTATTACATGAAAAAATGCAGAAAGAATTAGATAAAGAGTTCGTATTAACTGATGACAATAAAATAAGTTTTACATTTCATCAATTAAGGCATTCATATTGTACTATGCTTTATTACGCAGATGTTAAAATAAAAAAAGCACAAGAGCTAATGGGTCATTCTAGTGCTGATATGGTATATGATATTTATACTCATCTTGATGAAGAAAGAGAAAACGCAGAAGATTTGATTAATACATATATATCTAATAAATATGTTTAATTAATAAATCGTAGTCAAAAAATAGTCAAACACAAAATTCAAAAAGTCGCACTCCTTTGTTATAGGTTAATTACAAGGATTACGACTTTTTCATTACCACGCAAGTGCTCTACCTACTGAGCTATAGAAGCATATAAGTGAGGTTTATTGTTCCTCACCAATTATATTTTTATTTGCTTTTTTTCTTATTCTTTGTATTGCATTATCAATAGCTTTTACCGGTGCATCTAATTTTTCTGCAATTTTCACATAACTATCTCCGGCTGCAAATCTTGTTAGTACTTGTTTTTCAAAATCACTTAAGCTTTCATCTATTTTGTTACCAACAAATTTATAATATTCTTTTTTTGTTACAGTGTCTAGTGGGTCTTCCGTTGTTTTTGAATTAAAAAATTCCATTAAAGACACATCATCTTCGTTTTCATATACAGCTGTATTTAAAGACAATGAAGAATTTAAAGGTATGTGTTTTTGCCTATTTGATGTTTTTATCGCTGTAATAAGTTGTCTTTCTATACATAAACTAGCAAATGATTTGAAAGAATTTTGTTTATCTAGTTCGAAATTTTTAATAGCTTTATACAAACCTATCATTCCTTCTTGAACTATATCTTCTCTTTCAGCTCCAATAATAAAATATTTACTAACTTTTATGTTTACAAGTTCTTTATATTTGTCTAGTAGGCATTCTAATGCCTCATTATCTCCATTTTTTGCATATTCCACTAATTCAGCATCAGTTTTAGTTTGTAAATCATTTTTAAATGAATAAGCTGTATTATTTGCCATATTATTTATGCCTCCGCTTTAATCTGATTTTGATTGTATTATATTAATTAAATCCTACAAAGTCAATAGTTTCCTAGTATTTTGTCCTATTTTTCTAGAACTATAGTAACTGGTCCATCATTTAATAAACTCACCTTCATATGTGCCCCAAAAACGCCTTTTTCAACCTTTCTTACCTTCTCTTTGCATTTTTCTACAAAATATTCGTATATTTCATTAGCTTTTTTAGGTTCCATTGCCTCTACAAAGCTTGGTCTATTACCTTTTTCGCAGTTTGCATAAAGCGTAAACTGTGAAACTATTAAAAGCTCACCATCAATATCATTTATAGATAAATTCATTTTTTCATTCTCATCTTCAAATATTCTTAATTTGCATAGTTTATCTGCTAACGCATCCGCTTGTTCTATTGTATCTCCCTCTTTTACTCCAAATAAAACTAAATATCCTTTGTTTATTTTTCCCACTATTTTTTCATCTACTTCTACTTGTGCATTTGCTACTCTTTGTATAACTAATTTCATAATCTTTCTCCTTATTTTGTCTTATATATTTTAATTTGTTCCTATTTTATATTCAATGTCTTCCATAAATGGATGAATTTCCATAACACTTTTTAACGTTATTATTTGTGTTTTTGGATGTGGTCCTTTGCCTGTAAATTTAACTATTTCTCTAGAATAGCAATTTTTATTAAGCTTACTAAGCAAATACCTTGTTCCCATATATGTATAATATATTTGATATCCATTATTTAAATCTTTCCATAATTGTTCAAAACTATAATCTTTATTCATTTCTTCTCCTTTATAAATTGGAATTTTGCGAAGTGGGAAGTGAGAAATGTGAAGTGTGAAGAATAAGGAAAGGTCTACGAAGTCTTGCCTCTACAAATCACACCTCCCACATCACACCTCTCACCTCAATAAAACAATTTACAACTTAATCATTTCCTGAAATTCTTTTTCTGATATTATTTTAACTCCCAATGCCTCTGCTTTTGTTAATTTACTGCCTGCTTCTTCTCCTGCTAAAACATAGTCTGTTTTCTTAGATACAGAACTAGAAGTTTTTCCACCAAAGCTTTCTATAATACTACTTGCTTCTTCACGAGTATAGTTTTCTAATGAACCTGTCAATACAAATGTTTTTCCCTCAAACCTGTTATCTCTATTTTTTTCTTCTTTTAGCTCCATATTTACATTTGCTTTTTCTAACCTATCTAACAAGTCTTTTGTTTGCTCTTGTTTAAAGAATTCGTAAATGCTTTTTGCTATAATCTCTCCCACATCATCTGTCATTATTAATTCTTCTAATGTAGCATTTTTTAAATTTTCCATTGTTTTAAATCTTCTTGCAAGTGTTTTTGCAGATTTGGTTCCAATGTGTCTTATTCCAATTGCACAAATCAATCTATCTAAATCATTGCTTTTGCTTTGTTCTATTGCATCTATTAAATTTTTTGCAAATTTCTTTCCATCTTTTTTTAGGCTTTCTATATCTTCTTGTTTTAAATAATATATATCTGCAATTGTTTCTATTAATTTGTTGTTATATAACTGTTCTACTATCTTTTCGCCTAACCCTTCAATATTCATTCCTTCTTTTGAAGCAAAATGAATAATATTTCTTAAGTTTTGAGCTTTGCATTCAACTCCTATACATCTTACAGCAGCTTCTCCCTCTTCTCTTACAGCCTCTGCTCCACAAACAGGACAAGTTTTTGGCATTTCAAATTCTTTTTCGTTGCCTGTCCTTTTTTCTACTAATGCTTTTACAACCTCTGGAATAACATCTCCGGCTTTTTGTATTAGTATGTGGTCACCTATTTTTAATCCTTTTTCTTTTATAAAATCTTCATTATGAAGAGTTGTTTTAGATATTTTAGAACCTGCAACTACTACTGGTTCTAGTATTGCCATTGGTGTAATTACTCCTGTTCTTCCAACATTACACACAATATCTTTTAATATTGTTTCTTTTTGCTCTGGTGGATATTTATATGCAATAGCCCATTTTGGCACTTTAAATGTTGTACCAATTTTTCCTCTTAACTCTAAATCATCAACTTTTATAACTGCTCCATCTATTCCAAATGGAATTTTTTCTCTATCTTCTCCTATTTTTTCTATTGCCTTTACGGCTTCTTTTATGTTATTGCAGAATATTTTTACAGGATTTACATTGAAGCCTATTTTTTCTAAATATAGCAAAGATTCATAATGTGATGTAAATTTTATTGTATCACTTTTTTGAACATTAAAAATATAAATATCAAGAGGTCTAGTAGCAGTAATTGAACTATCTAATTGTCTTAATGAACCTGCTGCTAAATTTCTTGCATTTGCAAATTTATTTTCCTCATCTTGTTTTTCGTTTAATTCATCAAAATCTTTTTTAGATATAAAAACTTCGCCTCTTACTACTATATCTATATTTTCTTTTAACTTTTTAGGAATATTTTTAATAGTTTTTAAATTGTCTGTAATATCTTCTCCAACTTGTCCATTTCCTCTTGTTGCACCTCTTACAAATTCACCATTTTCGTATTCTAATGCAACTGATAACCCATCTATTTTTGTTTCTACAACATATTTAATACTATCATCAAATTTTTTCATTCTTTCATCAAAACTATATAGTTCATCAAAAGAAAATACATCTTGTAAACTTTGAAGTGGTACAATATGTGTTACTTTTTCAAAACCTTCTTTTACAGTCCCCCCAACTTTTTGAGTTAGTGAATCTTTACTTATAAACTCTGGAAACTCTTTCTCCAAATTTTTAAGTTCATTCATAAGCATATCATATTCAAAATCTGATATTTCTGGTGCATCTTCATCATAGTATTTTTTAGCATAATATGCAGTAAGTTTATTTAATTCATCAATACGTTTTTTGGCTTTTTGCTTGTCCAATTAGTCTTCCTCCTTTGTTAAAAGTATACCCTAAAATTTTCAGGGAAAAAGGGGTCTGTCCCCTTTTTCCCTCTTCCTTAATCCTTTAATAGTTCTTTGCCATTTTTTACATAGTCCCATCCTGAAAAAATTGTTGCTAGTACAGAAATCATCATGAACACTGTTGCTAGTATATTTATTATTAGTTCTGCTCCCGTTAAATTTCCTTTTATAAATAAACCAAATATATTTGTGTTGTTTATGTTTATAAACATTAATATTATTGCAATCATTTGTGTTACTGTTTTTAGTTTACCCCAAATACTTGCTGCTATTACTTTTCCACCTTTTTCTACAGCTATTAATCTATATCCTGATACTACAAATTCTCTAAACAATACTATTATTGGTATCCAAGCTGGCAAGCTTTTTGCTTCCACAAATATAAGCATTGCTGCTAATACTAATATTTTGTCTGCTAATGGATCTGCAAATTTTCCAAATGTAGTTATCTGATTATTTTTTCTTGCTAATTTTCCATCTAAATGGTCTGTGTATGATGCAATTATAAATATTAATCCCATTATCCAATATGCAATTGATATATTCAAAAACGTTCCACCAATATTTAAATATGGAATTATTACCATTATTGGTACTAGTAAAATTCTAAATATTGTTAATTTATTTGGTAAATTCATAAATTATTCACTCCAATTATTTTTGTTTACTAATTATTTAAATTGTTTAGCCAAATATTACAACTTGCATCACTTGGCATTCTTAAATCTCCTCTTGGAGACAAGCTTACCGACCCTACCTTTGGTCCATCTGGCATACAGTTTCTCTTAAATTGCTGTGTAAAAAATCTTTTTATAAAAACTTGTAGCCAATGTTTTATTTGTTCTTCTTTAAAATCTTCTTTAAATGTTTTGCATGCTAATATGTATATTTTTTTAGGTTCTGCTCCATATCTTAAAAAGTGATATAAAAAGAAATCGTGCAATATATATGGTCCAACCTGTTCTTCCGTTTTTTGTTCTATATTACCTTTTTCATCTGGTGGTAATAACTCTGGTGATATTGGCGTATCTAATATATCATTAATTATATTTTTGCATTCTTCTTTGCTATTATCTGCGACCCATTTTATTATATATTTTACCAATGTTTTTGGAATACTTGCATTTACAGCATACATACTCATATGATCTCCATTATATGTGCACCATCCAAGAGCAAGTTCTGATAAATCGCCTGTTCCTACAACTAATCCATTCTCTTTGTTTGCAATATCCATCAGTATTTTTGTTCTTTCCCTTGCTTGAGCATTCTCGTATGTTACATCTTTTATATTCTTGTCATGTCCTATATCTTCAAAATGTTGTAAAGAACTTTTAGTTATATTTATTTCTCTAAATGTTGCTCCATATTCATTTATAAGTTTCATCGAATTATTATGTGTTCTAAAAGTTGTTCCAAATCCGGGCATTGTTATTGCAATTATATTTTCTTTTGGAATGTTTAATATCTCGTATGCTTTAATTATTACTAAAAAAGCAAGTGTTGAATCTAATCCTCCTGATATTCCAATTACTGTTTTATTAATATTTGTATGCAACAATCTTTTAGCCAGCCCATAGCTTTGTATATTTAAAATTTCTTCACAAATTTCACTTATTTTTTTTTTATCCTCCGGAACAAATGGAGTTTTGCTATATTTTCTTGTTAAATCTTCTATATTATCTGGTATATTTATTTCTATTTCTCTATATTCTAAATCTACAGGATTTCCCATAAAACTAATATTTTTTCTTCTATCGTTTGCAAGTTTTTTTGTATCTATTTCTGTAAAAATCATATTACTTTGAAAATCAAATCTTTCGTTATTTGCTAGGCAAGAACCGTTTTCAAAAATCATACTTTCTCCAGAAAATACTATATCTGAAGTTGATTCATTTACTCCACTAGAGCAGTATACATATCCTGATATCGTTTTTGCAGATTGCATTTTTACTAACTCTCTTCTATATTCTTTTTTACCTATAACTTCATTGCTTGCAGATAAATTAAATATAATATTGGCTCCAAGTAGTGCTAATTTGTTGCTTGGTGGCTCTACTGCCCATATGTCTTCACATATTTCTATTCCAAAGCAAATCTCATTATTTTCTTTATCTTTAAATAATAAATCTATTCCAAAAGGAACTTTTTGTCCTAATATTTCTATTTCCTTTTTATTTGCATTTTTACTAGATGCAAACCATCTTTTCTCGTAAAACTCACCATAATTTGGAATAAAAGTTTTTGGAATTACTCCAAGTATTTCTCCTTTTTGAATTACAACTGCTGTATTAAATAATTGATTTTCCTGTTTTATTGGCATACCAATTATACAAATAATATCTAAGTTATTTGTATAATCTAAAATTTTACTTAGTGATTTTTCTGCTTCTTCTAGCAAAGTATCTTGCTCAAATAAATCTTGGCAAGTATATCCTGTAATACATAGTTCTGGAAATATTGCTATTTGAATTTTATTATTACTTGCTATTTCTATCTGTTCTATTATTTCATTACAATTAAACTCTGTATCTGCTACTTTTAATTTTGGAACTATAGCCCCTACTCTTACAAATCCTTGCTTTTTTAACATATTAGTTTCCTTTCATTTCTATATTATACTAATATATTCTTTTACTATTTCTTTAAATTTAATCTTTACTTTTTCAGCTGTTTGTTTTACATCATCATATGATAATTTCTCATCTAATACTCCAGCTGCCATATTTGTTATGCAAGATACTCCTACGCATTTTATTCCACAATGATGTGCTATTATAGCTTCTGGCACAGTTGACATTCCCACTGCATCTGCTCCTAAAATTCTTAATGCTCTTATTTCTGCTGGTGTTTCAAATGTAGGTCCTTTCATATATGCATAAACACCTTCTTGTGCCCTACCCGTATGTTTATTTATTACCTCTTTAAGTTTTTTACTTAAATCTTTATCAAAAGTTTCACTCATATCTGGAAATCTATCTCCAAATTCTTCTAAGTTTTTTCCTCTTAATACTGATTCTGCAAAAAAACTTAAATAATCATTTATTACCATAAAGTCTCCAGCAACATATTCTTTATTTACTCCTCCTGCAGCATTAGTTATTATTAGCTTTTCTATTCCTAATAGTTTAAAAACTCTTTCTGGAAAAGTAGTCTCTTTTAAATCATATCCTTCATAATAATGAAATCTTCCATTCATTGCTATTATTGCTTTTCCATTAAGTTTTCCAATTATTAGTTCCCCAGCATGCCCTTCTACTGTAGATACAGGAAAATTTGGTATTTCGTTATATTTTATTACTATCTTTTCTTCAAATTCATCTTTTAATACTCCTAATCCAGACCCTAATATAATTGCTATCTTAGGATTTAAATTTCCTATTTTCTCCTTTATATAATTTGCACTTTCTTGATATTCTTCATAACTAAACATATTTTTCTCCTCTCTTATATTTTTTATCTTTCACCTGGTCCAACATCTTCTTTTTCATAACTATCATTTTCTTCATTATAATGGTATATTGTTTCATTATTATTGGTTCTTATTACAAATTCGTCACTTGAATTAATATATAAATATTTATTTTCTCCATTTGGATAAGGTATTGATATGCTTGTAACAGGCTCATCTGTTGTTTTTATACTATCTGCCAATTCTTTTACTGCCTTTGCTCGTTCTTCTCCTGCTAAGTTTTTATCTATTAACTCAGCTCTTTCATTTAATAATTTACTTCCTAACGGATGGAAAACTAAAGGTAATGCATTTCCTCTATCACATAAATTCAACATAAGATCTGATGGTTTTTCGCTTTTAGAAAGATTAGCATATGTTTTTAATTCCTGTATTTGTTCATCGTTTATTTTTATATACTCCTTTGGCTTTGTTGAAAATATGTATGCTTTATCATTAAGTGTTAACATGCAAAATCTATTTTTGTCTTTATTATCTGGATTCTCAGAGTCTAATACATCTTTTATTATGCTATTTTCTGGAATATCTCTATTTTTTACAAAGCAATCATATCTAGTTATTCTCCTGTATTCTTCTTCTGTTAGTACTTCTTTTAATAAAAGTCTACTATAATACATAACAAAATCCGCATGACCATTTATATTGTCCCTATGATTAAAATAGTTAAAAATCCAATCCATTTTGGCTTCTAACTCTTCAGCACTTGTCATATTTCTATATTTTTCATATATTTCAGCTTTTGCTTTCTCTTCTACTTCTTTTGTAGCATTTCCGCTGTTCCAATTTTAGTTTTGCAGTTGCCCATTCATTTTCTGCCATAATTTCTCTAAAATTTAAAAATTCGCTTTTAATTTGTTCGATTACAGTATTCATATACATATTTTGTTGTTTATATCCTAAATTAGTATCTATTTTATCTAATGTTTTTTCATCTAAAAAGCTAATGTTTTCAAGGTTTTTTCCATCTGTTGTAAGACCTTCTTCAAATTTTTTGTATCTTCTTTCATAATAGGCTTCAGATGCAAAATCTGGTGTTTTCATTCCTGTTTGAATGTTTTCCATATCTTCCAAGTAATTTATAATATATTGTTTCCCACTCTTAGTTGTGATTAATACATCTGTATGTCTAAACATATCTGTGTCACAAGATACTGTTTCCGCACTAATTCCATTTTCTTGTAGAATTTCTACTGCCATTTTACAAAGTGGCTTACATACTGTTGCTATGCTCCCTTTTTTATTAGCTAAGGCTTGTTCAGCTTCCTCTTTACTTGTTGGCTTTCTATATGCTGCTGCTTTACCTTTAAGGTCTCCTCCTGCGTAAAAGAAATTCATATTTCTTCTTAATATTGGCAAAATTAAAATTTCTAGCTTTCTTGCTTTTGCAATTTCTATTTCTTCTTCAGTTAGATTTCTTTTTTCTTTTTCATTTAAATCTAATTTAATCATGGCTACTCCTTTGCCTTGTATTTTATCATAAATCTTTTTCTACTTCAATAATTTATTGAAAATGTGCATAGATAATGTTATAATGCTTTTAAATTCAATTTTATGAGGGTGATTTTATTATGAAGACAGCATTTATATTACATGGTTTTAATGGAGATACAACATATACTTTTGGTCCAGCTTTAAAAGATTTTTTAGAGAAAAAAAATTATTCTGTGATTATGCCGAATTTTCCTATCCGTTCTGAAGCTTCTTTTAAAAAATGGTCTAAAATATTAGATGAATATAAAGATAAATTTAATTCAGAAACAATTGTTGTTGCTCATTCTATAGGTAATCCCTTCTTTTTAAAATACATCTATGAAAATAAACTAAAACCTAATTTATATATTAGTGTTGCTGGTTTTTGTGATTTATTTAAAGTTGAGGGAAGAGATGATTTAAATTCAGCATTTATCGATTTTGCCATTGGAAATAGTGAAATAGATTATCTAAAAAAATCAGTTCCACATAGATTTTCTTTATACAGTGATAATGATCATGTTATTCCATTTAATATATTAGAAAGCTTTATTTCTAAAATAGATAGCACTCCAGTTTTTATAAAAGGAGTTGGTCATATGGGCAATAGAGATAATATTTCCAGATTACCACAGATTGAAGAAATTATAAACAGTATTTGTTCTCGCCCAATTTGAGTTTTCGACTAAACGGAGAAAATCTCAAAGTACTAGCCATTATATAAATATAAAGGGACTGTAAAAAGTCCCTTTATATTTATAATATTATGCAAATTAATCCTCCGCTTCCTTCATTTATAATTCTTTCTAATGTTTCTTGCAATTTTTCTTGCGCATCTTCTGGCATTCTAGAAAGTTTATTTTGTAAACCTTCATTTACTAATTCATGCAAATTCTTGCCAAAAATGTTTGATTCCCAAATTTTTATTGGATCATTCTCAAATTCAGATAGCAAGTAATTTACTAGTTCTTCTGATTGTTTTTCACTTCCTACTATTGGCGATACTTCTGTTTCAATATCTGCTCTAATCATATGTATAGAAGGTGCTTTTGCTCTTAACCTTACGCCAAAACGAGAGCCTTGTTTTACCATTTCTGGTTCATCTAATATTAGTTCTTCCATGCTTGGGGTTACTATTCCATATCCTTTTTGTTTTACTTCTTCTAATGCAATAGCAACTTTATCATATTCCTTTTTTACTATTGATAAATTAGAAATAGTAGCAAATAAGTCAGCTTCATTTTGTACTTCTACTCCTGTTATCTCTGTTAATACCTGGTAGAATAAATTGTTCTGTAATTGTATATCTAAAGTCACAGATCCATTTCCTAAATTAATTTCTTTAATTATAGTTTGTTCTACTATTTCTACAGAATTTATTCGTTCTATTCCAGAATTTATGTTCTTAACTACACTTATATTTTTAAATGCTTCTTTTACACTTGTATACAATTCTTGTTTTAATTTGTGGTCATCACTTAATCCATCAATCCATCCTGGGAAATTTAAATTTATTCTTTCTACTGGAAATTCATATAATATTTTTCCAAATATATCATTAACATCTTCCATATTTAAATTTGTACAATCTGTTGGAATTACTGATACTTCGTATTTTTCTTCAAGTGTTTTTGCTAATTCTTTGCAGTAATCTGAATATGGATTATTTGTATTTAATACTATAACAAATGGTTTGTTTAATTCCTTAAGTTCTCTTACAACTCTTTCTTCTGCTTCTATATAGTCTTCTCTTGGAATTTCTGTTATACTTCCATCTGTTGTAACTAATATTCCTATTGTAGAATGCTCTGTAATAACTTTTTTAGTTCCAACCTCTGCTGCCACCTCAAATGGTATTTCCTCTTCAGACCAAGGGGTTTTTACCATTCTTGGAACATCATTTTCCATGTATCCGAAGTGCATTATTAACTAAATATCCAACACAGTCTACTAAACGTGTTTTCAATTTTAGATTTTCTCCTATTGTAATTTCTACTGCCTCATTAGGTACAAATTTTGGTTCTGTTGTCATTATAGTTCTTCCAGCAGCACTTTGTGGTAATTCATCTCTTGCACGTTCTCTTTTATGAGTATTTTGTATGTTTGGTAAAACTAATAAATCCATAAAATTTTTTATGAATGTAGATTTTCCAGTTCTAACAGGTCCGAACTACTCCAACATATATATCTCCATCTGTACGATTGGCAATGTCTTCATATATTCCCAAATTCTCCATACTAATATTCCCTCCTAAATAAAAATGTTTGTACAATTAAACTTTAATAAATGTATATTAGGAAAGGTCCATTAATATTACACTTTTTTAATCTTTTTTTCCACTTTCTTTTTTAGTCATATTTGCCATTTTTTCTGCTTGTTCTTTTTGCTTTTCTAATGGTAGCCATTGATATTCCGTACATACAAATTCTCCATATTTTGTAGTGTTTTTCCTTATATTATCCTTATTATTTTTTTGCAAACTAATCACCTCTTATTTAGTATTGGCTTAGTTTTTGATGATTATACAGATTGGAATTTGTTTTTTCTCACAGACAAAGAAGAGGCTTAAATATGTAATTATTAATTTAATTACATATTTAAACCTCTTCTTTAATTTGAGTTTTTAAGATATTAATTTTTTATTTGTTCAGAATTTTTTTCGATTGCAAACTCTAAATTTGATATTCTTGCTGCATAGTCAAAGTCTTGCTTTTCTAAAGAATCAATTCTTTTTCTATCTTCTATTCTTAACTCAGTATTAAGCATATGTCCTTCATGAATAGCTTTTAAATCATTGTTTAATTTGCTTTCCATTAATATTAAAGAACCTTCTATTCTTCCAACTCTGTAGTCTAAATGATCTATTTTTCTGCCATTTGCCAAAGCTATTTTTTCTATTTCATCTATCTTAGACACTTTTTCTTTTATCTCATCTATACAAGATATTTTTTCTTCTATTGCATCTATTCTAGATACTTTTTCGTCTAATTCATCCAGTTTCTTTAGTACTTTTTCTTCAAAATCTTTTGACATATCTTTTCCTCCTTCCTTATAGATTTTACTTTTTTATTTTATCATCCAAATAATATATAAGTCAATATAAATTTACATTTTTTTACATCATTTTGCTATTTAGACTAAAGTCGTAAATAAAATGGAAAAAGGGGTCTGTCCCCTTTTTCCCTCAATTTATTTTATTGTGTAGCCTTGTTCTATTAAGGCATTAATTATTTCTTCTTGATCCATTATTTCTTTTTGTTCTCCTGTTGAGTCTATTAATCTTATGTTTTTTGATTCGTCATATTCTATGTCTTCTCTAAATTGATCTTCTGTCATTAATATTGTTAATTTCTTTTTCTTAATTTGCACATTTAAATTTTTTCTTTCATATTTATTTATTATTTGATATCTTTCATATTCCAGTTGGGCTTGTTCTTCTGTATCAAAAGTTATTTCTTTTTGGATATTTAGCATCGCATAATCTTTTATCTCTAATGTATAGCAAACTTCTTTTTTTTCGTTTTCGATATTTTTAATTGCTCTTATTAATTCGCTTTGATTTTTTTTAAAATTATGTAGGCAATATATTGCTATTCCTAATATCAATAATATTATTAATAAAATTATTGATAATTTTATTAATATCTTTTTCCTTTTCATTTGAAATCTCCTCAGTTTTATTTTTTACATTTTATAATTTGGTCCATATGATATATCTATATTTACGTTTTTAATAATAATATTCGCATATTCTGTGTTTGCATTATACTCTAAATCTATGTTTACTCTAAGTTCATCATCATAATTTACTCCTGCTAATCCATAGTCCTTTATTCCTAATTTTTTAAGATCTGCATTAAACTCAGTTTCATCATTTTTTATTGTCTTTTTTTCTGATTCTTCAGTAAAACTATTCATTACAGTTTTATCTACTTGCTCCCACTTTTCTGAGCCTTTTTGTTTTCTTTCCAAGTAAATTGTAGCAGATAAATGCGATGTGTTTCTTTTTAAAATAGCATTTTTCAATACCGCTTTAAATTCCATATTTAACTTTGCTGAATATAATTTACTGTTTTTTGCTTGGTCTTCTCCGATTATATCAACTAGATTTTCAATTGGAATATATACATTACATGCTGATTTATTAGCATGAGCTTTTTGATATTCAGGTCTAACATTTATCTCTCTTTTTAGTTTACTTGCTTCTGTTCCTTCTTCTATATAGTATGGTCCTCTATATGTATAACCTTTTATAAGATTTCCCTCTCTTTTGTAATACTCAGTTCTTTTAATATAAACTGTTTGATTTTTTGTAGTCTTAGCTTCATCGCCTTTGTCCATTTTTATTTTAACGCTCTTCTTATCTTTTTCTATTACATCTGAATTATGTGTCTTATAATAAAAGTAGCCTTTTAATGTTTTTATTTTTTTCTTATTTTTATCATATACAGCTTTAAACAACGTGCTTTCTGTTTCCCCTCTTTTCCATATGACTTCTATATCTTTGCTGTCTAAGTTGTCGAATTTTGTTTCCATTATTGGAGCAACACTTATAGTCTTATCTTGTTCCCATTTTTCTAACTCTATAAACTTATTTCTTCCTTTAGCTGTATTTCCATCAAAATATTCTGATTCATCGGTAAAAGCTACACTTCCTTTTACTGTATACTTTTCGTTTTTCACCATAAATTTCCAATTTAGATAACTATTACATTCTACCGGTTCATCATTTGGAAGTTTTTTTTCAATCATAACTAACTCGGCTGGTAAAGAATCGAAATTTACCTCTTTATCATTTAAAATAACCTTTGGTTTATATGTATTTGTACTAAATAGCGGAATTCCTGTATATGTTTTAGTATTTTCCTCTTCATCTATGACACACATAAACATATTTATATTCAATTTTACATAATCTTCTATTTCCCACCATAACACTCCATATCCTTCATATCCTTTACCTGTTTCTACCGGAGTTATTGTATTGTATATAAATTTTCCTGAGTCTGATTCGCCATCTGGTACTTTTAATCTGTCTGCCCAGTTGTATAATTGTTTTTTTAGTTCAATATCACTTATTGCTTTTCCGTATTCGTTTGGTTTTTCTATTGTTGTTTCTCTATAATAACATTCGTTAACTACTACTCCTTTAGTGCTACCTTTTGATGCTAAAATCCCCTTCGGTTTTTCCTTTATCAATGCATTTACTTCTTCAAAAGTTCCAGCATTATAACAGTATGAAATATTTTCTTTGGTGTTTGTTCCTGTTACTCTTCCTATAATTCCTGCGAAACAACTTCTTCCTCTAATTGTTCCTATATTATAACATCCATTAATACTTGCTCCACTTCCAAATCCACAAATGCCTCCTGCATTTCCAAAAGTCATTTCTTCACTAATAATTTTTCCTTTATTATATGAATAATTTATTTCACTTTTAGAATTTACTCCAGCTATTCCTCCTACATTTGATCTTCCTTTTATTTGTCCAGAATTATAAGATTTTTCTAAACTACAGTTTAGTAATTTTCCTACAATTCCGCCTGTTCCTGTATAAGGATCATCTTCAATTGTATCTGTATCTGTTCCCAAATTATCGTTTGTTCCACTTATACTTCCATTATTTATACAGCTTGAAATTGTTCCATTCGAGCTTTCTCCAACTATCCCTCCTACATTATCTCCACCTCTTATTGTAGCATAGTTTTTACAATTGCTTATGTCTTTTTTTGCACTATATCCAACTATTCCTCCTACATTTAGTGATCCATTAATTCTACCCTTATTTACACAGTTTGAAATTGTTCCACTCAAATTTTGTCCAACTATTCCTCCTGCATTTGCTCCATAAAAAGTAATAAATCCACCACTTGCAGCTATTTCTATATTGTTTGTTACTTCTAGTGTCCCTTTAAATTCAAGGCCACTTATATTGCCTCCTCCATTTGATCCTATAACTCCACCTATATTATTTGCACCCTTAACTTTACAACTTACAGCAGAAATATCTCCTTGACTCAAATCTCTTGTTGCTCTTTTTAATCCTATTATTCCTCCAGTATATTCACGCACATATGTTCTGCATCCAAATGTTAAATAATCATTGTCTTTATTTAATTTATCACTTTCGTCCTTAGCTTTCGCTAGTCCTCCATTAACATTAACATTGGAATTTACTTTTACGTTTTTTGTTTGTTTTCCATTATCTGCTCCAACAATTCCTCCTACACAATAATTAAGTTTAATGCTATCAAATTTTATCTCAGAAGTTACAATAACATTTCCTGATCCAATTTGAGATGAATCTAATATTTCACATTCTTCAATTATTCCATTACTATATCCTGCTATTCCTCCTATGCATATCCAATTAGTTCCATTTCCATTACGTATAGCACTACTAACCCCTATTCCTATCTGAAGTTTTAAATTGCTTATTTTTCCTGGGGCTCCTACCCAACCAAATAGTCCAAATGCAGTATATGTATCGTCTTCATTACTAATTTTAACATCACTTATTGTATGTCCTTGTCCATCAAATTCTCCGTCAAACCAATATGACTCCCATTCTCCTTCACCTTTTTTTCTTCCTGCTATTGGAGCCATCTCTTCAACATCACTTATATCCTCTATTACTTTAAAAGTTCTTCCTGATGTTTTTGCACCAGTTTCTGGACCTTTTGTTCCATTTACTGCATTAGAGAAGCCTTTTAGTCCTACTACATCTCTTATGGTATAATAACTTGTATATGCTTCTTTAATAGTTTTTCCTGCTACATTTAAAATTTCTACCTTCCAATTGTTATTATACCAATTATAATCCTCTTTTATTTTACAATAGATATCTGAATTTGCATTTTTTACATTAAATATATTTTTTGAATAATATGTTTTTATGTTCCCTGCATTATCTGTATTAGTAAATCTTAATCTTACATATCCTGTTATGTCTCTTGTATTTGTTACTATTGTTAATGTATCTGAGCTATCTATATTAGCAGTTGCAGTTATTCCACTATCTGGTCCACCATCTGTGTAATTTCTAGTATACTTTAATTTTATATTAATATATCCATCTGCCTCTGGTCCAAGATTAGTCAACTTATCTGTTGTGTCTGTCGAATAGCCTGCTGTCCATTCGCATTTTCCATCAACATTAAAATTAATTCCATTTTCATTATATGAATTAATTGTAACTGTCGCATTAGAATCAGATTGATATACGCTATAGTTATCATTTTGAGAGTCTAGCGTCGTTTCTTTTGCTGCACCATAACCGCCTAAATCAGTAGTAACAATTGCACTTCCTTCATCTAAAGTTTTTCTATCTCCAAAACCTGGTTTTATTTCGTATTTTACAGTGTTTTTGTTTATCCTAGTTCCACCTTTTCCAGTATATCCTACATCATTTATAGAATATTGAGCAGTTGTTGCTTCTATTTCTTTTCCCTCTTCTATTGTATATGGAGTTACTCTTATATAATATGATGCCTCTACTTCTGCTGGTAATTTAGCCATTCTTGCAACATATCTTTCTCTTGCCAAAGCTGTGTTATATGCCTTTATTTTATCTGGAGTTTTGTTTTCTTCATACAATGACTTTTGCACTAAACAATAATAGCATGCTTGATTTACATTTATGGCTCTTGTTTTATCACTATGCTTATAATAATACTTTGTTTCATCTTCTCCTTGTGTATATGATTTTTGAACATAATCTATGCTTCTGTATCCTATCATATTTTTTGTTTCTTCAAAATATTTACAATATGGCATATGATAGTAATTATCGTCAGTAGCATTTAAGTATATCTCTTCTGGATCTACATATTCTTTGTTCATTGTACTTGTTGCTATTGCATAATTGTTGTAATATTTCATTCCAATTGGAATGTTTTGAATAAATGTTATTATTGATACATTTCTTAAAATTTGATCCCAATCTGTTTCTGTTAATTTCGGTAATTTATAATCTCCTTCACTACTATTTCTGCTATAACTTGTTATTGCTTGATTCAAATTTGATTCTATTACATTTTTTATTATTCCTCTTTTATGTAAGCTAAAATCAGAATCTTCAAGTTCTGGATTATTCGCTGAACTTATAGCTAAACTATTTCCGTGATTATAACCACATATGCAAGAACCACCTGCATTATTTATTCTTAAGCTGTTTAAAAATTCTGTTACAATATATGATTCTACGCAATAATTAATTGCACTATAGTCAAATTTCTTATCTCTCTCTATGCCATATCCTGGTGCTCCATCTGCTATAATATTTCTTTTATCTTTATCATACCATTTGCCATCATATAAGCTTTGATATATTTCTTTGTATGTCCAACTTCCACTTTTAAATTGTGGAATTGTTACCTTTTTATATCTATTTATTTTTTCTGATAAATCTGTTCTATCTAAATTACTACTTATTATAAATGCTTTATCTCCATCAAAATATACTTTTGTATTTCCATCCGCTTCATAGACATAATCAAATGTACTTTCTATTACAGTAGCGCCTGATTTGTATACAACTTTTTCAGACAAATGTTCTGGTTCAAGTATTGTTCCTTTGTATGTAACATTGTCTACCTTATCTATACTACCTGAAATGTCTACACCGGTCACCACCAATTATACTTAAATACCCAGACTTAGAAACAAATTCTGTATCTCCCGTTTTTGGATTTTCTACATTTCCATATATTGTTATATAGTTATCTAAAGTGTAATTAATTACCCAATCTCCAACTTTTTCTGAATATGCAGCAAATGGTTTCAATATATGCTTGTATTCTGTAGCTGCTTTTTCTTGATCTAAAGTAAAGTTAGTTCTATTATAAGTGCCATCTGCTGGTTGTTCAGCTGCTACTTCATATAATAGTTTTCCTTCATATTCTTCTTTATATCCACCGTTTACATTTATTATTCCATCATTGCAAAGTTTTTCAGTCATTACCACTCCAACGCCATTTTCATCTTTAATTGCTACTTTTGCATTTGCTGGTGAATAGATGTAATATCCATCATATAAAGTGTATGCAATTGCTGGCATATATGCCATTATAGATTCTCTGCTTGTTCCTGCAAGACCAAGATTATTTGCAAATGAATTTATAAACGTATTAATGGATGCCATCACATCTCTACGTTTTGAATCTGCTGTTTCTGAATAATTTGCATTCCATTCTACAGTATTTATTTCAAAGGCATCTATTGCTTCTTTAGTAGAATCTAGTAATTTTGCATTATACGCTGTTTGCATGTTTATTGTGTCTATTTGCAATGATATGTAATATGATGTAATTAGTATTAGCGGAATTGCAATTACTACAAATATTACTGATAAATTGTGTAATTTCATTTTTTCACCTCATATGATTATTTTTGTATTTTTATTTTAATAAAGTGAGACGTGGCATGGAGTATATTAAATTTAAACATATTCCATATCACCTCTCACTTTTCTTATGTATTATTCTTTTATTTTTAGTATGATTACTTTACACTTCCTGTGTTTACAACCATACTAGATGCACTTGCAGCTACTTCGCTTGAAGTTTGTCCGGTTACTTTATAAAAAGTTGTTCTTAGCATTTGAGCCATTGTTTTGTTTGTATTCTTTGCTGTTACTATTATATTATCACCTTTTTTTAAAGGATATTCTTTAGTTGCTCCTTCATTGTACATTTTATCTAATATTTCTGATGTAAAAGAAGAGTAACGTACGTTTTCTCCAACTAGGTCTCCTGAAGTTGTTACTGATTTTTTACCTGGGTTTTCGTCTAAGTGTTGTACTTCTATTTCTATTTCATATGTGTTTCCTGTAGCTCCAATTGTTTGTGCATATGCTTCATAATCTGCTGGTTTTATTTTCCCTGCTATTGATACTTTGTCTACAAATTCTGAAGTTGCAGTTTGCACTACAGATTGAGATATATCATCACTTCTTTCTGATAATGACATTAAAGGGAATATAAACATTAATATTACGGCTACAAATATTCCTATTACTAACATTAGTGAATCGCTCATGCTAAACCCTCCTTTTTAGTTAATACATATGTTGTTTTATGGGCGGGCAAAAACCCGCCCATAACATTTAATATTTTATTTATTAAATTTTAGTATATGTAACATATACCTTTTTTCCACCTGCTGATAAGGTGATTTCTGACCCATCTGAACCTGTTGAATAAATTCCACTGGTTGGTGCTTCTGAAAATTCTTCTACAAAGTCATCTCCATCACACATATTGAGTATGGTTGTTATAAAAATGCCTAGATTTTCTTCTTTTCCTACTATTGTTGCTAAATCTTGCTTTGTTTCTCCAGACATTAAAGTTTCGTTTCCAATATCAAAATAATAAGTTTCTTCACCTATTTTGACTGTTACAGCCACAGATTCTGTATAATATCTATACAAAGTTGCTACTATATCTGAAACGCCTACAATTCTATTTCCTTTTGAATCTTTCGAAGTATCCTCATAATGATCATAAAAATTAGTTTTATCGCTATAATATAGCACTACATCTGAAGTAGATTTTACTTTACCAATCATTACAAATATTATTGTGATTGCAGTTACAAATACAAATATTGCAAATGCAATTTTTAATGCGTCAGCTGCATTTTCCATAATATTTTACATCCACCTAGTTTTGTTTAGTAACTTTAACTGTTTCATAGTATCCATCCCCGCCAGTAGGTTTTTCATCAGTTATTTCTACTGTATACTTTGCATTTTTTTTCAAATCTCCAACAGAGCTAGGTGCATCTTCAGTTCCTTTAGTTCCAACCGCTTTTCCATTAACCAAAATTTTTCTGACATCTCCACCTGATTTTACATCTGATGAAGCATTTACAGAAGTTATTGTTGTAAATAATGATTTAACAGCACTATAGTCTTGGTCTTTTCCCATATATGCTGTGAATTTAGAGTTGAATATCTCTATCGCTTGACTTTCTGCTGATGAACCAGCTTGTGAAATTGGGTCATTTATTGCATTCATTACAATAATACCTACACTTATTAATAAAATTGAAATTAGTATAGCTCCTGCTATAATTAATGCTTTTGATGCATTCTCCATAATTTTTTCCTCCTTTGAATATTAATTTATTTTATCTTTAGAATATTTTTTATTCTAAAATGTTGATAACATATTATTCTAATTCTTCGAATACCATTTTTGATATTTTATTTGTATCTCTGTGGTATTCAATTTTTGTACATTTAAACTTTATTTGGTTAAAGTTTTGTACAAAGTTTGTTATTTGACTATTGTATATTTCTTCCATTGGGTATGTTTTATCTATTGTTGCCATTTTTAAATCTATTTTTATACTGTTTTGATTATTATCTATATAATGTTTTTTTTCATCTTTTGCTACATTGTTTTTTTCGTTTTGGTCTATTACTTTGCTTATTAATGTTGCAACTTCAGTTCCTAAAACTTCTTTATTTAAATATTTTTCGTATTCCAAATTATATTTACTTATTTCTTTGTTTTCTGTTTGAATGTTAAATATTGTTCCTGAAACTATGCATATTACAATAAAAATTATTGCAAGTATTATTAAAAGTGATTGCTTCATTTTATTAAAGTCTCTCCTTCTTTTATTATAATATTTTTTACTACATTATGCAACATTTTTTGTAAGTTTTTATCTTCTATTTTTTTACAAATTCTATGTAATCAATTCTTCCATCGTTGTTTTTATCTTCGTATTTTTCTACTTTGAAATGTTGCATTTTTCCATCATTATTTGTTGCATTGTTTTTAATGAATTCTGCATCAGCTTTATTGCTTTCGCTTCCAGGATATATAACAGTTGTAGTTGTATTATTCTGTTCATCATAATTTTTAGCAAAATTTTTTAAAGTTATTATTTCTTGCGCTGTTATATCTTCTCTTTCTTCAAACTTAGTAAAATTGGTATTAAATTTTGTTATTTCTGTAGTTTCTTTAGTTTGCTCATAGCTTTCTCCAACTTGCCTATAATTTGAAACTAAATACACACCTATGCTTAATATTATTAATGCAATTAGTATTGTTCCTGCAATTATTAATGCTTGAGATGCATTTTCCATGTTTTTCTCCTTTAATAAAGTTATATCTAATTACTTTCATCTATTTCTTTTAAAGTTCTATATTGTTCAAACTTCATATAATCAATTCTTCCGTCACCATTTCCATCTTTACAATCTGTACAAGTAAAAATTGCTCTTTTAAAATTTGTTAATGCACTATATATAATTTCTTTTTTTATATATCCATCTTTTTTTTCCTCTAATATTTTTACGCTATCTTCCTTTTCTTGTTTTTGAAAAAATTTCACGACATCATCTGAATACTTTGTATCGAAATCAATTGTAACTGTTGTAGATCCATTTTTCGCATACAAACTAAATCCTGGTATTTCTGTTATTTCTCCTTTTTTTACTGTGTTATCTGCGTATTCTTCTATAATTTGCTTAGTTGCTGCAAAGTCTTCAGTTATTGCTACTTGTATTTTTATTGCTTCATTTTTTTGAGAGTTATCTAATTTTCCGTTATAGTTTATGGCCTTATTTATAACAGTTATAACATCTGTTCCATACATTCTTGTTTTATTGTAAGCTTCATAGCTTGCATTAAATGCTGACAATTCTTCTGATGCTTTTTTTGCATCTTGTGCCTCAGCCATTCTGGTAGTTGAGGTTGAAACATATACTATTAGTGACAATGTCATTAATGCAAGTAGTATTCCTCCTGCAATTAGTAAGGCTTTTGATGCATTTTCCATAGTTTTTCTCCTTTTATATTATAGGCGGGCAGGTTTGCTCGCCCATATATATTTTCATAGTTATTAAATTTTATTTTGTATTATGATGACATTGTAGTCATTGTAGACATAGTATTTGTCATACTAAATAATCCTATTGCTATCAAAGGTACAATTAAGTATCCTACAAAAAGTAATACTAATGGTGCAAAGCCTATTACTTTACCTATCATTCCTTTTCTTTTTATTAATCTTTCATTAGATTCTTTTCTTTTTGCTTGGTAATATTCTCTCTCGTTATCCAATTCATCAAAAGCTTCTCTAATTGGTATTTTCTCAACTGCTGATTGTAATCCTTCTATTATCCTAAGCATTTGCTCAAAGTTTACTTCGTTCTTCAATTCTTCTAATGCTTCCCATGCTCCTGCTTCGTAGTTATTAACACATTTTGAAATTGGCTCTCTAAATATATTAGAATATCTTTCTAACCATTCTAATATCATTTCTACATTTACCCTTTCAATTTTCATAAGCATTAAAATTATTGTTTGGAATTGCATAACTTCGTTTTCTATTTCTAGTTTTCTTAGTATTTTTTGGAATATTAACATTAATTTTGGTGCCCAATATCCTCCTAGTGCAAACACACATGCAAGCAACCATTCAAACCATTTTAAATATTCTTTGTTTACTACTTTTAATTTTTCATTTATTCTTTCTGCTCCGTTCTTTTAGTTCTTCATCTGTTGCATCTTTGTAATAGTCCGAATGTTTTAACTCCATTTTTATTTGTTCTTCTGTTAATTTTTGGCCTTTTAGTTTATCTAAAAAATAATTATCTTGTTCTGTTAACTTCATTGCTTCTGCTTTATCTTTTTCACTAAGTTCTCCGAAGCATATCGAATTTTGTTGTTGGGTTTTCGTATATATAATCTATTGCTACATTATGTACTTGTCCAAATATCATTAAAGAAACTATAAATACTAGTATACTACACAAAATTCTATTTATATATAGTGTTTCTAGTTTTTGCTTTGATGCTGCATCTTTTAGCAAGTTTGTATCTTTTCTATATTCTTTTGTTTTTTCTTTTGGTATAAATAAATCCACTACTTTTTTTACCATTGGATTTTTGTATAATTTCATTTGCCAAACTTTATTTGGATCTACATATTCTCCTTTTATTGAGCCATTGTCTTTTAGTTTTCTTGTTAAAAGGTAGCATATGAACGTTATTATTACTAATAAAATTTGTGCAATAAAACCTAGTTTCCCATCATAAAATTCCGAAGTAAAAGAAAAGTTAGATACTGCCCAATTTCTGAGTGGTTGCATAAGAAGTACTGGTACTATTGCTATTACAGATAAACTTTGAAAAACATAATCTAATTTTTCTCTTTTTAATATTTCTAGTTGCATTTCTTCTGTAATATTATTTAAGTTTTTTAAATATAAAGATGCGCCATTGCTATCTGTTCTATCTCCAAATTCCCTTGTTAAATATGATATTCCTGCGAACTCTTTCAAATAGCTGTTTGGAGCAACATCATAATACTTTTCTAGTTCTGTTTCTGGATCATCAGATATTAATATTTCGTATATTTTTTCTCCTTGTCTTGAAACTTCCAATTGGTCTTTTTGTGAAACCTCATATATTGCTTCTTCTACCATGTTGTATTCATGGTATGCATGTCTTATTTCTGCGAAAAACTCTATTTGTTGTTTTAGTAATTTTGTATCTAGTTTGTCTACCATTCCGCTCATTAACGTTTCTATAAGAAACATTTCAAAAAGCAACAATATAGATAGCAATAGTGGATTACTGTGTGCAAAAATAATTATAAATATCGTTAATATTAAAGTTATTAAAATTGCTTTTGTAATTATTGCTGCTGTTTGTCTTCTTGTTAAGTACTCATCATCTATGTTTATTATTTCTAGTTTTCTTCTTACTTTATTTACGTATCTCTTTAATAGTGGTACCCTTATTAAGTAAATGTATATTTTTTGATATAAAACATCTGAGGTGTATTTTTTTTCTTTTGTTCCTTCTTTTAGTTGCTTTATATGCTTTATATCGGATTTATTTAGTATTTGTCTCATTATAAGGTATGCTATTATTGTAAATATAAATAATCCACCACTTATTCCCATTATTAAAAATAATGTTTGGTTAGACATGGTTTTTTACACCTCTTTCTTTGGTCTTCCTCTTCTTTTAGTTGTTTCTCCTTCTGTTACTGTAGCAGATACTGGAATTGCTTCTTCTTTTTGTTTTCCCCAGTTTCTTTCTATAAATCTATCAAATTCTTCTATATCAGATTCATCCATATTTATACGCATTTCTTTTAAGTTATGGTCTGATATTTTGTTTGTTATAACATATTCATCATTTCTGTATTCCATTATATTTACATATTTATATAATTCTCTGTTTGTAACTTTAGTAAAGTAATGTGTTGCATTGTCTATAAACTTATCCATTTTTCCTTCTAAAGTTTTTTCTTTTCTATGATCATATGTATATTCATTTTTGTCTTCTACTGGTATACATTCTGTTACTCTTTCTATATAGCGTCTACCTCTAAAGTCTTTTACCAAGTGAATATCAAAGTTTAATACTTGAATAACCTGTTCTTCTGCTGTTCTTTCGTCTTTAAATACTCCTGCTCTTAACATTGAGTTACGTAAAGCTGTAACTAAGTCTGGGAAAGTCTTAGCATGGTGAGTAAATAAAGTAAATTTAGATGCAACCTGTGCTGATTGTATCATCCAAGATGCTACGGGGTCTGTTGCAACCTCACCGATTATATTAACACTACCATCAGTTTTCTTTTGAACGTCCAAACAGTCTTGTCCAGAAATTGTTTCTGTTTCACGCATTGATAATATATTTCTTGTTGGATATATTTTTCTTAAGTGCAACTCGAAGGCAGTTTCTGTAATACGAAGGTTCATTGTCTCGTATATATTTTCTATCATTGCCATAAGCATTGTTGTTTTTCCGGCAACCTTGTTCACCAGTAAGTGATATTATTCTTGCTCCTTTTACTAAGAATTTTAATAAATCTATTGCATTATCTTTTCCTGGTACTGTAATTATTTGTTCTAGCGTTGCTCTTTTTACGTCAAACTTTCTTACGAAGAAAGCCCATGTTTCTGACATTGATGGACGAACAACAACGACACGAGATCCATCTTTCATTTCGTTTATTTTAAATCCGTTTGTATCTGATAATTGTCCTGGATTATTATATTTGTATATATTTTGGCATACCCTTTTTAATTCGCTTTCTTTTCCGAATGAAAGGAATGCTAAACGTATAGATTTACCTTGGAACATTATCCAAATACTATCGCATGCTCTTGGCACTTTATGTTCTGTTATTTGGTTTAGGTAATCTCCATCTGTTTGTGCAACTTGGCTTAAAAAACTTTCTGGAAGACCAGATACACCACCAGATACACCATCTATGTTCATATCTCTGATTTCGTCTATACTACTATATCCTTTATAATGTTGGTATATTCTTTGTACTACTATATTTAGCTTATCTTGAAAAGTTAATACTAATGCCTCTTTTTCAAATATTTCATCTATTTCATCTTTTGTTATTACATAACATGGTTTTGCTTCTCCGGCTATGTATTTCAATGTTGCTAAATTATATTTTTTTATTATTTGTGTTAATGCCTCATAGCCAAAATCCTTTTTGTATGCATATAGCAATATATCAAATTTATCTTGAGACGTAAGAAGTGATGGAATATCAAAAGGTATTGCTTTTGATATATTTACTTCTGTAACGCCATATTCTTTAGATAGCAAATCAAATATTAATTCTTTAACATATTTTTTATCGTTAACGTCTCCATATGTACATCCTTTTAAAGCTTTTTTTAATTCATATTTCTTTGCTTTTCTTCTTTTTAATTCTTCTTCTGAAAGTCCTATATCGTAAAGGTTAATTTTTGTAATTTCATCAAGTCTTTTCTTTACAAATTCTTTCATTTTTTCTATAGTGTAGGTTTTATCATCTATGTCGATGCCTTCTTCTACTTCTGCATTTTTGTTTTTTTCTATTTTGTATTTGATTAACACTCCTGCTAATATAAGCACAACAAATGTAAATAAAATATTTGTAATATTCATATTATTTTGAACCCCTCTCTTACATTCTCATTTGTAATTCTTGCAAACGTGCAATCATTTTTTCCGCTACTTGTCTTACTTCTGATATAAACATTGCATTTCTATCTTTTTCATTTATTTTTCTGAATTTTATAAAGAAATCTGCAACTTTTCCTTCATTACATGCTTCAAAAAACAATGTATTATATGGTACTGCATACACTCCTCTTTTTTCTTTTATATATCTTGCTACATTTTTTGTATTAAATTTCGAATGTTTGTCATATCTTCCTATTACAGGAATTACTGGCTTATTTTTCAATACTTCTTTTTCTTGTCTTAGTTCTACATATTCATTTATTTTTCTAAGTTTTTGTGGTAAGCATGCTACAACAAGATTTGAAATTTCTAAAAGTGAATCTTTTATTTTTTCATCTAGATTATTATCTATATCTATAAATACTAAGTCATAATATTTACTTGCGATTCTTGCAATATCTTTAAATACTGTTTTATGTATTTCATATTCTTCTGGTTCTACTTTAGTATCCATAAGTAATTCTAATCTATCTTTAAAAACTATTTTTGTGTAGTTAGTTATTATTTCTGGAGATGTTTTGTTACTTAGTATTGCTTTTGATAATCCACTAATTCCATGTCCTATATCTGTTTTTGCATCATTGCTATTAATTAATTTAATTGTTTTATCTTCTTGCCAAAAGCAATCTTGATAAAAATAGTCATTATATTTTGTATCTAAAACCAATACTTTATAATTATGGTTAACTCCTAGAAGAGTAGATACCGCTGTTATTATTGAACTTTTTCCTGTTTCTTCTTCTCCATTACTCCAAAATGATACTATTGCCATTTGTATTTCTCCTTAAATATTTTTAAAAGCTTTTTTTATGTCTCCTGTTTTTGCTTCTGGAACTATTTCTTGAGTAAGCATAAATAATGCTTCTCTATATTCCTCACTAAGGTTCTTCAGCTTTATTTTTGTTACTCTTTGGTTTTCTATTATTGCAGTTAAATCGCCTTGGTCATAAGGGAAATATATTTTTTCTTCATCCCATTCTATTGGATAAGTCATAGATAGTAAATTTAAATATTCGTCATCTTCTTCTAAAAAATCTCTTTCGAATAGTATTTTTTTCATTTTTACTTTTTGTCTCATTGTGCCTATTATTTCTATTCCTTTTTTTAGAGAGAAACTATCAAATGCTGTTACAAAATATATTTTTTCTGAATTCATTATTTCAAATGAATCAAATTTTTCGTAAGAATCTACATCTATTAGTACTATATCGTAGTCATTTTCTATGTTTCCCATATATGCATTTAAAGACTCTAGATCTTCGAACCCAACTGCAACGTCTATTCCTTCGTATTCAGTAACATAAGATTTTGTTGGAGCAATGCATGGTATTATGTATCTTGCTTTTTGTAAAATTGTTGTATCTATTACTAAGACTCTGTTTTTTAATTCTGTTAATATTCTAGCAGTGTATATAATTAAATCTGTTTTTTCAAATGCTCCTATAAATCCTATTTTTTTCAACTTTAGTTTCCTCCTTAGTTTTATGCTATTAATATGCATTAAATATTAATAACTTGTTAGTCCTGATAAATAAGCTTCTCTTGCTGCTTTTGCATTTTCTATTTCTTCTTTTAATTTTGTTTCTATGTTTTCCGTTTCATTTCCGCTGTAATTTGAAAGTTCATTATTTACCCAGGCTCTTTTATTTTCACTAAATTCTCTTGTCAATGCTTCTTTTGCTGTATCTACTATATTACCATCTGCTGCAATAAGAGCTTGAACTGCTTGTGTAGGAACATATGTATTTTTAGCTGCTTCTTGAATTCCTGGTTCTACATATTGTGTTACATATAATTTTGATGCTGACATTACATATGCTTCTACTATTGCACTTTCCATCATTAAGATTTCTCCTTCTGATAATTCAAGTCCTATTGTTGCTCCTAATATTGATTTTATTTCTTTTTTAGAAACAACTATTAAGTCTTGTCCATTTGAAAGTTTTAATCTTATATCTACAAATTCTCCTTCTGTAACAGTTGTTGGCAATGCAAGCATATTATATTCTACATATCTTACATCTGAAGTTAGTTCTTCTCCTTCATATACTAGTCCAGCTGATAAAATTGTTCCTGCTTTTAGATTTACTTTTGCTTTATATCCTCCTGGAAATCCTTTGTCTGTCCATGTTTCTTTTCCTTTTGAATTGCTTGATTTCGTTTTTGATGCAAAAGCATCATTTGGAACAGCTTTAGATGTAACCATTACAGATTCTACATTTGCACTAGTTATTTCATGTCCTGCTCCTACATCGCTTTTCAATTTATATACATATGTAAGTGTTCCTTCTTCTTTTTCTTTAGCTTTACTTTGTTTTGTTAAAATCATATAAAATAAAGCCCCTATTATAATGCACACTATAAGTGTAATTATCATTCCTAATAAAAATGAATTTCTTGCTTTTTTTTGCATTGGATTTGATACCATAACTTTTCCTCCTAATAACTATATTTTAATATGTTTTTAGCATATTAAAACTAGTAATATTATTATATTTATTTTTCTTGCTTATCAGCGAGAAAAATTATTGCCTTGTATTTTTATTTTATAACAAAATCACCTTAAAAACAACATTCAAGGTGATTGTAATTTAAACTTAATGATTTTGTAATATTTTTGTAATATTGGTTTTAAATATGCTTTAAAATAGCTTCTGCTACACCATCTTCATTGTTGCTTGCAACTGTTTCATCTGCTATTTTTTTCATTTCTGGAGATGCATTTCCGGTCACTATTCCTAGTCCTGCATTTTCAATCATTTCTTTGTCATTTACATTATCTCCTATAGTAATTAGTTCTTCCTTTTTTATTCCTAGTAATTGTAGAAGTTCTTTCAATGCTGTCCACTTATTTACATTTTTATTTGTAATTTCAGTATAGTAGTATGCTATTTCGTGTTCTTCACTTCCATGCCTTATTATTTTTCTTGACATATGTGCAACTTCTAAGACATCTACATTTTTAATATTCTTCATTTTGTTCATTATACTTCTAAAAACAAATTTATCGTTATCACATATTGTGACTTTTAGAAAATCCTCTTTGCCATATTCTTCTACATACTTGTAAATATCATCAACTATATTTATTTTTATTTTTTTATCCTCTGGATTTCTTTTATTCTCATTGTGATAAAAAAGAATATTATAACTAAGTGATTTTGTAAGAATCACATCATTTGTATAAACATTGTAAAACATACTATTTTTTTCGCATATATCTATTATTTCTAGCACTTTCTTTTTAGTCAAGTAGCTATTATATATTATTTTATCATTTTGAACATCATATATTGTGGCTCCATTTCCAGATATTATATATTTATCTGCTTTTATTTCATTTGCTATTGGCAAAATTGCTTTTGGCATTCTTCCAGATGTTAGTACAACTTCAATATTTTTTTTCAAAGCTAATTCTATTGCTTCTTTATTTTTCAAACTTACTTCTCCATATGAATTTAAAAGAGTTCCATCTATATCCATTGCTATTAATTTGTACATTATTATTTTATCCTCCGTTTTTTCTTATTATATCATTAGTAAATTTATTTTCAATATTTTTAAAACAAA
>CAKOVK010000004.1 GCA_934121925.1 uncultured Clostridia bacterium
ATTCCCCCGCCTCAAAGGGCTGTCGACGCATTGTTTGTAAAAATTAATATTGTTATCTTTGAACAAATTAATGAAAAGTAAATTTTTCATTAATCCGACAAAGAATGAGACAGTTTAAGTTTATAATCCGTTTAACATAGACTGATAAAATTAAACAAATTCCAAATTATATTACTAAAACATTGTAAAAATTCCAAAGGTATTATATAATTAAATATGCATATGGGGATGTAATTGGTTTCGACAGTAATATAGAAATATAAGTAGCGAGTAGTGGATTCTCGTTGGCCACTTAAAAAACGAGAAAATAAAAATAAACGCTGATAATACAGAATTAGCATACGCTGCCTAGTTAATGGCGCGTCGTTTTACCATAAGGCCTACTGGTATGGATAAAGCGTCGATTAAAGTAGGAAACAAAATTATTTCTTGCCTTGGAAATAATGGGTATATATAAGGCTACTGAAAATTCAAGTTTGTTTATTAACAAGAATTAGAGGGAATGAATAATAATAAACTACACTTGTAGAAGCTTATATGGAAATGTTATTGGACGAGGGTTCGACTCCCTCCATCTCCACCAAAAACATATCTGTTTAAACTTAATAAACTATATTAAATTTTAAGCAAAAAAATTTTTTATTGAGTTGATTTATGCATAAAAAATGTAAAAGTTGAAAAATTCTAGTTATATTTTACAAAATCAACATAATATGGTATAATATATTAGTAATGATATTCATTCAAAAAAACTTAGTTAGGAGAAAACATCATGATTATCAAGACAAAAAAAGGCGACATTCTCAAAGGCAATGAAAATCGGATAGCTTTTGCTGTCAATGTTGAAGGAGTGAATGATGCAGGATTCGCAGGGATGATTTCCAAAAGATTTTGGCCTGAACTGGCCGACATTGGAGAAACCAAGTTGGGTACAGTGTTAACAAAAAAGGTTGATGGCATTGAGTTCTTTGCTCTCTGCTGTCATTCCTTAGAAACTGGCTGGGACAATCAGAAGGAAGTTATTAAGGAATGCTTTGATGCAATCCCTGGAGATGAGCCTGTGGCATCAATCTCGATCGGTACTGGACTTATCGGTAGGTTCAGCGGAGCAAATTTTGGTTTGATCAAGGCAGGAATGGAAGCCTCGAATGCAGAGATAATTCTCTACAATCCGTAACTGAGAAATGGCAAAGATTTGTAGATAACTCTACAATATCAGCACCAAAAATAAAAAGTTATAGTGAAAGCTATAACTTTTTATTTTTGAATTGAAATTGGAGGAGTTGAAAAGGAGAAAATGTGATTAATAATATTGAAAAAATGGTACACAAGCTTTATAATAAATATAATTTGATTTAATAGGAGAACTAAAATGGGAATAATAAATTTTGCGTTATCAGGAAATTATAAGAGATTTTATAATGATTTAAAAGAAATATCAAAAAAAAACAAAAAACCAGCATTTATAATGTTTATAGACACAGCAATATCAACATTAATATTGGGTTCAGGACTACAAGACTATTTGAATTACAAATTTTATGAAAAGAGTTTTAAAGAAAGAAAAACATATGTAACAATAGGAAATATGGCAAAAGCTTATGAAACATTAGCAAATATAGAATATGCACCATTTTTCTCTAACAAAGTGAATTTCCATAAGAATTTTAGTGAATTTACAAAAAGAGATTATCTTTCACCAGAAGATACATATGAAAATTTTGAAGCTTTTATAAACAAACATAAGGAATTTGTATTAAAACCACAAGTAGGACTTGGAGGCGGAGGAGTAGAAAAAGTAAACATTGAAGCTATAAAAGACAAAAAACAGTTTTTTGAAGACATAAAGAAAAATAAATGTTTTGTAGAAGAATTAGTAGATCAAGATGAAAATTGGGGAGCTTTAAGCCCAGATAGTATAAACACTTTAAGAATAATGACTGCTGCAGTAAATGGCAAATCAAAAATAATATTTGCAGCAGCAAGAATAGGCTCACGGAAAAACAATCGCAGATAACTTCCACCAAGGAGGTAAAGGAGTTTTAGTGGATATAGAAGCTGGAAAACTTGTTGGTAATGGTATAGATAAAAAATTAAACGAGTCAGAAAAAAGTATAACAAATATTAAGTTTGATGGATTCCAAATTCCATATTGGGAAGAAATAAAAGAAATGGTATTAAAAGCAGCTTTAGTAAATGATAAAGTAAATTTAGTTGGATGGGATGTTGCAATATCAAAGAATGGACCACTAATAATAGAAGGAAACCGTGGACCAGGATTTGATCTAGTGCAGATTTTATTAAAAAAAGGAACAAAATATATGCTAGATGATTTGTTGCAAGAAGTGAAAGAAGGAAAATTAAAAGAAGAAAAAGAAAAAGCAGTTATATAAATTGAAATTTGTTTTATTAATTACGTGTACTTTTTTTAATTATATGGTATACTATGTTTTAGGTGATATTAATGGGAAAAATTAAATATTTGTTTAAACGTATTATTAAAATGGATTATAAAAATATGTTTAAAATAGCAAAGGCTATTGGAAAAAAGACTAAGAAAAATTATATAGCAATACTAATAGATATGATTAAATGTGGATTTAAGTATCAAGCAGGGTATTACGATTATCAAGAATTTGAATTTTATAATTTGAATAGTGAACAAAGAAAAACATATTTAACTCGTGGTAAAAATAATGAGATTGTAAAAAGATTTAACGATAAAACGAGCTTTCATAAGTTTGAAAATAAAGTAGAGTTCAACAAGATTTTTGATAAATACTTAAAAAGAAATTGGATGGTATTAGAAAACGATAATTATAATGAATTTGAAAAATTCTTTAAAGAAAATAAAGCAATTATTGTTAAGCCAATAGATGATGAAGGTGGCCATGGAGTGGAGAAATTTGTTTATGATACTTCAACAGATTGTAAGCAAATTTATAATAAACTTATAGAAAACAATCAATTATTAATAGAAGAATGTATAAAACAACATGAAGAAATGAATAAACTTTACAATAAATCTGTAAATACTATGAGGATGTTTACTTTTTATAAAAATGGAGAGTCATATTTTTTACAAGCTGTTCTAAAAATCGGAAATGGTGGAGTCGTAGATAATTTCTCAAGTGGAGGAATGTATACTTATGTAAGTAGTGATGGAGATGTCTATGTAGAAGCAATAGACAGAGCAGACAATATTTATACTAAACATCCTATTTCTGGTCAAAAAATAGTAGGATTTAAAGTCCCTATGTTTAAAGAGGCAGTAGAACTTGTTAAAGAATGTGCTAAAGTTATACCAGAAGTTGCATATGTTGGATGGGATGTAGCAATATCTGAAAAAGGACCAGTAATAGTGGAAGGAAACTGTTTCCCTGGGGTTTATCAAGTAAAACCTAGTTTGGTAGATAAAAAGGAAGGCTTAATTCCTAAGTATAATGAAATTATGAGAATTTTTTAAGGAGTAAAGATGTTAGAAAAAGTATATTTTGAATTAGAAGATAAAGTAGAATTAGTAGGACTACTACATAGTCCAGAAAATACTACAGATGAAGTGATAATTTCAATACATGGAATGCAAAGCAATTGTTTTAAAAGAAGAGAAGACATATTAGCAAAAGTAATAAATAATGCTGGTATAGCGTATTTTGCATTTGACAATAGGGGCGCAAACCTTATGTGCTATACTAAAAAAACAGATGGAACAAAAGCACTAAATGGTGGAAGCGTTTATGAAGATGTTTTAGAAAGCTACTACGACATAAAAGGTGCAATAGAAAAAATGCTAGAATTAGGATATACAAAAATTCATTTGCAGGGGCATAGCTTAGGGTGCACAAAAATAGTTTATGCATATAATAGATTGAAAAAGGAAAATTATAAAAATTTAGGAAACATACAATCAATAATATTACTATCATTGGTAGACCTAGTAGATTTGCAAAAATATGATTTAGGTATTGACAAATACAATAAAATGCTCCAACTTGCAATAGAAAAGGAAGCAAGAGGCGAAGAAATGGAATTAATGCCATTTGATAGTTTTGATCATCCTATTAGTGTTAAATCATATTTAAGATACTATAGAGATAATCAAGAAATAGACTTTGCAAAGTTTAATGATAATAATTATGATTTTAAAGAAATTAATAATATTAATATTCCATTATTTTTAAGATGGGGTGAAAATGACTTAGTAGTTCAAAAACTTGATGAACTGATTGAATTTTTGAAAACTAAGATAAACAATCCTAAATTAGACATTGGTTATATAAAAAATACAGACCACGGATATACAAACAAAGAAGAAGTTTTAGGCGAAGAAATTAAAAAATTTTTAAAAACAGTTTAATGTAGAAAAATTACATATACCCAGAATAAAAATTCCTTGACAAAAGCAAAAATACAATGTAATATATTAATAGATTTTAAAAGGGAGTAGCTTAAAATTACTAATCAACAACCTCGTTTTAAACTGGTTAGTAAACCTAAACGGTAAGCAAGACTTTTAAAGAAGCTATGAAAACTAGTTTCTTTAAAAGTCTTTTTGATTTTAAATAAGAAATATTTTAATATTGTAACTTAATATATGAAATTTGCAGGTGGGGTGAATTTATTCGCCAATACTTCAAAGAAATTACTAAAAACGAAAGGAGCAACAATGTCATACATAATTAATAAACAAAAATTAAATAAATTAAAAAATTTAAATAATTATTTTGTGATAACAGATTTTGATAGAACTCTTACAACAGCAGAAAGCGAACCCACAATGGGAGTAATACCACAATATCTAGGAGGAGAGTGTTTAGAAAAAAGAACTAAAATATATGAACACTATAGGCCATTAGAATTAGACTATACAATTGAAGCAAGTAAAAAACAAGAGATAATGAAAGAATGGGCAAAAGAAAGCTTTACACTTTTAACACAATATATAACAAAGGAAGGAATACAAAAGGCATTGATAAATGCAGATTTGTATTTAAGACCTGGTGCAAAAGAATTCTTACAAGAGATGAACAACAACAATATTCCAGTAATAATTATGTCTTCAGGAATAGGAAATATAGTAAAAGCATTTTTAGAAAAAGAGAACTGTTTGTTTAATAATATAAAAATAGTTTCTAACTTTTTTGAGTTTAATAATGGAATAACAACAATAAATATGAACAATATAATGGCAACATCAAATAAAGAGTATAGCAGAATACCAGAGAATATAAGAAACCAGATAGAAGAAAGAGAAAAAGCTTTAGTATTTGGAGACTTAATAGAAGATATAAAAATGATAGACAAAGAAAAGTTATCAAAAACCTTAACATTTGGATTCTTGGATGAAAACGTAGAACAAAATCTAGAAAGATATAAAGAAAATTTTGATATTGTTTTAACAGAAAACGATAATTTTAATACAGTAAGAAATATTTTAAAGAATGAAGAGTGAAGAATTAATAGTGAAAAATACAAAATTCACTCTGCAAATTTAGAAGGAGGAAAACAATGGCAACAAATTGGTTTAACAAAACAGTAGATGAAGTAGAATCTACACTAAAAACAAATGCAGAAAATGGATTAACAGCAGAAGAAGCAAAAAAGAGGCAAGAAGAATATGGACTAAATGAATTAAAAGCAAAAAAGAAAAAAAGCTTATTTGTAAAATTTTTAGAACAATTTAAAGATTTTATGATTATAATCCTTATAATTTCTGCAATAATTTCTGGAGTCGTTGGAGTAGCACAAGGAGAAGGCTTTACAGATACAATTATTATATTAGTAGTTGTAATAGTAAATGCAATAATAGGGGTAGCCCAAGAAAACAAAGCAGAAAAATCATTAGAAGCTTTACAAAAATTAAGTTCACACGTTGCAAAAGTTGTAAGAAATGGCAAGCTTCAAGTTATTCAATCTAAAGAATTAGTTCCAGGAGATATTGTAATATTAGAAACAGGAGACTATGTACCAGCAGACTTAAGAATAATAGAAGCAGTAAACTTAAAATCACAAGAAGCTGCTTTAACAGGAGAATCTGTTCCAGTAGAAAAAATGGCTGCAAAAATAGAAGATGAAAAAATAGGAATAGGCGACAGAATAAATATGCTATTTTCTTCAAGCTTAATTACTTATGGTAGAGGAAAAGCTGTAGTAGTAGAAACTGGAATGAATACAGAGGTAGGAAAAATAGCAGATATAATAAATACAGCAGAAGACCAAGGAACACCACTTCAACAAAAATTAAACAAACTAGGAAAAACGTTAGGAATTGTAGCATTAGCAATATGTGCTGTGATTTTTGTGGTTGGCCTTTTATATGGTAAAGAACCAATACATATGTTTATGACAGCTGTAAGTTTAGCGGTAGCAGCTATACCAGAAGGCTTACCAGCAGTATTTACAATAGTACTTGCAATAGGTGTGCAAAGAATGGTAAAAAGAAATGCAATTGTTAAAAAATTACCAGCAGTAGAAACATTAGGAAGTGCATCAGTAATATGTTCAGATAAAACTGGAACATTAACACAAAATAAAATGACAGTAGAAAAAGTATTCTGCGATGGAAATCTTGTAAGCTTAGAAGATTCAGCAGATATGATAGATATTAAAAAATTAGTATATGCAAGTATGCTTTGCAATGATACAAAAATATCAGAAGAACACAAACTTACAGGAGATCCAACAGAAACAGCATTAGTAGATATGGCTTTTAAATTAGACTTCGATCCATCAGTATATGGAATGTTCCCAAGAGTAGCAGAAATTCCATTTGATTCAAATAGAAAATTGATGACAACAGTACACGAAGAAAACGGAAAATATGTAGTTTATACAAAAGGTGGAGTAGATGAACTTCTAGCAAATTGTAATTCATATATACTAGAAGGAGATATTAAAACAGATTTAGAAGAATACAAAGAAATAATTAGAAGATACAACATGGAAATGGCACAAAAAGCATTAAGAGTTTTAGCAATGGCATATAAAGTACTAGACCACAAACCAACAGCAGAAGAAATAAAAGAATTAGAATCTAACTTAACATATATTGGTATGGTAGGTATGATAGACCCACCAAGACTAGAAGTAAAAGATGCAGTACAAGAATGTAAAGAAGCAGGAATCAAAACAGTAATGATTACTGGCGACCATAAAATAACAGCAATAGCAATAGCAAAAAGTTTAGGAATACTAGAAAATGATGATGAAGCAATTACAGGAACAGAACTAGAGGAAATGAGTGATGAAGAGTTAATTAGAAATGTAAGAAAATATTCTGTATATGCAAGAGTTTCACCAGAACATAAAGTAAGAATAGTAAAAGCATGGCAAGCAAATGGAGAAACCGTTGCTATGACAGGAGATGGAGTAAATGATGCACCATCACTAAAAATTGCAGATATAGGTTGTGCAATGGGAGTAGTTGGAACAGATGTTGCAAAAGAAGCAGCAGATGTTATTTTAACAGATGATAATTTTGCAACAGTTGTGTCAGCAGTAGAAGAAGGAAGACGTATATATGATAACATTCTAAAAGCAATACAATTTTTATTGTCAAGCAATATAGGAGAAATAGTAGTATTATTTTTAGCAATATTAATAACACCATTATTGTCAAAGCAATTTGGAGTAGATATAACATTAATAGAAACATTATTACCAATACACATATTATGGATTAATTTAGTAACAGACTCATTACCAGCATTAGCACTTGCAGTAGACCCAGCAGCAGATAATGTAATGAAAAGAAAACCTTTAAAGAATACTAAAAAAGGAATATTTACAAAAGGAATGACATGGAGAATAGTATATCAAGGATTAATGATAGGATTAATCACTCTTACTGCTTTTATAATTGGTCTTTCAACACCAGACGTAAGTCAAGATGAAAAGGTAAAAATAGGCCAAACAATGGCATTTTATGTATTAGCACTTTCAGAATTAGTTCATGTATTTAATATAAGAGATAACAAAAGATCAATATTCAAAACAGGAATATTTAATAATAGCAAACTAATTTTAGCAACAGTAGTATCAGCAAGTTTAATGTTTGTAATACTATTTACACAAGGATTAAGAGATATATTTGGATTAGTAATGCTGCCAGCAATGCACGTATTCGAAACAGTAATGTTAGTACTTGCACCAGTAATAATAGTAGAAATATTTAAGTTATTAAAAATAAATACAACAAAAGACGAAGAATAGTATTTAAAAAATATTGTAGGTCGTCATGCTTGGCGACCTACAATGCCATAAAAATTTTAAAAAATTACAAATAAAATTAATTAAAGATATTGACACTTTGCATATAAAATGCTACAATAATCAATGTCAACAAAATATGCGGATGTGGCGGAACTGGCAGACGCGCTGGTCTTAGGAACCAGTACTTCGGTGTGGGGGTTCAAGTCCCTTCATCCGCACCAGAGAAGAGATTAGCTTTAGCTAATCTCTTTTTGTTATTGAAACAAAGATATTGTAAAATGAATAATTTTATGCTACTTTATATATGGTGATTATTATGAAATTTACAACGCTATGTTATATAGAAAAAAATGATAAATACTTAATGCTATATAGAAATAAAAAAGAAAACGATTTAAATGAAGGAAAATGGATTGGAGTAGGGGGAAAATTTGAAGAAAGGGAATCTCCAGAAGAATGTTTAGTTAGAGAGGTAAAAGAAGAAACAGGTCTAACATTAACAAAATACAAATTGAGATGTATGGTAACATTTGTATCAGATAAATGGGAAACAGAGCACATGTATGTATTTACAGCAAGTGAATTTGAAGGAAAACTTAAAGAATGCAATGAAGGTACTTTACAATGGATCGATAAAGATAAAATATTAGAATTACCAACATGGGAAGGTGATAGATTCTTTTTTGAAAAAATGCAAAAACAAGAAGAATTTTTTACAATGAAAGTAGAATATAAAGGAGATAAGCTAGTAAAATGTAAATAATAATTTTAATATTAATTTAATCTTTAAAATTTATAATACAAATATCAACAAAGGAAAGACTAAATTAATATCACCCCAAAAGTAGGAAAAGAAAAGATTATTTCCATCAAACAAACCCGTAATCTTTTCTTTTCTTACAAATTTTAATTTTCAAGAAAGGAAAATTTATGAAAGTGCTAATTGTAGAAGATGAAAGGACTTTATCAGACACAATAAAACAATGTATATGCAAAAAATTTGATACAGAACAAGCGTATGATGGTTATGAAGCATATATGATGGCAAAAGAAAATATATATGATGCAATAATATTAGATCTTATGTTGCCAGAAATGTCAGGATATGATGTGTTATTAAAACTTAGAGAAAACAAAGTATTAACACCAGTTTTAATATTAACAGCAAAAGACACATTAAATGACAAACTAAAAGGATTTAATTATGGAGCAGATGACTACCTAGTAAAGCCATTTGAAAGAGAGGAATTACTAGCAAGACTAGAAGCAATAATTAGAAGAACAAATGGAGCATATAAGCAAGATGAGCTAGAATTCAAAGATTTAAAGTTGAATATAAAAAGTAGGAGAACATTTATAAAAGATAAAGAAATCACACTACAGGGAAAGCAATTTGATATATTAGAATACCTTATAAACTCAAAAGGAACAATAATAACAAAAGAGCAAATATTTGATAAAATATGGGGATTTGATTCATTTACAACTACAAACGTAGTAGAAGTATATGCAAGTGGATTAAGAAAAACATTAAAACAATATGGGTATGATAAATATATAAAAACCATCCGTGGAGTAGGATATATGATAACAGATTAATATAAAGTAAAAATGTGCCAATGGGGACGGAGAATTTTGACAACATTTTAGCCTTGACAATTAGTGTAAAAATATGGTAAACTACTAATAAGTTTTAGGAGTATACCTAGCAAAAGCGAGCGGTATAGAGTAACAAAAGTTACTTACACAGAAATAAGATTAAAGTCTTATGGAGGAGTCTTAAAGATTTCTACATAAGGCTTTTTTTGTATAGGGGTGATAGTATGAAAGAAGAAAAAACATTAGAAACAGAAAGGTTAATATTAAGACCATTAACAGTAAACGATGCAGAAGAAGCATTTAAAAATTGGACTAGTGATGATGAAGTATCAAAATATGTAAGGTGGTCTACTCACAAAAATGTAGAGGAAACAAAAGAATACATACTTTTAGAAGAAAAAAGACGTAAAACAGAAGACTGCTTTAATTGGGGAATAGTGATAAAGGATAGCAATGAGCTAATAGGAGCTATGGGAGCATTTCCAAGCGAAGATGGCAGATATGAAATAGGCTATAATATAGCGAAAAAACATTGGAACAATGGCTATACAACAGAAGCTGTAAAAGAGGTACTTAAATATTTAGCAACTGAAGAGAAAATACATAAATTTAGATGTGCACATGCAGTACTCAATCCTGCATCTGGTGCAGTAATGAGGAAAGCTGGATTTAAATATGTTAAAGATGAAGATTTTGAAAAATTTGACAAAAGCCAAAAATTTGAATGTAAAGTATACTATTTAGATATGGGTGAGAATTATGATTAGAAAAGCAAAAATAGAAGATTCAAATAACATAGCAAAACTTATTATAAGAGGCTGGCAGACAGCATATAAAGGACTTATAAACCAAGAATTTTTAGACAGTATGAAAGAAGATGAAATGAGTAAATGATGGAAGAAAAGCATTTTTTCCCAAAATGAAAGCAATAACATATATGTATATGAGAAAGAAAATAAAATTTTAGGAGTTATTAGATTTGGAAAAGTAGCTGATCAAAATGATATAAATCACAATGCAGAAATACATGTTTTGTATGTAGAGCCAAAACTTAAAAGAAATGGAATAGGAAGTAAATTATTTGATTATGCAAAAAACTACTTTATAGAACATAATATGAAAAAATTAATTATTTGGTGTTTAAAAGGAAATGAGCCATCTATAGAATTTTATAAAAAGATGGGTGGAAAAATTGTTTCAGAAAGAGAAGCAAAAGTACACAATATAGAGCTAGAGGAAGTAGGTTTGGAATATAATTTGGAAGATAAAATAAAATTACTAATACCAACTAAAGAGTACGAAAATCAAGCAATAGAATATAAAAAAGAGCATTTTGATAATGGAGAAAAAACATTACATGCGTGTTCAAAATGGGATAGAATGGATAATTATGATGAATGGCTAAAACTATTAAAAAGTAATTCAAAAAAGGAAACAGTACAAGATAATTATGCTGTTACAACTCAATTCTTTGGAGTGAGAGAAAGAGATAATAAAATTGTTGGAATGATAAATATTAGGCATGAATTAGCAAATGATTTCTTAAGAAATTATGGAGGAAATATAGGATATGGAATAAGACCAACAGAAAGAAGAAAAGGATATGCAACACAAATGCTTGAACAAGCTTTAAAATATTGTAAAGAAGAACTTAACTTAGAAAAAGTAATGCTTGGATGTTATAAAGAAAATGAAGCATCAAGAAGGACAATTTTAAATGCAGGAGGAATACTAGAAAGAGAATTAAAAACAGAAAACGGAAAAATAGCACAGGTATATTGGATTAAATTGTAAAAAACTATTGACAGGACAAAAAAATGTATGCTATCATATATTTTAATTAGAGAGGTATATTATGGAAACAAAAATAGTATTTAGAAACGAGCATCATAAAAATTAGCTTGTGTCATATATATGGCACAGGCTTTTGGTGCTTGTGCCTAAGATTTAAACCTTATGGTAGAAGTGCCATAAGGTTTTTTTGTTGTTAAAATAAGCTGGCCAGCTTAAAACAAAACTCTCTTAAAATATAAGGAGGAATGAGATTAAATATGAAAAAGAAAATTATTTTTATTACAACAATTGCAATAATTGTAATGCTTGGAGTGCTTACAGCAATTACAATGAAAAGGACAAATGTAAAACAAAATTCATTAGAAAAAATAACAAGTAAAGGAACTTTTATATTAGGGCTTGACGATAGCTTTCCACCAATGGGATTCAGAAACGAAAACAATGAAATTGTTGGCTTTGATATTGATGTAGCAAAAGAAGTTTGCAAAAGATTAAATGTAGAATTAGTAATACAACCAATATCTTGGAATGCAAAAGAACAGGAATTAAATTCTGGTAACGTAGACTGCATTTGGAATGGGATGTCTATAACAGAAGAAAGAAAACAAGCAATGTTATTATCTGATTCGTACATGAAAAATAGGATGGTATTCATTACAAAACAAGACAGTAATCTAAAGACCTTAGAAGATTTAAAAAACAAAAAAGTAGGAGTTCAATCTGGTTCAAGTGCGGAGCAAATATTGGAAGAGTCAGAAACTTACAAAACATTAAACCAAACAGTTGCATATGCAGATAATATTACAGCCTTTATGGATTTGGAAACAAATCAAATTGATGCAGTATTTGTAGATGAAGTGCTAGCTAATTATTATATAGCAACAAATAATAAAAACTATAACCAAATAGAACAAGCTTTAGAAGAAGAGCAATATGCAATAGGATTTAGAAAACAAGACAATGAATTATGCAATAAAGTAAATGAGATTCTAAAAGAAATAAAAGAAGACGGAACATTAGAAGCAATATCTAAAAAGTGGTTTGGAAAAGATGTTACGACAATTAAAGGGGAGTAAATATGGATTTAAATTACTTTATTAAATTAATGAAAATATTATTGGATGGAACAAAAGTATCTTTAAGAATATTTGCTATAACACTAATATTTGCAATACCTTTAGGAATATTAGTTTCTGCTTTAAGTATTTCTAAGAACAAGATAATTTCAAAAATAATAAAGCTGTATATATTGCTTATGAGAGGAACCCCATTATTATTGCAAATAATCTGTATATACTTTGCGCCATATTATTTGTTTAAATTTTCATACAACAGATTTATAGCAGTAATTATTGCATTTACATTAAACTATGCAGCATATTTTGGAGAAATATTTAGAGGTGGAATAGAAAGCATTCCAAAAGGCCAATGGGAGGTTGCTTTTACATTAGGCTTTACTAAAATAAAAACATTTTTTATAGTGATACTTCCTCAAGCAATAAAAAGAATATTACCATCAATTTCAAATGAAGTAATAACTTTGGTAAGAGATACTTCGCTAGCACAAGTAATTGGAGTGACAGAATTGTTTGCTTTTGCTCAAAAACAAGCTAATTATAAGTTTTCTATAATTCCATTGCTTGTTGCAGGATTAATCTATTTATTAATTAGTGTAATTTTAACCTATATTTTTAATTACACAGAAAGGAAATTAGAGTATTATAGGTAAATATTATGAAAGTATTAGAAATAAAAAATATAAACAAGAGCTTTAACGAAAGAAAGGTATTAAGCAATTTTTCGCTAAATATTGAAGAAGGAGAAATAGTTTCGATAATAGGGCCATCAGGAGTTGGAAAGTCAACTTTATTAAGATGCATTAATGGTTTGGAAAAAATAGATAGTGGAGAAATCTTAATTAATAATAAAAGTTTAAAAAGAAAAAAAGATAAAATATCAAAAGAAGCAAATTTAGAAGTGGGATTAGTGTTTCAAGACTACAATTTATTTCCTCAGTATTCTGTGATTAAAAATATAACATTACCATTAACAACAGTACTAAAAATAGAAAAAGAAGAAGCAACAAAACAAGCAGAAGAATTACTTAAAAAAATGAATTTATTAGAAAAGCGATATTCATATCCATACGAGTTATCAGGAGGAGAAAGACAACGAGTAGCAATAGCAAGAACGATTGCTACAAATCCTAAAATAATATGTTTTGATGAACCAACTAGTGCATTAGATCCAAAACTTGTAATGCAAGTTTCGAAAACAATAAAAGACCTTGCAAATATTGGCAAAGCAATAATAATAGTAACTCACGATATAAGCTTTGCAGAACAAATTTCAGACAGGATTATAGAAGTAAAACTGGAATTTGTAAAATGAATGTGAGAGGTGTGATGTGGGAAGTAGGATTTGTAGGGGCGTATTGAATACGCCCAAAAAAGAATTTATTGCAAACTCTACAGCAGAGATTAACTAAAAATGTTGGGGCAGGCCCTGTGTCTGCCCGAAAAAATGATATTTTGTTATATACAAAAACCAGAACGAATGGGGACAGCCCCCTTTTGTCAAATAAGAGAGAAACAACCTTAAATGAAAAATTCAATAAATTGCATTAAAAATGTTTTAATATAAAAATAATATGTTATAATATTACTAATAATGAAAAGAAATATAATAAATTTGTACATCAGAATATTCTTTTCAATGTTATTAAAGGAGGAAAAATAAAATATGAAAAATATTGTATTATATGTGATTTGCTGTTGTATTTAGAGCTCTACCTAATTTGTAGGTATGAGTTTTATTATACATACCTGCAAATCAATATATAATACAAATTTTATATATAGAGTTATGCAGGTATATGCATAACTTTTTTTGTTGAACAGAAAAACAAGAGAAAAGTTGACTTTTGGGGTAGCATAAAATGAAAAATTGAATAAATTAAAACAAGGAGGATATTTGAGTATGAAAGTAGGAAATACACCATTAATAAAGATTAAGTATAAATATAATAACAAGGAAAAATACGTTTATTCCAAATTAGAATCATATAATTTGACAGGAAGTATAAAGGATAGGGTGGCTTATTATATTATAAAATCGGCATATGAAAACAAAAAATTAGAAAAAGGAAAAGAAATAGTAGAAGCAACAAGTGGAAATACTGGCATTGCATTAGCAGCTATGGGAGCCTTCTTTGGAAATCCTGTTCATATATTTATGCCAGATTGGGTAAGTAAAGAAAGAGTAGATCTAATGAAAATGTATAATGCAAAGATAACATTAATATCTAAAGAAGAAGGTGGATTTAAAAAGGCAATATCCGAAGCTATTAAATATGCAAATGAAAATAATGCTTTTTTAAGTAATCAATTTGAAAACGAAGATAATGTGTTAGCACATTATGAAACTACAGGAAAGGAAATAGTAGAAAAATTAAAAAGTAATATAGGGGGATTTGTTTCAGGGATAGGTACTGGAGGAACTTTAATGGGAGTTGCAAAAAGATTAAAAGAAGAAAATAAAGAAGTAAAAATTTATGCACTAGAACCAGATAAAATGCCTTTACTATCAAAAAACGAAATTATAGATAACCATAAAATAGAAGGAATAGGAGATGATTTTATTCCTAAAATAGTAGATAAAGAAAAAATTGATAAAGTTATTTTAATAAATGATGAAGATGCTATAAATATGTCAAGAAAAATAGCAACAGAATTAGGAATTGGAGTCGGAATATCATCTGGAGCCAATATGATTGCAAGTGTACTTGCAAAAGAAGAAAATGAAGGAAATATAGTTACAGTATTTCCAGATGATAACAAAAAATACTTATCAACAGAATTGAGCAAGCCAATAGATAAAAATGAAGAATTTATATCTAATAAAATTGAATTATTAGATTATGAATTTATATAAATAATTGACAATATAAAAAGATTTTCATATAATTATATTATAAAGGAGACAAAACCATGAGTAATTTAACAAATGCAAAATTAAATAACTGGTGGAATGTATGGGATAAAAATCACCCATACAAATTTGTCGTGCTTTAAAATATTAGTAAAATACAGGCACATGTATGAGTGATTAAAAACTTGTACATGTGCTTTTTGTTGTTTATGGGAGGTGGTGCATATGGAAGCTGACTGGCATTGGCAAATCTTATATAAAATTATTTTAAAGAAAGAAGGAATTGATTATGAATTATGGAGAGTTTGGTGGACAATATGTACCACAAGAATTAAAAGAGAAATTAAATGAAATTGAAAAAGAATTTACAAAAGCAAAAAATGATGAAAAGTTCGTAAAGGAATATTTATACTATTTAAAACAATATGTTGGAAGACCAACACCACTATATTATGCAGAAAACTTAAGTAAATATGCAGGTGGGGCAAAGATATATTTAAAAAGAGAAGATTTAAATCATACAGGAGCACACAAAATAAACAATGCATTGGGGCAAGTTTTACTTGCAAAACGTATGAATAAAACACACATAATTGCAGAAACGGGAGCAGGCCAACATGGAGTTGCAACTGCAACAGTGTGTAGTTTATTTAATATTAAATGCACAATATTTATGGGGAAAGAAGATATAAAAAGACAAGAAGTAAATGTAGAGAAAATGAAACTTTTAGGAGCAGAAGTTTATGAAGTAACAAAAGGTGAAGGAACATTAAAAGAAGCAGTAGATGAATCCTTTGAATATCTATTAAAACATCAAGATGTATTTTACTTAATAGGTTCTGCAGTGGGCCCAAGCCCATATCCAGAAATGGTAAAATATTTTCAAAAAATAATAGGAGAAGAAGCAAAAAAACAAATTTTAGAAAAAGAAGACAAATTACCTAAAGCAATAGTTGCGTGTATAGGTGGAGGAAGCAATAGTATAGGGCTATTTACAGACTTTATAAAAGAAGAGGTACAAATATTTGGAATAGAGGGAGCAGGAAAAGGCATAAAAACAGGAAAACATGCATCTGCAATATATAACAATAAAATTGGAATTTTACATGGAATGAAAACATATATAATGCAAGATGATAAAGGAAACATAGAAGAGGCGTATTCAATTTCAGCAGGTTTGGATTATCCAGGAATTGGACCAGAACACGCATACTTGAAATCTATAAGAAGAGTTAAGTATGACAGCATTACAGATAAAGAAGCAGTAGAAGCATTTAAGCTACTTTGTAGATTAGAAGGAATAATACCAGCATTAGAAAGTAGCCATGCAATAGCATATGCAATAAAAATTGCAAAAAACTATAAAAATAATGACAGCATTATTGTAAACCTATCTGGAAGAGGAGATAAGGATATAGAAATAATAAACTGAGGGAAAAAGGGGGCTGTCCCCTTTTTCCCTCTATTGACAAATCGCAATTTTTATGGTATTAATATTAATATATTTTAAAAGCAATGAAGAGGAATAGTATATATTTATGAACTTTTAGAGAAGAGTTGGTTGGTGAAAAACTTTAAGGAACTAAATATAGAACCAGCCTTGGAGCTATGGACTGAAAATTAAAGTAAGTTTTATCGGAAATCCACCGTTATCATAGGATATAATGTTATAAGACATTATTTGAGTGTAGAAGAAATTCTAAAAATAGGTGGTAACACGGATAAAAATATTCGCCCTAAGTTAATAAATATAACTTAGGGCTTTTGTATTTTATATACTAGGAAATTTCTCATTTCCTAGTATATAAAAAATACTATAATCGCTAATGCTTTTGAGATTTCCTCATTTCATTCGGAAACTCAAATCGGCGAAAACAAAGGGCGACTAAAGTTGCTTTGTTATAGGAGGAATTAAAATGAGATTAAGTGAAGACTTTTTTTACACATTAAGAGAAGATGTAAGTGATGAAGATTCAGTAAGCGGAAAACTTCTAGTAAAAAGCGGAATGATTAAAAAAGTAAGTAATGGAGTTTATGCAAAAACACCATTAGGAACTAAAGCATTTCAAAATGTAGAAGAAATAGTTCGTAGAAACATGAATAATGCAGGAGCAGATGAACTAAAAATGCCAATGCTTTTACCAATGGACTTTTTTGAAAAGTCAGGAAGAAAAAATGCATTTGGACCAAGTATGTTTAGATCAACAGATAGATACAATAGAGAATATGCACTAGGACCTACACATGAAGAGCTTTTTGCATTTATGTCAATGAGCAGAGTTAAATCATATAGAGATTTACCATACACGCTATATCAAATAGGAACAAAATTTAGAGACGAAGTAAGACCAAGATTAGGGTTAATTAGAGTAAGAGAATTTACAATGAAAGATGCATACAGTTTTGATAAAGACTATGAAGGATTAGATGTTTCATATAAAAAGATGTTTGATGCATATCACAAAATATTTACAGAATTAGGACTAAATTATACTGTTGTTAGAGCAGACACAGGAGTTATGGGAGGAATACTTTCAGAAGAATTCCAAGCTATTACAGATGTAGGGGAAGATATACTTGTACTTTGCGAAAACTGTGATTTTTCTTCTAACATAGAGGTAACACCATGTATATGCAATGAAGAATGTACTGAAGAAGAAAAAGAACTAGAAATGGTTGATACTAAAAACTATCATACAATAGATGAAATATGTGATTATTTAAAGCTAGATATAAAGAAAACAGTTAAAGCATTACTTATGAGTGTAGATAATGAACTTGTAGTATTCTTTGTAAGAGGAGATAGAGAGCTAAACGAAGTAAAAGCTTTAAAAGTATTAAAAGGAAAAGAAATAGGATTTGCAACAGATGAATTAATTGCAACATCAAACGCAGTACCAGGTTGCACAGGACCAATAGGCTTAAATGCAAAAATTGTAGTAGATAATGAAGTTTTAAAAATGAAAAACTTCTGTTGTGGAGCAAACAAAGAAGGATATCATTATATAAATGCAAATATAAAAGACTTTAAGTATGATGTATCAGCAGATATAGTAAATGTAAAAGAAGGAGATACCTGTCCTAACTGTGGTAAAAAATTAGTATTCAAAAAAGGTATAGAAGTTGGAAATACATTCAAATTAGGAACAAAATATTCAGAAAGTTTAGGACTAAACTATTTAGGAGAAGATAATCAAAGTCACCCAGTTGTTATGGGAAGCTATGGAATAGGACTTGAAAGAATTCTTTCTGCAATAGTAGAACAAAATAATGATGAAAAAGGTATAATTTGGCCAATGAATGTAGCACCATACAAAGTTGCAGTAGTAGTAATAAATCCAAAAGATGAAGAACAACTAAAAGCAGGAAACGAATTATACAATACGCTAAATAATATGGGGATAGATACATTAATAGACGATAGAAAAGAAAGAGCAGGAGTAAAATTTAATGATATGGATTTAATTGGAATTCCAATGAGAATAACTGTTGGAAAGAAAATTACAGATGGAATGGTAGAATTCAAAATGAGAAATGAAGAAAATTCAGAAGACTGCAAACTAGATTCAGTAATAGAAAAAGTAAATAGCATCTTAAATAAATAATTAAGAATAATGTAGGGGGAAGACAGTGCAACTGGCCCCTACAATTTTTTAATATTGATTTAATAAATTACGTGATATAATTATAAGAGATCAAATTAAAAAGAGGTAAAAATGAACGAGCAAAAATTAATAAAAAAACAATTAGTTAAAAATATGCTTTATGCATTTATAGTGTTTGCAATAATACTTATAATTTTTGATGCAATAATATATCATCAAGTATCTACATATATGTATAAATCCATAGATAAAGAATTAATAAGGGCAATGGAACTGTATCAAAACCAAAATATAGTGTCAGAAGTTAAAAAGGTTATTACAAAAGAATTGGATGAGAGCATTAAAATTACATATGTAGAAACAAAGGTTAATCCTAGAGTCGTTTGCATAGTAAGGAATTCAAAAGGAGAGATATTAAACAGCGAGACTATAGGAAGATTTTATAATGATTATGTTAAAGATATAGAATTTAATAGAAATAAAACAGATAAAGTCTACTCAATAAAAGTGCAAGATAAATACAATTATAGAGGAATAACAGTAAAAGGAACAACATCAGAAGATGAAGAGATATATATACAATTACTTGCAAATGTAGATGGAGAAGTCGCAACAATAAACAACATGACAGATACTTTATTAGTTGGAAGTTTAATAATAATTGGAATAGCAATAATTGGGTCATATATATTATCAAAAATGACATTAAAGCCAATAATGGAATCATACAAAAAACAAACAGAATTTGTTCAAAATGCAGCACATGAGTTAAGAACGCCACTTACAATAATACAAGCAAAACAGGAACTACTTTTGCAGGAGCCAGAAAGCAAAATAATAGACAAATCAGAAGACATAAATATAATGCTTAAAGAAACCAAAAGATTAACTAAACTTATAAAAGAACTAATGGTACTTGCAATGGCAGATTCAAACGAATTAAAAATGCACAAAGAAAAAACAAATGTAGATAATTTAATAAAAGAAATAATTATTCCATACAAAGACTTTGCAGAGATGCAAGAAAAACAAATAAATTTAGACTTAAATTATGGTAAAGAAGCAAACATAGATAGAAATAAAATAAATCAGCTTTTGGTAATAATACTAGATAACGCGATAAAATATACAGCAGAAAAAGATACAATAACAGTTAAAACATACTCAAAAGAAGGAAAATGTATAATAGAAGTAGCAGACACAGGAATAGGAATAAGCAAAGAAGCAGCAAAACATGTATTTGATAGATTCTATAGAGAAGACAAAGCACGCTCAAGAGAAAAAGGAGGAACCGGACTAGGACTATCAATAGCACATACAATAGTAAAGCTACATGGAGGAAACATAAAAATAACAAGTAACGAACCAAAAGGTGCAAAAGTGATAATAAAAATTTAGAGTGAAGAGGGAAAAAGGGGCCTGTCCCCTTTTTCTCTCTTTTTCTAAAAGATTAGTCAGAAAGTTTGCTATAAAAAGCAATTGACCAAAGACCTGCAATTCCTACAATTATATATATTATTCTAGTTAATATAGATAAACTTCCAAAAATTGCGTCAACTAAATTGAATTCAAATAGTCCAACAAGAAGCCAGTTAATAGCACCAATTATAACAAGCGTAAGAGCAATACCGTTTATAACTTTCATTGTAAAACCTCCTCATTTTTTATATTTATTTTGTTCTAAAAAAACATATTTATTCATATTATTTCAAAAACATTGATTTTTAAACATTTTTAAAATATAATTTTAAAAGAATGGGAGAAAATAAAAAATGATAAAAAAGAATGAAGAATATGTTGTAGATATAATAGATAATGGATTTCAAGGAGAAGGAATTGCCAAAATTGAAGGAATTACAGTGTTTGTTGACCAAGCGATAAAAGGAGAAAAAATCAAAATAAAAATTTTGAAAGTTCAAAAAAATTTTGCTTATGGTAAGATTATTGAATTTATTGAAAAGTCAAGCACAAGAGTAGAACCAGATTGTAGTACTTACAACAGATGTGGTGGATGTAATTTAAGACATATAGAATATAGTGAAACATTAAAAATAAAAAAAGCAATTGTTCAAAATTGCATTAATAAAGCTTTAAAAAGAGAAATTAAAATAAAAGATGTTATAGGAATGAAAAATCCGCTTCATTATAGAAATAAACTTCAATATCCATTAGGATTAGATGAGCAAAAGAATCCAGTAATGGGTGTATTTTCTGCAAGGACACATAATATTATTCCAACAGAAAGATGTTTTATTCAAAATGAAAAATGTGAAGAAATATCAAAAGATATATTTAAATTTATAAAACAAAACGATATATCTGTATATGATGAAAAAACACTAAAAGGAACAATAAGGCATATAGTAATAAGAATAGGAATAAAAACAAATGAGATTTTAGTTACATTAGTAGTAAATGATAATAAATTAAAAGATAAAGAATTAGTTCAATACATAACAAAAAAACATCCAGAAATAAAATCAATAGTTAAAAACTTTAATACAAAAAATACAAATGTAATATTAGGAGATAAAACAGAAGTAATATATGGTGCAGGATATATTTATGATATTTTAGAGGACTATAAATTTAAAATTTCTCCATTATCATTTTACCAAGTAAATCCAATTCAAACAGAAATATTATATAACACAGCAATGCAATTTGCTGGAGTAAATGACACTGCTAACAAAAACAATATTGCACTAGATTTATATTGTGGAATAGGAACAATAGGAATTTTTGCTGCAAAAAATTTTAAAAAGATATATGGAATTGAAATTATAGAAGAAGCAATAAAAGATGCAAAAGAAAATGCAAAAATAAATAAAATAGAAAATGCAGAATTTTATGCAGGTGATGTAGAAGAAGTTTTACCTAAAATAATAGAAAAGGAAAATATAAAACCAAATGTAGTATTTGTGGACCCACCAAGAAAAGGGCTAGATAACAAAACAATAGAGTTATTAAAAGAACTAAAACCAGAGAAAATAGTATATATAAGTTGCAATCCAGCAACGCTTGCAAGAGATTTAGCTTTATTAGATGAGAGTTATGAGATAAAAGAAATACAACCAGTCGATATGTTTCCATTTAGTAAGCATGTGGAGTGTGTGACAGCGCTACAACTAAAGAAAGAGATGTAATACTTGATTTTGATGTAATATAAAACTTATGCATTTTAAGTGGTAGAAGAAATTTATTTAAATGAGTTATAGAGAATTTTTATTAAAATAAGTGTCAGTGGATTTGTACTGATGTCTACTTTTTTATATTATTATAAAACTTGAAAATAAAGTAAAAATAAACTATAATGTAAATGTAATTACGATAAAGTAAGTAATATTTGAAAATTAAAGATCAAAAAATCAATGTAATACGTATAATCTAAAGATAAAGGAAGGGTAAGGTATGTCAATTAAAAATACTATTTTAGGAGAAATTGTAAAACAAGCAAAAATCAGATGGGATAAATTATCAGAGGAAGAAGCAGATAAAATAATAGAGGAAATAAAAACACCTCAAGAAGCAAGAAAAACAGTTACATATGATTCTGATATCAAAGCTATTAATGGAATTTCAAGAATAATTGGATTAGATGATGATGAAATTGCATTTATAATTGATGATATAGATAATAAATCAAAGATAAGAAGAGAGTTAGCTGAAAAAATACAAAACGGAATTCGGACAGGAAAATAAATATACCAAAATAGTAGAAATTCTATCTGTAATACATAATGAATGGGTAAAAAACAATGCTAATAAATTTATGGCTAGATCAAAAGATTATCAATTTGTAGATTTAAGATTACTATCATATGAAGAAGTTAAATCTGACTTAATATTTGTAAAGCCTATTCTAGAAGCCTGTGGAGTTGATATAGAGGATAAAGAATTAGAAAGATGCTTTTTGAACTTGCAAAAGCAATTTTTAAATGAAAATAATATAGATTCACACGAAAAGCTAGTTAATTTTCTAAGCAAAGGAGGAGAAGCATATTATACATTAAAAGGGTTGGAAACAAATAAAGGAATTGAAAATGGAGATTACCATAGCATTGAAAAAATGTTAAAAGACAGAGAGATTACAGAACAAATGGCTAATCAAATTGAACAGCAAATATGCCATCAAAAAACAGATTTACATACACATTTGAATGCAATTCTTCCATCCAATCAATTAATACAATTAGCTAAAGAGTGTAATATAGATGTAAATAAAATAGAGAATACATTAGATATGCAAGAAAATGGTACTTTTTCTGATATGCAAGAAGTATATAGAAAAAGGAATAATATAATTATAAAAAAATTAATAGAAAATGGGTATGGAGAAAAATTTTTAGAAGAAATAGCAAAAGATTATAAAGAACACGGAATATATTATACAGAAATAACAACTGATGCAAAAATTTTACAAATGATTGTCAAAAGAAACATTAACATTGATAAAATTGAAGCAAATACAGGAGTAAAATTAAGATTTCTATTGCAAATACACAGAAGTGATTCCGGTGCTGAAAACAAACAAAAATTTACGAGTGATGAAATTCAAAATTTAATGATAAATTCAAAATACATTAAAGGTATAGACATTTGTGGACAAGAAACAGATGGCTTTGAATTGAAAAATCAGGAACTCTTTTTAGAATGTGTTACAGATTATGCAAGTCAAAATCCTAATTTTATAATTAGACTTCATAGTGGAGAAACGCAGAAAGATCCGAATGGTATAAAAGATGCACTAGAAATTATAAAAGCATATTGTGATAGTTTGAACGAAAATTATCCACAAATTAGGATAGGACATGCTATTCATGGTATAAATGAAGAATCTATTAAATTAATAAAAGATATGGGAGCATCAATTGAATTAAACCTTGCTTCTAATTTAAGGTTAATTAATTTACACCAAAGGGAGTTATTAGAAGATAGAGATTTAGTCAATACTATTGAGATGTGCAAAAAAAATAATATTCCCATATTTCTTGGTACTGACGGGTATGGGCTTTATTCATCAACACCTGAAGAACAAATGATACTTGCAAAACAAGTAGGAATAGATGTACTAAGAATATTGAGAGAGGATTCAAAATATATAGAATATCAAGAAAGAGAAAATAACAAAAGAAGAACCAAGTTGCCAAAGAAATCACCTGAGAAAAGAAAAATAGAAAGAAGAATAGAAAAAGGATTAGGAATTGAGGCAATTTCTAACAAATCAGATATATTTAAAGACAAAATACCAATAATAATTGCTGGAGGAAGTTTAAAAACTAGAGGAAATATAGATTTTGAAGAATACAAAAATATTGCAATTGCTTTTCAAACTTTGATTAATAATGTAGATCCTGAAAAAATGTTTTTTGTAACAGGAGGAACAAATTGTGGACCAGAAAGATTTTTACATGAAGCAATACAAAGAAGAAACAATAGAGATACAAGTAAAAAAATAGATTGTCTTGGGGCTATTCCTTTATGCATAGGAAAGGATGATGATAATGCTAGGCAAGACTTTAGAAAGATACAAGAAAGGACAATTACACATGGATTAATAGTTGATGCGTTTAAAACTTGGGGACAATTTCCTATGCAACTACTAAAGATAGCAAATAATAAGTTGATTAGTATTAAAGATAATGGAATTCGGAATATTTGTGGGAGGTGGAGGTGTAGTAAAAGATGAAATTAAACTAGCTATTTCTGGTGATGTATCAGGAGAACTACAACCAATTCATTCTTGGCTATTCCGAACAAAAAATGAGACCAGATCAGCATCAAGAGAGATGCTTGATGCAAATAGAGAAAACAAATTTATACATGAATTTGATAGTGCGGAAACTTTAACAAAATCTATTTATGATTTTTACAGCCAAAGAGGAGAAAATATATTTGCAAAAGGATTCGATATAAATAATTTACCTATATATATACAAGAAGCAAAAAAACAAATACCGTATAATTATGAAATTATTGCAAATACATTAATTGAAGAGGGGAGACTTACAAAAAGAGATTTGAAACATTGTTTATTAGATTTAGAAGATGGTATGAGTACTGAAGATATTTGTAAAGACTTTGAAAAAAATAGAAAAAACGATACAAATATTGGTAATGATTTAAGACTTTTATTGGAAACATATCAAGAATTTAAAGAGTCAAGAGAAAGTATAAGGAGTTTTACTCAAATAAGAATGGGAGAAATAATTAAACAGGGTAAAGAATTGTTAGCAGAAAATAAACAGCAAGATAAAGGAGATAGTAGTTATGATAAAGAATAAAATAGCATATACAGAGGTCTTTGAGGTTTTAAGTTATATGAATAAAGAAGTAGTTATTAAAATACCTTATACAATTTTAAGTACAATAAAAGATAATAGAGATTTAAACTATATTTCAAGAATAGACAAAAATGATATATTTAATCCAGAAAATCTTTCAGAAAAAGCTATCGCTATACTTGCTTGGCTGGATTTAAAATATTTAGCATCAGAAGAAAGCAAAAAGAAAAAAATAAAACTATACCAAGAAAACGAAAGAAAATATCAAGAAAATTTACATAATAAATACAACCCAGATGATATATTAAAAAATAGAAACAGGATTACACAAGAAAAAATAAAAGCTTCTGAAGAAACAAGAATAACTATTGTGGAAGAAGAAAATTGGTATCAAAAAATATTTAATTTGATAAAAAACTTATTTAAAAGAGGTTAATAGAATATCAAAAGAGATTAAAAGAAAATCCTTCTTAAGAAGGGATTGATTTAATAGGTCATAAATGGGTTACCAATGATTACGGTAATAAGAGTGAAGGCATAAAGGGTTTCATTCAAATCCATTATATAGAAACAAAAGTATTGGAACGTATAAAAACACAATTGAATCATTAGATGCAGCTGATTGGAAAAATAAATTTAAGAGTTGGTATGAACAAGCAAATACAAGTAAATTCGAAAAAATAAAAAATAAAGTTGTAGAATTCTTAAAGGGAAAATCAAATAAGAATAAAGAAAATTCTACTGAGATAGAAAGATAATGAAAGAGTGAACACAATGAATAATAACCCAATAGGAGTATTTGACTCAGGAATAGGTGGATTATCTGTTTTAAGGCAAATTATTAAGTTATTACCAAATGAAAAATACATATATTATGCTGATACAGATAATGTACCTTATGGATTAAAAACTAAAGAACAAATATTAGAATATGTAGAAAATGCAATAGACTTTTTGAATTCAAAAAAAGTTAAGGCAATGGTTGTAGCATGCAATACAGCTACAAGCGTGGCAATTAAAGATTTAAGAAGTGATTATAACATTCCAATAATAGGAATAGAACCAGCTATAAAGCCAGCAATAGAAAATAGAAAAAACAAAAAAGTTTTATTAATGGCAACACCGGTTACAGTAAAGGGAGAAAAGATTAGGAATTTAATAAAAAGACTAGGAGCAGAGGATATTGTAGAATTAATTGCAATGCCTAAACTTGTTGAATTTGCAGAAAGTGGTGAATTCAATACTGAAAGAGTTAAAGAGTATATAAGAGAGAACTTAGAAAAATTTAACCTAGAAGAATATTCATATTTGGTACTTGGCTGTACACATTTTCCATATTTTAAAACAACGTTAAAAGAAATGCTTCCAGATAACATATGTGTAATTGATGGAAGTATAGGTGTAGCAGAAAGATTAAAAGAGGTTTTGGAAGATAATAAAATTCTTGGAAATAATAATTTGGAAATTGCATTTTATTATTCTGGAAGAAAAGTTGAAGAGAAATTAGAAATAGAAAAATTAAAAAACTTACTAAATAAAATATAATAGTTATAAATCTATAGAAGTAAAGGAGAAAATAAATGACAGAAAATAATAAATATTTAGTAATATCAGATATACATGGATCAAATTATTATGCTAATAAAATAAGCAAAATATGCAAAAAAGAAAAGCCAGATAAAATAATTCTCTTAGGAGATTTATATTATCATGGACCACGAAATCCATTACCAAAAGAATATAATCCAATGAAAGTAGCAGAGCTTTTAAACAGCTTAAAAGAAAAAATACTATGTGTAAGAGGAAATTGTGATGCAGAAGTTGATGAAATGATTTCAGAGTTTGAATTTAAAGATAATATCGAATTAAATATAAATGGAAAGAAGTTCTTATTTACGCATGGACAAAAATATAATATGGAAAATATTCCAAAAGGAATTAATGTTCTTGTATATGGGCATTTTCATACAGGATTTATAAAAGAAAAAGATGGAGTTATATGTGTAAATAGTGGTTCTATTTCGTTACCAAAAAACAATACAAAAAACAGTTATTTGATTATAGAAAATAAAAAAATAGTATTGAAAGATGTTGAAGGAAATATTATTAGTGAAAAGGATATATAAGAAATACAGCAATATGATGAGAAAAAATTGACAAATCTACAAATATTTTCTTCAGAAGGGACATATAAAACTTGATACTTTATGTAAATGATGATATAATATAAATCCAATTTACCTAGATACAGGGTATAATATGTATCACTACAGGAGAAATTATGGTACTTACAAACACTCTTGTTCGCAAAATGACACCTCAAAGTGAAGAAATGAGAAAAATTGTAAGGGAGGGTAAAAATTATCCGGTGAGGATAGAACTCATCGAAGAACCGGGAGAAATCTTGATTACTCTTATGATGAAAAAAGATCAAATAGAAGAGGCTGTTAAAGAGGCTGTGGAAGAAGTAATGCTTCCGGAGAAGAATTTCAAAGTCAAGGACATTGGCTATGGAAGCAACTTCATTTGGTTTACGGTGACCCCCTAAGTATAATTTCAAAAGTCCGGCAGAAAGCTAATTTCTGCCGGTATTTTTTTAATAAAGAACTATTGGAATTGGTTAAACTTTTGTTGAAAACGATAATTTTTTATGATATAAACAAGAATAATATAAAATATAGAAATATAAAGAGAAAAAATGAAAGAAGAAAAATTAACTAAAAGCGCAATAGGAATAATGGGATCTTTATTAATAAACAATGTTTTATATATGTTTGTAAACACATTTATGGTAGCATATTTTATTACACTTACAAATTATGATTATAAACAAATATCAATATACTATGTATTATCATTTATAGCAATATTATTAACCTTTCTAACTTTTGGAAGAATAATAAAAAATAAAAATCAGGTTTGGGTATTTAGAAGTGGAATAATCGCATATTGCCTATATATATTAATGCTTGCTTTCTTGAAAGAAAAAATAGTTACATATTTTGCGCCATTAGGATTTTTTTATGGAATTGTGCAAGGCCTAATATGGGTGGCGGCACATACACTTGTAAACGAATATACGCAAAATAATACAAACAAGTTCATTTCGTTTAAATCAATTATTAGTAAAATATTGAAAATATTTTTTCCTATAGTATTTGGAATATCAATAGATTTAACATCATTTTCATATATTGCAAAAATAGTAATTTTGCTTTCTATTACACAATTTATATTTTCACTATTTATAGAAGACAAAGCAAAAACATATGATAAAAAATACAACTTAAAAGAATATATAAATTTGGTAAAAAATAATGATAAATTTAAAACAGTATATAAGCTATGCATATGTGATGGAATTGTAAATTATTTATTAGAAACACTAATTGTAATACTAACAGTTATGACATTTAAAACAACTATAAGTCTAGGAGTAATTACAACAATCACGGCAATATGCTCAATTTTATCTGTATACATATTCCAATACAAACTAAAAAGCAATTGGAAGATATTAAAAATTTGCAATATAATGATGGTTTCTAGTGTGCTTTTACTACTAATAAATATTAGCAAGCCAACAATAATTATATACAATGTATGTACGGCAATATTTTTAGTAATATTAAGCAATACAGGTGACACAAAAAGATATGAGATAGTAAGCGAAAATGAAATTGTTGTTAAAGATTATATAGTAGAACATCAAGTAGTATGTGAAGTAATACTAAATATTACAAGAATAATTGCTTATATCTTATTGTTTGTTATAAGTTTATTTAACAATATAGTATTATTTAAAATTCTATTACTGCTAGTAACAATAGTAATATTAATATACTCAAAATTATTGATAAAATTGAAAAAATAGGAGGGAAAAATGTTAAAAGCATGTAGTATGTCAAAAAGCATAGACAGACAAGCTGTTAAAATCCTAAAAGAAAACGGTATAAGTATAGATGCATGGAATGGAGAAATGTATCCAAATAAAGAAGAACTAAAACAACTGTTAAAAAAATATGATATTTTAATTGTAGGAGTAGAGGAGAAGATAACAAAAGATTTGATTACAGATGTTAGAACTCCAAAAATTATAGCTTCTATGTCAATAGGGTTAGATCATATAGATAAAGAATGTTTTGAGTCTAAATTTATTGATATAGTTAATTGTCCCAATGCTAATGTTACATCAGTTGCGGAACATATTTTAGCATTAATACTAGATTCAAGTAAGAGAATACAAGAAGCCAATAGAAAGCCAAATAGAAAACAATTAATTAGTAACCCTACAGATATAAACGGAAAAACAATAGGTTTAATAGGAGCAGGGAAGATATCTCAAAGAATGATAGATATAGCAAGAGTATTTAACATGAATATTTTGTGCTATACAGCACATCCCGAAAAACATAGAGATCTAATTGAAAAAGAAGTTGAATTTGTTGATTTAGATACATTATTACAAAAATCGGATATTGTAAATGTGAGTGTACCATTAACAAAAGATACTAATAACTTAATATCAAGAGATAAAACAGAACTTTTAAAGAAAAATGCTATATTTATAAACACTTCTAGAGCAGGAATTACTGATATAGAAGCTTTAGTTGATTTTGCCGATAGGAATCCCAATTTTTATCTAGGATTAGACATAGATACAGGTGAATATGTGGATTTATTATCTAAAAAAAGAAACAATGTTATTGTTACACCACATATAGCAGGATGTACAGAGGAAGCTGTAAAAAGACAATACGTAGAGTGTGCTAAAAACATAGTTAATGTTTTGAGAAAAAGAAAAGAAGAAAAAGATTTGGAAGAAAGATAGGAGCATTAAATGGAACAAACTAATGTCTGGAAAATTTTTTTAATGTCAGATCTAGCCGGAAAAGTTATAAGTGTATTTAAAGACGTGTTTTTAGGAATATATTTTTTAAAGATAACGCAAGGAAACATAGCTAATGTATCAGAATACTACATTACATTCTTTTTAGTATATTTGGTATGCTTGTTACTTGTTAATAAATTGCAGAAACTCAATTTAGTTTCAATGTTTAGAATAGGGATATTTTTAAATTTAATTCAATGTATAGTTTTGCTTGTGATGGGAGAAAGAATTTCAAACTATATTATTCCATTTGCGATATTTGCAAGTATAGGAAATGCATTTTATTATTACCCCGAACAAATATTAATAAAAAGAGTTAATAAAGATGAGAATTTTAGAAAATATATCACTAGAGATCAAATATTAAAATATACAATAAATATCGTACTCCCTATAGTATTGGGCTATTGTATTAGTAAAAGTTCATATCAATTAGCTTTTATTATATTAATAATACTAATTTCTATAAGTCTAATTTCTTCAATGTTCATAAAAGAAATTCAACTAGAACATGGAAAAATAAATATAAAGAAATTCTTAAAGAATATTAATGGAAGTCAAAATAAAAAAATGATGAGATTAATGAGTTGGAGAACAATATTTAGAGGATTGAGTTCTTTTGGAGTATTATCAACATTAATCTCAATTATAACTTTTTTAGTTGTGACAACAGAATTATCACTAGGAAGCATTAGCAGTTTTATAACTATTATTTCTATTATAGTAGTATATTTAACTAACAAATTTGTTAGAAAAGAAAAATTGTCTAAATTGTTTATACCAATGTCTATTTTTCAAAGCATTGTAGTTATAGTACTTACATTTAGTATGATGTATTTTAATATAAACAATGAAATCAGGATTGGAACACTTACAGTAAGCATAGGCTTTTTGCTTATATTATTATACAATATAGTCAACGGAGTAAGTAATCCAATATTTGAAACATCAAACTCAATTATATATTATGAGTGTATGTGTAAGCAAAATATTAAAACAGAAGACGAACCAAATTATGTATTTTGGTTTGAAATTATGATAAATATATCAAGAAGTTTTGGATATTTAATTTTAATATTTGTTTTAAAAATTGGATTTGATTTAAATATAATTTCAATTTTAATAGTAGGGTTTACCTTAATGTATATAGCCTTTGCTTATACATTGAATACTATATGTAAAAGATATTTGTACAATGCAAAATAATTACTATATAAATATAGTAATTATGCAATAATAAAAAGAAATAATGATATGTAATATAGGAGTGATTCATAAAGATGAAATTAGGAATTGATATAGATAATGTTATTTCAAATTTTGACGAAGAATTATTAAAAGCATTTTTAATACATAACGACGAGTTGGGATACAATGGAGAATATAACAAAGATGCAGAATATATAACTAGAGGAATGTTTAATTGGGGAGAGGACAAAGTAAAAAAGTTCTATGTTGATAATATAGAAAAAATTGCTAAAAATCTAAAAGTTAAAGAAAAAGCAAAAGAGTACATAGATAAGCTAAAAGAAGATGGACATATTATCTGCATTATTACTGGAAGAGACAATGGAGAATATTCTGATCCATATAATATGACTAAAGAATGGTTAGACAATAATTCTATTCATTATGACAGACTTATTTTAACTAATGCTTATAAAAATGATAAAAGCGGAAAAACAAAAAAATGCAAAGAAAATAACATTGATATTATGATTGACGATTCAGCCAATATATGCCAAGAATGCATTAATAACAATATACCAGCATTACTAATGGACACACACTATAATAAGCAAACAAACATACCTAGAGTGCATGATTGGAAAGAATTATATGAATTCATTAGCAACTATAAAACTAAAAAAATAAATGTAATATTAGATACCGATACTTATAACGAATGTGATGATCAATTTGCGCTTTCATATATGATTAAAAGCCAAGATATATTTAATATTGAAGCAATAACAGTTGCACCATATTCTCATAAAGAAAGAAATGAAACTGTTATAAGCGGAAGAGAAAAAAGTTATAACGAAATATTAAAAATATGTAATTGGCTAAACTTTGATACAACAAGTAAAGTATTTAAAGGCGCAGAAGATTATATTAGTAATGGCTATAATAAAACCAATGATGCAGTTAATAAAATAATTGAAATAGCACTAAAAAACGATAAAACATATATAATGGCAATAGGAGCAATTACTAATATTGCACTTGCCATTGAAAAAGAACCTAAAATAATTGAAAGAATAGAAGTAATATGGCTAGGCGGGCATAGTTTATTACAAGACAATAACCAGGAATTTAACTTTAAGCAAGATGTAAGTGCAGTAAAAATTGTGTTTGGGTCAAAAGTAAAACTAACAGTAATTCCATGTAAAAATGTTGCATCTAATTTAAGAACTTCAATATATGAATTAAACCATTACTTAAAAGATAAAAGCAAATTATGCAATTATTTAATAGATAGATTTTATAATGATGGATATCATGGAATACAAGAAAGAAGAGTTATTTGGGATATTTCGGTTATAGCATATATGATAAACAAAAGTTGGTTTACTACCCAAAATATAAGTTGCCCTAATATAAAAGACGATACATCTTATGAATTGACTACGAATGAGCACAAAATAACAATGGTAAACTACATAAATGTTAATAAAGTATATGAAGATTTATTTAGAAAATTAGGAGAATAAGATATGAAAATATATTTAGTAAGACATGGACAAGTTCCACATAATGCAACTAAGCAATATAATGTTGGAGATGAAGACTTAACAGAGGTGGGAGTGGAGCAAGCTAAAGAATTAAGAGAAAAAATAAAAAATATCAAATTTGATAAAGTTTTTTCATCACCTTTAACAAGAGCAAAACATACTGCAGAAATCATTGTTGCCAACAAATATGAATTTATAATTGACAACAGAATTAAAGAAAGAAGTTGCGGAGATTTAAGCGGAAAACTACTTACTGAAACAAACAGAGAAGAATATTGGAACTATTATACTACTATTCAACAAGGAACAAGTGAAAACATTCGAGATTTCTTTAAAAGAGTTTATAATTTTTTAGATGAACTAAAAACTAAAGATTATAAAAATATTTTAGTAGTTGCGCATAGTGGAGTTTCAAAAGCATTTAATGGATACTTTGAAGGAATACAAGATGGTAAATTCTTAAATAGAGGATTAAAGAATTGTGAAATTAGAGAATATGAATTGCATTTATAAAGTATTGTAGAAACTGCTATGAATTTAGTATCTTGTTGTACTCATAGGCTTTTAAAGAAACAGAAAAAATTCGATAACAGAAGGAGTGAACATAATGATCACTATAAAGAATGATAATAATATGGAAATGAAAGATATAATTCATACAAAATTAAGGAAAAACAATAGAGAAAAGTGCGAATGGTTAAAGGATAATACATCAGCAGATATAAAAATATCTGATATGAAAAGCAACAATTTTTTGGCTTTTGATGACAATAAATTAATAGGTGGTGCAATTGGCTTTGTGCAATATAATTGGTACTTTCTAGATTTGTTATATGTAGATAAAGAATATAGAGGACAAAGGGTTGGAACAAATTTGCTAAACCAAATAGAAAAGTTTGCTAAAAAAGAAAATTTAACAGGAATTAGAATGGAAACATGGAATTTTCAGGCAAGAGAGTTCTATGAAAAGAACGGATATATAGTATTTGCCGAAATAAAAGACTGTCCCCCTCAAACAACTTGTTATTTTTTAAAGAAAGAATGTTAGTTAAAAAATAAGGTACTTTAAATTTTTGTATCACTATGTTAGAATGTTTGTAAAAAGTAGAAATATATTTATAAAACAAAGAAAAGCTTCATTTTAATAAAGAGAGGATTATAACGTAATAATGAACGAAGTAGAATATAACCAAAAGGTAGAATTAAGTAACAAAATATACCCAATATTTTCAGGAATTTCTGGTGATCTATTGTTTTGGATTGCTATTGACACTATATTCCTAACTGTAGTTAAAGGTTTTAATGCTGCACAGATTAGTTCGCTTAGTACTATTGGAAATTTAATAACAATATTAATATATCCAATTGCTTTTAAAATAATTAAGAAAATCGGAAACATTAGATCAATAAAACTAGGAACTGTATTATTACTGTGTTCCGCTATATTACTTACATTTGCCAATAAATATCTTATTATATTGCTTGGACATATTTTATATGATTCAGCCTTCCTCTTTAAAAATATGGATAATGTAGTATTAAGAAAAAATCTAAAGTATGCAAATAAAGAAAAAGATTATATTAAAATACAAAACAAATCTAGTTTTATATATTCTCTTATAACTATGTTAATAGCTTTTACAGTAGGATTTTTATTTAATGTTAACAATTATTTACCTATGATATTATGCATATCTTTCTGTATTTTAAGTGTAATCTTATCTAACTTTTTATACGAATACAAAAATAATAAAAATGATGAATTTAAAGAAAAACAAAAATTATCAATAACTAAACTAATTTTTTTAATACTATTATTATATGCAAGCCTTTATGCGGCAATTGATTTAGGTCAATCAAATAGTAAATTACTTATACAATACAAATTATCATCTTTTTTAGAAACTAGTAAAGTATCTATATATTTATCAGTCACAATTGCAATCTCAAGAGTGGTGAGAGTAGTAAGCGATTACTTTTTTACAAAAAAAATTAAAGGTGAAAATAAGCAAGTGTTATATATAATTGGATACACATTAGCCGGAGCTTTTATTTCTATTATACTTGGAACTATGTTAAAGCTTGAAATAATTGGAATAGTTTTAATGACACTTGGATTCTTTGTATTTCTTGGTGTACGCGACTTGTTCGCAAACTACATGAAAACATTGCTATTAAATAGTTGTAGTGAAAAATATCATGAACAAGCTATAACTTATTTAACATTATCAAGAAAAGTTGGTAAATTTTTAATTGGAGGAGCTATTACATTAATTCTATTAAGATTTGATCTTATATATGTAATGATATTTTTACTTATAATTTCAATTTTAAATATTCTAATAATTAAAAAAATATGCGACCTGCTAAAAAAATAAGGAGGAACAATAAATGAAAGCAGAAAGATTAAAACCAGGAGATAGAAGAAAGTAAATAATAACAAACAATATTGGAGGCAAATATGAAGGTTATATTTTTAGATTTTGATGGAGTTATAAATAATTGGGCAAGTCAAGATGAAGTTGACAAACTAAATGTTAAAATACTAAAAGATATTATAGATGCATCTGGAGCAAAAATTATTGCTATAACATCAAATAAATATCCATTTCAATTAAAAAAGGAAAAAAGTATGTTAAAAACTCGATTTGGAAGAGATTTATTGCAATTGAAAAGATTAGGAGTTAGTGTTGATGGGGTAACACCATTAGTAAAATGCAACAGAGCATTGGAGATAATAGAGTACTTGAATGCAAATAAGGATGTCCAAAATTACGTTATATTAGATGATGAAGTAATTGAAAATGAACAACTTATAGAACATCAAGTTTACCTAGATTTGTATAAAGGCTTACAAGAAGAACACAAAAAGCCGGCGTTAGACATATTAAATGGAAGGTTAGGATTTTACCCAAAAGATTATAATAGAAATGAAACAAGCGAGGATAGAATAAGAAGAATTAATGAATACTATAATAGCGAAAAAAATGCAACTGATGAAAAATGCCATTAAAATATGGCTTTTTTCATTGCTACGTTTTTCCAAAACTTGTCGAAAAATAATAGTTTTGGAAAAATATTTCCAAAACTTGACTTAATTAAAACGGAATAAATGGGAAGGCCTCCTTTTGTTTGAATTTAAACAAAAGTGATCTGTTTTATTTCTTCCACAAAAATTTAATTAAGACTTCATAAATAAATAATAAAGTAGTATAATAAAAAAGAGGTTTTTATGAAAAAGATTAATCTTAAAGAAAAATATAAGTTAATACAGAAGTTATCTGCAAACATGAAAAAAGATCATGTAAGTGAATGTTCAGCAGAATGCTCTTATTATACAATACTATCATTTATACCATTTATAATATTGCTAATAACATTAATACAATATACAAATATAGCTCCTCAAACTTTATTTGAAGCTATATCTAGAATAATTCCATCAAGTATGAATGAAATGGTTTTAGGAATAGTGCAAGAAGCTTATTCCAAATCACTAGGCACGGTATCTATTTCAATTATTTTTACAATATGGGTAGCAGGAAGAGGACTTTTTGCACTAACAAAAGGATTGCAATTTGTTTATCATGTTGATAACGAAGAAAAGGCTTCATATATATATTTAAGAGTAAAAGCAATTATAGAAACAATACTATTTATTATTTTAATTGTTGTTGGTCTAGTATTATTAGTTTTTGGTAATAGTCTTAGAGAAATTATACAAGAACATTTTGGCTGCTTAAGAAATTATAATATATGGTCATCTATATTGACAGGGATAGGGTTTATACTAGCAACATTTTTAATATTTATTTTGCTTTATAAATATATACCTAAAAATAAAGTAACATTTAAAAGCCAAATATATGGAGCTCTGTTTGGAGCAATTGCGCTTAATGCAGTATCATTTGTATTTTCTAAATATTTAGATATATTTAAAGGATTTTCTATAACATATGGAAGTTTAACTACATTAATGTTAATTATGATGTGGACTTATTCTTGCTTTTATACAGTATTCTTAGGTGCTGAATTAAATAAGTTAATAAATCAAAAAGAAAAAAATATATAAGAAAATCCTGCCATATTGTTGGCAGGATTTTAAAGGATCATATTAAGTTGTAACGAGTGTCCAACATTTCGTACACTTCATTTCTTAACTCTTCTGGCAATTCTTTTGCCGCCTCCCTATAATACTCATCATCCAAAATTTTAATAGAAGAATAATAGAGGTCTTCAGCCTTTTTTCTTAAGGCTTCTCGAGCATCTTTATTTTCAATAGATCTTGCTTCATAATATAGTTTCCGGGCATCAAACATACCTTCATAAGCATACTTTACTGGCCAATAAATTGAGCAATACTTATTTATTTTCCTTTCGCGAGTAAAATAAGTTACTACAAAATAAAGAGCTAAAGAGATTACAAGTATAATGACAAAAAAGTTAAAATAGAAAAATAAGCGCATAAATCCTCCTAAAATAAAGATATAATTATTTTTATTTCGCTATATCTGCGAAAGGATGTAAATTAATAATACTATTAATTTACATAAAAGTCAAATTTAGAATCAAAAACAAAATAAATTATCTATTAATATGTTGAAAAAAAGAAAGGCATATGTTAATATTTAAACGGTGAGAATTAGTTAACAACGAATAGTGAACAATTATATACTAGGAAATTTTTCATTTCCTAGTATATAAAAACAATAAAGTACAAACTATTAAAATAAATAAGGAGGATGTAAAATGGACAAAAATTACGAGACAGTAGATAGTATAGGAAACTTACAAAATACTATTACAAGAGTTAGAAAAGCACAAGAAGAATTCTCAAAATTTTCACAAGAAAAAGTTGATGAAATCTTTAAGGCTGCTGCAATTGCAGCAAATCAAGCAAGAATACCTCTTGCACAAATGGCTGTAAAAGAAACTGGTATGGGAGTGGTAGAAGACAAAATTATTAAAAACCATTATGCTGCTGAATATATTTATAACAAATATAAAAATGAAAAAACATGTGGAGTTGTAGAAGAAGACAACTATTATGGTATAAAAAAAGTGTTAGAACCAATTGGAATAATTGGAGCAGTTATACCAACAACAAACCCAACATCAACGGCAATATTTAAAACATTAATTTGTTTAAAAACAAGAAACGGAATTATAATAAGCCCTCATCCAAGAGCTAAAGCTTCAACAATAGCAGCTGCAAAAGTTGTTTTAGAAGCAGCAGTAAAAGCAGGAGCTCCAGAAGGAATTATAGGATGGATAGATGTTCCTTCACTAGAACTTACAAATACATTAATGCAATCAGTAGATACAATATTAGCAACAGGTGGACCAGGTATGGTTAAGTCTGCTTATTCAAGCGGAAAACCAGCACTTGGAGTTGGAGCAGGAAACACACCAGCAATTATAGATGAAAGTGCTGATGTTATATTAGCAGTAAACTCAATTATACATTCAAAAACATTTGATAATGGTATGATATGTGCTTCTGAGCAATCTGTAATTGTATTAGATAAAGTATATGAGGAAGTAAAAGCAGAATTTGCAAAAAGAGGTTGCTATATATTAAATAGTGAAGAAATAGAAAAAGTAAGAAAAACAATAATTATAAATGGTGCATTAAATGCCAAAATAGTTGGACAATCTGCTTATAATATTGCTAAACTTGCAGGAGTAGAAGTACCAGAAACAGCAAAAATATTAATAGGTGAAGTAGAAAGTGTAGATTTATCAGAAGAATTTGCACATGAAAAATTATCACCAGTTTTAGCAATGTATAAAGCAAAAGATTTTGAAGATGCATTAGCTAAAGCAAAACAACTTATAGCAGATGGAGGCTTAGGACATACTTCATCATTATATATAAATACACTTACACAAAAAGAAAAAATAGAAGAATTTTATAGTAATATGAAAACTTGTAGAGTACTTATAAATACTCCATCATCACAAGGAGGAATAGGAGATTTATATAACTTTAAATTAGCTCCATCTTTAACACTTGGTTGTGGTTCTTGGGGAGGAAACTCAGTATCAGAAAACGTTGGAATAAAACATTTATTAAATATAAAAACAGTTGCCGAAAGGAGAGAAAATATGCTTTGGTTTAGAGCACCTGAAAAGGTATATATAAAAAGAGGTTGCTTACCTGTAGCCTTAGAAGAATTAAAAAATGTAATGGATAAGAAAAAAGTATTTATAGTAACAGATACATTCTTATTTGAAAATGGTTATACAAAACCAATAACAGATAAATTAGATGAATTAGGAATAGCACACACAACATTTTCAAATGTAGCACCAGATCCAACACTTGCTTGTGCAATAGAAGGAACAAGAGCAATGAATGAATTTAAACCTGATGCAATAATTGCTGTCGGTGGTGGTAGTGCAATGGATGCTGGTAAAATTATGTGGGTTATGTATGAGCATCCAGAAGTTGATTTCTTAGATATGGCAATGAGATTTATGGATATAAGAAAAAGAGTTTATACATTCCCTAAAATGGGAGAAAAAGCTTACTTTATAGCAGTTCCAACTTCAGCTGGTACTGGTTCAGAAGTTACACCTTTTGCTGTTATAACAGATGAAAAAACAGGAACTAAATATCCTTTAGCAGATTACGAATTATTACCAAAAATGGCAATAGTTGATTGCAATATGATGATGAATGCTCCAAAAGGATTAACATCAGCATCTGGTATAGACGCTGTAACTCACTGTCTAGAAGCATATGCTTCAATGATGGCTACTGAATATACAGACGGATTAGCTATTGAATCTTTAAAGAATATATTTAAATATTTACCAAGAGCTTATGAAAATGGAGCAAACGATCCAGAGGCAAGAGAAAAAATGGCAAATGCAGCTACAATGGCTGGTATGGCTTTTGCAAATGCATTTTTAGGTGTATGTCACTCTATGGCTCATAAACTTGGTGCATTCCATCACATACCTCATGGAATTGCAAATGCATTAATGATTAATTATGTTTTAAGATTTAACAGTGCTGAAGTACCAACAAAAATGGGAACATTCCCACAATATGATCATCCACATACTTTAAGAAGATATGCAGAAGTAGCAGAAGCTTTAGGATTTGGTGGAGCAAATGATGAAGAAAGCCTAAACAATCTAATAAAAGCAATTGATGAATTAAAAGAAAAAATAGGAATTAAGAAAACTATTAAAGATTATGGCGTTGATGAAAAAGATTTCTTAAACAGATTAGATGAAATGTCAGAACAAGCATTTGATGATCAATGTACAGGTGCAAACCCAAGATACCCATTAATAAGTGAAATTAAAGATATGTATTTAAAAGCTTATTATGGAAAAGAATAAATTCAAAAGAAAGGATGATAAATATGTGTTATAATCTAAATAATCCAATAGCACAAAGAAAAACAAAAACAGTTTATAAAGACAGTGATAAAACTATAAAATTATTTGTAGAAAATTATTCAAAGGCAGATATACTTAACGAAGCTCTAAATCAAGCTAGAGTAGAAGAAGGAACTTCTCTAAATGTACCTAAATTATTAGAAGTAACAAAAATAGATGGTAGATGGGGATTAGTTTCAGAACACATTGAAGGAACCCCTCTTAATAAACTAATGGAAGAACATCCAGAAAAAGAAGAAGAGTATTTAAATCTTTTTGTAGATACTCAAATGAAAATATTATCAAACTCAGTACCTTTACTAAATAGAATAAAGGATAAATTTAGAAGAAAATTAAGTAATGCTGTAAACATAGATGAAAATACAAGATACGAATTAATGCAAAGATTAGAAGGAATGAAAAACCATACAAAGTTATGCCATGGAGATTTTAATCCAAGCAACGTAATTGTAAAAGATAATGGAGAAGTATGTGTAATAGACTGGGCACACGTAACACAAGGAAATGCCTCAGCAGATGTTGCAAGAACATTCTTACTATTCTCAATTGAAGAAAAAAATGAACTAGCTGAAAAATATATTAATCTATTTTCAGAAAAATCTGGTATATCAAAAGCAAATATTCAAAGATGGATACCAATAGTTGCAGCAACTCAAATGACTAAAGGAAAAGAAGAAGAACAAGAGTTTTTAAGCAATTGGATAAACGTTGTAGATTATGAGTAAACATATATTTGAATTTTCGAATGAAATGATAAAATCTCAGAGATAATAGCAATTATAGTACTATTTATATACTAGGAAATTCTTCATTTCCTAGTATATAAATAAATGGTAAAGTGAATAGTCTTTACTGTAGCTTTGTCATTTCTTGTCGAATATTTATTCTTGAAATTTGCTTAATAATCTAATATAATTATAACAATCTGTATTTATATTCATTCTATAAAAGAAAATATAGTCCTCATTCTGCAAAGGAATTCTTTAAAGATTTTAATTCTAAAATTCAATCTTTATCTTTATTTCCATATATGTATCCAAAATTATTATCTGATAATTCATATAGAAAAATTTTATTTAACAAAAAATATATTATTTTATACACTATTTATAACAATAACATATATATAGATTCAGTTTTCTATTGCGGTCAAGATTATTTAAAATTATAAAATGCAAACAAAGAATTGGCGGCTATTGTGGACTCTATTGGTTTGTAAAATTTTATAGACTTTTTGTAGCTAATATGATATATTATATAAGAATTAAGAGAAGAACAAGAATACGTGATAATAAATATATTAATAGAAGAGGCGAAAAAATGTTATTCAAGAATGCTGATCAAGTAACTCCTTGTGGAATGTTTTCATTAGGACATTTAATATTGTTTACAATAACTATGATAAGCGTAGTAATTGCATTAAAAAAAACAAGACATGTTAAACAAGATAATGTAAAAAAAATAATAAGAAAAAGTACTATAATTTTATGGATATTGGAAATAATTAAAATTGTATTCAATATTAAAAACTATGGTTTTAAAGAAGTAAACAAATATGTACCGCTATATTTTTGCAGTTTGGTACTATATGCGGGTATATTTAGTGGCTTTTGCAAAGGCACTTTAAAAAGAATTGGAGATGTATTCCTTTCAACAGGAGGAATAGTAGCAGGAATGATCTTTTTAATATCACCGTTAACATCGTTAACAACTTATCCAGCAATACATTTTATAAGTTTACACAGTTGCTTATTACATGGAACAATGGTTTATATAGGGATATTAATGTTAATAACAGGATATGTAAAAATAGAAAAGAAAGACATAATATATTACTCTGCGCTAATAGTAATAATTAGTGTTATTGCATATATAGTAAATGAATTTTGTGGTAGCAATTTAATGTTCATATCACAAAACTATCCGGGAACATTTTTAGAAATAATATATGATTTTTCTGGAAAATTATTTCCTTTAATTATGGTTGGAGTTCAAGCAACATTGCCATTCTGCTTAGTATATGAAATTTATACTAGCATATTAGATAAAAAAGCAAATAAATATAAATTAGACATTTTAGATAGGTCGGAAGAGGATAAAGAAGTATATATGAACTAAAAAATAAAAATGATTTAGTTTCCAATTTATGTTTTCAAATAAAGTGAGAAAGTTTCAAAAGCAATACTTATTATAGGTTTTTATTTATATAATAGAAATGAAAAAATTTCTATTATAAAAAAATAATAATAATATTTTAAGGAGGAACGAAAGATGGAAAGAAAAGTTAAAGTTGTACAAATAGGTACAGGAAAAATGGCAAAATATACAATGAGGTATGTTTTGGAAAAAGGTGGAGAAGTAGTAGGTGCAATCGATGTAAACCCAGCTGTCATAGGAAAAGATATAGGAGAAATAATTGGAGGACAAGACCTAGGAGTAAAAGTAACTGACTTAAAAGATGCAGAAGAAATGCTAAAACAAGTAAAACCAGATATATGTATAGTAGAAACAATGAGCTTATTAAAAGATGTAGAAGAACCACTTATGCTATGTGCAAAATTAGGAATAAATGCAGTTTCAACTTGTGAAGAAGCATTTTATTCTTGGAATTCAAATCCAAATTTAACTAAAAAAATAGATGAATTAGCAAAACAAACAGGATGTACAATAGTAGGAACAGGATACCAAGATATATATTGGGGACAACTAATAACAAGCATCTGTGGATCAACACAAAAAATAACAAAAATAAAAGGCAGCTCAAGCTACAATGTAGAAGATTATGGAATAGCTCTTGCAAATGCACATGGAGCAGGATTGACATTAGAGGAGTTTGATAAACAAGTTGCATCAGTAGATAAAATAAGTGATGAAGAGAGACAAAAAATTATAGAAAGTGGAGAGTATTTACCATCATATATGTGGAATACAAATGGATGGTTATGCGATAAATTAGGGCTAACAATAAAATCACAAACACAAGTAACAGTTCCAACAACAAATAAAGAAGATATTTATTCAGAAACATTAGGAGTGACAGTAAAAGCAGGAGATGCAACAGGAATGAGCGCAATAGTTACAACTGAAACAGAAGAAGGAATAACAATAGAGTCAGAATGTATTGGAAAAGTATATTCAAAAGAAGATTTTGATAAAAATGAATGGTCAGTATATGGAGAACCAGATACAACAATAACAGTTGCAAGACCAGCAACAGTAGAACTAACATGTGCAACAGTAGTAAATAGAATACCAGATATAATAAATGCAAGACCAGGCTTTGTACCAACAGCAGAAATAGGAGAATTAAACTTTAAAACAAAGGCATTAAATGAATATGTAAAATAATTTAACAACGAAAAAAAGGGGGATAACCCCTTTTTTCATTGTTAAATAGTTTCTTTTGAGTAGCCACAGAACTTGCAAACATTTTAATAAATATTTAAAATAAAATTGAGAATTAAAAAATAATATGATATAAATAAAGCAAGAAAGGGTCGATTTTATGGAAAATAAAATTAGACAAGATTTGTTTGAAATGCAAGATCTGAAATACAAAGAATTTCATGGAAGTTTATGTCCAGACATGGATAATATTATTGGCGTTAGAATTCCGAGACTACGTGAATATGCAAAAGAACTATATAAAAGCAATAATTTGAAAGATATAAAAATCGAAGATAAATATTATGAAGAGTTAGTAATTCAAGGGATGTTAATAGGCTTTCAAACAAAAGAGCCAATAGAAGAAGTAATAAAACAAGTAGAAGAATTTGTCCCTAAAATAAACAGCTGGGCTGTTTGCGATACTTTTTGCGCTGGACTAAAAATAACAAAAAAACATCAACCAGAAATGTTCGAAGTTATAAAACAGTATTTAAAATCAAAACAAGAATATGAAGTACGTTTTGCTATTGTAATGCTTTTAGATTATTATATAAAAGACAAATATATAGACCAAATGCTACAAATACTAGACAATGTAAAATTAGATAAGTATTATGTGCAAATGGCAAATGCTTGGGCAATTTCAATATGTTTAATAAAATACTATAATAAAACATTAGATTTTTTGAAAATAACTAAAATAGATGATTTTACATATAATAAGGGGATTCAAAAAGCAATAGAATCTTATAGAATAACAAACGAACAAAAGGAATATTTAAGAACTTTAAAGAGGAGAAGATAAAATGAAAAGAATTGTAACAATACAAGATATATCATGCGTAGGAAAATGCTCACTTACTGTGGCACTTCCAATAATATCCGCAATGGGAATAGAAACAGCAGTTATTCCAACAGCGGTACTTTCAACACATACAGCATTTAAGAATTTTACATACAGAGATTTAACTAACGATTTGCCTAAAATTGCAAGCCACTGGAAACAAGAAAAATTTAACTTTGATGGGATTTATACAGGATACTTAGGATCAATAGAACAAATAGATATGCTAAAAGAATTTTTTAAACAGTTTAAAACATCAGAGAATTTTATATTTATAGATCCTGTTATGGCAGACAATGGCAAACTATATGCAGGATTTGATACAAATTTTGTTAAAGAAATGAAAGAACTTTGTAAAACGGCAGATATAATAGTTCCAAATATTACAGAAGCAAGCTATATGCTAGAAAAAGAATATAAAGAAAATTATAGCGAAGAAGAAATAAAACATATGTTAATAGAGTTAAGCAATTTAGGGCCTAAATATGTTGTTTTAACAGGTGTAAGCTTTAAAGATAATGAACTGGGAGTAATGTCATATAACAAAGAAACTAATAAATTCTTTACATATTTTAAAGAAAAAGTACCTGCCAAATACCATGGAACAGGGGATATTTTTGCTAGTACATTAGTGGGAGCAATAACTAATAATAATACAATAGAAGAAGGATTAAAAATTGCAGTAGATTATGTTTGGAAAACAATTAATGATACATATAAAACAAATAAAGAAGATGCATATGGAGTAAACTTTGAAACCAAGATACCATATCTAATAAATAGAATAAAGTAATATAGGAGCACAAAATGAAAATAATATATGGAAGTAGCAATAAAGCAAAATTAGAAGAAATAAAAAATTTTTTTGATAATAATAATATAAATGTAGAAGTAATTTCTTTAAAAGACATAAATTTTAATGAAGAAATAGATGAAAATGGAACAACTTTTGAAGAAAATTCTCTAATAAAAGCAAAAGCAATAAAAGAATTTTGCAGTAAAAACAATATAAATGAAACAATAATAACAGATGATGCTGGACTATGTGTAGATGCTTTAGATGGAAGACCTGGAGTACATAGTGCCAGATATGCAGGAGACCATGCACCACAAGAAGCATCTATAAACAAACTTTTAACAGAATTAAAAGGAATACCAATGGATAAAAGAACAGCTAAATTCGTTTGTGTATTAACATCAATACTTAAAGATGGAACAAAAATAGTAGCAAGGGGAGAAACAAAAGGAAAAATAGCAATTAAACCAGGACCTATGGGAAAACTTACATATGGACCTGTATTTATGCCAGATGAATTTCATGGAAAAGTTATGAATGAATTAAGTGCAAATGAACTAAAACATACACACAGAGAAAAAGCATTAATAGAATTACTAAAAAATTTAAAATAAAAGGAGCATATTATGAAAATAACATTTTATTCAAATTTTCTTACACATCATCAAATTCCATTTTGCTTAGAAATGTATAAAAAATATGGTGAAGATTTTAAGTTTGTATCTATGGAAAAAATAAATCAAGAAAGAATTTCCTTAGGATATAAAGATATGGATAATGACTATCCATTTGTATTAAAAGTATATGAAAGCAAAGAAGAATATGATAAAGCTACAAAATTAGCAGTAGATAGTGACATAGTTATAGCAGGTTCTACGCCAACAGATGACTATATAAAAGAGAGACTAAAACAAGATAAAATTACATTTAGATACTATGCAAGAATTTTTTATAATGGAGTACTTAGTATATTTGATTTTGAAAATTCTAAAAAAGTATATGATAGGCATCTAAAATATAAAAAGAACAAAAACCTATATTTATTATGTGCAAGTAGTTATGGACCAAATGATTTCAATGAATTAGGAATGTATAAAAATAAATGCTTTAAATGGGGATACTTTCCAGAAACGAAAATATATAACATAGAAGAATTGCTAAAGCAAAAAGAAAATAAAAAAATAGAAATTATTTGGGTAGGAAGATTTATAAAAGAAAAACATCCAGAATGTGTAGTAAAGTTAGCTCAAAAATTAAAAGAAGACAACCTTGAGTTTGAAATTAAAATGATAGGTAATGGAGAGCTATTTGACAAGACTAAAATGCAAATTGAAAAAAATAGATTAACTAATCAAATAAAATTGATAGGAGCAGTAAAATCGGACAAAGTAAGAGAATATATGGAGAAAGCAAATATATTTATTTGCACAAGTGATAAGAGCGAAAGATGGGGAGTTGTTTTAAACGAAGCTATGAATAGTGGTTGTGCAGTAATTGCATATAAAGGAATAGGAGGAGTTCCATTTTTAATTAAAAACAACGAAAATGGATTAGCATATACAAAATTTGAAGATTTTTATGAGAAAACTATAGAAGTAATAAAAAACAAAGAATTGAGAGAAAAACTATCTATAAATGCTTATAAAACAATAACAGAAACGTGGACTGCTAAAGTTGCAGTACAAAATTTTGAAAAATTAATAAATTCCATAGTTAAAGGAAAACCAAATCCAGTAAAAGAAGGACCAGCAAGCACCGCACAACCAGTTAAGTAAAGAATTTTAAATAACTAGTTGATTCTAAAATACAATTTGTGGTAAAATGCCATTGTAATACTATATTCAAATTTTAACAAATGGACTATAATTATAAAATTTATAATATATGGAGGAAAAAATGAAAGAGAAAGTTAAAACAAAATTTGAAGAGTTATTTGGAAACAAAGGAGAAATTAAAGAATATTTTGCACCAGGAAGAGTGAATTTAATTGGAGAACACACAGATTATAATGGAGGACACGTATTCCCTTGTGCATTAACAATGGGAACTTATGCAGTCGCAAGAAAAAGAAATGATAACAAGTTAAGACTATATTCAATGAACTTTGAAAAAATAGGAGTGTTAGAATCTACAATAGATGATTTGAAATATAATCCTAAAGAGGATTGGATTAACTATCCTAAGTCAATGATTTGGGCAATGAAAAATGATGGCTTTAATATAGACAAAGGATTTGATATAGTATATTATGGAACTATTCCAAACAGTTCAGGACTTTCATCTTCTGCTTCAATAGAAGTACTAACAGGATTTGTTTTAAAAGATATGTTTAATTTAGATGTAGATATGACAAAGATTGCATTGCTAGGACAAAAGGCAGAGAATAAATACATAGGTGTAAACTGCGGAATAATGGATCAATTTATAATTGCAAATGGAAAAAAAGATTGTGCGATATTCTTAGATACGGCAAATTTAGAATATGAATATGCACCAGTAAAATTGGAAAATGCAAAAATAGTAATAATGAATACAAATAAAAAAAGAGGACTAGGAGATTCTAAATATAATGAAAGAAGAGCAGAATGTGAAGAAGCTTTAAAAGAATTACAACAAAAACTAAATATAAAATCATTAGGAGAACTTACAGAAGAAGAGTTTGAAGCAAATAAAGATTTAATAAAGAGTGAAACAAGACAAAAAAGAGCAAAACATGCTGTATATGAAAATCAAAGAACAATAAAAGCAGTAAAAGCATTAAAAGAAAATAAGATAGATTTACTTGGAAAATTAATGATAGCTTCACACAATTCTTTAAGAGATGATTATGAAGTTACAGGGAAAGAACTAGATACTTTAGTAGAAGAAAGCTTAAATCAAGAAGGAGTAATAGGAGCAAGAATGACAGGAGCAGGTTTCGGAGGATGTGCAGTAAGTATAGTAAAATCAGACAAAGTAGATGATTTTATAAAAAATGTAGGAAAAGAATATAAAGAAAAAATTGGTTATGAAGCAGACTTTTATGCAGTAGAAATAGGAAATGGGCCAACAATATTATAAAAAATAATAGTGCATAGGGCGAACAAAGTTCGCCCATTATTCATTGTAAGAGAAGGGATACATATGAGTATTATAGGAGTAGATTTAGGAAGCACAATGACAAAAGTAGTGCAAATAAAAAATAACAACTTAACAAATAAAGGAATATATTCTGAAAAAAACGTAGAAAAAGTAATAGAAAAATTCATTAATGATAACAATATAGATTTAACAGAAATAGAAGAGTTTGTAACAACAGGAGTAGGAGCATCAAAAATCAAAAAGAATATTTACAATAAGCCAACAAAAATAGTAAATGAGTTTGAAGCTATTGCAAACTGTGTAGACAAAAATTGCCTAATAGCAAGCATAGGAACAGGAACAGCTTTTATTCTAAAAAATGGAGAGAATGCCGTTCATTTAGGAGGAAGTGGATTAGGCGGAGGAACTCTAATAAATTTAGCAAAAGAATTAGCAAATATTGATGATTTTAACAATATAAAAGAATTAATATTAAAGGGAAATTTGAATAGTGTAGATTTAAGATTAAAAGATATAACTCAAGAGAAACTTTCTAATTTAAGTATGGATACGACTGTTTCTAATTTTGGAAAAATAGAACCAAATGCAAACGAATCAGATATGATTAAAGGAATACTAAATATGATAATGGAATCTATTGCAGTTATGTGTGCAATGGCTTTGAAAAATACAAAAATAAAAGAGGTTGTTGTAATAGGAACAATAACAACATTACCTCTAATAAAAGATATACTAAAAAGAGTGTCAGCTTTACATGATGTGAGTTTTGAAATTCCTGAAAATTCGCAATTTTTAACGGCAGTAGGTGCAGTAAGAAAAGAATTTATCTCTCTTGAGAATTATCAGATTTAGGCTCAAATTTACCGGAGTCTAATATTTTTTGAACTTCAGGAGAAATAGTTGGTGGAAATTTTGAATCTCTAATATCTTTTAATACCTTTAAATCTCTTTCTAAGAATTCAGGACAATTCTTTTTGAAAATATGTGAAAGCTTTAACATTTCTAGTTTATCAATAAATAAATATAAAGATTCTTTACCAAGTTTTTGAGCAATAAAAATAATGTCACCATTAGAAAGCTTAGAAAGTTTGTCTTCACTTAATGTATTAAAGAAGTACTCAGTGTCTAAAGTATTCAATGTTTGAAAATTATTTAGTCTCTCTCTTAACATTACTAAATTATTCTTTAATTTGTTAAACTCATTTTGCCTATTTTTTCCGTATGCAGCTAATATCTTTTCTCTTTCGGTAGTACCAGGTGAAAATGACCTATTATTAAAACTTAATATTTTTTCTTCTATATATCTTTCTAAGTCAAATAAATAGCAAAAATCAGATTCATTATAAATTATATCTTTAAAATTATCGTTAAATATTATTTCATCAAAATTCTTCATAGAACCGCTCCTTATATAAATATAATATAATTATAACATTAATAATAAAAAAATCAAATTTTTATTCAAAAAAAGTTTGACAAAGACAGTTTTTTAATAGATAATTATTATTGTTATATACTAGAGAAATTTTTAGAAAAATACGAAGGAGGTACATTATAAATGTACGTATTTAATAAGATAATGGTAAATCCACAATTACCAAAGAAGATAGACAAACTATCTAAAATAGCAAATAATTTATGGTGGTCTTGGAACACAGAATTTTTAAAGCTATTCAAAAAAATAGATATAGATTTATGGGAAAAGTGTGGTAAAAATCCTGTTAAATTTTTAAAATTAGTGGACCAAGAAAAATTAGAAAGCATAGCAGAAGACTATGAATTTATAAAAGAATATAATAAAAATGCTAACAATTTTGAATCTTACATGGAAAGCAAAAATACATGGTTTAATAAAAATTATCCAGAAAACAAAAGTGACCTAATAGCATATTTTTCAGCAGAATATGGGTTAGATGAGATTTTACCAATATACTCTGGTGGACTTGGAATGTTATCTGGTGACCATTTAAAATCAGCAAGCGATTTAGGTATCCCATTAGTAGCAGTTGGGCTATTGTATAAAAATGGGTATTTCCATCAAAAAATAAATGCTGCAGGGGGACAAGAATCTGAATATCATGATATAGAATTAGAAAATTTGCCTATAATTCCAGTAAAAAAAGAAACAGATGAAAATTTAATAATATCAGTAAAAATGCCAAATGGAAGACTTTACTTAAAAGTATGGAAAATTCAAGTAGGAAGAGTAAATTTATATTTATTAGATTCGGATATAGAAGAAAATACAGATGAATATAGAGATGTAACACTAAGACTATATGGTGGAGACCAGGAAATGAGAATTAGACAAGAAATAGTTCTAGGAATAGGCGGAGTAACACTACTAAAAGAACTAGGACTTAACCCTACTATTTACCATATGAACGAAGGACATTCTTCTTTCTTAGTACTAGAACTAATTAAAGACATAATGGAAGAGAAAAAAGTATCTTTTAACATAGCAAAAGATATAGTAACAGCAAAAACAGTATTTACAACGCATACGCCAGTTCCAGCAGGAAATGATATATTCCCAACAACATTAGTAGAAAAATATTTTAAAGATTTTTGGGTTCCTTTAGGAATTTCAAAAGAAGAATTTATGAAATTAGGAATGAAACCTAAAGAAGAAAATAAAACAACATTCAATATGGGAATTTTAGCATTAAAAATAGCTGGAAAGAAAAATGGAGTAAGTAAACTTCATGGAGCGGTTTCTAGAGAATTGTTTGGAGAAGTATGGCCAGAAATTGCACCAAACGAATCTCCAATTACATATGTAACAAACGGAATACACACGTGTACATGGCTTGCACCAACTCTTAAACAACTTTATAATAAATATTTAACTCCATATTGGCAAGATAAAATACATTTGAATGAAACTTGGGAAAAAATAAATAATATTCCAGATGAAGAACTTTGGAAAGAACATACACTAAGAAAAGAAAGATTATTTAAACTTGTAAATGAGAATGTAACGAATAGGTTAAGAAATAATGGAATGCATTATGATCAAATAAGAGAAATAACATCAAAACTAAATCCAAATGCATTAACAATAGGATTTGCAAGAAGATTTGCAACATATAAAAGGGCTACATTAATATTTAAAGACTTAGAAAGAATTACACAAATATTAAATGATGAATCAAAACCTGTTCAATTAATATTTGCAGGGAAAGCACATCCAAAAGATATAGAAGGCCAAAATTTAATTAAGAGAATACATGAAATATCTATGATGCCTCAATTTAAAGGAAGAATATTCTTACTTGAGGGATACAATATGGAAATTTCAAGACATTTAATTTCTGGTGTCGATGTATGGCTTAATAATCCAAGAAGACCAATGGAAGCTTCTGGAACTAGTGGTGAAAAAGCTTCTGTAAATGGAGTTGTTAACTTCAGTATACTAGATGGATGGTGGGCAGAAGGCTACAACCAAAAAAATGGTTGGGCAATAGGAACAAACGCAGAATACTACTCATATGAAGAACAAGATACAGCAGATAGTGAAAGTATTTATAATATATTAGAAAATAAAATAATACCTGCATATTATAATAAAGAAAATGGAATATCAAAAGAATGGCTTACATTAATGAAAAACTCTATTATCTCTACTGGAGGAAATTATAGTACGGCTAGAATGCTTGTGGATTATACAAACAAGTTATATATGCCATTATGTAATTTGACTAATAAATATTTTAAGAATTTAGATTTAGTTACAGAATATAACAAAATAAAAAATGGCTTATATGCAAATTGGGAAGACATTGTAATAGAGCAAAACAATAACTTAGATAATATATCAATGGATGCAGGAAAGAATATAGATGTGTCATGTATGGTAAAACTTCCTAATATAAATGTAGAGAACATAGAAGCACAAGTATATTATGGAAAGATATTAGATAATGGAACAATAGAAAATATAAGTATAATACCAATGAATTTAGTAAAAAGTGATAAAGAAAATAAAACATATACTTATACTGCTAAAATAGAATTAAAAACTGGTGGAAACTATGGATATACATTTAGGGTAATGCCAAAACATGAAATGTTATTAGATAGTGCTAATTTGAATCTAGTAAAATGGATAACAAAATAGATTTTGAAGTGCTAAGTGTGGTGTGAGAATAGTGAATCTTGGGGTAATAACCTTAAAATCCCAACTCCAATCTCACACATTTTATTATAAAATTACAATTATAAGGAAGGAATTTATTATGAGAAAAACAAAAATAGTGTGTACTCTAGGACCTGCAACAGATGATCCAGAAGTGTTAAAACAATTGATGCATGCAGGAATGAATGTGGGAAGAATAAACTTTTCTCACGGAAATTATCAAGATCAAGAAGAAAGAATAAATGTATTCAAATGGATTAGAGGAGAATTAGGATTACCAATCCCTTTACTTTTAGATACACAAGGACCAGAAATAAGAATAGGTAAATTTAAAGATGATAAAAAAGTTCTATTAGAAAAAGGAGCTACTTTTACATTACTAAACTCAGAAGAGTTAGGAGATGAAACAAAGGTATCTATAACATATAAAGAACTATATAAAGATGTAGATATAGGCAAAACAATACTTATAAATGATGGAACAATAGAACTAAAAGTAAAAGAAATAGTAGATAAAGATATAATTTGTGAAGTCATTCAAGGCGGATACTTAACAAACAGAAAAAGTATTAATGTTCCAGATTTAATTTTAAACTTGCCAAGTATAACAGAAAAAGATATTGCAGATATAAAATATGGCATAACAGCAGGATTTGACTACATTGCAGCATCATTTGTAAGAAAACCAGAAGATGTACTTGCAATAAAAGAAGTTTTAAAGCAAAATAATGGAGAGCATATAAAGGTTATTTCAAAAATTGAAAATAGAGAAGGAATAAACAATTTCGATAAAATACTAAAAGTATCAGATGGAATAATGGTAGCAAGAGGCGACCTGGGCGTAGAAATACCTATGGAAGAAGTTCCAATATACCAAAAGCAATTTATTAAAAAAACATATAAGCAAGGTAAACCAGTAATAACAGCAACACAAATGTTAGAAAGTATGATAACAAATTCAAAACCAACAAGAGCAGAAGTTAGTGATATTGCAAATGCAATATATGATGGAAGTAGCGCAATAATGCTATCTGGAGAAACAGCAACAGGAAACTATCCAATAGAATGCGTAAAAACTATGGATAGAGTAGCAATAACAATAGAAAAATCATTAAAATACTGGAAAAGATTTAAAAACAGAGAATATGACTTGGAAAAATTAGACTATAAGTTTAATATGAATTATTCTGTTTGTACTTTAGCATCAAACATAGAACCTAAAGCAATAATTGCATACACAAATACAGGAGATACATCAAGAATGTTATCTAGTTTTGGCCCAGAATGTCCAATATTTGCAATTACAGAAAATGAAACAACATATAGGCAACTGGGGGCAGCTTGGAATATAATACCTAAATTATTCCCACATCAAGAAAGCATAGACAAATTGGTTTATTTAGGAATAAATACTCTAAAGAAAGAAGGATTTTTACAAAAAGGAGACAGAGTAGTAATTGCAGGAGGCGCAAAAGTTGTTACAGATTTATCTGATGCAGAAGCAGATATAAATACTGTAATGGGAGGAATTGTAATAATATAGGCTAAATAACAAAGTGGATTAAGTAGCACATATAAAAAAAGAGGTACTAAAAAGGAGACAAAATAATGAAAAAAGTTTTAAAAATTGTAGGAATAGTTTTACTACTAATAATATTAACATTAGTCATAGCAGCATTAATATACGGTAAAAGCTTACTAAACAAGATTAACTATGAAGATGTAACAAGAGATCAAATAGAGATAAATGAGGGAGTTGAAGAATATTTATCCGAATATAGAAATATAGCTATATTAGGATTGGATGCACGAGACAATACTTTTTCAAACAGCAGAAGTGATTGCATAATAATAGTAAGTATAAATAACAACACAAAAGATGTAAAATTTGTTTCTGTTTATAGAGACACTTATTTGCAAATAGATGGATACGGTTTAGATAAAATAACACATGCATACGCATACAATAAAGCTCCACTTGCAATAAGCTCAATAAACAAAAATCTAGATTTAGATATAACAGAATATGTAACAATAAACTTTGACTCAGTTACAAGTATAGTAGATGCAATAGGAGGAATACAAATAACAGTAACAGATGCAGAAGCAAAAAACATACCAGGTTTAACAACTGGCGGTACATATAACTTAACAGGAGCACAGGCTTTAGCATATGGAAGAATAAGAAAAATAGACAGCGATTATGCAAGAACAGAAAGAATGAGAAATGTATTGGAAAAAGTATTTGAAAAAGCTAAAAAAATGGATGTAGCTAAATTAAATAGTTTAGTAAATGAACTATTACCGAAGGTTTCTACAAATATAACACAAAATGAAATTGTAAAAATGATACCAAAAATAAAAGATTACAATGTGGTTTCAAGTATAGGTTGGCCATATGAAGTAAGAGGAATAACAACAGATAGATGGTATGCAGTACCAGTAACATTGGAACAAAATGTAAAAAAACTACATGAAGATTTATTTGGCGAAAGTGATTATGAAGTCTCTAAAGAAGTAAAAGAAATAAGCGAGAAGATTATAAACAAAACAGGATATAGATAAAGCAAAAAGATGCTAGAATTTAGCATCTTTTTTGCTTTGAAAATGCATCTAAAAAACACAACAGATAATTTAAAAATAACATAAAAAAAACTTGATTAAATAATAACTTTGTCGTAAAATATTTATTGTAATTAAAGTACATTTTTGATACTTTATTATATGGGGGAGATACAATTGAATAAAATTAGAAAATACAGAAATGCAGTTCTATTTTTAATAGATATATTAATAATTTCATGTGCATCTATAGTGACATCTTTTTTAGTAAATAATACTATAGATTTTTTAAAAGAAAAAAATCTTGAATTAGTTAGAAATACAATTTTTATATCTATAATTGTATATCAAATATATTTTAATCTTTTTGAAACTTATAAAAAGATAACAAGATATGAAAATGGAAAAGATTATTTAATCTATGCATTGGCAAGTGTCTTGTCAGCTTCATCTATAATATTATTAGGGTTTATGTTCAATATGCCTATTCTTGGATATAAACAAACTATACTTTCTATGATAATAATTATCGTTTCAACAATTTCATATAGAGTAATAATAAGACTTATTTTGAATATAGACCATAAAAATCAAGAACAGACTCAAAACAAAAAAAATCTATTAATAATCGGGGCGGGAGAAGCAGCAAGAGACATAATAAAAACAATAAAAGCAAAAATGAATCATACATACAATATTGTTGGTATAATAGATGACAATCCAAATAAAATCAATTATATAATTTCTGGAGTTAAAATTTTAGGAAATAGATATAACATACAAGAAATATGTAGAAAAAACAATGTAGATACAATATTTTTCTCGATTGCAAATATAGGTAATCAAGACAAAAAGGAAATAATTACATTGTGCCAAGGAACTAATGCAAAAGTAAGAATTCTTCCAAGCACTACAGACATAATAAAAGGAAAAAGCATAATGCAAAACTTAAGAGATGTGGAGATAGATGATATTTTAGGAAGAGAACCAATTGTTTTAGATAACCAAAATATAGGTGAATTAATAGAAAATAAATGCATTCTAGTAACAGGTGGAGGAGGCTCAATAGGCTCTGAGCTTTGTAGACAAATTGTAAAATATAATCCTAAAACATTAGTAATATTAGATATATACGAAAATAATTTATACAATATAGAAATGGAATTAAGATATAAGCATTATGATGAAAAAATAGATATAATTCCAATAGTTGGAAGTGTACGAGATACAAATAAACTAGAAAAGGTATTTAAAGATTACAATCCATATTTAGTGTTCCATGCAGCAGCACATAAACACGTACCTCTAATGCAAATAAACCCACTAGAAGCAATTAAAAACAATGTTATAGGAACATACAATGTTGCAAAATGTGCGGACAAGCACAATGTAAAAAGATTCATATTAATTTCTACAGACAAAGCGGTTAACCCTACAAATGTAATGGGCGCAAGTAAAAGAATGTGTGAAATGATAATACAAGCAATGAACAGTGTTAGCAAAACTAAATTTGCAGCAGTTCGTTTTGGAAATGTTTTAGGAAGTAATGGTTCTGTAGTTCCATTATTTAAAAAGCAAATAGCAGCAGGTGGACCAATTACAGTAACACATAAAGAAATTACCAGATTTTTTATGACAATACCAGAAGCAGTAGAACTAGTATTACAAGCAATGAGCTATGCAGAAGGTGGAGAAATATTTGTTTTAGATATGGGAGAGCCGGTAAAGATTTATGACTTAGCAGTTTCACTTATAAAATTATCTGGACTAGAACCAAACGTAGATATACCAATAAAAATAACAGGGTTAAGACCAGGAGAAAAACTATATGAAGAAGTACTAATGGCAGAAGAAGGATTAAAACAAACAGCCCATAACAAAATATTTATTGGAAAGCTAAATGATGTAAAATATGAATTTATAGAAGAAAAAATTGCAGAATTAAAAGAAATAGTATTAAATGAAGATATCGAAATGAATAAATTTATGGAGAAAATAAAAGAAATCGTACCTACATATAGAGAACCAGAAATAGTCAATAGATTAAAAGAAGAAGAAACAAAAACTGCTAAAATGAAAAATATTGTAAAACCGTTAGCAAATACTAAAGAATTGCCATTAGCAGAAAATGCAGATTAGAAGGAAAAACAAATGAAAACAAAAATAATTTTAATAATACTAATAATTTTATGGATGGTAACAGTATTTTTATTTTCCAATCAAAAAGGTGAAATATCAGGAAATACAAGTGGAAAATTTATAAAAGTACTTGCTAAAATATTTGCAAAAAATCCATCAGAAAAACAAATTGAAAGAATGCAATTACCAATACGAAAACTAGCACACTTTACAATTTATGCAATAGGTGGAGTATTGGCAATTTTGCTACTAAATCAATTTGAAATATCTTTTTTGAAAAAAATAATATATAGTCAACTAATTATTACAACATATGCAATAACAGATGAATTTCATCAATACTTTATACCACGGAAGAACAGCAGCTATAACAGATGTATTAATAGATTCATTAGGAGGATTTACAGCAATAATATTAATTAGTTTGATGTTTATGAGTAAATAGAAAACAATAAAAGAAAGAAGAAGAAAATGAAAAAAACATATATAATTATAAAAAATATAATTGATTTTATTTTATCACTAATTGCATTAATAATTTTACTTCCATTTTTTTGCATATTTGCAATAATAATAAAATTAGAATCAAGAGGACCAATATTTTTTAAGCAAAAAAGAATAGGAAAAAATAAAAAAGAATTCTATATATACAAATTTAGAACAATGAGAACAGATACACCAAAAGACATGCCAACTCATCTATTAAAAGATGCAGAATCATATATAACTAAAAGCGGAAAAATTTTTAGAAAAACAAGTATAGATGAATTACCACAAATATTAAATATACTAAAAGGACAAATGAGCATAATTGGCCCAAGACCAGCATTATGGAATCAGTATGACTTAATAAAGGAAAGAGATAAATATAATGCAAATTCAATAAGACCAGGATTAACAGGATGGGCTCAAGTAAATGGAAGAGATGAATTAGAAATACCAATCAAAGCAAAATTTGATGGAGAATATGTAGAAAAAATGTCACTTTTATTTGATACAAAAATATTTTTGAAAACAATAATAAAAGTATTTAAGCATGATGGAGTTGTAGAGGGAAAAGTAGAAAAAGAAAAGGTGAATATTTAATGAAAATATTAACAATTTGCCAATACTATTATCCAGAACCATTTAGAATTAATGAAATATGTGAGGAAATGGTAAGAAGGGGTAATGAAGTAACGGTTCTTACAGGTTTGCCAAACTATCCTGATGGAAAAATTTATAATGGGTACAAATTTTTAAAGAAAAGAAAAGAAAAAATAAATGGAGTTAATGTTATTAGAAACTTTGAAATTGCAAGAAGAAAAGGTGTGATTTTTAGAGCATTGAATTATCTAAGTTTTGCAATTTCTGCTTCAATAAGAGCTTTTTTCCTTAAAGATGAATTTGATGTAATATATGTATATCAGTTGTCTCCAATTTCTATGGCTAAACCAGCAATTACTTATAAGAGAAAGAATAAGACTAAAATAGTATTATATTGTTTAGACTTATGGCCGGATAGTATTAAAACTTTCGGAATAAAAGAAAATAGTAAGATATATACATTAATTGATAAATATAGCAAAAAAATTTACAGTTCTGTAGATAGAATATTGATTTCATCAAGTATGTTTAATGAAAATTTTAAAAATCTAGAACCTAAATATGTTCCACAATATTCTGAGCAATTGCTATCTAAAAAACAGAATGAAAAATCAGACAAAATGAATTTTATATTTGCAGGGAATATAGGAAAAGCTCAAAGTATAGAAACAATTATTAAAGCTGCCAATGAACTAAAAGATAAAAACAATATTTTGTTTCATATTATTGGAGATGGAAGCGAATTAAGTAACATACAACTAATGTCTAAGAATTATAATCTAAATAACGTTATTTTTCATGGAAGGGTAAGCCTAAATGAAATGCAACACTACTATAATCTAGCAGATGCGATGCTGGTGACCCTTGGAAAAGATGATTTCTTGGCAAAAACTTTACCAGGCAAAGTCCAATCATGTATGGCGACCGGAAATGCAATTATAGGAGCAGCGAATGGAGAGATAATGAATGTTATAAGCAAAGCAAATTGCGGCTATTGTGTGGATGCAGAAGATTATAAGGCTCTGGCGACAAAAATAGAAGAGTTTTCTGAATTGAGCGAAGATGAAAAAAGTAAATTACAAGAAAACGCTTACAACTATTACAGTTTAAATTTTAGTAGAGATAAATTCATTGAAAAAACAATGAATGCATTGAAGGAGGAATGTATAAATGTTTAAAGGAAAAACTTTATTAATTACAGGAGGGACAGGGTCATTTGGACATGCTGTAACAAACAGATTCTTAAATTCAGATATAAAAGAAATAAGAATCTTTTCACGTGATGAAAAAAAACAAGATGATATGAGAAAAGAGTATAATAATGATAAATTAAAATTTTATATAGGCGATGTAAGAGATTTACAAAGTGTAAAAAATGCTATGCATGGAGTAGATTATATTTTCCATGCAGCAGCATTAAAACAAGTGCCAAGTTGCGAATTCTTTCCATTAGAAGCTGTTAAGACAAATGTATTGGGAACGAATAATGTACTAACAGCTGCAATTGAAGAAGGAGTAAAAAAAGTAATATGTTTATCTACAGATAAAGCTGCATATCCAGTAAATGCAATGGGAACTTCAAAAGCAATGATGGAAAAAGTGGCTGTTGCAAAATCAAGAACAGTAAAACCGGAAAATACAACAATATGTGCAACAAGATATGGAAATGTAATGTGTTCAAGAGGATCTGTTATTCCATTGTTTATAGAACAAATAAAAGCAGGAAAGCCGATAACAATTACAGAACCAAAAATGACAAGGTTCATAATGAGCCTGGAAGAAGCGGTTGAACTTGTAGTATTTGCGTTTAAAAATGCAGATGCAGGAGACATAATGGTACAGAAAGCACCAGCATGTACAATTGAAGTTTTAGCACAAGCAGTAAAAGAACTATTTGGAGTTCCGAATCATGAAACAAGAGTTATAGGAATAAGACATGGAGAAAAAATGTATGAAACACTTTTAACAAATGAAGAATGTGCTCATGCAATCGATATGGGGAACTTCTATAGAGTACCTTGTGATAAAAGAGACTTAAATTATGATAAATACTTTATAGAAGGAAATGAGGAAAGAACAAAACTTTCTGAATTTAATTCAAATAATACTGAACTTTTAGATGTTGAAGCTGTTAAACAGAAATTATTAAAATTGGATTATATTCAAGAAGAGCTAAACAGCTGGGAAAAATAAAAAACAAGGAATGAAAAGAATGAAGATATTAGTTACAGGAGCAAAAGGATTTATTGGTAAGAATTTAATCAGTGAGTTAAATAACAGAGGATATAATGAAATATATGAATGCGATATAGATACAACACAAGAAGAACTTGAAGAGTACACAAAAAAATGTGAATTTATATTCCATTTAGCTGGAGTAAACAGACCAGAAAAAGAAGAAGAGTTTATGAATGGAAACTATGGATTTACATCCATATTGCTTAATTTATTAAAGTCTAACAATAATAAATCGCCAATACTAATAACATCTTCTATACAAGCAAAATTAGATAATCCGTATGGAAAAAGTAAAAAAGCAGGAGAAGACTTAATGTTTAACTATGGAATAGAAAATGGAGTTAAAACATTAGTTTATAGACTACCAAATGTATTTGGTAAATGGTGTAGACCAAACTATAATAGTGCTGTTGCAACATTTTGCAATAACATAGCAAATAATTTACCAATACAAATTAATGACCCTAATGTAACGATGAACTTAGTATACATAGATGATGTAGTAAATGAATTTATAAATGCATTAGAAGGTAACGAAAATAACCAAGACCAATTTTGTTATATTCCAACAGTTCATACGATAAAACTAGGTAGAATTGTTGAAATCTTAAATTCATTTAAGGAATCAAGAGAAAACTTACAAATTCCTAATATGAAAGATGAATTTATAAAAAAATTATATAGTACATATTTAACATATTTACCAGAAAATGAATTTGCATATAAAGTAAAAATGAATATAGACAATAGAGGATCATTTACAGAGCTCTTTAAAACTGAAGAAAGAGGACAAGTATCTGTAAATATTTCTAAACCAGGAATTGTAAAAGGAAATCACTGGCATCATACTAAAAATGAAAAATTTGTTGTAATATCTGGACAAGGTGTGATAAGATTTAGAAAAATAAATACAGATAAAGTTATAGAATATAAAGTAAATGGAAATGAGCTTACAGTTGTAGATATTCCATGTGGATATACTCATAATATAGAAAACACAGGTGAAACAGACTTAGTAACAATAATGTGGGCTAATGAGGTGTTTAATCCAGAAAAGCCAGATACATATTTTATGGAGGTATAAAATGGAAAAATTAAAGTTAATGACAATAGTTGGAACAAGGCCAGAGATAATAAGATTGTCAGCAGTAATTAAATGTGCTGATAAATATTTCAATCACATATTGGTACATACAGGACAGAATTGGGATTATACATTGAATCAAATATTTTTTGAAAATTTAAACTTAAGAGAACCAGATTATTATTTAGACTCTGTGGGCGAAAACTTAGGATCAACAATGGGAAATATAATTTCAAAATCTTATGACTTAATGTTAAAAGAAAAACCAGATGCTATTTTAGTCCTTGGAGATACAAACTCTGCGTTATCAGCAATATCAGCTAAAAGACTAAAAATACCAATTTTCCACATGGAGGCAGGAAATAGATGCTGGGATTGGAATGTACCAGAAATGATTAATAGAAAAATTGTAGACCATATATCAGATATTAACTTACCATATACAGAACATTCAAGAAGATATTTATTATCAGAAGGAATTGATGGTAAAACGATATTTGTAACAGGGTCACCAATGAGAGAAGTTTTAAGAGATCATATGGACGATATTGAAAAAAGTGATGTCTTAGAAAGATTAAATCTAAAAAAAGATAATTATATATTAGTTTCGGCACACAGAGAAGAAAATATTGATAATGAAGAGCATTTTATGCAATTAATGACTTCAATAAATAACATTGCAGAAAAGTATCAAATGCCTGTAATATATTCTACACATCCAAGAAGTATGAAGTTTATTGAAAAGAGAAATTTCAAGTTTCATCCATTAGTTCAAAATTTAAAGCCATTTGGGTTTAATGATTATAATAAATTACAAATGAATAGCCATTGCGTTATGTCTGATAGTGGAACATTATCAGAAGAGAGTGCAATGTTAGGATTTGCAGGAGTTCTAATTAGAACATCAACAGAAAGACCAGAAGTTTTAGACAAAGGGACTGTTGTAGTTGGAGGAATAGAAAGTAAAGATGTTGAACAGGCTGTGGAACTTGCAATTGAAATGAAGAAAAACAATGAAGAAGTAGTAATGGCAGAGGATTATGCAGACACAAATGTATCTGTTAAGGTTGTAAAGTTGATACAAAGTTATACAGAAATAGTAAATAAAACGGTTTGGGGAAAATAAAAATAAGGAGTAAAAAATTGAAGGTTTTAATTCTTTTAGCAGACAATGTTTATTTAACACCATATTTAAAGTTTTATACTTCATTATTAGATGAATGTAACATAAAATATGATATTATTTTTTGGGATAAAAATGATAATGAGAAAACAACTAAAGATAATTATTTTAGATTTCATTATAAAGCGAACAATAAATTTAAGAAGATATTTGGATATATTAAATATAAAAAATATATAAAAAAAATAGAAAAAAAAGAAAAATACGATATAGTAATAACATTACATACAATTGTTGCATTTTTGATATATAAAACGCTATTAAAAAAATATAAAAAAAAGTATATATATGATGTTAGAGATTATAGCTATGAAAATATACTTATATATAAGTATATACAGAAAAAAATAGTTAAAAATTCTATGATTAACATAATCTCGTCAAATGGATACAAAACTTTTTTACCTAAAGGGTATGATTACTATGTAACACACAACATACCGGTAGGTGACTATTCTAACTATAAACAAATGCAAAATTCAAATAAAGATACTATTGAGATAAGTTATATAGGACTTATAAGATTCATGGAACAAAATAAGAAGATAATTTCTTTTTTTAAGAATGATAAAAGATTTCATATAAACTTTATAGGAACAAATGCAACTGAGCTTAAAAAATTTTGTGACGATAATAGTATAAAGAATGTTACTTTGATTGATACATTTGAGCCGGAGTTAACAATGGATTTCTATAAAACAACGGACATTATAATGAATCTCTATGGAAATAAATCAAGATTACTAGATTATGCAATTTCCAATAAACTATACTATTCTGCAATATTATACAAACCAATTTTAGTTTGCAAAGATACATACATGGAAAAAGCAACTCAAAAGTATAAAATAGGTTTTACTCTAAATTTAAATTCAGAGACAGAAAAAGACGAATTATATAAATACATAAAAGAATTAAATAGAGAAGAATATATAAAAAATTGTGATAAATTTATGGAACATGTATATAAAGAACAACAAATTCTAAATAAAAAATTAATAAAAGTATTAAAAAACAAGGAGAATTTTAGATGATAAAAGTATTACACCTTTTTACAACTTTAAATACTGGAGGCGTAGAGAGCTTTATATATAACTATTACTCTCATATAGATAATAAAAAAATTCAATTTGATGAAGTCGTATTGGGAAATGAACCTGGATACATGGAACCAATGTTTAAAAAACTTAATAGTAATATTTATCATATAAAAAGGTTTAGAGAAAATCCCATTAAACACTATATTTCTTTGTCAAAGATTATTAAAAATGGAAAATATGATATAATACATTGCCATGGATATAAATCTGTTCTAGGACTAATACTTGCAAAAAAATATAAATGCAAAGTTAGAATTATTCATAGCCACATGGCAGATGTTGATGAAAATATTATTCAAAAAATACTAAGAAAATTATTGACATTTATAGCTAATAGAAATGCAACAGATAAATTTGCTTGTGGAATAGATGCAGCTAAATGGTTGTATGGAGAAAAAGAATTTAATAAAGGCAATATATTAGTTATAAATAATGCAATAGACTTAAAGAAATATTCTTATAGTGAAGAAAAAAGAATTAAAATACAAAGTGAGTTAAATTTGGCAAATAAATTCACTGTAGGAAATGTAGCGAGACTTACAGAACAAAAAAATCAAGAGTTTTTATTAGAAATAGTAAGAGAATTAATTAAAAAAGTTCCAAATGCAACATTATTATTGGTTGGAGATGGAGAAGATGAACAAAAACTGAAACAAAAAACTAAGGAATTAAAAATTGAAAAGAATGTGAAATTTTTAGGATTAAGAAAAGATGTTTCAGATTTATTATCATCATTTGACGTGTTTTTATTGCCATCAAAATATGAAGGACTTCCGGTAATCCTGGCGGAAGTACAAGCTAGTGGTGTGCCTGCATTAGTATCAGATAGCATTACAAAAGAAATAAATATTACTAAAAATATTTATTATTTTTCGCTAGATAAATCTCCAATGGAATGGAGAGATTACATCTTGGATATCTATAATGAAAATAAAAAAAATGATAGAAATAAAATAAATGAGAAAATGAAATATGGCAAATATGATATAGAATATCAATCCAATGAATTATTAAAAGAATACGAAAGATTAATTATAGAAAAGAGGTAAAAATTTGAAAGAGAATAAGACAAAAAGTATGATAATATTGCTTATTAACATTTTATTTGTTACATTTTTCTCTATTAGTAGTTCAAAATGTTTTAGTAACAATTCAAATATTGCAGATACATATAATCATTTTTTTACATGGATATGTATTTTAGCAATGATAGAAATAATTTCATTTAAAATGAAAAAAATTTCTATATATGATTTTATTTTATGGTTTATTGCAATCTCATATTTTTTCATGTTTGGCTTTATATTTCAAGGCTTCTTTAATTTAAAAACTACACTACTATGGAATCCATTAAAGTATTATAGCTATAACGAAATTTTTAAAGCATATAGCTTTGCGATATTATCTTTATCTAGTTTTTCAACTGGATACTTAATTTTCTATTTTGCAGAAAAATCAATTAATAAATATGGACTAAAAGAACTAAAAAAGCAAAGTTATAATAAAAAAATGTTTATAATAGGAGTTACTGTATTAACGATAGGAACTATTGCAAAACTTATTAATGATATAGGTTTAATTACAAAAGTTAGGGTGGCGAATTCTTACACTGCGTTTTCGACAGCTACAAGCACAGGTTTATTTGATGACTTAGCATTTCTCTGCTTACCAGGTTTGTTTTGTATATTTTATAGTGGATGTGCAACAGAAAAAAGCAAGAAAAATCTTTTCTATTTTTTCTTAATTTACTATATCGTAATGATGCTTCTTACAGGAAGTAGGAAAATTCAAGTCTTTTCTATTTTATCATTAACTCTTGGATATAATTTTTCAATAGAAAGAAGAAAAGAAAAAGTTCCGATATGGAAAATAATAGTATATTTAGTATTATCATTAATAACAGTTAATATATTAATCATCATTAGAAAAAATAGGTTTGACTTATCAACAATAATACCTACATTTGTAGACAATTTGTTATCATTAAATTTATTTGAAAATATATTTGGAGAAGTGTTTTCAGAAACTGGAATTACAATTCTCTCGGTGGCTTCAATAATAAAATCAGTTCCGGCTATATTTCCGTTTGAATATGGTAAGACTTTTTTAAGAACAATACCATCTATTTTCCCTATAGGATGGCTGAGTGGTGACTTTTTTTCTAAAGCATCTTCAACAAATGTGATAAATGCATATACCAAAATACCTGTTGGATCAAGCTTTATTGGGGATCTTTATTGGAATTGGGGATATTGTGGAGGAATATTAATGGCTTTTGTTTCTGGTATAATAGTACAGAAAATTATTAGCATTAACAATAAACAAAGCCGAATTGGTTACGCAATTTATTTTTCAGTATTTTCACAATTAATAGTTTTAGTAAGAGCTGAATTGTTTGATATATTTCGTCCACTGTTTATGATTTTCATTATAAAGCTAATTATAGAAAAAGTTAAAATACCAATTAAAGAGGAGTAAATATTTATGTATAAAAGAATATTATTACATGGTGCAACTAATTGTGGATCAAGCAACTATGGAGACTTTTTGTATGGATATATTGTATATCAGTTTTTTGAACAGAAAAAAATGAATGTGGAATTTTATCAACCTTCAGCTTTTTTTATGGAATATATTGAAAATTATAACAATATAATAAAATTTAAGAAAAATAAGGCGGATTTAATAGTGTACATTCCAGGAGGGTATTTTGGAGAAGGACATAAAGCTAAATTAAAAGAAAACATAATGCAATTTTTAAGATTTATGCCTCTAGGAATATGGGCGTCATGCAAGAAAAAACCAATAATTGTCATGGGAATTGGAGCAGGGCCAATAAACAATATCTTTATGAAACTTGCGATAAAACGAATCTGTAATAATGCAAAATTTGTTACGACAAGAGACAATATATCGTATAAAGAATTAAAAAAGATATGTCCGAAAGCTAATATAATAGAATGTGGGGATTTAATCTTAACTAAAAAGTGGAATGAAAATAAAATTAAAACCGGACAAATTAATAAAATAGCAGGATTAAATAAAAAAATTATACTAGTGCATTACAATCATGATAAAGAAGCGTTGAAAAAATTTGCAGAAGCTCTAAATATTTTTATAAATAACAACAAAGAATATTTTGTTGTTGTATCAGCTGACAGTATATTAGAGAATGAAGATGAATACTATAATGAGTTTAAAAAAATATTTAAATATAGATCTGAACACTTTGTTTACAATAATCCTTTTGAAATGACAGAATTACTAAAATTATCAAATGTTGTATTAACTTGCAAATTACATATTGGGGTTGTGTCAGCGCTATATGAAAAATCAGTAATTGCTGCTGCCTGCCATCCTGAGAAGACAATGAGATTTTATGAACAAATAAATGAGTCAAATCGTTGTATAGAATTGGAAAAAATAGAGCCTTACCAACTGGCTAATTTATTAGAAAAATACAAAGAAAAAAGAATTAATATAAAAGATGAGGTTGTTGATAAAGCAAATAAGACATGGAAAATATTAGAGGACTTTTTGGGTGATGAGAATGAAAAAAGATAAAAAGATACTTTTAAAAAATACTTTTTCACTTTACATTATGAATGTAATTAAACTTATATTTCCACTTCTAACACTTCCGTATCTAACAAGGATACTTTCAAAGGAAACATATGGAGCTGTTACGTATGTAAAATCATTTATTACATATATACAATTATTAATAGATTTTGGCTTTTTGCTTTCTGCAACTAAAAGTATTGTTAATGCCAAAAAGGATAAAAAAGAAATTGGAAGAATAGTAGGGGATACATTGGCTGAAAAAACGCTTTTAGCTTTACTAGGTGCAGTAATTTACATGGTAATTATGGGGTTTGTGCCAACAATGAAGAGATATTATACTTTTAGTATACTATATTTAATATCTATTTTAACTACTATATTCATCTTAGACTTTTTATTTAGAGGAATAGAAAAAATGAATCTAATTACTATACCATATACTATTTCAAAAAGTATGGTATTAGTGTTGACGTTTGTTTTTGTTAAAGGAGATAGTGATTTATTACTTATTCCATTATTAGAGTTAGGCGGAAATGCTATTTCAGCAGTATTTTCTTTTATATACACAAAAAAATTAAAATTTATTATTACATTTTCAAATTATGAAAAATGGTTTAGAGATATTAAAGAGTCATGCTTATATTTTATTTCAAATTTTGCAACTACAGCGTTTGGAGCATTAACAACTGTTGTTGCAGGCTTTTATATACCAATAGATCAAATAGCCTGTTGGGGATTATGCATGCAAATTTTATCAGCGGCAAAAGCTTTATATAATCCAATTACAAATAGTCTATATCCTTTTATGATAAGAAAAAGAGATATCAGATTTATTAAAAAAATTTCAGTATTAATGATTATTCCAATGCTTATAGGAAGTATAATAATATTACTAAAATCTGATTTTATTATGCTTATTATAGGAGGAGAAAAATATAAAGAATCCGGTAGAATTTTAAAATACTTACTTCCTGCATTTATATTTAGCTTTTATTCTATGCTATACGGATGGCCGGTGCTAGGGGCTATTGAAAAAATAAAAGAAACGACACTTTCAACAATAATAGTTTCTATTATTCAAATATTAGGATTCATTGTATTAATAATAATTAATAAATTTAATTTAATAGGACTTGCAATTTGCTGTAGCATATCAGAAACATTATTATTTTTGATACGATACTATATATTCTTTATAAATAAAAATCAATTTAATATAATTAATAAAAAACAAGAGGTATGATAAATGATTAAAGTAATGAGCATTTTTGGAACTAGACCAGAAGCAATAAAAATGGCACCATTGGTAAAAGAATTAGAAAAAAGAGAAGAAATTAAGAGCATAGTATGTGTAACTGCTCAACATAGAAAAATGTTAGATCAAGTACTAGAAACGTTTGACATTAAACCAGATTACGATTTGGATATTATGCAACAAGGGCAAACGCTTAGCGATATTACGTCTAAATCATTAATTGGCTTAGAAAAGATTATTAAAGAGACTAAACCAGATATAGTTTTGGTACATGGTGATACAACAACTACATTTGCAGGTGCATTAGCAGCATTTTACAACAGGATTGATATTGGACATGTTGAGGCAGGGTTACGAACAAACAACAAATATAGTCCATATCCTGAAGAAATGAATAGACAGATGGTTGATTGCATGACAGATATGTATTTTGCTCCAACAAAATTAAGTAAAGAAAATTTGATAAAAGAAAACATTGAAGATAAAAAAATATATATTACAGGGAATACAGCAATAGATGCAATGAAAACGACTGTAAAAAAAGATTATAAAAACCCGGAACTTGATTGGATAAAAGAAGATGAAAGATTAATATTAGTTACAGCACATAGAAGAGAAAACCTTGGTACACCAATGCGCCATATTTTTAAAGCAATAAGGAGAATTGTAGATAATTTTTCTGATGTTAAAGTACTATATCCAATACATTTAAACCCAAAAGTTAGAGAAGTTGCTCACGAGATATTTGATGGATGTGAACGAATAAAACTTATTGAGCCATTAGAAGTATTTGATTTTCATAATTTTCAAAATAAAAGCTATCTAATTATGACAGACAGTGGAGGAGTTCAAGAAGAAGCACCAAGTCTAGGAAAACCAGTATTAGTATTAAGAGACACAACAGAAAGGCCAGAAGGCATTGAAGCAGGGACATTAAAGCTTGTTGGAACAGACGAGGACACCATATATGAAGAGACTAAAAGATTACTTATTGACAAGAAGGAATATAATAGAATGAGCAAAACAGCTAATCCATATGGAGATGGCTATGCATCTAAAAGAATTGTAGACGCAATTGTAGATAAGTATTCTAAAAAGAATTAGAAATTAAATATACTAAAAGAGGACGGGAAATTTTGACACAATTATCGTTTATGTGCCGAAAAAATGCGAACGAATTCTCGACATCAGTTTAAATATAAAAAATAAATATATATATATACAATAATTCATAAATCAATCCTCCTTTTAATATAATTGTACAAAGCAATAAAGCTTTAGTTAATTATATTAGAGGGAGGATTTAAATTTGAAGAAAATTGTTTCTTTTGCACTTTTTATTTTTATACTAATCTTAGCAACATTAACATATGCAACAGACGTTCCAAATAATGGTTATGCATTTAATTTAAGCTATCAAGGAGAAATTAAGAAAAATGTACAAAAAGATGCTACAGTAACTCTAGCAGGAACAAATGCAACACCATATACAAATGTAAGAATAAAAATTGATTTAGTATCTGGACCTGCAACACCAGAACTTTTAGCAACAGATTCAGCAGGAACCACATATAATTTAGCTCAAGTTGGATATTGAGGACCACCAAGTGGATTTGCAGTAGGAGGGACATTTACAAACGAAACGCCTATTAAAGCAACATACCCAGAAGCAGGAACATATGTTAGCAGATTATCTTTAATTGATTTAAACAACTCAAACGCTGTTATAACTTCTAAAGAATTTACAGTAACAGTAACAGATGATAATCAAGTAATAGAAAATGTAACAAATGTACAAAACAATGTTATTGAAGAAATACCACAAACAGGAGTAAGTATATGGACATATATAATTGTTTCAATAGCACTGATAGTAGCGATTTTATATGCAAGAAAATTAATAAATAAAGCTAGATAAAAATATACATGCACATTTATTTTATATGATTCATAATATATTACAAATGTGCATGTAAGGTGATTAAATTTGAGAAGTAGAACAATTGTAATTAAAAGTAAATATTTATTATTTATTTTTGTATTATCAATTGTTTTTTTTATGTGTTCTTTATATTCAAAATATAATCAGAAAAAACAGAATAATATAATAAATGTGCAAGAAAGTGTTTTTGAGAATAATGAAATAAAAAAAGTTGAACAGAAAGGCTATAAAAAATTAGAACCATACAAAAGTATGCCACAGCAATTAGAAGGATATGAAGTTATAGGAAAATTAGAGATTCCTAAAATTAATTTAACAACATACATATTGTCAGAAAGGAGCAGTTAAAAGGCTTATAATTAAAGCAGTAGATGTATATGATTAAAGCAAAATATTTTTATAAAAACTATTGCCAAAATAATACGAAAACATATATAATATTCTATGAATTTACTAAAGAAAGAGGAGAAAAAATGGAAGAATTAGATTTAAAAGAGCTATTTTTAATTTTTTGGAACAGAAAAATAGAAATCTTATTAATAACACTAATTTTTGTTGTTATTGGTATCTTATATTCATATTTTTATTTAGTTCCAGTTTACAAATCTTCTACTACGTTGATACTTGCGCAAAGTTCATCAACTGCAGAACAAAAAGGAGAAAGTTCAATAACACAAACAGATTTAACATTGAACTCTAAATTAGTTTCTACATATAGCGAAATTATGAAGAGAAAATCAGTTTTGAGTAAAGTGGTAAGTAACTTAGGAATGTCTGAAAAAGATATAGATGAAATAAAGAAAAACGTTTCTGTAAAAGCAGTTTCGGATACAGAACTTATAGAAATAACTGTTAAAAATAAGGAGCCAGAAAAAGCAGCCGTAATTGCTAATGAAATAGCTAAAGTGTTTAGCGAAAAAGTAGTTGAGATATACAACATTAGTAATATATATATATTAGATAGAGCAGAAGCAAACCCCATTCCATGCAATATAAACCATGTAAAAGATATTGTTATATTTGCATTTATCGGAATTGTAATTTCTATAATTATTTGCTTAATTGCGAATATGCTAGATACTACAATAAAGACAGAAGAAGATGTAGAAAAAACTACTGGACTATTGGTCCTAACTTCAATACCAGATTACAATATAGAAGTTAGCAGAAAAGGAGGAAGAAACAAATGAAAAAAGAATTAATTGTACAAAGAAGCCCTAAATCTCCAATTGCAGAAGTTTTTAGAACATTGAGAACTAATATTCAATTTATGAATTCTAAAAAAACATTGAAAACTTTACTTTTTACTTCAACAATGCCAGGGGAAGGTAAAAGCTGGATTTCTTCTAACTTAGCAATTACGTTTGCCCAAGCAGGTAAAAAGGTTATATTGATAGATGCTGATATGAGAAAAGGAAGATTGCACAATATGTTCCAAACAGATAAAGTTCCTGGACTATCAAACTACTTATCAGGAATAGATTCACTAGGAAATACTCACAATGATATTATAAAATATGTAAGAGGAACAGAAATAGATAATTTATTCTTAATACCAGCAGGAAATATTCCTCCTAACCCATCTGAATTATTAGCATCAGAACTAACTGTTGAAATGCTAGAGAGATTGAAAGATGTATTTGATATTGTAATATTAGATGGAACTCCAAGCTTGCTTGTAACAGATGCAATAATACTATCAAGATTGGTAGATACTACAATAATAGTTACTTCACATAAATTTACTAAAAAAGATAATTTGCAAAAAGTTAAAAAGGCAATAGAAAACGTTGGAGGAAATATTGCTGGAGTTGTTATAAATAAAATACCAGTAAATGTATCAAAATATGAATCTACATATTACTATAGTTCAACTCCATATAGAGCAAAAACAGAGGAAATAGTTGAAAAACCAGCAAAACCAAGAGAAATATACAAGTTTGAAAATGATGGAAACTTATCTAATGAAAAAACAAAAGAAATAATGTCAGAATTAGACGATTTTTTAAGAAAACAAAATAGTTAAACAGGAGCGAAAATATGATTGATGTACATTCACATATAATTCCGAATGTAGATGACGGTTCTCATAGTGTTGAAGAAACATTTAAAATGATAGAAGAAGCAAAGCAAGCAGGATTTACAGATATAATTTTAACTTCACATTTTTTGCTAAATCACTATGAAACAAATGCAAATGAACTAGTTTTTTGGAAAGAAAAAATTCAAGAAATAATGAATGCAAGAAATTATGGTGTTAATCTACATTCTGGTATGGAAATATATATATCAAACCAAATACAAGATTTAATTAAAGAAAATAGGCTTTTAACCTTAGCAAATAGCAGATACATTTTAATAGAATTGCCACTTAGTTCTACAGTTAAATACCTTGATTATGTTATTTATATTTTGCAAAGTTTATCAATACAACCAATAATTGCACATCCTGAAAGATATAAATATGTTCAAGAAAATCCGGATTTAGTAGAGGAGTACATAGAAAAAGGAGCTTTAATACAATGCAATTATGGTAGCATAGAAGAGCTATATGGAAAAGCTGCAAAGAAAACACTAAAAATTTTATTAAAGAAAAATAATGTACATTTTTTAGGCAGTGATTGCCATAGAGAAGGAAGTATATATTTAATTATTCCACAGGCCATAAAAAAAATAAAAAAAATTATAGGTGAAGATGAATTTTATAAAATATCAACTATAAATCCAAAAAAAATCTTAGAAGATACAGGTTGGGAAAGCTAATTTATAAAAATAGGAGATAAAAATGAAAAAAATATTGATAAGCATAATTTCAATTGTATTAATATATGCAGTAACTTTTAATGTGGTTATAGCAACCGAAACAAATCTTAATGAAAGTGGCAATACAATAGAAGAAAATGATAACACAGGCAATAGCAATACAAATACTTCAAAAGAACCATCTGATGAGGAGGATAACCAAGATGACGATGCTCCACCAATAAAAAATGAGGAGAATAAAAATAATTCAGAAACAACAAATGATAATGAAGAAACCAACAACAATAGAAGACCTACAGAAAATTATAAGCCTAATTCATCTACAAGTACAAATCAAAACAATCAGACTCAAAAATCACAAAATGCAGATTTAAAGTCACTAGAAGTAGATGCAGAAGGATTATCTCCAGAGTTTAACAAGAATGTAACAGAATACTATTTAGTAGTAGGCCTAGAAGTAGAAAATATTAAAGTTAATGCTAAAACAGATGATATTAATGCAGACGTTGTAGTATCTGGTAATACAGACTTAGACGAAGGAGAAAATAAAATAAGAATAACAGTAAAAGCAGAAGCAGGAAATACTAAGACATATATTATAAATGTAACTAGAACAGATAATGAAGAATTAGTTAATGCAAATTTAAAATCCTTGTCTATTAATGGATTTGAATTATATCCTACATTTAAACCTAATATATATAACTATAATGTAAATATTAACGAAATTATGACATCTTTAGATATTAAAGCAGAAGCAGAAAATGAAAAGGCTAAATTGGAAATAGAAGGAAATAGCGATTTAAAAGAAGGAGATAATGTAATAAAAATTAATGTTACTGCAGAAGATGGAGAAACTGTTAGAACATATAAAATAAATGCATATATTTCAGCTTCTAATGTTACAGTGCAGGAGGAAAATAAAATGCCTGCATATATAGCTATAGCAGTTCTTGCAGTTATTATACTAGTTTTAAGTATAATATTAATTAAAAAGAAAAAATAGAAAACCACATATTTTCTGTACAATACAGGGAAAGTTCTCAGAAATTAATTTTTGGGAACTTTTTTTAGATAGATGCCATAATATATAGTATATACTAAAAAGGAGGAATATTAATGTATAGAAGATATATGCAAACAAGATCTTGTTGCTCTTGCAATAATAGTTGTAAAGAAGATAATCAAGATTTGTTAGATGATACTTGTGAATATGTTCAAAATACTATGGATGTAAGTGATTCATGCGAATGTGGATTTGATGAAGAAGACAAATTATTTCCAACAAATCCAATGTTTGCTCAAAGCTATGTGCCATGGCAAACAATGGATAAAACTTTTACTCCATGCGTTGGACTAAAAATGGGAACAATATTTCCAGAATTAGTAAGTCCATATATGCCGGGCCAATCTATGGAAGAAATTGAATATATCAGAAGAACAAATAATATAGGAATGGGGTGTAACAAATGACAGATTCTAAAGAATGTAAATGCGAAGAAAATAGAAACAATAATTGTGAAAGAGATATGAGAAGGCAAGAAATGATAGATCAAATTAAAAGTTTAGATTTTGCAATTATAGAATTAGGGTTATATTTGGATACACATCCAGACGACCAAAGAGCTTTATGTATGCATAGAGAATACTGCAAACAAACAAAAGATTTAAAAGATAAGTACCAAAAAATGTATGGGCCACTAACAATTTTTTACCCATGTAACAAATGGAGATGGTTAGAACAACCATGGCCTTGGGAAAGGGGGAATTATTAATGTGGACTTATAATAAAGTATTAGAATATCCAATAAATATAAAATGTCCAAATCCACGTTTGGCAAAGTTTATAATATCTCAATATGGGGGACCAGATGGAGAACTTGCAGCTTCACTTAGATATTTATCTCAAAGGTTTGGAATGCCAGATCAAAAATCTAAAGCTATATTAAACGATATACGGAACTGAAGAACTTGCTCACCTTGAAATGGTAGGAACAATCGTTCATCAACTAACAGATGGATGCTCAGCAGAAGAATTAGAAAAAGCAGGACTTGGAGCATATTACACTGATCATGGAGTTGGAGTATATCCACAAGCTGCTGCTGGATTTCCATTTACTGCTTCTGTATTAGCTGTAAAAGGCGACCCAATTGCAGATTTACAAGAAGATTTAGCTGCTGAGCAGAAGGCAAGGGCGACATATGAAAAATTAATAGATTTATGCAAAGATGATCCAGATGTATTAGATCCGCTTCGCTTTTTAAGAGAAAGAGAAGTAGTTCATTTCCAAAGATTTGGAGAGGCATTGAGAGGAGTTCAAGATAAATTAGCAGAAAGAAAAATTTATATGAATAATTGTAATAATAGATAAAGAATATAGGGGTCACTATTTTCAACGACCCCTATAATATATCGTAAAATTTGCCTTAAATCTTTGGCAAATCTATATTATACTTCTAATTTTTTCTATAATCATATTTAATGCAACTATATTATATCCGCCTTCTGGAACTATAATATCTGCATATTTTTTACTAGGTTCAACAAATTGTTCGTGCATAGGTTTTACTGTTGTGCAATATTGTGTTACAACAGAGTCTAAAGAACGACCTCTTTCTTTAACATCTCTTAAAAGTCTTCTAATAAAGCGAATATCAGCATCTGTATCAACAAAAATTTTTATATCCATCATATCTCTTAATTCTTTATTTTCAAATATTAAGATTCCATCTACGATTATTACTTTTTTAGGGATTACTTCAACTGTATTTTTTTCTCTTTGGTGTTCAACAAATGAGTACTCAGGTCTATTTATTTTATTACCTTTTTTTAATTCTTTTAAATGCTCAATTAAAAGATTGGTTTCAAAAGCATCTGGATGATCATAATTTAATTTAGTTCTCTCTTCAAATGGCATATCATAATGACTTTTATAATAGTAATCATGTGAAATCATTGTTATATTATGTGCAAATTCTTTTTTTATATTTTCTGCAAGAGTACTTTTACCAGAACCAGTTCCTCCAGCAATTCCGATTATAATAGGGTCAATATTCATGTTAATTCCTCCAAAATATTATTTACGTTAATTTTAAGATATTATTCTAATAAAATCAAGTAAAAACGACATTTTCTTTGCAAACAGCAGATTAATATTAGATAAATTGGAAGTAAAACAAAAGGAGACTGTCCGCATTCGTTCCTAGATTTGCTTTTCAGTGTGGGTTTACAATATTTCGTTCATAAATTCAAATTGGTGAGAAGAAAAGTGTGTCAAAGTCATTTTTTTGTGAAATTATGTAAAATATGTTATAATATTTATAGGTGATTATATGAATAAATTAGAAGTTAAAGAAATTTTAGATTCGCTTAAACATGAAAACCCAGAAAATTTAGAAGAAATCGAGTATTTAATTAAAAAATTAGATGAGAAGTCTGAAGAAGAAGTAGAAAAATTAAAATATAGTAAAGAAGAGCTAAAAAAGTTGCTTTTGAATATGGTGAAAAGAGAAAAAAATCAAAGTTCAGAAATTTCTTCTGTAAACAAATTATTTGAATATGGAATATCAGGAGATTGTGTACAATTGCACTTACCAGGTGATTTTCATAAAATGTTTAAAAAATTTGGAAAAATAAGAGCAAGTGCTGAAATAGGAAAATATCTAATAGATGCAGTAAACAAAATTAATAATTATAGAGAAATGGGAGATGCAGAGCTAAAGAAATGTTCTTCTATTTATATGATTTCACCAATCTTCTATGCTCCAACTTTTTATCCAAACCTATTAAGAAACGGATTAGTTAGAGGCAATATAAAAACAGAAACACCAATTTTTAAACTATTTAGGCTTATGGGATTGGAAACTAGAACATATTTAAAAGAAGATTTGTATAGACCAAAAAATGATGAAGCAAAATTAGCTGTGAAGCATTTTGGAAGCGAAAAGGATGTTGGAGCTGTATCACTTAGTTTTGAAAAACTCAATTCTGAAAAATTTAAAAGAAAACTTTCTTTAGTAAGCGATTTTTTGGATAGAATTAGTAAAAAGATAGAAAAAGAGGAAAATGTCAGATAAATCCAATTATCTGACATTTTCATATTATTTCTAATCTTTTCTTAATCATATTTAATGCGACTATATTTAAGCAATTGACAAATCCATTTTTTAAACTATAATAGAAAAAGAAAGAAGGATAAATATGATATTAGAGGGAAAAGCTGTAGCAGGAATGGGAAGAGCAAAAATATTTGTAAATATGATGAAAGATGTGTTTTACAAAAAAACAAATATGAAACTATACCCAGGCACACTAAATATTAAATTGAATAAACCATATGACTTAAAACCAACATATACAATAAAAGCCGAGGAATATGGCGGAAAATACGATGTACAAGTACAAGAATGTGCATTGCTAGAACAAAAAGCATATATAGTTAGATCAGAAAAAAACACAGCTGACACAGGAGACTATAAACAAGATGTTATAGAAATTGTTTCTAGTATTAACTTTAGAGAAAAATACAATTTAAAAGATGGAGATTTACTAAAAATAGAAATATCAGATAAATTGTAATTTGCTTAACTTTTTATTTGCTCTATGTTAAACGAGCTATAAATTTAAACTGCCTCATTCTTTGTC
>CAKOVK010000005.1 GCA_934121925.1 uncultured Clostridia bacterium
AATCCATTCGCAACGTTTTTTCCATTTTTAATATTTTAATTTTTTAGAAAGCAATTTACTCATACAAATTCCAATTTATACAACAAAAACCAATAAATCCCTGAAATTACTTGAAAAAACAAGCAATAAAATATATAATATAAAAGTATTTGAATAGGAGGAATTAATATGGCAACAAAAGAAAAAAATATATGGATATTGTTAGTGTTTTTGCTATCAGGACTAGTAATAGGAGGATTACTTGGCGAATTGGCTTCAAAAGTTGATTGGTTATGGTGGCTATCATATGGAGAAAAGTTTGGGCTAGCTACTCCTATAGAGTTAGATTTAAGCGTTATTTCGATAACATTTGGGTTGATGTTTAAAATAAATATTGCTAGTATTGTCGGAATGGCAATTGCTATATTTATATATAGAAAAGTATAATTTAGAGTTATTTTTAATTAAAAGTGAAAAATTAAAAATTAAAAATGAAAAATACAAAATTTGCTTTTGGCAAATTTTGATGGGGGCAAGATTTTATTTTGAAAGGATGATAATATGCGATTAAAAATGAAGGAGCTCCCAATATCAGAAAGACCATACGAAAAATTAGAATTATATGGACCAGATGTGTTATCTAATGCAGAACTTTTGGCAATAATAATAAAATCTGGAACAAAAAATGAAAATTCAATTAGTATAGCACAAAGAGTTTTGCAGTTGAATAATTCAATAGACAAAGAAGACTTAAGATTTTTGTGTGACGTATCAATAGAGGAATTTACTAAAATAAATGGAATTGGTAAAGTAAAAGCAATTCAATTAAAAGCTATTGGAGAATTAACAAAAAGAATATCAAAGCCAATAAATAGGAAAAATATAAAAATAAAAAGTACTAAAGATGTAGCAGAATTATTGATGCAAGAATTAAGATATGAAAAAAGAGAAATTGCAAAAGTTATTATTCTTAATAATAAAAATATAGTATTAAGAATAATAGATGTATCATTTGGAGGTACTAATTTTGCAAGTATTGCACCAAAAGAAGTTTTGGCTGAAGCAGTAAAAATGCAGTCACCAAAGATAATACTTGTTCATAATCATCCAAGCGGAGATCCAAAGCCTAGTAAAGAGGATTTTAGAATAACAGACAGAATTTATGAGTGCGCAGACATAATGGGAATAGAATTGCTAGATCATGTTGTTATTGGAGATGGAACATATGAGAGTATTTTATTTGAAAGGAAACGTGAAACATAATGAAATTATTTAGTTTAAAATCAAAAGACATAGGAATTGATTTGGGAACAGCAAACACTTTAGTAACATTAAAAGGAAAAGGAGTTGTTTTAAAAGAACCATCTGTTGTTGCAATAGATAGAAGAAATGGAAGTATTTTAGCAACAGGATTTGAAGCAAAAGAAATGCTTCGGAAAAACTCCAGAAACAATAAAAGCAGTAAGACCATTAAAGGATGGCGTTATTGCAGATTTTACGGCAACACAATTAATGCTTAAAAATATCGTTTCAAAAGTATGCCAAAGATATAATGCAGGAAGACCAAGAGTAGTTGTTGGAGTTCCATCAGGTATTACAGAAGTAGAAGAAAGAGCAGTAGAGGAATCTGTACTTCGTGCAGGAGCAAGAGAAGTATACCTAATAGAAGAACCTATGGCAGCAGCAATTGGAGCAAACTTAGACGTTGCAGAGCCAACAGGTAATATTATAGTAGATATTGGTGGAGGAACAACAGAAGTAGCTGTAATCTCATTAGGAGGAGTTGTAGTAAGTAATTCTTTAAGAATTGCAGGAGATGAACTTGATCAAGACATAATAGATTATATAAAAAAAGAAATGGGACTAGCTATAGGAGATACTACTGCTGAAGAAATAAAAATGGAAGTAGGATGTGCACTTCCACTAATGACAGAAAAAAGCATTGAAGTTAGAGGAAGAGATTTAACTAATGGACTTCCAAGAAATGTTATAGTAACATCAGTCCAAATACAAGAAGCCATGAAAGATTCAATAAATGAGATAGTAGAAATAGTTAAAAATACACTAGAAAAAACACCACCAGAACTCGCATCAGATATAGTAGAAAAAGGTATTGTACTTGCAGGAGGAGGAGCTTTAATTAGAAATTTAGATAAATTACTTAGTCAAAAAACAGGAATGCCAGTATATATAGCAGAAAATCCTTTGGAGTGTGTTGTAAAAGGAACAGGAAAAACTTTAGAGGATTTAGAAAGACTAAAGACTGTATTAATTAACGCAAGAAAACGTAGATAAGATATTACTTTTACAGAAAGGATTAGATAGCAATTGTATAGAAACAAAAAAGTAGGAATAATAGGTATAATTATTACAGTTTTAATACTAATAATATTAGTGTTTATGACAACTGTTAATGTAAATAAGTTCTCTAAGGCAGAAGGATTTTTTAATAAATTAGTTATGCCAATTCAAAATGGACTTACTTATTTAAAAAATAAAATATCTGGAAATAATTCTTTTTTTGAAAACATAGACAATTTAAAAAGTGAAAATGAGAAATTAATTGCAGAAAATAATAAATTACAAGAAGAACTAAGAGAACTAGAAATAATAAAAGCAGAAAATGCAACTTTAAGAAGTTATAACAATATGAAGCAAGAATATTCAGAATATACAACAGTTCCAGGATATATAATAAATAAAGACATAAGTAATTTAAGCAATACTATGATAATAAATGTAGGTACAGATGATGGAATAGATGTAAATATGCCTGTAATTACAACAGAAGGATTAGTAGGATACACGATAGCTGTAACAAATAAAACTGCAAAAGTGCAGCCTATAATTGATCCTGCAACTAGTGTAAGTTCAGCAATTAGTACTTCTAGAGATAGCGTAATAGTAAAAGGCATTTTGCGGAAGTACGAATACTTTGAAACTTATGTATATTCCAACTGATGCAGATTTAGTATTAGAGGACTCAATAGAAACTTCGGGTATAGGTGGAATTTATCCTAAGGGAATTTTAATTGGAAAAATAAAAGAAATAATAGAAGCAAAAAATATTACAGACAGATATGCAATAGTAGAAACAGCAGTAGATTTTTCAAAATTAGAAACAGTGTTGGTAATAACAAAATAATATATATAATGTAAAAGAAAAGGAGATATATTATGAATAACGAAATCTATGTAACACCGCTTGCTGGAAGATATCCAAGTAAAGAGATGAACAAAATTTGGTCAAGTGATTCTAAATATTCAACATGGAGAAAACTTTGGGTTGCACTTGCAGAAACAGAAAAAGAACTAGGAATTGATATAACAGATGAGCAAATTAATGAGATGAAGGAAAATGTAAATAACATTGATTATGATGTAGTTGCAAAAAGAGAAAAAGAATGTAGACATGATGTAATGGCACATGTTTATGAATTCGGTACAAAATGTCCAAAAGCAAAGCCAATAATACATTTAGGAGCAACATCTTGTTATGTAACAGATAATACGGATGTAATCTTAATGAGAGAAGCTTTAAAAATTATAAAAGCAAAATTAGTTAATGTAATAAATAACCTAAGAAAATTTGCAGATGAATATAAAGGAACAACTTGCTTAGGATACACACATTTTCAACCTGCACAGCTAACAACAGTTGGTAAAAGAGCAACACTTTGGATGCAAGATTTGCTAGAAGACTTAGAAGAACTAGAATTTGTAGAATCAAGAATGAAACTTTTAGGTTGCAAAGGAACAACAGGGACACAAGAAAGCTTTATGAAATTATTTAAAGATGAAGAAAAAGTAAAACAAATAGATAGAAAAATAGCAGAAAAAATGAGATTTGACAAAGTATATGCAGTATCTGGACAAACATATACAAGAAAATTAGATTCAATAGTATTAAATTGCTTATCAGGAATAGCAGAAAGTGCATCAAAATTTGCAAATGACATGAGACTTTTACAACACGAAAAAGAATTAGAAGAACCATTCGAAAAAGGACAAATTGGATCATCAGCAATGGCATATAAAAGAAATCCAATGAGATGTGAAAGAATAAACTCACTTTCAAGACATGTAATGGTACTTTCAAATGATGCGAAAATAACAACTGCAACACAATGGCTAGAAAGAACACTAGATGACTCTGCAAATAAGAGAATATGCGTACCAGAGAGCTTTTTAGCAACAGATGCAATATTAATTCTTTATGAAAACATATCATCAAATATTGTAGTATATAAAAACGTAATAAAAACAAATATGATGCAAGAACTTCCATTTATGGGAACAGAAGAAATACTTATGAATGCAGTTTTAAAAGGTGGAGATAGACAAGAATTACATGAAAAAATAAGAGTATACTCAATGGAAGCTGGAAGAGAAGTAAAAGAATTTGGTAGACCAAATGACTTAGTAGATAGAATAGCAGCAGACGAAACATTTGGATTAACAAAAGAAGAAATTTTACATATATTAAATCCAGATCACCTTTGTGGAAGAGCAAAAAATCAAGTAACAGATTTTATAGAAGAATGTGTAAATCCAGTACTAGAAAAATATAAAGACTTAATAAGCGAAGAAAAAGTAGAAATAAATGTGTAAAAAAGTGGAAGAAATGGGACAGACCCCTTTTGTTTAAAATCAAACAAAAGGGGTCTGTCTCATTTCTTTCGCTTCTATTTTTAAAATTTTTTTCCTGTTATTTTTTCATATGCTTCAATATATTTATTTCTTGTAGTCTCTAAAACATCTTTTGGAAGTTCGGCAGGAGGATTGTTTCTATATCCATTATTTGATAGCCAGTCTCTTAAGTATTGCTTATCAAAACTTTTTTGACCTCTACCTACTTCATAATCATCAAGAGGCCAGAATCTACTAGAATCAGGAGTTAGGACTTCATCTCCTAAGACTAAATTACCATTTTCATCTAAACCAAATTCAAATTTTGTGTCTGCTATAATTATTCCCTTAGAAAGAGCATAATCAGCACATTTTTTATAGATATTAATTGTAGCATTTTTTACTTTTTCAGCAAGTTCATTACCTAAAATTTCTTTGCATCTTTCAAAAGAAATATTTTCGTCATGATCTCCAAGCTCAGCTTTTGTAGAAGGTGTAAAAATGGGTTCATCCAATTTTTGACATTCCTGTAAACCTTCCGGCAGTTTAATATTGCAAACAGTACCAGCCTTTTGATATTCTGCCCAACCAGAACCTGTAATATATCCTCTTACAATACATTCAACTGGAAGCATTTTTAATTTTTTTACTAGCATGCTTCTATCTTTAAATTCTTCTTTTCTAAATTCTTCTGGAAACTCTTCATAATTTGTAGTAATTATATCATTTGGTATAATATCAGAAACAAAATCAAACCAAAATTCAGATAATTTATTTAAAATTTTTCCTTTGTCCAAAACAGGGTTTGGCATAATAAAATCAAATGCAGAAATTCTATCAGAAACAACCATCATAAGTTTATTATCATCTACTTCATATATTTCACGAACTTTACCACTACTAATTTTTTTCATAAAATAACAATCCTTTCTAAATTAATAATTCTCATAACCTACATCTTGTAATTTTGCATCCTTTTCCATAACAGCATCTTTTAATCCAGCTTTAAAATCAGCTAATTTATTACGTATATCTTCATTTGAAACGCCTATTATTTGAGTTGCTAAAATAGCTGCATTTTTTGCGCCATTTATTGCAACTGTTGCAACAGGAATGCCAGAAGGCATTTGCACAATTGAATAAAGTGAATCAACACCACCTAAAGCTTTAGAATGAATAGGAACACCAATTACTGGGCATATATTTACCGCTGCAAAAATTCCAGGTAAATGTGCTGCAGCACTAGCACCAGCAATGATTGCTTTTACACCTCTATTTTTAAGATTTTTTGCGTAATCAATTGCTTCATCTGGGCATCTATGAACAGACAAAATTTTCATCTCATAAGAAATTCCCATATTGTCCAAAAACTTGGCACTATCTTTCATTATAGGTAAATCAGAATCACTTCCCATAATTATTGCTACATCAATATTTTTCTCCATTTTTCCCTCCCAAAAATAAATCTGAATTAATTATATTATATAAAAATGTAATATACAACATAAAAATGGATTTTGTGTGTGGGGGAATTCTAGGAATTGTCCTGAATTCACCCAGAGCTAACAAATTTTAGTTTTTCGTCATATATTAAAAAATCAACGAGCACCAATTTACATAAATAGGAATATATTATTAATATAGTAGGAGGAATAGCATGAAAGAGGTTTTAAGATTAGAAAATATAAACAAGACATATCAAGCTAAAAATGGAGAAATAGAAGCTTTAAAGAATGTAAACTTTAATGTAAATGAAGGCGAATTTGTTAGCATAATTGGACCAAGTCGGATGCCGGAAAATCAACATTACTCTCAATAATTGCGGGACTAGAAGAAAAATCAAGCGGAAAAATATATATTGATAATATAGAAACAGAGAATGTATCAAACAAAATTGGGTATATGCTTCAAAAAGATAGTTTGCTTGAGTGGAGGACGATATATAACAATGTGGTTTTTGGATTAGAAATAACAAAAAGAAAAACTGAAGCTAATGAACAGTATGTAAAAGACTTGCTAAAAAAATATAATCTTTATGAATTTAAAGACAAATATCCTTCTCAATTGTCAGGAGGAATGAGGCAAAGAGTAGCACTAATTAGGACACTTGCAATAAGACCAGAAATTTTGTTATTAGATGAAGCCTTTTCAGCATTAGACTATCAAACTAGAATAATGGTAACAAAGGATATATATAACATTCTAAAAAATGAAAATATAACAACTGTAATGGTAACACATGATATATCAGAGGCAATTAGTATGTCAGACAGAATAGTAGTACTTAGCAAAAGACCAGCAACTGTCAAAAAGATTGATACAATAGATTTTGAAATGGAAGGAAGAGATCCAATGAATTGCCGTAAAAGTCCTAAATTTAGTAAATACTTTGACAGCCTATGGAAGGAGCTGGATGTTGATGCAAAAGAAAAATAATTCAGAAGAAAGAAAAAAGTATTTAAAAAAGATTAAATCAACAAAAATACTAGTACTATTTACTCAAATTACAATTGTTATTGCTTTTATAGCATTATGGGAATTGTTAGCAAATAAAGGAATAATAGATAGTTTTATAACTAGCCAGCCAAGCAGAATGCTTAAAACATTTATGAATTTATCTAAAAATGGATTGCTAAAACATCTAGGAGTAACATGTTATGAAACAATAGTTGGATTTTTATCTGGTGCAATGTTAGGAGTAATAATTGCCATAATATTATGGTGGTCAAAATTTCTATCAAAAGTATCAGAGCCATTTTTAGTTGTATTAAATAGTTTACCTAAAATAGCACTCCGGACCTGTAATAATAATATGGGTAGGAGCAGGCACCTCAGCTATTATAGTAATGGCATTGGCAATTTCTTTAATTGTTACAGTATTAGAAATTTTAAATGGTTTTTTAAATACAGATAGCGAAAAAATAAAAATGGCAAAAACATTTAACGCAAACAGACTACAAATATTAACAAAAATAATAATACCAGCAAATATCTCTACATTCATAAACTCACTAAAAGTAAATATAGGTCTTTCTCTTGTTGGAGTAATATCAGGAGAATTTTTAGTGTCAAAAGCAGGACTTCGGATATTTAATAGTATACGGAGGCCAAGTATTCCAATTAGACCTAGTAATGGCAAGCGTAGTAATACTTGCAGCTGTCGCAGCAATTATGTATGAGGCAGTAGTCCTACTAGAAAAAATAATTTTAAAAACAAAAAAATTTGGATGAATTGATTAGTGCCAATGGGGACGGGGAATTTTGGCACAAAATCAAAATTCAAAAGAATAGAAAAACAAAATAAGTTGTAGTTGTGCCAAAATTCTCCGTCCCCATTGGCAACCATTGGCACAGAACAATTGAAAGGAGAAAAGTTTTGAAAAAATATATTATAGGTGTACTTATAATTTTATTAGTAGTTGGTGGGATTTTAGCATATTCTATGCTAAAAAATAAAAACCAAGGAAGTACAGAAATGACAAAAATAAGATTGAACGAGGTTACACGTTCAGTTTTCTATGCACCACAATATGTTGCAATTAGTAATGGGTATTTTAAAGAAGAAAATTTAGATATAGAAATTACTACAGGGCAAGGTGCAGACAAAGTAATGACAGCGGTGCTTGCAGGTCAAAGTGATATAGGATTTGCACGGACCAGAGGCTGCAATTTATGTATATAACGAAGGAAAAGAAGATTATATGCAAGTTTTTGCACAAATGACTAAAAGAGATGGATCTTTCTTAGTTAGTAGAAAAGAAAATAAAGACTTTAAATGGTCAGATTTAAAGGGCTCTACTATTATACCTGGTAGAAAAGGTGGAGTACCATATATGACATTTGAATATGTATTAAAACAAAATGGATTAGATACAACAAAAGATGTAGTTTTAGATGACAGTATTAAATTCGACTTAATGGCAGGAGCATTCGCAGGGGGAAAAGCAGATTATGTTACACTATTTGAACCAACAGCATCTATGACAGAAGCACAAGGAAAAGGATATATAGTGGCATCAGTTGGAGAAGCAGGAGGCGAAATACCATATACAGCATACTTTGCGAAAAAGAGCTATATAAATAATAACAAAGATATAATTCAAGGATTTACAAATGCAGTGTACAAAGGTCAAAAATGGGTTAAAGAACATACTGCAAAAGAAATTGCAGAAAAAATACAAAACTTTTTCCCAGACACAGATTTAAATATGCTAGAAAGTTCAATACAAAGATATAAAGATATAGATGCATGGAATGAAACTCCAGTATTAAAAGAAGAAGCATTTGATAAATTACAAACAGTAATGCAAGAAGCAGGGGAACTTACAACAAAGGCTCCTTATGAAACAATAGTGAATAATGAGTTTGCTAAAAAAGCAATCAAGTAAAACGTGATTGAAATATTATGTAAAATATGATATAATTCTTTTATAACCTAATGAAAGGAGTTTTATTATGGGAATCGGTGCAATCAGCTGGAAAATGCAAATAAACTCAATGCTTAAATTAATTCGGGTAACAGGAGTAGCTTTAAATGATGAAGATAGTCAGTGGGTACTTGAATGTGGCATAGTTGAAATGTTAGAACTCGCAATGAAAAATAACGGAGCTTTTGTTCCTTTAACGGATTTTCCAGAAATAAGGGAAAAAGGGAATTTTGTCTACTTTGAAGTTATATTTAAGAGTAGACAAGATTTTAATAATTACCTTAACGATTGTGAAATGTGAGAAAATTAAAACTCATTAAAAGCAAAACATAGCGTAAGTCAAAGGGGATAGACTTACGCTATGTTTTTTTCATAATATTTAATATATATCATGGAGGATAATTACATTATATATTATCGAACCTTAAAATAAGTTTAAAAAATAAGTATTTAATAAAAAGAGTGGTTGAAAATAGAATTTAATTGTAATAAAATATTAAAAAAAGATAAAAATAAATAGAGGTGATAATATGGAATATAGGTATAAACCAGAGGGAGTATGCTCAAGAGAATTGGTTTTTGATATAGATGGCGATATTGTAAAATCAGTAAAAGTAGTTGGAGGATGCCCAGGAAATACAGTAGGAATTGCAAAATTGGTAGAAGGAATGAAAATAAAAGATATAATAAAAAAGTTAAAAGGAATTCCATGTGGATATAAAGGAACATCTTGCCCAGATCAAATTGCAAGAGCATTAGAAAAATATATAAATTAAAGAATAAGAAGGAATAAATATGATAAAAATAGCGTTTTTTGATACAAAAGAATATGATAAAAATTTGTTTGATGAATATAATAAAAAATATGGATATGAAATAACTTATTTAGAATCTAAGCTAAATAGTGAAACAGCGCCACTGGCAAAAGGCTTTGATGCTGTATGTATATTTGTAAATGATGTAGTAGATAAAAAAACTATTAAAATTTTAGAAGAGGATGGAGTAAAGTTAATAGCATTAAGATGTGCAGGATTTAATAATGTAGATATAAAAAATATTGGCGAAAAGTTAACAGTTGTAAGAGTACCAGCATATTCTCCTTATGCAGTTGCAGAACATGCAGTAGCATTACTATTAAGTATAGATAGAAAAATATATAAAGCATACCAAAGAACAAAAAAATATAATTTTACATTAAATGGGCTTTTGGGTTTTGATATACATGGAAAAACTGTTGGTGTTATAGGATCTGGTAAAATTGGAAAAGCATTTATAAATATTATGAATGGATTTGGATGTAGAGTATTAGCATATGATAAATTCCCAGATGAAAAAGCAGCAAAAGAAATGAATTTTGAATATGTAGATTTAAATACATTATACAAAGAATCAGATATAATATCACTTCACTGCCCGTTAACAGATGAAAATTATAAAATGATAAATGAAGAATCATTAGATAAAATGAAAGATGGAGTTGTTTTAATAAATACAAGTAGAGGAAAATTAATAGATACAAAAAGTTTAATAAAAAGATTAGAACAAGGAAAAATAGGGGGACTTGGACTTGATGTATACGAGGATGAAGAAGAGTTTTTCTTAAATGACATGTCTAATTCATATATAAGAGATGAAGAACTTTCAATATTACTTACTATGCCAAACGTAGTAGTAACATCACACCAAGCATTCTTCACAAAAGAAGCTTTAAACAAAATAGCATTAGATACATGTGAAAATATAAAGGAATTCTTTGAAACAGGAGAATGTAAAAATAAAGTATAAAATAAAAAAAACTAAGTAAATTATAATTTTTTACTTAGTTTTTTCTATCTCAGAAAAAGAATTTTTATTTGCTCCGCAAATTGGACAACACCAATCTTCGGGTAAATCTTCAAATTTAATTGTTTCTTTGTTTTCATCGTAAACGAATCCACAAATATCACATTTATAATTCATGCAACCATCCCTTCTAGTTAAATATATAAATATGATAATATATTTAAAGCGAAAAGTCAATTAGATATATACAGAAATAAGCTAAATATGGTATAATACTATTGGTATAAAAAATAAATTGTAATTTGTGTGAATTATTCATACAAATTACAATTTGTTAGGAGCTTTTATGGAACAAGAATATATTTTAGAAAATTGCAAATCTTTTGAACCAGAGCATATTTTTGAATGCGGGCAATGCTTTAGATGGAATAAACAAGAAGATGGAAGCTATGTAGGAATATTTAAACAAAATGTTATAAAAGTAAAAAAAGAAGATAATAAAATAATCTTTAAAGGAATATGTAATGGTAATATAAAAGATGAATGTATAGAATATTTTGATTTAAATACTGACTATGAAAAAATAAAAACTGAGTTATCAGGTATAGATAATTATTTAAGAACTAGTATCGAGTATGGAACAGGAATTAGAATATTGAATCAAGACTTATGGGAAACCCTTATCTCTTTTATAATATCAGCTAATAATAACATTCCTAGAATAAAAGGAATAATAGAAAGACTTTCTAAAAACTATGGAAAAAAGATAGTATGGAATAATAATGAATATTATACATTTCCTACACCAAAAGAATTATCTAATGCTAGTATAAAAAATTTAAGAGAACTTGGACTTGGATTTAGAGATGTAAGAGTATATGAAACAACAAAAATAGTAAATGATAATCCTAATAAATTAAAAGAATTAGGAGAAGAAAAAGATATAAATAAATTAAGAGAAGAATTACTACAATTTCCAGGAGTAGGGCCTAAAGTTGCTGATTGCGTAATGCTGTTCTCAACTTTAAAAAAGTTGGAAGTATTCCCAATAGATGTCTGGGTAAGAAGAGTTATGAATGAATTATATATAAAAAATGAAGATGAAACAAAAATAAACAAAAGAGAAATAGAGAATTTAGCAAGAAAAAAATATGGAAATTTAGCAGGAATAGCACAACAATATTTATTTTACTGGAGAAGGGGAGCTTAGATTAATGAGCTTAAGATTAATTTATGGTAGAGCAGGAACAGGAAAAACTGAATTCTGTTTAAATGAAATTAAAGACAAGTTGTCAAACAATTTGGTAAAGAAAATATATATAATAGTGCCAGAACAGTTTTCATATGCAACAGAAAAAAGGCTTTTAGACACCATAAAAGTAGGTAGTACAATAAATGCTGAGGTTATCAGTTTCAAAAGATTAGCACATAGAATAAGCTTAGAAGTTGGAGAAAACACAAGAACACAGCTTACAAAAGTAGGAAAATCTATGCTTGTAAAATACATTACAGATAAAAATAAAGCTAAGCTAAACTTTTTAGGTAAAACAAATGAAATAGATTTAAGCCTAAGAACGATAACAGAATTAAAAAAACATAATGTAAGTGTAGAAAAAATACAAAACCAATCAGAGAATGTAGAGAATCAACTATTAAAACTAAAACTAGAAGACATTGGTACAATATATAGTTCATATGAAGAAACAATTAAAGATAACTATATAGACGAAGAAGATACGCTTACAATTTTAGCAAAACAACTAAAAGACAGTAAAATGTTTGATAATAATTTAGTATATATAGATGAGTTTTCAGGATTTACAGAACAAGAATATTTAATAATAGAAGAAATATTAAAAAAAGCAAAACAAGTTTCAATTAGCATATGTGCAGATGGAGTGGAAGAAAAAAAGCCAGAAAGTGATTTGTTTTTTCCTAATAAGCAAGTTATTAGAAAGCTTGTAGAACACGCTGAAAACGCTAATATAAATATAGAAAAAGCAATAGAGTTAAAAGAATTACATAGATTTAAAAATAAGGAATTACAGGTATTAGAAAAAAATATATATGCAATAAGAAATGAAGAGTATAAAGATGAAGTAAGCCATATAAATTTAAAAATTTGCAATAATCCTTATACAGAAATAGAAGAAACAGCTAAAACAATTTTGGATTTAGTAAGAGAAAAAAATTTAAGGTATGAGGAAATAGGAATAATAACAAAAAATATAGAAGACTATATAAGTGCAATTACAGCAGTATTTCCAAAATACAATATACCAGTATTTATAGATAATAAAAAAGCATTAAGCGATAATATTTTAGTAAAATATGTATTATCAATGTTTGAAGTATACTCAAAAAATTGGTCATCAGATGCAGTATGGAGTTATATAAAAACAGGATTTACAGGTATTGAAAAACAAGACCTATATAAGCTAGAAAATTATTGTAGAAAATGGGGAATAAGAGGCAACAAATGGTATAAAGAAGATTGGACATATGATGTTTTAAATAAGGATGTAGAAAAATTAAATAATTTAAGAAAAGCAATAGTAAAGCCGTTAATAGAATTTAATGAAACCTTAAAAAACAAAAAGACAGCAAAAGAAATAACAAAAGCATTATATGAATTTTTGGAAAAAAATGAAATAAGAAACAAATTAGAAGAAAAGCTAAAAAAGCTAGAAAGTAATAAAGAAATAAAATATGCTAATGAATATATTTCTAGTTGGAATATATTAATAAATATTTTAGATGAAATAAATTTAGTTTTTGGTGATAAAAGTTTTAAATTTGAGGAATATAGAGAAATACTAAAAGCTGGACTAGAAGTTAGTTCATTTGGAGAAATTCCAGAAGTAATAGACCAAGTAACAATAGGAGATATAGAAAGATCCAGAAGTCATAAAATAAATACATTATTTATATTAGGAATAAATGATGGAGTGTTTCCATCTCAAAGCAGTGATGAAGGCTTCTTAAATGATGAAGATAGAGATGCTTTAAAAAAGAACGGAATAGAACTTGCAAAAGGAAGTTTAGATAACCTTTATGATGAGCGATATAACATATACAAAGCATTCACAACAGCGGAAAATGATATTTATTTATCATATATTTCAACAGATAAAGAAGGAAAAGCTAAAAGGCCATCTACCATAATTACAAAAATAAAAAAAATATTTCCAAAATTAAAAGAAAAAAGTGAGGTATTGCAAGAAAATTCTAACATAACTACTGTAGCTGCTACTTTTAAAGAACTGCTTTTAAATATAAGAAAATTAAGAAATAATGAAGAAGTAGAATATATTTGGAAAGATGTATACAACTGGTATATAAATAATGAGCAATGGAAGAAAAAATTATCAAATATAATAAAAGGCTTTGATTCAAAAAAGACTGCAGAAAAAATATCAGAAAAAAATATAAAAAGGCTATATGGAGAAAATTTAAAAACAAGTATATCTAGACTAGAACAATATAGAAAATGTCCATTTTCCTTTCACTTAAAATATGGTTTGAAGCTAAAAGAAAAAGAAGAATTAAAAATAAAATCAATAGACACAGGAACATTTATGCATGATATAATTGACACTTTCTTTGAAACTATAGATAATGTAAAAGAAATAACACAAGAAGAAATAGAAAAAACAGTAGAAGAAATAATAAATAGTAAACTAGAATTAAACAAAAATTACATATTTACAAGTAATCCTAAATTTATAGTGTTAACTAATAGATTAAAAAAAGTAGTAATTCAATCAATAAAATACATAGTATTACAAATACAAAACAGTGACTTTGAAATTTTAGGAAATGAGATAGAGTTCAAAAAGAAAATAGACAATGTTGAAATTATAGGAAAAATAGATAGACTAGATGTAGCAAAAGCAGATAAAGCCCAATATATAAGAATAATAGATTATAAATCATCTGATAAAAATATAGACTTAAATGAATTAGTTTTCGGTACACAAATACAATTAATAACATATTTAGATAGTGTAGTATCAGAAAAAGAAAATGCTTTACCAGCAGGAATGCTATACTTTAAAATGATAGACCCTATAATAAAAACAGATAGAAATAAAAGTGAAGAGCAAATAAAAGAAGAACTAAAAAAGAAATTCAAAATGAATGGAATGATTTTAGCAGATATAAATGTAATAAAGAAAATGGACAAGAACTTAGAAAAGGGAGCATCTAATTTAATACCTGTTTATTTAGATAAAAACGGAAATATAAGCAATTCTTGGTCAAATGTTCTTACAAAAGAAGAATTTACAAAATTGCAAAAAACAGCAGAAAAAATAATAAAAGAAATTGCAAAAGAAATTTTAAGTGGAAATATAGATATAAAACCTGCGTATAATAGAAAAACAAAAATAGATGCATGTAAGTATTGTGAATATAAAACAATTTGTAGGTTTGATCCTAAAGTAAATCATTATGCATTTATAAACAATAAGTCAAAAGAAGAAATATTGGAAACATTAAAAGACTAACTTTATAAATATCATATTAAAAGGAGGAACAAAAAATGGGAATGGTAGGATTTTATGCAGGTTCATTTGATCCATTCACAAATGGGCACTTGCAAATAGTAAAAAAAGCAGCAAAATGCTTTGATAAAGTAATTGTTGGAATAGGATATAACACAGACAAGTCAGAACGTATAGATAAAAATAAAATGAAAATAGCAATAGAAGAAACAATAAAAGAAGTAGGATTAAATAATGTAGAGGTTGTTCTTTATGAAGGGTTAACAGTGGAAAAAGCAAAAGAAATGAATAGCGATATATTAATAAGAGGATTAAGAAATGGCACAGACTATGAATATGAAGAGAATATATCTGAAATAAATGAAAAACTAGCAGGAATGGATACGTGCTATTTTAGAGCAGGAGATTTAGGATATTTATCTTCGAGTATAGTAATGGAATTGTATAAACACAATAAGAAAATAGATAGATTTGTACCAAAAGCAGTTGCAGAATTATTAAAATGTGATATGTGAGGTGAGAAGAGTAATACTTTTACTTCATAATTATAAAATTAATTAAAATATTAAAATAAAAGGGAAAGAATATGATAATAGGAATTACAGGGAATTCTGGGTCACGGCAAGACTTTATTTAGTCAAAAATTATGTGCTAAAACAAATGCAAAGTTGATAAATGCAGATCAGATTGTAAAGGAACTATCAAAATGTGGAGAACAATATTATAAAGATATAGTAAAGCAGTTTGGAAAAGAAATATTATTAGAGAATAAAGAAATAAATAGGCCAAAACTAGCGCAGATAATTTTTAATAATACCCAAAGAAGAAAAGAATTAAATAAACTTACAAGTATGCATATTGCAAGGAAAATTCAAGAAGAGGCAATAAAAGAAGAACAGAGACTAACAATAATAGATGCTCCACTCTTAATAGAAACAAAATTAAATGAAATATGCGATATAGTTGTTTCTGTAATAGCAAGTGAAAGTACAAAAATAAAAAGAATATGCAAAAGAGATAGTATTGATGAAAAAACAGCTAAACAAAGGTTGAAAAGTCAACTTGCAGAATATATATATATAGAAAATTCAAATTATATTTTAACAAATGATAAAACAAATCTAGAAAAAGAAGCAGAAGAATTTTCGGAAATATTAAATAACCAAAACTTATTTAACAAAGAAACAGTTATAATAAAAAACGAAAATATAAAATATATGCAGTTTAAGAAACTATTAAAATATAAAAATATTAAACATTGTTTTACTTTAAAGCCAACAGATGTGGGAAGTAACGATACTTATAGAACAACGAAAAGTATAGCAGACAAAAACTATAAAGATATATGTAACTTATTAAAACTAGATAGTAGCAATATAGTAAGACCATACCAAACTCACACCAACAATGTGAAAAAAATAACTAACGAAGTAGGCATATTTCCGGAAAAATTGCAAGATGTAGATGGATTAATAACAAGAGAAAATAATAAAATACTTTCTTTAACATTTGCAGATTGTACACCAATTTATTTATATGATAAGCAAAAAAATATAATTGGAAATATTCACTCTGGCTGGCAAGGAACAGTTAAAAAAATAGCAAAATACGCAATAATTAAAATGAAAAAAGAGTTCAATTCTGATCCAAAAGATATTATTTGCGTAATAGGGCCAACAATTAGAAAATGTCATTTTGAGGTACAAAAAGATGTAAAAGATATATTTTATAATACATTTAAGTATATGAAGAATATAGATAAAATAATAGAGTTTAATAAAAATACAAATAGTTATTTTATAGACACAGTAGAAATAAATAAAGAACTTTTAAAAGGAGAAGGAATATTAGAAGAAAACATAGTAGATAGTGGAATTTGTACATATTGTAATAGCAATATAATACATTCATACAGAAAAGAAGGAAAAGAAGCGGGAAGAAACACAGCATTAATTTGTATTAAATAGAAAGGAACAAAATATGTATCAAACATGGGAAGAATTAGAAGTAGCATGTAAAAATTGCAATAAATGTAAGCTTTGTACAAATAGGCATAATGTAGTAATAGGGACAGGAAATAGAAACGCAAAAATAATGTTTATAGGAGAAGGACCAGGAGCAGATGAAGATTTGCGAGGGATCCCATTTGTAGGAAAAGCAGGTAAATTAATGGACAAAGCTTTTGAAGGTATAGGAATAAAAAGAGAAGAAGTTTACATAGCTAACATTGTAAAATGTAGACCTCCAAACAATAGAAATCCAGAATATGAAGAAGCAGATGCGTGCAAAGAATATCTAGAGAGTCAAGTCAACTTAGTAAAGCCAGAAATGATTGTATTATTAGGAAGTGTAGCATTAAAAAATATATTAGGAAAAGAATACGGAATAACAGCAAGCAGAGGAAAATGGTTTGAAAAAGACGGAATAAAATATTTACCAACATTTCATCCAGCAGCATTATTAAGAGATGAAACAAAAAAAATAGATTTTTGGAATAATTTAAAAAAAATAAATTATAATTGATGTGTGCGATACGATGTGGAAAGTGAGATTCGTAGGGGCAGGCCCTGTGTCTGCCCGGAAAAATATTTTAATTTGTATTAGATTAATAATGTTATCTTTAAACAAATAAAAAAATTTAACAAGATTCAATTTGCACAATGATTAATATAAATCATTAATATTTTCTCTAGATCTATTTAAACCAAATAATTTTTTGCATTTCGAAATAAATGTTTTAATAAAAGAAAATGCAAATTTAGTATTATCAACAAGCATAAGGCTTTTATTTATATTTTCAAATAAATTTATTTCACCATATTTTTCAATATAGCTTCTTTTTTCTTGAACTAAGTTCATCATTTTACGATAAAATTCGTTATAAAAAGTATAGTCATCAGAATAACCTATAATATTTTTAAAATTATAAAGTTTCTGATTAAAAGCATTTATATCATCTAAATTTCTTATATTATTAAATTCACCTTTAAAACATTTTTCAATAATCAAATTTTGCGTTCTGAAAAATAAAGTCATTATTTCGTGTTTGTTTTTATTTATAAGATTATTTAAAAGTTTTATTGAATTAACTTTATCAGCATATTGTAACTCTTGAATTAAGTAATTTAAGTCGTTTTCAAGAGATAGTAGTTTATCTATGTTTTTGACTATAGTATTATAGGACTTTTTATCTGACTTTAGAATAAATGTATTTTTAAATACATCATTACTATATAAAGTGCTATGATATAATGGATAAGTACCAGTAAAGTAAGCAAGTTCATTTACTAAAGAACATTCTAATGGATAATAGTCAGGGCTAATAGTATTAATATATACTCCAAAATAAGTTTCAGTTGTTTGTTCTATAAAATTTGCTTCTGAAGCCATTAATTGAACAGCAGCTTCATTTAAGCCAAGTCCAGAATTTGAAAATGAATCATATAACCCCATTCTACTTTTATTATTATAATTGTTTGAATTTTGTATAAAATGTATACATTCATGAACTGCTAACTTACTCATTTCTTCTATATCGAATATTTCATTGAAATAAATTGAATTGTCTTTGTAAAAATATTTAGCGCCAGAAGAATCTTGAGGCATTTTAGCAATATACATAGAAAGACCTGAAACGGCTTCAAATAATTCGTTTCTTTTCAAACTATGTTCAGGAAAAGCAAGGCATAATTTACTTGCGACATTTATTGATATTTTATTTACTTTTTCGGTATCTAATTTTTCAATAATTTGAATACCTTCTTTTTTTAATCTAGAATGAATACTCAAAATCCTTTTACTCCTTTTAAATCTTTAGTACACAAATATTATATAATAATAAAAAGTAAAAGGATATTTCAAAAGTATTAAACTTATATTACGTTTGTGTTACAAGAAAGCAACTTTGTTACACTTTTCTTCTTGCAGATTTAAGTTCCCGAATGAAATGAGAAAATCTCAAAGGAATAGCGATTATAGCATTTTTGTAGAATAAGAAAATTTTTGACTTTTTCTATTCAACAAAAAAAGACTTTAAGAAACCCTTAAAGCCTTTTCTTTGAATTTATTAGATTTAAATATATCATATGAATTAAGAGCATTTGCTAAAGTCCTTTTATAAGCGGTAGAGTTGGGTCTATATTTTAATCGGCAAAAAGCCTGAATTATAGTGGTATTAATTATTTCTCTATTAAATTTGACTATGTCAGGATTTATTATAATTTTATTTTTGATGCATTTATAAAAAGAATCATTAATTCTTTGAATTTTATAATCCTCTGGAGCAAATTTTAATATGTGTCTTGCAACTTCCATGGCATATTCAATTTCGGTTTCAGCAATAGTATTATATAATTTTTGAATTGATAAATTTATAATGTCAATATTTTTGTTATTTTTATATTGTTTTGGTAAATACAAATTTATTTCATAATCATTTTTGTTTAATTCTATCTTAGAAGTGTTTATATATTTAATGTTTAATTTTAAAGCTCTACCTAAAACGCTAACTGTTAAATATGAAGTAGACTTAGAGTTATCTTTAAATTTTAATATGCCCATAAATAAATTCCCCCTTATAGAAGCAAACAAAAACTTTGTTCACCAAACATACGTTTATTATAAAATCTGAAATTAAAAAAGTCAATAGCTTTTAATGCAAATATTGAAAAAAATAATTAATGCTGATAAAATATAGAAAATAGTCAGATAAATTGTAGTTTGTTTAATTGAAGTGTGAGATGGGAAGTTGGATCCGTAGGGGCGTATTGCATACGCCCAAAAACAAATTTGTTGCAAATGCTGTAGGGGGGCGCCGCCCTCGGCAACCCGAAGACATTGTAGAAATTGTTATAAATAGGAGGTAAGTTCGGAAATGGAAAAATGTTTATTGCTAGGAAATGGTGGTAGAGAAGCAGTGTTGGCAGAATATATTAGTAAAGGTTATAGCTTGTACACAGTATGTTCTTATGAAAACCCAAGTATCATAGAAATGGTAAAAAAATCAGGAGGAAAATACATCATAGGGGATCCATTTAATAAGGAAACAGTTGCAAATTTCATAAAAGAAAATAATATTGAAGTATGTTTAATAAGTAGTGATAATTTGCTACAAGATGGGTTAATAGATATTGCAAAAGACCTAGGACTAAAAACATTTGGACCAACATCAAAAGGCGCAAAAATAGAATGGAGCAAAACTTACGCACTAAGTATAGTGGAAAAATTAGCTCCAGAAATGATAATAAAAAATTATAATATAACAAGCATAGAAGAATTAAAAAATATAATAGATACATACAATGACGATAGCTTTGTTGTAAAACCAGAAGGACTTACAGGAGGAAAAGGAGTAAAGGTTGGAGGAATACATTTTAAAGGAAAAAAAGAAGGATTTGAGTATGCAAAAAGCTGTTTAGAAATAAGCGGAAATGTAATTATTCAAGACAAAATAGAAGGACGAGAATTTACTATAATGGCATTGACAGATGGAGAAAACATAGTAGTTACTCCAACAACATTTGATTATCCATATAGATTTGATAAAGATAAAGGACCTGGAACTGGAGGAATGGGATGTCTAAGTTTTAAAGATGGAATGTTACCATTTTTAGAACAAAAAGATATAGATAAATGTAGTAAACTAATAAAAGAAACTTTAAAATATATAAATAAAGACAACCTAGAGTTTAATGGTGTTATATATGGTGGTTTTTTCAAAACAAAAAATGGAATCAAGTTTATAGAATTTAATTCTAGATTTGGTGATCCAGAGGCTCTAAATGTTTTAAATTCACTAGAAACACCATTTACAGAAGTGATGCAAAATATATTTAATAAAACATTAAGTACAGAAAATTGTAAATTTAAAAAAGAATGTACATTCACATTGTATATAGTTACAAAAGAATATGCAGTAGAAAATAGAAAAGAGCCTTTGATATTTACAATAAATAGAGAAGAAATAGAAAAACAAGGAGTAAAAATATACTTTGCAAATACTAAACACTTAGATGGTAATAAATATTCATCAGTTAGTAATTCTAGATTATTTGGATTAACAACTTCAGCAAAAACTCTTCAAGTAGCAAGAGAAAAAGTTTATAATTCGATAAAGGGAAATATGGATGAAAAATTAGATTACAGAACAGATATAGGAAATATATATGAACATTAAAAAGTCAAAAGAGGTTGGCTTTACCTCTTTTGACTTTTTATATACTATTCTTATTGTATAGAAAAAAACGAAGATTTTTGCGTATACAACAAGGTTAGGCTTCCTTAGTTTTGCCCGAGCAAAACGAGTGGCATGTATTTTGCACTTTCTTATTCCCAATCTGTTTTTTGCTTTGTTTGAATATTATCAGAAAATGTTTTAGAACTTAATAACACATACTCGTTTACATGTTCATCTATTTTCTTTACTGCTTCGGCTTGTTTTGCTTTATAATTTATTGCAGAAAATAATAATGGAGAAAAAACAACAATTTGTTCTTGCTGTAAAGGTTCTGATTTAACATTTTCAGTTTCTTCCACTATAGGCTTTTCAAAAGAATTATCTAAGAAAACATCGATTCTAGGTTCTTCAATAGGCTTTTCTGCCAGAACTTTACTAGGTTCTCCTTCAATTTCCAAATCTATTGCTGTTGCATTATATTCTTTTGAAATATTTGGTTCCTTTTGAGCATCTTGAATAGTAGAAGGTTCCATTTCTTTATCTTTTGATTCTGTTTCTGCTTCAATTTTATTATTAGACTTTGTAGCCAAATTAATTAAAACAGAGGAAGTTATAGCCATTTCATCATCTTTTTTTGACTCCTCTTTCTTAATATGCTTATCTGGATTTATAGGCAAATCTTCTTGCAATTTTTTTGCAGAGTCAGCATTTTCATTTTGCTTTTCCTCAGCTATACTGTTTGGAACTTCTTTAACGTCAGTATTTGGAATGTCTTGCTTTTTTAACTCAGGTAAGTCAAGTTCTTGATCTGCATCTGTCCCAGATAATTTTATCTCTATACCATTTTTTAAATTTTCTTGATTTAATTCAGTTAGCGAAGAGTTAGCAAATCTAGCTTTTTCGGCTTTTAAATAGACTGTATTTATACAAGAATTAAAAAATACATTAGGAATTGCTTTATCAGGAGGAAGCAATAAATTAAAATAACTAATTATTGCATATCTTTTAATATCATCCATTTCTTTAAACTCTTTATATGAAAGAGATGAATTGTTTATGTTTAAGTCTGGTGTTTTTAATTTATTTAGGTAAGTTGGTGAATAATCTAAGTATGTAGCATTAAGTATAAGTTCTGAATATTTATCATTAAACTTAATAGAATTGTTTTTATATATCCATTTGAACATTTCATTTACATTATTTGTTTTTGTTGAAATAGATAAAAGGGAAGAATATGCGGACGCCTGTTTAGATAAATCTGAATAGGAGTTTTCTTGAACAGTTGATACATCTTCACTAGAATTACTAAGTTCTTCTGGATTAAGCTCCTCTCTGGAAATGGATTGTAAGTATTCATTAGAAGAATACCTTTTGACTTCGGACTGATGTTTAATAAAATCATCTAATTCAAATTTATCGTGTATAGAATATTTCTTTTCCCATTCTTCACGTTCTTTTATAAATTCTTCAAAAGTATTATTATGCTTTGTAATATCAACAAGATCAGAAAAAGCTTCATCTTGATTAAAAGCATTTGCTTCTAAGTTTTTTGTTCGTGTATATGAATCTATTTTTCTTTGATACATACGTAAAAATGAAGATCTTGGATATTTCTTTTCCCAATCTTTTACTTTAGATTTTAAAGTTTCAAGGTCATTAGTCTCTTTTATAATTCTATAAAGTTTTATTAAAGCTTTGCTTTGATTTTCTATTTTTTTATTTTCTTTAAACTTAATTTGAGAGTAAATGTATTGAGTAACTGAAGAGTAATATTCATTAAGAAGATACTCTATTTTCTTCTTAAACTCAGGACTAGCTAAACCATCTAATAGTTTTTTGTATCTATTTTTCCAAGAAGAGATTCTGTAATCTAAGAGTTCAATATCTTGGAGCTGCATTGCTTCTGCGATGATTTGGCAAAGTTCAAAATATGCTTGATCTTCTAATTTTTTTAATTCTTCTCTTTCTGCTTTTGCTTCTTTAGCATTTTCCATACATTAGTCCCCCTAAAATCCATATCTATAAACAATTATACCAATATTTCTAAAAAAAGTAAAGAAAGAAAAATTGTGATTATATTTATAAATCTAAATTGAAGAAAATAATATTTTTTAAAAACAAATATGTATAAAATGCAGCAAAACACCCTTGTAAAAATTTCCCTATTAAATAAGGTTTTATAGAAATTCCATTTTTAGAAGTTATGCTAAGAACCTGTAATGCTACAGAAATTCCACCGAATCCGAGTAAAAATGCACAAATAATAATATTTAAAGATATATTTTTAGTATAAATTAATGCAATAGAGCAAACACCATTTGTAAGTTCTATTAGTCCAGTTAAAATTCCTTTTATATATTTAGATGAAAGACCAAAAGCGTTTAAAATTGGTGAAAGAAAATTAGCAATTAAATCTAATGAACCACTACTATTTAAAATAGAGATAATAACAGAAAAAAGTACAACAAATCCACCAATAAGAAATATTGTGTTAATTGCATTCATAATAGAAATAGCTAAAACTTCACCTAAGTTAGATAAACATATTTTAGAAGGAAGCATGTTATTAGAAATATTTGAAAAAGAATTTCTTTTGCTCCATTTCCACCATCTAAATAAAAATCCTACAGTAATACATGCAAGAATATGCGTTATAAGCAACAAAACTCCAGTTTTACTATCTTTAAAAAGCCCAATTCCGACTGTACCAACAATGAACAATGGGCCAGAATTGTTTGTAAAAGCAATAAGTCTTTCGGCTTCTATACTAGAACATAGATTTTGTCTTTTTAAATCAGCTACTATTTTGGCACCGACAGGATATCCACTAATTATACCCATTATAAAAGGGAAAGAACCTTCTCCAGGCACATTGAAAATAGGTCTCATAAATTTATTTAATAATTTGCCCAAATATGAAACTACATTTGTATAACTAAGAAGTTCCGTAGCAATAAAAAATGGCAAAAGAGAGGGAACTACAGAATTTGCCCATAAAGAAAGACCAGACTTAGCAGAAGATAAGTTGGTTTTAGAAAAAACGAGTAACAGTATAGTAAATAAGCATATACAAAATGGAAAAAATAGTTTTTTTATTTTAAATATTACAAATTTTACTTTATGCATTAGGACACACCTCATATTAATATATACTAAAAAATAAAAAATATATAACAAAAAAATGGATATACTTGTTAATGCTTAGAAGAATGAAGGAACAAAAGGGGGCTGTCCCCATTCGTTTCTTCATTCGTTTAAGAGAGTAGACAAAAGCAAAAAATAATGATATATTATATAAGGAAATTACTATTTGCAAGGAGAAGTAATATGATAGGTGAATATGATAAAGCAAAAAAAATACTAAATAAATATAACCAAAAACATATAATAGAATTTTTAAAATCTCCAGATGGAAGTATAAACAATGAGTTAGTAAAACAGGTCTTAAATATAGATTTTGATGAACTTAAGGAATTATATAATAAAACTTTTGAAAGTTTATATGTCGATTTAGAAGAATTAGAACCAATTGCAGGGATTAATCCAAGAAAACTAGCAAAAGAAACATTAGAAGAATACGAAAAAATAGGAATAGATATTATTAAAAGTAATAAATTTGCAGTTAGCACAATGGCAGGGGGACAAGGAACTAGACTTCGGTTGTGATGGACCAAAGGGAATGTACAAAATAGAATTCGAGGATGGAGGAAAATATTTATTTGAAATTATAGTAGATACTTTAAAACGTGCGAATGATAAATACAATGTAACCATACCATGGTACATAATGACAAGCAAAGCTAATAATGAACAAACTGTAAACTTTTTAAAAGAGAAAAAATATTTTGGATATCCAGAAGATTATGTGTTTATTTTTGAACAAGGCGAATTACCATTGCTAAATGAAGAGGGAAAACTGTTAATAGGAGAAGATAAACTTATAAAAGAAGCTTCTAATGGCAATGGAGGCATATTCAATTCTATGTTAAAAAAAGGTGCTATAAAAGATATGGAAAATAAAGGAATTGAGTGGGTTTTTATAGGATCTGTTGATAATATATTACTAAAATGTGTAGATGTTATGCTCCTAGGAATTACTGCAAGTAGTGGAAATAAAATAGGAACTAGAACAGTATTAAAAAGAAGCCCAGAGGAAAAAGTAGGAGTTCTATGTAAGCAAAATAATAAAATAAAAGTTATAGAATATACAGAATTACCAAAAGACATAGCTGGAATTGTAGATGAAGATGGTGAATTAGTCTTTGGAGAATCTCATATAATGTGCAATCTTTTTAATATTGAAGCTATAAAAAAAGCAAGCACAAAAGAATTAAGTTACCATATAGCCTTTAAAAAATCGAATTATTTAGATAAAAATGGTAATCTAATAGAACCTGAAGAGCCAAATGCATATAAGTTTGAACAATTTATATTTGATAGCTTTAAGCTATTTGATAATATTTCTATTCTAAGAGGAAAAAGAGAAGAGGACTTTGCACCAGTAAAGAATAAAGAAGGAGAAGATAGCCCTGAAACAGCTAAAAAACTATATGAAAACTATTGGAAAAATACGCAAATTATGATATAGTAAAAACAAATCTGAAAAATTTCAATTTTCAGTAAATTTTCTGTGCAATGTAATTTTATACATTAGGAAAGTTGTATGACTTTCTTAATATATAAAGCAAAATTTACTTTGTAAATTTTGAAGGAGGAAAAATAAATGAGTAATAGAGGTAGAAGATATGATAGCGAGCCAAAGCTGAACTATAAAAAGGTTATAGGAGTAATTGTAGCTATTGCTGTTATTATAATGATAATAATTTCTATTGTAAACATAGTAAAAACAGGAAAAAAGAAAATAGAAGTAAAAAAATATTCATATTATGTATCATATGAAAATGGAAAATTTGGAGTTATAGATAACGAAGGAAACAGTATAATAGAACCAAGCTACAATGAAATGATATCTATACCAAATAATTCAAAACCAATATTTATATGTACATATGATATAAATGAAGCTGATGGAACATATAAAACAAAAGCGATAAATGATAAAAATGAAGAAATTTTAACAGGATACGATAAAATAGAAGCATTAGATAATTATGACTCAAAACAGAATATTTGGTATGAAGATAATGTATTAAGAGTTTGCAAAAATGGAAAATATGGATTAATAGATTTTGAAGGCAAGGAAGTTGTACCTTGTGATTATGATGAAATAACAGCCTTAAATGGAGTAAAAAGCAATATAGTAGTAAAAAAAGCAGGAAATATCGGAATAGTAAATGAAAAAGGACAAACAATAGTACCAGTACAATACAAAAATATATTTACATTAAAAGAAGGATATAAGAACGAATATATAATTGTAAATGAAAATGATCAATATGGATTAATTAATACCAGTGGAGTAGTTGTTATAGAGCCAAAATATGAAATGGTAAAATATTTAAATAGTTCTAACATATTTGCAGTAAAAGAGGCTGGAGTTTGGAAAGCAATAGATATAGGAACTGGAAGTATAGTTATAGATGGCGGATATGATGATATAATTCAAGCAAAATCAGATAGTTTTGTAATAGTAAAAGCAGGAAAATATGGAGTTGTAAATTTAAATAAAGAAGAAGTAATAGCACCACAATATGAAGACTTGAAATATGCATTTTCAATTTACTATATAGCTAAAAAAGATGGAAAATATGGAATAATAAATATAGAAAATGAAGAAATAAAACCATTTGAATATTTAAATATGACATATATAGAAAGTGCAAATATAATACAAGCAGATAAAACAGAAACAGAAACGGTTATTCTAGATAGCAATTTAGGACAAAAAATAAGTGGAATAATATCAGAAGTAAATATAGAAAAAGGATATATAAAAGCCTATGTAGATAATGAATATAAATATTATAACTTTAAGTTCGAAGAGAAAAAATCTTCTGATTTATTAACAGCAAATAACTTATTCCTAAGCAAAAAAGATGGAAAATATGGTTATGTAGATAAATCAGGTACAAAAGTAATTGATTATAAATATGAAGATGCAACAGAACAAAACTCTTGCGGCTTTGCAGCAGTAAAAGAAAATGGAGTTTGGGGAAGCATAAACAAAGCTGGAGCAATTTCAAAAGAACCATCTGTAAACTTAGATAACAGCATATATATAGACTTTATAGGCGAGTGGCACTTAAGCGACAACGGACTATACTATGAAAAATAAAAACTAGAGAGGGAAAAAGGGGACAGGCCCCTTTTTCCCTCAAAACAAAAGAGGAGATAGAAAATGGAGCTAAAAGCGAAATACCAATATACGTACTTTATAAAACCGTTTATAATAGAAAAAAGCCAATATAGTAGATATTTATTAGATTTATTAAACAATAAAAATTGTAAATTAAAAATATTTGAGAAAGAAAAAGATTTAAATTTGTATTCGTATTTTCTTCCAAATATAAGAGAATATTTTTTTCCTACATTTTCGTTTAACAAAAACCAAATAAGTGAATTAGAAGAAAATAAAAATGATATAAATGCAATTATGCTTTCTAAATTGCATTGTAATATATTTGAGTATATATTAGAACAAAAAGTACAAGGCAAAGTTAATGAGGAAAATGGAATTTTCTTTAATATAGATAAAATAGAAATTGTATGTTTGGATACAGGAATATGTTTTTTAATTATAAAAACAAATGTTGAAAACAGTGATAAATTTGCAGATATATTGAATTTTAATTATAAATTAAAAGATATAAATACAGATTATAAACAGTTAAAAGACTATAATAATATAAAAGTGCAAACAGATACTTTTGGAAATATGGATGAATTTTCTGAGTTTATAGATAATATTACAGGAGTTAACAATTCAAGCAAGTTAAAAGATATAGACCTATATAATAAAAGATTTTTTGTTTATACATATACTTGTATTGACCAAGAAAACTGGAACAATGAGGATGACTTTAAGAACATAGAAAATGAGTTTATAAAATATAGTAATGTACTATCAAACAACAGTACTTTAGAGTTTAACAATAACGAATTTGAAAATTCATTTCAAACAATAAAACCATTCAAGTATGCCAAATTTGGATTTACAAAACAAAGCGCTAGCTTAATTACATCAAGTGTCAATATTAATAACTATACTAAAATATTATTTGAATATGAGAATGAATACCTATATACTTTACTAATTTCTTTATATGAAAGAATATATCTAAAAAAACTAGAAAATAATTTCAAAGAAAAGGAATCTCTAGAAGAATTTTCTAAATTTACAGAAGAATTATGGACACATGAAATAACAAATTCTTTAACAGGAACAATGTTTTTTAATAAATGGAAAGAAGTTTTTGAATTAAGAGATATTTATAATCAAATTAAAAATAAGTATGAGGTAACATACAAGGAACTAAAGGTAGATAACAATGCTAAAACAAATAGAGTTATAGCAATGGCACTTGCAGTATCTTTAGTGCTAAATGTAATTAATTTTATTGTTTTACTAAGATTGCTGTAAGAAAATCCATAAAAAATTATTAAAATATAGGAGGCAAAATGAAAACATTTTGTGGTACAGATATAATAGAAATAAGCAGAATAAAAGAATCCATAGAAAGGTCACGGAGATAGATTTTTAAGTATAATTTATACTCCAGCGGAAATAGAATATTGCGAAAGTAAAAAAAATGCAAAGTATTATCATTATGCAGGTAGATTTGCAGCAAAAGAGGCAATATATAAAGCTGTTTCAAGCCTTTTAGAAAATAAGTTTGATATATCTTGGCATAATGCGCAAGTAATAAATGATAAAAATGGAAATCCTCAAATAGAATTCCTAGATATTAAATTTGATAAATTAAAAAGTATTGATATATCAATATCACATTGCAAAGAATATGCAGTTGCGACAGTTGTTGCAGTAGTTAAGGAGTAAGAAATGGAACTTTTTGATTCACATGCACATTATAATGATGAAAAGTTTGCTGAAGATAGAGAAGAGCTTTTAAAAGAAATATACAATTCAGGAATAACTAAGTTAGTAAATGCTGGATACAGCCTAGAGTCTTCTAAAAGTGCAATAGAAATAGCAAAAACACATAACTTTATATATTCGACAGTAGGAATTTCTCCAAATGACATTGATGATTATAAAAAAGAGTATTTGGAAGAGATTAAAAAACTAGCAAAAAATGAAAAGGTTGTGGCAATTGGAGAAATAGGTTTAGACTATTATTGGAATAAAGAAAATAAAGATTTACAAAAAGAAGTATTTGTATCTCAAATAAAAATAGCAAATGAACTTAATTTACCAATAGTAATTCATACAAGAGAAGCAATATATGATACTTTAGAAATACTAAAGAATAATAATTGCAGTAAAAAAGGTGTATTTCACTGCTGTCCATTTAACGTGGATTTAGTTAGAGAGGGATTAAAATTAGGATTTTATATTTCCTTTGCAGGACCAACAACATTTAAAAATAGCAAGAATGCAGCAGAAATAATAAAAATGGTACCACTAGATAAAATGCTTATAGAAACAGACTCACCTTACCTTAGTCCAGAGCCATTAAGAGGAAAAAGAAACGATTCTAGAAATGTAAAATATATTGCGCAAAAAATTGCAGATGTAAAAGAAATTTCTTTAGAAGAAGTAGCAAAAATAACTTATGAAAATGCTAAAAAAATATTTGAAATAAACAAAGCAACTTAAGTCGCTTTGTTCTCGATAATTTGAGTTTCCAAATGTAATGAGAAATTCCATAGTGTATAAATAAAATCCAGTTTTAAACTGGATTTTATTTTATATAATTTACTTGTTAAAGTCAACTTTAACATTTTTTCTAGCTTCTTCGCTTTCTACTTTAAAGAATTCTTCTGCTTTGAAACCGAACATAGAAGCAATTAAGTTAGAAGGAAAAACTTCTAATTTAGTGTTATACATTGTTACACTGTCATTATAGAACTGTCTTGAAAAAGATATTTTGTTTTCTGTGTTTTGTAATTCTTGTTGTAATTCAGAAAAGTTTTGATTAGCTTTTAATTCTGGATAATTTTCAGAAACAGCCATAATAGTTTTTAAAGCGCCTGATAATTGGTTATCAAGATTAGCTTTTTCAGCAATAGTACCTGCATTTGCCCAAGAAGTTCTAAGTTCTGCAACTTTTGTTAACACATCATTTTCATGAGACATATAACCCTTTACTGTTTCTACTAAATTTGGAATCAAATCAAATCTTCTTTGTAATTGAACATCTATTTGGCTCCAAGAATTTTTTACTTTTTGTCTTAATCTAACTAAACTGTTATACATTGAAATTACAAAAATCACTAATACTGCAATAATACCTAGTGCAATCCACATAATAAAGACCTCCTATTAAAATAAATTTACAATTTAATTATAGCATAGTAAAAACATCATAGCAAGAAATAATTATAATTTATATAGTTGTTTATTCTACCTTATTTATTGCTTTTTGTGTATTAATATAATATACTTAATTTATATTAAGTGGAGGTGGTTTATGAGTATTGAAATGTCTGATTTTGGAAAAGACCTAAACGGAAATACTGTTAGGCTTTTCACAATAAGTAATTCAAATGGAATGGTAGCAAAAATTACAAATTTTGGAGCTATTCTTGTTTCTTTATTTGTTCCAAATAAAGAAGGAAAGCTAGATGATGTTGTACTTGGATTTGACACTTTAGAAAAATATTTTTATAATGATGTTTGTTATTTTGGATCGACTGTTGGTAGAAATAGTAATAGAGTAAAAAATGCAAAATTTGTCTTAAATGGAATATCTTATAAACTAGACAAAAACGAAAGAGAAAAAAATAATCTACATAGTGGATTTAAACCATATAATAGCAGACTTTGGGACTATTGTGTGGATGAAGAAAATAATTCAGTTTCTTTTAGCTTAATCAGTCCTGACATGGATCAAGGTTTTCCAGGAGAATTTGACATTATAGTAACATATAGCTTAGATAATGATAATGATTTAAAAATAAATTACAAAGGAAAATCGAATAAAGACACGATTGCAAATATGACAAACCACAGTTATTTTAACTTATCAGGATATAATAGTGGTACGATATTAAATCATGAGTTGTGTATAAACGCAGATAAATATGTAGAGGTTGATGATGAGCTTATTCCTACAGGAGAACTAAAAGAGGTTTGTAGTACTCCTATGGATTTTAGAAAACCTACTAAAATAGGACTTAGAATAAATGATGACTTCAAACAATTTGAATATACTGGTGGATATGACCACAGTTTTGTAATTAATAAGACTACTGATGGTATTGAAAAAATTGCAGTTTTATCAGATAATGAAAGTGGTAGAACTATGGAGGTTTATACAGATAGCATAGGAGTTCAATTGTATACAGGAAACTTTATAGAAAATAATAAAATACTTGGTAAGGAAAATATCATTTATAAAAACCGTAGTGGGGTCTGTTTAGAAACTGGTTATTTACCAGATGCTATTAACCAAGAAAATTTTACATCACCTATATTAAAGGCTGGAGATACTTATAACACAACAACAATTTATAAATTTGTATAAAACGAAGGGTGACTTAAAGTCGCCCTTGTTCTAAATATTAACTACATTTCTCTTGCTTTTATTATATATCTTTGTTTATTATCGTTTGTACAAGTTATTAAGGTGACTTCCTTTTTGCCACCAGTTAATTGTGATGTACAAGCAACGTTGTCTGGTTCAACTATATATTTATCATATACTACATAGTTTAGAGTAGTTCCGCTTAAGTCTTTTATTTGTATTATATCCCCACTAGTTAAACTAGGAACTTTACTAAAAAATTTAGAATTTTTATAATTGTGACCTACAATACATAAATTTCCGACTTGATTTGGGTTCGCTCCATGAAATTTACAAACTGATATTTTTAGCAAAGTATCTATATTATCCAAATTATCAGCTGTTAATATCGGATAATTAACGTTAATTGAAGGTATATTAATTTCACCTATTGTACAATATTCTGCTCCATCATTTGTTTTTAATACTTGCTGCTCTGGGACAACTTCAGGTTGCTCTATTTCTTCACTTTCACTCACATCAACAGCTTCATCCAATGCTTGATTTAATATTACTACTATTACATCGTCTTCTGCTGTTTCAGTAGCATTATAATTTATATTTGCTAGTAATTCTTTAGAAACTTCTTCGTTTTTATTTCTATCATACTCTGCATATATTGCATAAGAAGATAATATGCATAACAAAAAAACAGATAAGAAAAATTCAAATCTAAATACTTTCTTTTTTCTTTTTAATTCTGGTGTTACATATAGTTTTTCAGAAATAAGAATTTGATTCATTTATTATCCCTTTCTTTACATATTATACAATATTATTCTATCATAAATGTTGTAGTATTTCAACTACTGAATTTATACTTTCTTTAGGGGTAGAGGCACCTGCCATAATACCTATTTTAGCAAATTTGCTTATCTTGACTGTGTTTAATTCTTCTTTTGTTTCTATCAAAAAAGAATTTTTGCAATAGATTTTAGAAATCTCATATAACTTATTTGTATTAGAACTATGTTTTCCCCCTATTACTATCATAGCCTCAACTTCTTTAGCAATCTTTTTTGTTTCTTCTTGTCTTATCTTTGTAGCATCGCAAATAGTATTTTCCACTCTTATTTCAATGCTTTTATTTTCTAGCTCATTTTTAATTTTTTCTATAATTATGCTGAATTTTTCTAAACTATATGTAGTCTGAACTAAAACTAAAAGTTTTTTTATATTTGATTTATAAAAAATATTTAGTTTTTCTGGTATATCATCATAGCCTTCTATTATAGATGAATTTGCTCCACAATAACTTATTGTACCAATCGTTTCTGGATGTTTCTTATGTCCAATTAAAAATACATAATATCCATTGCTCGAATATTCTTTAGCAATTTTGTGAATTCTTAAAACCTTTGGACAAGTAAAATCAAATATATGTATTCCTAATTCATTTGCTAAGACATATGTTTTTTGTGGCTCTCCATGAGCTCTTATTATTACATTTTCTCTCGCACTTTTAATATCATCAATTATATTTAATCCATTTTTTTCAAGGTTTGATGTTACTTGTTTATTATGTACGAGTTCTCCTAAACAATAAATATTTCTTTTTTGATTTAACAAATCTTGTGCTTTAGTAACTGCGTTATTTACTCCAAAGCAAAATCCTGCTGTTTTTCCAATAATTATTTCCATCTTTTCACCTTTTACTTAAATCATTTTTAAAATTTCTTCTTTTAATACACTTACTATATCTTCTTGCTTTACTTTTCTAACAATTTCACCTTTTTTAAACAAGAGACCTTCTTTAATTCCTCCGGCAATTCCTATATCGGCATGTCTTGCTTCATTTGGTCCATTTACGCCACATCCCATTACAGCTACTGTAATAGGTGACTTTATTGTTTGCAAGAATTCTTCTATTTCATTTGCTATAGGGATTAAGTCATATTGGATTCTTCCACAGGTTGGACAGGCTATAAGTGTTGGTGCATTTTTATATAAATTGCAATCTTTTAGTATTTCTTTTGCAACTTTTATTTCTTTAACTGGATCCGCAGATAGAGATACTCTCATTGTATCTCCAATGCCTTCCCTCAATAAGATTCCAAGTCCTATACTTGAGCTTACTGTTCCGCTAAACTCTGTTCCCGCATGTGTTACGCCTAAATGCAATGGATAATTAATTGTATTTGAAGCCTCTTTATAACTTTCTATGCATAAATCTAAAGAAGAAGCTTTTAAAGATAATGCTATATCAAAAAAATCTAAATCTTCTAAGATTTTTATATGCCTTAAACCAGCTTCTATCATTCCTTTAGAAGTTGGCTCTCCATCTCTTTGCAAAATATCTCTAGGGAGAGAACCACTATTTACGCCTATTCTAATTGGAATCTTTCTTTCTTTGCATATATCTACTACAGCTTTAACTCTGTCTATACTTCCTATATTGCCAGGGTTTATTCTAATTTTGTCTACACCAGCTTTTGCAGCTTCTAGTGCTATTCTATAATCAAAGTGTATATCAGAAACAATTGGTATATGTATTTTACTTTTAATTTCTTTTATTGCTTTTGCATCTTCTTCATCTAAGCATGCAACTCTTATAATTTCACAACCTGCTTCTTCTAGTTTTAGAATCTGTTCTACTGTTGAATTTACATCTTTTGTTTTTGTATTTGTCATTGATTGAATTACTACTTTATTTTGACCGCCTATTTGTACGTCTCCTACAAATATTTTTCTTGTTTCATTTCTTTTTACCATATTTATCCCCTTATATTAATATTTTACTTTTTTATTGTATAGGAAGAATCGAAGATTTTTACGTATACAAAAAGGTTAGTATTCATCAGCACTGCCCGAGCAAAGCAAGTGTCATTCATTTTGCTTTTGCTTTAAAGGTATGCTTAACTAAATACTATTCTTATTCTATCATATATTATTAGGTTTTTAAATAAATAGTTAAAAAAATATAAATTGTATGATTAAGAGTTTATTGCAAATGATTCACGGGAGATCTGTTATACATGGATTTTCTATTAATTTTATAAAAAGCAAGATTACTTTAATTAATATTCATTTAAAAATATAAATAAGAATACAGAAAATTAATATATACAAAATGGCAAATAATTAGCAACAAAAATGAAAAGACCATATTGACAGAAAATTTAGAGATAAATATAATATAAGAAAGGTATTTCGCTAAGTATACCTTTAAAGCAAGAGTAAAATAAATGCCACTCGCTTTGCTCAGACAGTAAAAAGACAAGCAGAGTGTTAGAAAATGGAAAATTATTTAAACCATTTAAAATAACTGGAGGAGATTAAATGAAAATATCAACAAAGGGAAGATATGCCCTAAGAGTAATGATAGATTTAGCTGTTAACGATAGAGGAGATTATGTTTCTTTAAAGGACATTTCAAATAGGCAAGAGGTTTCACTAAAATATCTTGAACAAATAATGGCAATGCTAAATAAGGCTGGATATGTAAAATCCACTAGAGGAAATAATGGAGGATATAGGTTAGCAAAATCACCAGAAGAATACAAAGTTGGAGATATATTAAGAAAAACAGAGGGAGACCTTGCGCCAATAGCATGTGTTAATGGAGAAGAATGTGGCAAAAGAGAAAATTGCAAAACATTTAAATTTTGGCAAGGATTGGACAATGTAATTAATGAGTATGTAGACAGCAAAACCTTGGCAGACTTAATAAAATAGAATAAATCATATTGACTTAGTAGGAATTAAATAGTATAATTCCTACTATATTAGTATGAAAACAAAAAGGAGAAATTATAATGGACAATCTATTACAAATAAAAGATTTATATGCAAATGCAGGAAATAAGCAAATATTAAAAGGACTAAACTTAACAATAAACAAAGGAGAAATACATGTAATAATGGGGCCAAATGGAGCGGGAAAATCAACTCTTGCAAATTGCATATTTAATAATCCAGAATATATAAAAACAAGTGGAGAAATAGATTTTGAAGGAGAAAATATAAATAATTTATCTACAGACAAAATTGCTAAAAAAGGAATTTTTATGTCTTTTCAATCACCTGTTGAAATACCTGGAATTTCTTGTGCAAACTTTTTAAAAACAGCAAAAAATAAAGTTCAGGATAAACCAGTAAAGATATTTGAATTTAAAAATACTCTACAAAAATATGTAGAAGAATTAAATATGAATCCAAAATTAGTAGATAGAAACTTAAATGTAGGCTTTTCTGGAGGAGAAAAAAAGAAAAATGAAATATTGCAAATGCTTGTATTAAATCCAAAGCTTAGCATATTAGATGAAACAGATTCAGGGCTAGATGTAGATGCCGTAAGAACAGTGTCAAAAGGAATAGAAATGTATAAAACAAATGAAAATGCAGTTCTAATTATTACACACAATATGCGTATTTTAGAGAACCTAAAAGTAGATTTTGTACATGTTTTGGTAGATGGAAAAATAGTAAAAACAGGTAATGCAGACCTTGCAAAAGAAATTGAAGAAAATGGATATGAAAAGTATAAAAATTTAGAGGTGTAGTATGGCAAAAACTAATATAGAAGATATTGATAGAAATATTTATGACATAAAAAATAAAGATAATTACGAATTTAAAATGCAAAAAGGCTTAAACAAAGAAATTGTAGAAGAGATTTCAAAAAAGAAAAATGAGCCAGAATGGATGAGAGATATAAGGCTAAAAGCATTAGAAATATACAACCAATTAGAACTACCAACATGGGGACCAGACTTGTCAGAACTAAAAATGGACGAGATAGCAACATATGTTAAGCCAAAAACAAACTTAAATTCAAATTGGAATGATGTTCCAGAAGACATTAGAAACACATTTGATAAACTAGGAATTCCAGAAGCAGAAAAGAAATCACTAGCAGGCGTTGGGGCTCAATATGATTCAGAAGTTGTATATCATAGTATAAAGGAAGACTTAAAAAAGCAAGGAGTTATTTATACAGATATGGAAACAGCTGTAAGAGAATATCCTGATTTAGTAAAAGAACATTTTATGAAATGTGTTCCAATAACTGACCACAAATTTGTTGCTTTACATGCTGCAGTTTGGTCAGGAGGCTCATTTGTATATGTTCCTAAAAATGTAAAACTTGATATACCATTGCAATCATATTTTAGATTAAATTCACCAGAATCAGGACAATTTGAACATACTCTAATTATTGTAGACGAGGGAGCTAGCCTTCACTTTATAGAAGGATGTTCAGCACCAAAATATAACAAAGTAAATCTTCATGCAGGATGTGTTGAGCTATATGTAAAAGACAATGCATATTTAAGATATTCTACAATAGAAAATTGGTCAAAAAATATGATGAATTTAAATACTAAAAAAGCAATTGTTGGTAAAAATGCAGAAATTGACTGGGTAACAGGTTCGTTCGGGTCTAAAATATCTATGTTATACCCAATGAGCATTTTAAATGGAGAAGGTGCTAAAACAGAGTATACAGGTATAACATTTGCAGGTAAAGGACAGAACTTGGATACAGGTTTTAAGGTAGTGCATAATGCAAAAAACACATCATCTGTTGTAAACTCAAAATCTATATCTAAAGATGGAGGAAGTTGTACTTATAGAGCTCTTGTAAAGATAGGAAAAGAAGCTGGAAAGTCTAAATGCACAGTATCGTGCGAATCTTTAATGCTAGACAATATTTCTAGATCAGATACAATTCCAGTAAATGATATAAGAACAGATGATATTGAATTTTCTCACGAAGCTAAAATAGGAAAAATAAGTGATAAAGAAATATTTTATCTAATGAGTAGAGGATTATCAGAAGAAGATGCAAAAGCAATGATAGTAAGAGGATTTGCTTATCCAATTTCAAAAGAATTACCAGTAGAATATGCAGTAGAAATGAATAATTTAATTAATCTAGAGCTAGAAGGAGCAATTGGATAAAAAGAAAGGATTAAAAATATGGAAACATTAAAACTAAACAATACACCAGTAAGAACTTCCAGAAATTTTGGAATTAATAATATTGAATTAAAAGATATAGAACTTCCAGAAAACTTAAAAGAGTTTAAAAATGTAGAAATTATAAATGAAGGTTGTAATCTAGGAAAAAGTGTGTCAAATAAAAAACTAGTGTATGGAAATGGCAAAACATTAGAAGAGAATATATTAAAAAATGCAAATAGTAGTTTAAAAATTATTTCAAATAGCAAAAATTCAAATATAAAAATAAAATATAACTTTGATGATGAAAACCTAGAATTAATAGATAACATAGAAATAATTGCAAACAGCAATGTAAATGTAGTTATAGAATACAGTTCGAAGACAAAAGAAAAATGCTTTCATAATGGAATAATACGAGTTATTGCAAATGAAAATGCAAAAGCAAATATAACACTTATAAATCTATTAAATGGAGAGTCAAATAATTTTTATTCAATAGAAAATGAAATAAATAATAAAGCAGAAGTAAATTATACAATAATTGATATAGGTGCAAAAAATAGTATTTCTAATTACTATTCGAATATGCTAGGAAGCTCAAGCAAAAATAATTTAAAAACAATTTATTTAGGAACAAAAAATGAAGTAAAAGACATAAACTACATTGCAGAAATTAGAGGAGAAAATTCTAATGTAGATATAGATGTTCAAGGAGCATTAAAAGATGAAAGCAAGAAACATTTTAAAGGAACAATAGACTTTAAAAAAGGTTGCAAAAAATCAAAGGGAAATGAAAATGAATTTTGCATATTGCTATCAGATAAAGCAAAATCTCTAGCATTACCAATGCTTTTATGCACAGAAGATGATGTAGAAGGAAACCATAGTACAGCATCTGGAAAAGTTGATAATAAAGATTTATTTTATATTATGAGTAGAGGTTTAAGCTATAAAGAAGCAATACGATTAATAGTAAAAGCTAAATTTAATCAGATTATACAAACAATAAAAGATGAAGAATTAAAAGAAGAAATTTTAAATGAAATTGATAGGAGAATTGACTAATGAATTTTAAAGATGAATTTCCAATATTGCAAGAAAGAAAAATAAGTTATTTAGATAGTGGAGCAACAACGCAAAAACCACAATGTGTTATTGATGCAATAGAAAGCTATTATAAAGAATGTAATGCAAATCCACATAGAGGTGCATATAGTTTAAGCATAGAAGCAACAGAAAAGTATGAGAATACAAGAGAGAAAATTGCTAAATTTATAAATGCAAGAAATAGAGAAGAGATTATATTTTCTAAAAACGCAACAGAAAGCTTAAATTTAATAGCATACTCGTATGGATTGGACAACCTAAAAAAAGATGATGAAGTCGTTTTATCAATAATGGAGCATCATTCTAATTTAGTGCCATGGCAATATGTAACAAAAAAGACAAACAGTAAACTTAAATTTATGTATATAAATAAAGACTATGAATTATCAAAGGAAGAAATAGAATCAAAGATTACAGATAAAACTAAAGTAGTTGGAATAACCCATGTTTCTAATGTGCTAGGAACAATAAACAATGTAAAAGAAATTATTAAATATGCCCATAAAAAAGGTGCTATTGTAATAGTAGATGCATCTCAAAGTATTCCACACATGAAGATAGATGTACAAGATTTAGATGCAGATTTCCTAGTATTTTCTGGACATAAAATGTTTGCACCATTGGGAATAGGAGTATTATATGGGAAAAAAGAATTATTAAATAAAATGACCCCTTTCTTAATGGGCGGAGATATGATAGAATATGTATATGAACAAAACACAACTTTTGCACCACTTCCAAACAAATTTGAAGCAGGAACACAAAATGTAGAAGGCGTAATTGGCTTAGGTGCAGCAATAGATTATATAGAAAAAATTGGATATAAAGAAATTAAAAATGTAGAAGAGGCTATTACTAAATATGCAATAAATGAGCTTTTAAAATTAGATTTTCTAGAGTTATACATTACTCCACATTTGGAGAATCATTCATCTGTTATTTCTTTTAATATAAAAGGCGTACACCCACACGATGTTGCAAGTATTTTAGACTCTAATGGAGTGTGTGTAAGGTCGGGAAATCATTGTGCACAACCATTGTTAAGGTATTTAGGAATGGATTCTACTTGTAGAGCAAGCTTTTCTATATATAATACAAAAGAAGATGTAGATAATCTTGTAGAAGCATTAAAAAAGGCATATAAAATGTTTGAAAAGTATATAAATAAGGAGTAAAATAGTGGAGAGTTTAGACGAAATATATAATGACCTTATAATGGAACATAGTATGAATTCAAGCAATAAAAAAGAGCTTGATAAATGTGATTATTGCGAGATGGGACACAATCCAAACTGTGGAGATGAAATAAAAATACAAGTTAAACTAAATGGAGATATAATAGAAGACATGGCATTTACAGGACATGGATGTGCAATATCACAAAGCTCTACATCTATTATGATAGATACATTAAGAGGAAAAACAATTACACAAGCAAAAGAAATTATAAAGACATTTATAAATATGATAAAAAGAGAAACAAAAAATGAAGAAGAACTAAATAAATTAGAAGATGCAATAGCTTTTAGAAATGTATCAAACATGCCGGCAAGAGTAAAATGTGTTCTCTTGGCATGGCATACAATGGAGGATTTGTTAGAGAAAAATGGAAAATAAAAAAGTTTTATTAGGAATGAGCGGAGGAGTTGACAGTAGTGTGTCAGCTCTACTATTAAAAGAGCAAGGATATGAAGTAATAGGAACAACTTTGGAATTATTTGCAGGAAGCAGTTGCTGTAATATAAATACATATATAGATGCAAAAAATGTTTGTAATTCTATAGGAATACCACATTTTACATATGACTACAAAGATGAATTTAAAAAACATGTAATTGATGATTTTATAGATTGCTATAAAAACTGCAGAACTCCAAACCCATGCATAGAGTGCAACAAATACATGAAGTTTGGATTTATGTACGAAAAAGCAAAAGAGCTAGGATGTAATTACCTTGCAACAGGTCATTATGCGAAAACAGAATACAGCGAAGAATATAAAAGATGGGTTTTAAAAAAATCTAATGCAGGGAAAAAGGACCAGAGCTATGTTTTATGGAATATTCCAAAAGACCTAATAGAACATGTGCTATTTCCACTTGCAGATTTTAAAAACAAAGAAGAAATAAGAGAAATTGCAAGAAAGAACAACTTAAAAGTTGCAAACAAACCAGATAGTGAAGATATATGTTTTGTGCCAGATGGAAATTATAAAAAATTTCTAGAAAACAATTCAGATATAAAACCAAAACCAGGTAACATTGTAAATACAAAAGGAGAAATACTAGGAAGACACAATGGGTTATATAATTACACAATAGGCCAAAGAAAAGGATTAGGAATATCATACAAAGTTCCATTATATGTAGTTGGATTTAATAAAGAAAAAAATGAAGTAATTGTAGGAGAAGAAAACGAAATATATAGCAAAGAGATGTTGGTAAACAATATAAACTTACTATTAATAGATGAAATAAAAGAAAAAATGCAGGTTCTAGTAAAAACAAGATATTCTGTAAAAGAAGAAAAAGCTACAATAGAAATGATAGATAAAGATTTAATAAAAGTAACATTTGAAAAGCCAACACCAAGAATAACACCAGGTCAATCAGCAGTATTTTATATAGATGATATAGTATTAGGCGGAGGGAAAATTGTAAAAGCAATATAGAAATGGCGCACAATGTGCGCCATTTAATGCTAATTAGTTTCAATTCTTTCATATTCAGAAAGGTCAGGCATTTTAATATCTTCATTTGTTAAAGCATTAGTTTCTACAGTAGTTTCTGTTGATTCATTATTAAAATCTTCTCTTATAACAAATAACGAATCTTTATCTACCCAAAATTTGCTTTCATCCAACTTTACAACATAACATTTATGTTCTCCATATTCTTCAGTACGTATAGAAATGTTGTGAGTAAATACATACGAAAGTATATCTAACGAAGTATTTGGATTTCCTTCAGTAACAAGTAGGTAAGAAAGTAGAGTTACAGTATTATCTAAACTAGTTGGAGGCTGATTATTATCAACAACAAAGTATTTTTTATCTTTAGAACTTATTATATATTTTTGAGAACCATCTGACCAAATTGCAGATGTATTATCCTTAAATTTTATAAAACTAATTCCATCCTTATAAAGTTTTTCTGCAACGCTTCCAGTATTTCCATCTCTTTGGATTATTCTGTAGTTGTTTCCTAAATCATAGTTAGCATTATGGTTAAATAATTTTAATAAAAGTTGCCATTTATAAAGTTTTATTCCTAAAAAGACAATTACTAATATAGCAATAATTAACAATATTGACTTTAAAGAATGCATTTTATTTTTATATTTTTTTAAATAATCAATTTGCTTAAAAGATTTTTTCTGTTCATTCTCAATACCTTTTCTCATTATTTCTAAAGCCTTGCTACATTCCTTGCATTGCTCAATATGAGATTCAACATACTCATTAGTTTCTTTCGAAGTCAAATTTTCAATATAATTTGGTAGCAAATCCTGAACTATTTTACAATCATTTTTAATCATTTTCATCAACCTCCTCTAATTTCTTTTTAGCTCTATAAAAAGTAACCCTAGCCCAAGTTTCCGTTTTGTTTAAAATATCTCCAATCTCTTTGAAACTTAGTTCTCCGGTAATTCTTAGATGAACAACCTCTTTAGCGTTGTTATCTAATTTCTGCATCTTCTTATATAGATTAATTTTTTCTTCATTTAGTAAAACAGATTTTTCAATATTAGTAGAAGACTTTAATTCTTGTGAAAAATCATCTATTTGCACAAAAGATTTGCTCTTTTTTTTCTTCAATTCATTAAACAGCAAGTTTTTTGCAATTTGACATAGCCATACAGAAATTTTGCAATCGCCTTTAAATGAGTTGATATGCTCTAGTGCCTTTAAAAAAGTTTCTTGTGTAAGTTCTTCGGAAAAATTATCATCATGGGTTAAACATAATAAATATTTATAGACTGTATTAAAATATTCTTCATATATTTGTTCAATATTTTGCATAATTTTTCCTCCTTTATTAATAAGACAAACTAAACTTGTATATGTTACAAATAAAATTAAATTTTTTAATATTTTATCATAATTATTAAAGAAATAGAATTACCTAAAGGTGCAAAAAGGGACATGAAATTTTGGCACAAAAAACAAAAACCTTCATAAAATATAAAGAGATATATTTTTGGGAGGTTTAATTTTTATGGCAAGAATAATAGTATTTAATAATGATACAAATAGAATGGAAAATTATTATAGAAATGAAAACGAGGCTATGCCATACAACGCAAATAGAAGTTTAACAGTTGGAGAATTCAGAGGATCCAGCAAAAGTCCAACACTATGGACAACAAAAAGAGCAATGCAGAGTTTTAATACAACAAGATACTTGTTCGGAGCACCAATACCAGTAGGATTTGCATTTAAAAGACCATGGGAGCGGAGGACATGGCTCACAAAGCCAACATTATGCGCGGAGTCTCATTTGATGCAGGCCAAGTATTAAGTACATCAGAAAGAAATAGACTATGGAACACAGCAAACAGTTCGCGGAGTATGGACATATGTAGAACCGCAAAGTTTAACACCTACTTGGGTACATTTTGATAAAAGATTTGGTAGACCAGCATGTGGCACAGCAGGATACCCGTTAATAAAAAGAGGTAGTATAAGTACGTATGTGTTAATAGCACAAGATGATTTAAATACATTAGGGTTTAGAACTGGTGGGTTAGATCGGAATATTTGGAGGCAGAACCGAAGAAGCAGTAAGAAATTATCAAAGGAGCAGAGGGCTACCAGTAGATGGAATAGTAGGTTGCAATACATGGCGCTCACTACAAGAAGACGTAGTAGGAACAGGAAGAACAAGCACTACAATAGATTAGAAAGTATAAATGGAATTTTGCGAAGTGTGAAATGTGAAGTTTCACACTTCATATAAAAGTTGTATTTATAAAAAATCTGTGATACAATATGAAAAAAATTAAAGAGGTGCATATATATGAAGGTTATATTATTACAAGATATTAAAAATGTAGGGAAAAAAGATGAGATTATAAATGCAAACGATGGTTATGCAAGAAACTTTTTATTTCCAAAGAAACTAGCATTAGAAGCAACAAAGGACAACCTTCTAAAACTACAAGCAAAAAGGGATTCACAAGCACATAAAAAAAGTTTAGAGATAGAAGAATTTAAAAAACAAGCCGATAAAATAAATAATATAACATTAGATTTAAAAGTAAAAGCAGGAGAAAACGGAAAAATATTTGGCGGAATAACAGCAAAAGAAATATCACAAGAACTAAAAAATAAGCAAAACATGGATATAGATAAAAAGAAAATAGTTTTAAAAGAAACAATAAAAAACATAGGAAGATTTTCAGTAGATATAAAATTTGGAGAAGGAATAAATGCAAAATTAACATTAAATATTATGGCAGAATAATAAACAGATTGTAACAAATCACACTTTTCACCGCGCATTTCACACTTCGTGAAATTACAATCTATAAAACAAGATAGGAGATAAATAAAATGGAATTAGGAAAAATACCACCACATGATATAGAAGCAGAACAAGCAGTAATAGGAAGTATGCTTACAGATAAAGATGCTGTGGTAGAAGCAATAGAAGTATTAAAAGAAGATGATTTTTATAGGCAAGATAATAAATTGATTTATGAAGCTATAGTAAACCTATATAATAGAGCAGAACCAATAGATATAATAACAGTAAAAGCAGAGTTAGTTTCTTTAGGAAAATTTGAACAAGTTGGTGGATTAGAATATTTAGCTATGCTACCAGACAAAGTTCCTACAACTGCAAATGTAGATAAATATATAAGAATAGTAGAAGAAAAATCTGTTTTAAGAAGGCTAATAAAAGCATCAAATGAATTAATAGAGTTAGGGTATGCAGAAACTGAAGATTTAGACACAATAATGGACCAAGCAGAGAAAAAAATATTTGAGATAGCACAAGGAAAAAATCAAAAGGGTTATTCTGCCTTAAAAGACATATTAGTAGAAAGTTTTGCAGAAATAGAAAAACTGTATAATCAAAAGGAACCTATAACGGGAATTCCAACAGGTTTTGCAGACTTAGATTATAAAACAGCACGGACTTCACAACTCTGATTTAGTATTAGTTGCTGCAAGACCAGCAATGGGTAAATCTGCATTTGCACTAAATATTGCAACAAATGCAGCAGTACAAGCAAAAGTACCAGTTGTTATATTTAACCTAGAAATGTCAAAAAGCCAACTAGTAAGTAGAATTTTATGTAGTGAAGCAATGGTAGATAGCAACAAAGTAAGAACAGGAAAAATAGAAGAAGATGACTGGGTAAAACTTGCAACAGCACTTGGACCTTTGTCAGAAGCTCCTATATATATAGATGATACACCGGGAATAACTGTAACAGAAATAAGAGCAAAATGTAGAAAATTAAAATTAGAAAAAAATATAGGGTTAATAGTAATAGATTATTTGCAATTAATTCAAGGAACGGGAAAAAGAAATGCTAGTCGTGAACAAGAAATCTCTGAAATAAGTAGATCTTTAAAAATACTTGCAAAGGAATTAGATGTTCCAGTAATAGCATTATCACAGTTATCAAGAGCAGCAGAACAAAGAGCTGACCATAGACCAATGCTTTCAGACCTTCGTGAATCTGGTGCAATTGAGCAAGATGCAGACATAGTAATGTTTTTATATAGAGATGACTATTATAACCCAGATTCAGAAAAGAAAAATATAGCAGAAGTAATAATGGCAAAACATAGAGCAGGTTCAACAGGAACAGTAGAGCTATTATGGCTTGGAAATTATACAAAGTTTGTAAATATAGAAAAATATAGGGATGAATAAAACAAAGAGGAGGTTCCAACATTAAAAATGCGGGCAACCTCCTTTTGCGACCGAGTATTACGCTACTAAGTCAAAAGCGGTGGAGCGCAAGGAATTACTTTTTAGGGAGTTGAAGATAAGAATCAATTTTTCTAAGTTCTACAAGAGATTTTTCAAACTCAATTCTTGCTTCAATTGGAGAAACCTCACCTGTGCAAACTTTGCGAATAAGATTCTGCATTGATTGCTTTTCATTTGTAAGGATTCTCCAGTTAGGTGCTTGTAAAGCAAATATGCCAACTTCTTTTTTGAAATTGGTATTATCGGTTACATTATCTAAAGTACCGATAATGTCTTTACAGACATTTATTGCAGAAAACACCTCCTCTTTCAAAAGTTTTACCTTTGCAGTGATTGCTAACATTACGTTAGCCTCCTTTCGGGCAGTTAGCCCAAATATTTTTTTCACAGCATTGCTGTGATACATATAATTATACCACTTTATGTAAAATAATGCAAATTATTGTATTTTTAAATTAAAAATGCTATAATTCAAGCATTAAATAATTAGGAGACCAAATATGAAAAGTGAAATTTTGCAAACAATAAAAAAATATAACTTAATAGAAAATGGAGATAGTATTGTAGTAGGGGTATCTGGGGGGCCAGATTCAATATGCTTGCTACATGTACTAAATGATCTAAAAAACGAATTGAATTTTAAAATATATGTAGCTCATATAAACCATATGATAAGAAAAGAGGCAGATGAGGAAACAGAATATGTAAAAAGTTTTTGCAAAAACATAGGAGTAGAATGCTTTGTAAAGAGAATAGATGTAATAAAAACTTCAAAAGAATTAAAAATTGGAACGGAAGAAGCAGGAAGAAAGATCAGATATGATTTTTTTGAAGAGGTATTAAAAAACACAAATTCAAATAAAATTGCAACAGCGCATAATAATAATGATAAAGTAGAAACTATAATAATGAATATTTTAAGAGGAAGCGGAATAGCTGGATTAAAAGGATTAGATCCAATAAGAGAAAATAAATTTATAAAACCATTAATAGAAATATCAAGGGAAGAAATAGAGGCTTATTGTGAAGAAAATAAATTGGCGCCAAGAATAGATAAGTCAAATAACGAAAATATTTATACAAGAAACAAAGTAAGAAATTCCGTTATTCCGTATATAAAAAAAGAATTTAATCCTAATATTCTGAAAACAATAAATAGACTATCAGAAGTTGCAACAGAAGAAAATGAATATTTAGACAAAATTACAATACAAGCATTTAATGAAATAAATGTAAGGGAGATATCCGAAGGCAATATAGAAAAAAATAAAGAAACCGAAACAGTTACTCTAGACCTAAAAAAATTCAATAATTTAGAATTAGTAATAAAAAGAAGGCTAATACTATATACTATTAATGAACTTTTAGGAACAATAGATGGGATAGAAAAAATAAACATAGATGATATTATAAAGATGTGTAGTAAAAATATAGGTAACAAATATTTAATGCCAACAAAAAAAATTAAGATTCTAGTAAAAAAAGGAAAAATTTTTTTTATGGCTGTGAATTGAACTTCCGTAAGAAAAACGTTGATACATAAGGGATTGAAGAAAAAAACTTTATAAAAAACTATTGTAATTAAAAAACCAATATGTTATATTGCATACATAAAATGAGGAGTATACCTCAATCAATAAAGGAGATTCAAAAATGAAAAAAAGTTTAAAAACATTAGCTATGTGGTTAATAATAAGTATAATATTTATAATACTTATATCTTCAATACTAGATAACAAAGAAAATAAAATGACATATTCAGAACTTTTAACAGCACTTCAAAACGGAACAGTAGAGAGTATAGAATTAGAAGTTGATAAAGGCATGATAAAAACAGAAGAGACAGGAAAAGGATATGTAAAAATAAAAAATGGCAAAGGTGAAAAACAAGTAGATATTCCTAATGTAGAAAGCTTTATGAGTTCTGTAAGCAAATATTTAGAAGAAGGAACAGTTGAATTAAGCCAAAAAACAGAATCAGTATTAATAACTATATTAAATTTACTTGCACCAATAGGAATTTTGATTATATTCTTTGTATTTATGTTCTTGTTAATGGGAAATTCTCAAGGTGGAGCAGGAAATAAAACAATGTCATTCGGAAAAAGTAGAGCCAGAATGATGGGAACAGCAGAAAAAACAAGAGTAACATTTGAGGATGTAGCAGGAGTAGATGAAGAAAAAGAGGAACTAGAAGAAATAGTAGAATTCTTAAAATCACCTAAAAAATTCACAGATATGGGAGCAAGAATTCCAAAAGGAGTTTTATTAGTAGGTCAACCAGGTACAGGTAAAACTTTACTTGCAAAAGCAGTAGCAGGAGAAGCGGGAGTTCCATTCTTTATAATAAGTGGTTCTGATTTCGTAGAAATGTTCGTAGGTGTTGGTGCATCTAGAGTTAGAGACTTATTCGAACAAGCAAAAAAGAATGCCCCATGTATAATATTTATAGATGAAATAGATGCAGTAGGACGTCAAAGAGGAGCAGGTCTTGGTGGAGGACACGATGAAAGAGAACAAACATTAAATCAATTGTTAGTTGAAATGGATGGATTTGGAACAAATGAAGGTGTAATAGTTCTTGCTGCAACAAATAGACCAGATGTATTAGATAAAGCATTATTAAGACCAGGAAGATTTGATAGACAAATAGTAGTATCATCACCAGATGTAAAAGCTAGAGAACAAATATTAGAAGTTCATAGCAGAAAGAAAAAAATAGGTGACGATGTAGACCTAAAAGTAATTGCAAAAAATACAGCAGGTTTTGCAGGAGCAGACCTAGAAAATGTATTAAATGAAGCAGCACTACTTGCTGCAAGAAGAAATAAAAAAGAAATTGGAATGGCAGAAATAGAAGATGCAATGGTAAAAGTTACAATGGGACCAGAGAAAAAGAGCAGAGTAAGAAGTGAAAAAGAAAATAAATTAGTAGCTTTTCATGAAGCAGGTCATGCAGTTGTAAGTAGATTTCTACCAACTCAAGATACAGTACATCAAATATCAATAGTACCTCGTGGTATGGCTGGTGGTTATACAATGTACAAACCAGATGAAGATAAAAACTTTATGTCAAAAACAGAAATGGAAGAAAGCATTATATCTTTACTAGGAGGAAGAGTTGCTGAAAGTCTAGTATTAAATGATATTTCAACAGGTGCAAGCAATGATATAGAAAGAGCTTCTAAAATTGCAAGAGATATGGTAACAAAATATGGAATGAGTGAAAGAGTAGGAACAATTACATTTGGCTCAGGACAAGAAGAAGTATTTTTAGGAAGAGATTTAGCACAAGCTAAAAACTACAGTGAAGAAACAGCAGGAATAATAGACGAAGAGGTAAAAAGAATTATAGACAAAGCATATAACTTAGCAAGAGAAATACTAAGTAACAATATGGATAAATTAACAGCAGTAGCAACCAAATTATTAGAAAAAGAGAAAATAGACGGAGAGGAATTTGAAGAGATATTCAATGCATAGATAAATAATGAAATAATGTTATTATTGCCAGATTATAGTATAGAACAAAGCGACTTTAGTCGCCCTTTGTTCTTGCTGATTTGAGTTTCCGAATGAAATGAGGAAATCTCAAAGGCAATAGCGATTATAGCATTTTTATATAGTAGGAAATGAAAAATTTCCTACTATATAAAAAAGTTTGCCAGAATTTATTTGGCAAACTTTTTTAATACATTAATTAATTGGACTTTTTCAACTTCTTGAACTTTTTTTGCTAAGCTTTCAGGAGTTTCGTCATTAGAAAGTTTGATTTTTGCTTGAGAAATAATATTACCTTCATCATAATTATTATTAACAAAATGAACAGTAGGTCCACTAAATTCTTCTTTAGCTTCTATAACAGCTTTATGAACATTCATGCCATACATTCCTTTACCACCAAATTTAGGTAAAAGTGAAGGATGAGTATTTATTATGGTATATTTACTTATTAATCTATTCCCTATTAATTTTAAATAACCAGCAAGAACAATTAAATCAACATTATAATCATCTAAAACACTTTCTAATTCTATATCAATTTCATCTTTATCTTTTCCAGATATAATATAAGTAGGGATATTACTATTTTTAGCTCTTTCAAGAGCGTATGCGTTTGGATTGTTAGAAACAACCAAATTGATTTTAGCCTTTAAATCTCCGACTATCTATACTATCAATAATTGCTTGTAAGGTAGAACCATTCCCGAGAAGCAAAAACAACTAAATTATACATAAAAACACATCCCCTCAAAATATAATAAAATTATAACATTATATAAAGAAAAAGACAAATTGGAATTTGTGTGAGTAAATTGTTTTCTGAAAAATTAAAATATTAAAAATAGAAAAAACGTTGCGAATGGATTGAGCTTGAGGTAGAAATTGTTCTTCTATATGAGTAGGGAATCTCGTTTTTAATGAGGGCGCTGCGAAGAGAGAAGATTTACAATTTCTACGAAAGCGACATGACCGAGCAATTTTTGGAATTTTTCATATTTTAATTTTTGTTAGATTAATTATATAAGATAACATATTAATTTTAAAAACAATGGTCTCCAAACTCACGGGTATTCCCACGCCTCAAAGGGCTGTCGACGCATTGTTTGTAAAAATTAATATTGTTATCTTTGTCGGATTAATGAAAAATAAATTTTTCATTAATCCGACAAAGAATTAGGCAATTTAAATTTATAGCCCGTTTAACATAGAGCAAATAAAAAGTTAAGCAAATTACAATTTTTTTAATTAAAAACAGAAAAAAATGCCAAATTTTAAAAAACTATATACAATTTTAAAATTTACAATTATAATAAATTCATGTGAAAAATTATAATGGAGGAACTTTTAATGTTTGATAATGTCAAAGAGGAATGTGGAGTATTTGGAGTATACTCAAAAAAACCTGAAAAACTTGCATACATTACTTGCGTAGGTCTATCTGGTCTTCAACATAGAGGCGAAGAAAGCTGTGGTATAGCAGTAAATACAGATGGAGTAATATCTTATCATAAAGAACCAGGTTTGGTTTCAGAGGTTTTTACAAATGATGTATTGGATAATCTTCCAGCAGGAAATATGTCAATAGGACATGTTAGATACTCAACAACAGGAGCTGCAAAAAAAGAAAACGCTCAACCGATAGTTATAAGACACAAAAAAGGAAATTTAGCGGTAGCACATAATGGAAATATTACAAATGCTATGGAACTAAAACAAGAATTAGAGGATAATGGAGCAATATTTACAACAACAAGCGATACAGAGGTTATTTGTCATATTATAGTTAGAGAAAGACTAAAAGCAAAATCTACAGAAGAAGCGATTGCAAACACAATGAAAATTTTAAAAGGTTCATATTCATTAGTAATAATGTCACCACAAAAGTTAATAGCTTGCAGAGATCCACAAGGGTTTAGACCATTATGTATGGGAAAATTAGGTGAAGATATTGTTTTTGCATCAGAGAGTTGTGCACTGGATATATGTGGGGCAGAATTTATAAGAGACGTAAAACCAGGAGAAATAATAGTAGTACAAGATGGAAATATAAAATCAATTGAATACAAAGAAAAAGCACCTAAAGGAATGTGTATATTTGAATATATATATTTTGCAAGACCTGATTCAGTATTAGAAGGAATGGGAGTACATGAATTTAGAGAAAAAGCAGGAAGATATTTAGCAACACAAATGCCAGTTGATGCAGATATTGTGGCAGCAGTACCGGATTCTGGAATAGATGCAGCACTTGGATATTCAAAAGAATCAAAAATTCCTTATGATTTAGTATTTACAAAAAGCAAGTATATAGGAAGAACATTTATACAAAATACACAAAACAAAAGAAAAAAATTAGTAGCATTAAAATTGAATCCATTAAAGAATAGTATAAAGGGAAAGAGAATAATATTAATAGACGACTCAATTGTAAGAGGAACAACTCTTGCAGGAATAGTAAAAACTCTTAGAAAAGCAGGCGCAAAGGAGATTCATTTAAGAATTGCATCACCAGCTTTTATAGACGTATGTTATTTTGGAACAGATATAGATAGCAAAGAAAATTTAATAGCAAATGGAAGAGCTATTGAAGAAATAAGAAAAATTATTGGAGCAGATACATTAGAATACTTAAGTATAGACAATTTAAAAGAGATATCAAAGGGATGTAATATGGAAGATTTTTGTATGGGATGCTTTACAGGAAAATACCCAATAGAAGTACCAAAAGAAATAAAAAAAGATAGGTTTGAAGAAAAAATTCAAAGCAGGAGGTAAAAGAATGGCTTGTAATTGTGAAGGAAATCAAAAAGATGAAGCAATGAATAGCATCTTAGAAAAATATACAAAAGACAAAAGTAATTTAATACAAATATTAAATGAGGTTCAAGAGCATTATGGATATATACCAAAACATGCTCAAATGGAAATTTCAGAGTATTTAGAAATCCCACTTGCAGAAATTTATGGTGTAATTACATTTTATGCAAGATTTACATTAAAACCAAAAGGAAAATACAACGTAGCAGTATGCTTAGGAACAGCATGCTTTGTAAAAGGTTCAGAAAAAGTATTAGATAAAGCAAAAGAAATCCTAAAAATAGATGTAGGAGAAACAACAGAGGATGGAGAGTTTTCACTAGAAGCAACAAGATGTATAGGAGCATGTGGACTAGCACCAGTATTTACAGTAAACGAAGAGGTTTATGGAAAAGCTACACCAGAATTAATGGAAAAGGTAATTGCAAAATACAAAAGCAAATAATGTAAAGCGATTGATAAAAAATAGACTTGTAGGGGTCGCCAACATCGGCGACCCACACCTCAAAAAAATTGCTAAAAATTTATATTATAGGAGGCCAAAATGAAATCCCTACAAGAAATAAGAAAAATAAGAGAAGAAAAAAGAAAAGAACTTGATTTACGTGTTAATTTAAAAGCAAATACAAGAGAAAAACATATTTTAGTGTGTCATGGTACAGGATGTACATCTTCTAAATCACCTAAAATAATAGAGAATTTTAGAAAAATAATAGATGAAAAGGGCATAAAAAATGTAAGAGTTATACAAACTGGCTGCTTTGGACTATGTGCAAAAGGACCAATAGTTATAATAAGACCAGAAGATACCTTTTATGCTATGGTAAAACCAGAAGATTGCGAAGAGATAATAAATACACATATTTTAGAAGGAAAAACAGTAGAGAGATTACTTTGTAAAGATATTGACGATTCAGTAGTTCAAAGACTAGATGAATTAACATTTTACAAGAAACAAGAAAGAATTGCACTAAAAAATTGTGGAATAATTGACCCAGAAAATATTGATGAATACATAGCTTTTGATGGTTATAAAGCACTAGAAAAAGTATTATTTGAAATGAGCCAAGATGATGTTATAAATGAAGTGACAGAATCTGGACTTCGTGGTAGAGGCGGAGCTGGTTTCCCAACAGGCAAGAAATGGTATTTTACAAAGATAGCAGAAGGAGACAAAAAGTATGTAGTATGCAATGCAGATGAGGGAGATCCAGGTGCATTTATGGATAGGAGCATATTAGAAGGTGATCCACACTCTGTAATAGAAGCAATGATGATTGCTGGATATGCAGTTGGTGCAAATAAAGGATATATTTATGTAAGAGCAGAATATCCAATAGCTGTACATAGATTTCAAACTGCAATAAATCAAGCAAAAGAATATGGAATATTAGGTAAAAATATATTTGGAACAGACTTTAGCTTTGATTTAGAAATAAGACTTGGAGCAGGTGCATTTGTTTGTGGAGAAGAAACAGCACTATTAGAATCAATAGAAGGAAGAAGTGGTAGGCCAAGATTAAAGCCACCATTCCCAGCAAATTGTGGATTATGGCAAAAGCCAACACTAATAAATAACGTAGAAACTTATGCGAATATAACAAAAATAATATTAAATGGTGCAAAATGGTATAGCTCAATAGGAACAGAAAAATCAAAAGGAACAAAAGTATTTGCACTAGGTGGAAATGTTGTAAATGTAGGTCTCGTAGAAGTACCAATGGGAACAACTTTAAGAGAAATAGTATTCGATATAGGTGGAGGAATTCCTGGAGGACATGAATTTAAAGCAGCACAAACAGGAGGACCATCAGGTGGATGTATACCAGCAGAACACTTAGATACACCAATAGATTATGAATCTTTATCACAAATAGGTTCAATGATGGGATCTGGTGGCCTAATTGTAATGGATGATACCAAATGTATGGTAAATCTTGCAAAATTCTATTTAGGATTTACAGTAGATGAATCATGCGGAAAATGTACACCATGTAGAATTGGAACTAAAAGAATGTTAGAAATTCTAGAAAAGATTACAGAAGGAAGTGGAGAAACAGAAGACTTAGAAAAATTAGAAAGACTTGCAAAAACAATACAAAAAGCTTCTGTATGCGGACTTGGTCAAACAGCGCCAAACCCAGTACTTAGCACAATGAAATATTTTAGAGATGAATATATTGCACATATAAGAGATAAAAAATGTCCCGCAAAAGAATGTAAAGCATTAAGAGCAATAGAAATTGACCCAGAAAAATGTAGAGGTTGTGGAATTTGCAAAAAGAATTGCCCAGTAAATGCAATAACAGGAGAAGTAAAACAACCACACAAAATAGATGAGGATGTTTGTATTAAATGTGGTACATGTATTAGTAAATGCCCATTTAAAGCTATATCTAAGTAAAAAAATTCATCTTGCGTTGTTAAACTTCGCAAAAATTGATGTGTAGGGGCAGACCTCTGTGACTGCCCAGAACAGAAGGGAGAGAAGTAGTATGTCAGAAATGATTAACCTAAAAATAGATGGAATAGATGTAGAAGTGCCAAAAGGTACAACAATACTTCAAGCAGCTAAAAAAGCAAATATAGATATTCCAACATTGTGCTATTTAAAAGAAATAAATGAAATAGGGGATTGCAGAATTTGCATAGTAGAAGTTGAAGGAAGAAGAGGATTTGCAACATCTTGTATTCAAAAAGCAGAAGAGGGAATGGTAGTACATACGCATTCAAAGCAAATTATGGAAGCAAGAAAAGTAATACTAGATTTAATATTATCTAATCATCAAAGAGACTGTTTAACATGTACAAGGAACGGAAGTTGTGAGTTACAAACACTAGCAATGAAATTTAATGTAATGAATATTGAATATGAAGGAGAAAAATCAGTTCACAAAATAGATGATTTATCACCTTCAATAGTAAGAGATTTTAATAAATGTATACTTTGTAGAAGATGTATATCAACATGTAAAAAAGTTCAAAAAATAGGAGCAATAGACTGTGTAAATAGAGGATTTAATTCTTGTGTATCAACAGTTGGAGACCATAGCTTAAATGATGTTAACTGTACATTTTGTGGGCAATGTATTACAGCATGCCCAGTTGGAGCGCTTCGTGAAAAAGACAGCACGGATTTAGTATGGAAAAAGCTAAAAGATGAAGATACATTTGTTGTAGTACAAACAGCACCTGCAGTTAGAGCAGCACTTGGAGAAGAGTTCGGAATGAAAATTGGAACAAATGTAACAGGGAAAATGGTAACATCACTTAAGAAGCTAGGATTTAACAAAGTGTTTGATACAAATACTGGTGCAGATTTAACAATAATGGAAGAAGCAAACGAATTTATCCAAAGATTTACGCAAGGGGGAACTTTACCAATGATTACATCTTGTAGTCCTGGATGGGTAAAATATATAGAAATGAATTATCCAGAATTACTTTCACATTTATCAAGTTGCAAATCACCACATGAAATGTTTGGAGCAATATTAAAATCATATTATGCTTCAAAAGCTGGAATAGATCCAAAGAAAATGTTTGTTGTATCTGTAATGCCATGTATAGCTAAAAAGTTTGAGAGACAAAGAAAAGAGATGAAAAACGAAGAATTAGATAATGTAGATGCAGTACTTACAACACGTGAACTTGCAAGAATGATAAAACAAGCAAATATAGATTTTGTGGAACTAGAAGATAGCAAGTTTGACGACCCAATGGGAGAAGCAACAGGTGCGGGAGCTATATTTGGAACAACAGGGGGAGTAATGGAAGCAGCACTTCGTACAGCATATGAAACAATAACAGGTGAAGAACTAAAAAAACTAGACTTTGAAGAAGTAAGAGGTGAAAAAGGAATAAAAAAAGCAACAGTAAAAATTGGAGATAACGAAGTAAAAGTTGCAGTGGCACATGGTTTAGCAAATGCACAAAAAATAATGGAAGAAATAAAATCAGGAAAAGCAGAATATCAATTTGTAGAGATAATGGCTTGCCCAGGAGGATGTGTAATGGGTGGAGGACAGCCAATCAAAACATCAAAACAAAGAAGCGAATATGATATAAGAAAATTAAGAGCAGATTGTTTATATACTATTGATGAAAAAAGCACAATAAGAAAATCACACGAAAATCCAACAATTAAAAAGCTATATAAGGAATTTCTGGAGGAACCAGGTAGCCATAAAGCACATGAGCTATTACATACAACATATCATAAAAGGAATAAGTATAATATATGATTTATAAATAATTAAAATCACAAAAACTGTCAAAAAAACAATTGACAGTTTTTCCTTTTAATATATAATTAGCACAATAAATGCATAAAATATCATTAACAATTAATTTCCAAATTAATAAATAACCAAAATATAATTTATGCATTTATTAATAAAGCAGTTTAATTTTATTACCATTTTTAGAAATAAAGCCTTCATCAATTAAATTTTTAAGCTCCCTCATCATAGCACTTCTATCGACACTTAAGTAATCAGAAAGACTAGTTAAGGAAAAAGGTAGGACTATATTTTTACTAAAAGATTTGCTAGATAGAATATTAAAATAACTAAGAAGTTTTTCTCTAATACTCCTTTTAGAAAGCACTTCTATTCTTGTGTTTTGAGAAATTGAGTTATTTAAAGAAAGCTCTAAAAGATTAGAAATTAGAGTTGTATGAAAGCTACAATTTTGTTTACACTTTACGCGAATATCATCATATAAAAACAAAAGAACTTCGCACTTTTTTGTTGCTAGAACAAAAAGCTCATTGTTAGTATTAACATGATGAAAAACCTCTCCAAAAATATCGTTTTGTCCAAAGTGTTCTATAATATCTTTATTTCCTTTAAGATCATACCTAATAAGTTCAGCTTTACCAGAAAGTAAAATACAGATTTGTTTTCTCTTTTCCATATAGGTAGTAATAACAGTTCCAGTAGGAAAAGATTTTTTTTGAACTTTTATGCAATTATCTGAAATACTTTGAACTAAATCTGAAATTTCCATTATAAATCTCCTGTAAATCGTAATTTGTGTGAGGGGGAATTCTAGGGACTGTCCTTCAAAATCACCAAACATGGGGATTTTGGGGACTGTCCTGAATTCACCCGGAACTAAACAAATTACACTCTTTTTAACAATTATAATATATTACAACTGAAAAAACAACAAAAAATGTAACACAATTGTAACAATTCAAATAAACCTACACTATCAAAGAGTACAAAAGATTATAAAAAGTTTTTTTGAGAAAATATTGCAAATGCAACAGAATACAAAAAATAATGGTGTATAATTAGTCGGTAAGCAAAAAGAGTTTTCGAAAGAGGGGACATATTAATGAAGGTAATAAAAAGAGATGGAAAAGCCGTAGATTATAACAGAGAGAAAATACAAATAGCAATAGAAAAAGCAAATAACGAAGTAAAACCTAAAGAAAGAATAACAAAAACAGAAATTAGAGAAATAACTAAATATATAGAAGAGTTAGATAAAAAAAGAATATTAGTAGAAGATGTTCAAGATATAATAGAACAGCAATTAATGGATAGAAAAAAATTTGAGCTTGCAAAAAAATATATGATTTATAGATACACTAGAGCATTAGTTAGAAAATCTAATACTACAGATGAATCTATATTAGGTTTAATAAAAAACAAAAATAAAGAATTACTAGAAGAAAATTCTAATAAAAATGCAGTACTTGCTTCAACACAAAGAGATTACATTGCAGGAGAGGTTTCAAAAGATTTAACAAAAAGAATATTATTACCAGAAAAAATTGCAAAAGCACATGAAGAAGGAATATTGCATTTTCATGATATGGACTATTTTTTGCAACCAATATTTAATTGTTGCTTAATAAATATTGGAGATATGTTAGATAATGGAACAGTTATGAATGGTAAACTTATTGAATCTCCAAAAAGTTTTCAAGTTGCATGTACAATTATGACACAAATAATTGCGTCAGTTGCATCTAACCAATATGGTGGACAATCAGTTGATATTAGCCATTTAGGAAAATATGTAAGAAGAAGTTATAATAAATTTAAAAAAGAATTAGAAGAAGAATTTGGTAAGGAATTAACACCAGAACTAATAGAGAAACTTACAAATCAAAGACTAAAAAAAGAAGTATCAGCAGGAGTACAAACAATTCAATATCAAATAAATACATTAATGACAACAAATGGACAATCTCCTTTTGTAACAATATTTTTAAACTTAAAGAAAGATGACCCATATATAAAAGAAAATGCAATGATAATAGAAGAAATTCTAAAACAAAGATATGAAGGAATAAAAAATGAAAAGGGTGTATATATTACACCAGCATTCCCTAAATTAATATATGTATTAGATGAACATAATTGTTTAAAGGGTGGAGAATATGACTACTTAACTAAACTTGCAGTAAAGTGTTCTTCAAAAAGATTATATCCAGATTACATATCAGCAAAAAAAATGAGAGAAAATTACGAAGGAAATGTATTTAGTCCAATGGGATGTAGAAGCTTTTTAGCTCCATGGAAAGATGAAAATGGTAATTACAAATTTGAAGGAAGATTCAATCAAGGGGTTGTTAGTATTAATTTACCTCAAATTGGAATTATTGCAGATGGTGATGAAGATAAATTCTGGGAACTATTTGATGAGAGATTAGAGCTATGTAAGGAAGCATTAATGTGTAGAGATTATGCATTGCTTGGAACATTAAGTAATACAAGTCCAATACATTGGAGATATGGTGCAATAGCACGTATGGAAGCTGGAGAAAAGATAGATAAACTACTAAAGGGTGGGTATTCTTCAATTTCTTTAGGGTATATAGGAATATATGAAGTTACAAAGCTAATGAAGGGAGTATCACATACAACACCAGAAGGGCACGACTTTGCAATTAAGGTAATGAAGCATCTAAAGGAAGCTACAGAAAAATGGAAGAAAGAAACTGGAATAGGTTTTGCCTTATATGGAACTCCTGCAGAAAGTTTGTGTTATAGATTCGCTAGAATAGATAGAGAAAAATTTGGGGAAATTAGAGATATTACAGATAAGGGATATTATACAAATTCATACCATGTTGATGTAAGAGAAGAAATAGATGCTTTTGAAAAATTATCATTTGAAAGTGAATTCCAAAAGTTATCATTAGGAGGAGCTATTTCTTACATAGAAATTCCAAATATGAGACACAATTTAAAAGCGTTAGAAGATGTTGTTAAATTTATTTATGACAATATTCAATATGCAGAATTCAATACAAAATCTGATTATTGCCATGTTTGCGGATTTGATGGAGAGATAATAGTAAATGATAATCTAGAGTGGGAATGCCCAAACTGTGGGAATAAAGACAAAAATAAAATGAATGTAACAAGGCGTACTTGTGGTTATTTAGGCGAAAATTTTTGGAATGAAGGAAAAACAAAAGAAATAAAATCGAGAGTATTACATTTGTAAAAAAAGGATGATTTTTATGAAGTATGCAAAAATAAAAAAATGCGATGTAGCAAATGGACCAGGAGTAAGAGTTTCTCTATTTGTTAGTGGATGTAATCATCACTGCAAAAATTGCTTTAATAGAGAAGCTTGGGATTTTAACTATGGAAAAGAATTTACTGAGGATGAACAAAATGAAATAATAGAAGATTTAAAACCAGAATATATAACGGGACTAAGCCTTTTAGGGGGAGAACCATTTGAAAGAACAAATCAAGAAGGTTTAGTACCACTCATAAAAAAAGTAAAAGAAAAATATCCTAATAAAAAAATATGGTGCTATACCGGATTTACATTTGACAATCAAATAATAGGAGAAATGATAAAAAAAGAGGATAGAAAAACCACAAAAGAAATGCTAGAGAACATAGATTACATAGTAGATGGAAAATTTGTAGAGGAATTAAAAGATCCAAAACTTAGATTTAGAGGTTCTAGTAATCAAAGAATTATAGATGTAAAGAAAAGCTTAAGAGAAAATAGAATTGTAAATTGGAAAGAAGAATAAAAACTGTCAAAAAAACAATTAACAGTTTTTTCCTTTTACTGTATAATTAAACACAATAAATGCATAAATTAAAAAAATAGGTAAAGGGTGTGATATTATGACATATGTAGAAGAAAATATAAAAAAACTAAAAGAGCTAAAAAAATTACCATATAAAGAATTATATAAAATGAGAAATGAAATAAAAAATAATCCTAATGCATCAAGAGCAGATGTTATAAACATTTGTGTAGCGTGTGGTGAAGTAGAAATAGATCAAAACATAGGAAGAACTTATACAATGGATGAAATAGAAAGAGAATTTAATATTGGCAAATATAGAGTTAAAACAAAATGCTAAAGAAGATTTAGAACATATTAGAGAATATATTTCAAGAGATTCTATATATTATGCAGATAAAACAATAGAAGAAATAGTAAAAAAAGTAGCAAACTTATCAATTTTTCCATATATGGGAAGGAAAATACCAGAATATAATAATACATATTTAAGAGAGATAATATACAAATCATATAGAATTTTGTATAAAGTTAATTCTAACGTTTTTATCTTAAACGTTATGCACCATTCTAGGGAACTTTTAAATTCAATAAATATCATTAAAAATTAATTTCCAAAACTAATAATTAATCAAAGGTATAATTTATGCATTTATTAATATAAGGTTAATATAATTTTATTATGATAAAAGTATATAACATGAAAAGTATATTAAAAATAACCGCAATAATATTATTATTTGCTATTACAATTGCAATATTAAGCAACAAAATTAGTATGAAAAAAGCTATTGAGACTTCATCTAATTCGAAAAGCACATATAAAATACTAGTTGATGTGGAAGAATCCAAGTTATATTTATTTGAAAATGATATACTTTCAAAAGAATATAAATGCTCAGGAGGGAAATGGTCAACACCTTCACCTATTGGAACATGGACCATAACTTCAAAAGCAAAATGGGGAGAAGGTTTTGGCCGGAAGCTGGATGGGGCTTAATGTACCTTGGGGAAAATTTGGAATACACGGAACCTTGGATCCATATTCTTTAGGCTGGTCAAGCTCTCATGGTTGTATAAGAATGGACAATAATGATGTAGCGGAACTATATAAAATAATCCCAATAGGAACTAGAGTCACTATTGTGGATGGTGTGTATGGAGTTTTTGGTAGAGGATTTAGAGATTTAAAATCTGGAATGTATGGTGCAGATGTAATGGAAATACAAAAAAAACTAAAAGAATTAGGCTTTTTTTCTGGGAATCCAAATGGAAAGTTTGAGATAGAAACAGAAAAAGCTGTGCAAAAATATTGCAAGGCAAATGGAATATATTCTAGAAAGACAATAGATGTGAACCTGCAGAAACATATGGGATTTGAATTAATAGATTAATTACAAAATTAGTAAAAAATATTTTACAAATTGTTGACAAGCCACATTTACCTGTGATATTATTATATGGCACATATTTTGTACATATAAATATGTAGCTCTTATATAGTACTAAGGGTGGTTAAAATAAAGAAAATAGTAATATAAAATTTATATAATAAAATAAAAGTGTAGAAGCTATAAAAGCTTAAGAAATGCAAAGACATTCCTACACTTTTTTGTTGTATAGGGAAAATCGAAGATTTTTATATACAACAAAATGCTATAATCGCTATTGCCTTTGAGATTTCCTCATTACATTCGGAAACTCAAATCGGCGAGAAGAAAAGATGGCAAAGCCACTTTTCTTAGTATTGCTTTTAGACATAAAAATTAAATAAAGAGGAATTAAATATTAATCCAGGTTATAAAAATTAAAATCCATTAGGGCAGTACGGTTTTGAGGATTATAATACATTAATATTTAAGAGGGACTTTATTTAATTAAAAGTTAGAAATCTAATTTCTACATAAATATATCTGCTCAAACAATAATTAAGAAGTGCGAAGTGCGAAGTGCGAAGTGCGAAAAGCACACCTCCCACATCACACCTCCCACATCAAAAAAGGGAGTTGATTTATTTGTTAACAGACTTAAATTATGAAAAGACAACAAGGAAAACATTTGCAAGGATAGGAGATTTTATAGACATACCTAATCTTATCCAAGTTCAAAAAGATTCTTACGATTGGTTCGTAAAAGAAGGTTTAGGAGAAGTATTAAAAGATATTTCACCAATCATTGATTACTCTGGTAATTTAGTTCTTGAATTTTTCGATTATTATATGGAAGAAAAAACTAAATATTCTTTAGAAGAAGCTAAAGAAAGAGACGCAACTTATTCTACAAGATTACACGTAAAAGTAAGACTTATTAATCGTGAAACTGGAGAAATTAAAGAGCAAGAAATTTATTTAGGAGATTTTCCATTAATGACAGATAGCGGAACTTTCGTTATTAATGGTGCAGAAAGAGTTGTAGTAAGTCAGTTAGTACGTTCACCAGGATGCTACTATGAATCAGACTATGATAAGACAGGAAAAAAATTGTACAAGTCTACGGTTATGCCGATTAGAGGAGCTTGGTTAGAATATGAAACAGATAGTAATGATATATTCTATGTAAGAATAGATAGAACAAGAAAATTACCTGTAACTGTTCTTTTAAGAGCAATTGGATTAGTATCAGATGAACAAATAATAGATGTATTTGGAGAAGATGAAAAAATACTTGCAACAATAGCAAAAGATACAGTAAAGACAAGCGAAGAAGCAATAGTAGAAATATACAAAAAATTAAGACCAGGAGAACTTCCAACAGTTGATGCTGCAAGAAATTTGTTTAACAACTTGTTCTTTGATCCAAGAAGATACGATCTAGCAAAAGTAGGAAGATATAAATTTAATAAAAAATTAAACTTAGCATCTAGAATTGCTGGTCAAGTTGCATATAGCGATATTTTAAATAGTGAAACTGGAGAAATATTAGTAGAAAAAGATAACGTTATTTCAAAAGAAGTAGCAAAAGAAATCCAAGATTCAGGAATAAATATTGTTGATGTAAAAGTAAATGACAAAAAAGTAAGAATAATAGGAAACGGAACAGTAGATATTCATGCATATGTGGATACAGAAAAACTAGGAATAAAAATTAAAGAACTAGTAAATTATGAAATATTAAAAAATATTTTAGATAATACAGAAGAAAAAGACTTAAAGAAAGTAATAGAAGAAAGAGAAGAAGAACTAGTACCAAAACATATTGTAACAGAAGATATGATTTCATCAATAAACTATTTATTAAATTTACAATATGATTTAGGAAAAGTTGATGATATAGACCATTTAGGAAATAGACGTATAAGATGTGTTGGTGAATTACTACAAAACCAATTTAGAATTGGTCTTACAAGATTAGAGAGAGTTGTTCGTGAAAGAATGACAATACAAGACTTAGATGTTATAACACCACAAACATTAATAAACACAAAACCAATAACATCATCAATAAGAGAATTCTTTGGTAGTTCACAATTATCACAATTTATGGATCAAACAAACCCACTATCAGAATTAACACATAAAAGAAGAATTTCTGCATTAGGACCTGGAGGACTTTCTAGAGAAAGAGCAGGATTCGAAGTTCGTGACGTTCATTACACACACTATGGTAGACTTTGCCCAATAGAATCTCCAGAAGGACCAAACATTGGATTAATTTCTGCACTTTCAACATTTGCAGTAATAAATGAATATGGATTTGTAGAAACACCATATAGAAAAATTGATCCAAAAACACATAAAATAACAGATGAAGTTGTATATATGACAGCTGATGAAGAAGATGGATGTGTAATAGCACAAGCAACAGAGCCAATGACAAAAGATGGAAAATTCAAAAATAAAATGGTAAGGGTAAGATACTTAGATGAAGTAACAGAAGTTGAACCAGATAGAGTAGATTACGTAGATGTATCACCAAAACAATTAGTATCAGTTGGTGCAGCTATGATACCATTCTTAGAGCATGATGACGCTAACCGTGCATTAATGGGTGCAAACATGCAACGTCAAGCAGTTCCTCTTATGATTACAGACTCTCCAATAGTTGGAACAGGTATTGAATATAGAGCAGCAAAAGATTCAGGAATAACAGTACTTGCAAAACATAGTGGTGTTGTAGAAAGAGTTACTGGTGATGAAATTATTATAAAAACAGAATCAGGAGAAAAAGATACATATAAATTACGTAAGTTCAAAAGAACAAACGGAGGAACATGTATTAACCAACATCCAATAGTTGTAAAAGGCGAAAAAGTAAAAGCAAATGATGTTATAGCAGATGGACCTTCTACACAAAATGGAGAAATGGCACTTGGTAAAAATGTTCTTATAGCTTTCACAACTTGGGAAGGTTATAACTACGAGGATGCTATACTATTAAGTGAAAGACTAGTAAAAGAGGATGTTTATACATCTATACATATAGAAGAATATGATTGTGAATGTCGTGATACAAAACTTGGAGCAGAAGAAATTACAAGAGATATTCCAAACATAGGTGAAGAAAACTTAAAAGACCTAGATGAAAACGGAATTATAAGAATAGGTGCAGAAGTAAGACCAGGAGATATACTAGTAGGAAAGGTTACTCCAAAGGGAGAAACAGAATTATCTGCAGAAGAAAGATTACTTCGTGCAATATTTGGAGAAAAAGCAAGAGAAGTAAGAGATACTTCACTTCGTGTACCACATGGAGAAGCAGGAACAATAGTTGATATAAAAATATACAACAGAGAAAACTCAGATGAACTTGCACCTGGAGTAAACGAAGTAATAAGAGTTTATATAGCTCAAAAAAGAAAAATATCAGTTGGAGATAAAATGGCTGGACGTCATGGTAACAAAGGTGTTATCTCAAGAATATTACCAGTTGAAGATATGCCATTTATGCCAGATGGAACACCTGTTGATGTTGTTCTAAACCCATTAGGTGTGCCTTCTCGTATGAACTTAGGTCAAGTTTTGGAAGTTCACTTAGGTGCAGCTGCAAGACTACTAGGAATAAAAGTTGCTACACCAGTTTTTGATGGAGCAACAGAAGAAGATATAATTGAATTATTAAAAGAATCTGGATTATCAGAAGATGGTAAAACAATTCTTTATGATGGAAGAACAGGAGAACCATTTGATAAACCAATTACAGTTGGTGTAATGTACATGTTAAAACTTCACCACTTAGTTGATGATAAAATACATGCTCGTTCAACAGGTCCATACTCATTAGTAACACAACAACCTCTAGGAGGTAAAGCTCAATTTGGTGGACAAAGATTTGGAGAAATGGAAGTTTGGGCACTAGAAGCATATGGTGCAGCATATACACTTCAAGAAATTCTAACAATCAAATCTGATGATGTTGTTGGAAGAGTAAAAACATATGAAGCAATTGTAAAAGGAGAAAATGTTCCAGAACCAGGAGTACCAGAAAGCTTTAAGGTTTTAGTAAAAGAACTACAAAGTTTAGGATTAGATGTTCGCTTATATTCAGAAGATAATGAAGAATTAGAACTAAAAGAAAATATAGATGAAGGAATAGATTTAAACTTAGAAGACTTAAATAAAGTTATGCCACAAGGAGACGCAATTGTAGATGAAGATGAAATGGCAAATGATTTTATAGAAGAAGATTTTGAAGAAGATTCTATTGATGAAGAAAACATGGATTTAGACATTGAAGAAGACTTTGATAATGATTTGGCAACAGATAATCTACTAAACGACGATGACATAATTGATGAATAATTGAATATTTGCAATAAATAAAATTAAATCACAAGAGGGAATTGTTCGAGCAGTGTATATTTGATTTTAGAAATATTGCAAAAAATACATAAAAACATTGTAAACGTTGTAGGAGCGGACACCTCTGTCCGCCCGAAAATGAAAAATGAAGAATGAATAATACAAAAATTCTTCAGATTTTGAAGGAGGAAGAAAACCTTAATGGAAAACAAAGAAGTAAAAGATGAATTAGAGATATTCAACAAATTAAAAGTTGGTTTAGCTTCAGATGAGAAAATAAGAGAATGGTCAAAAGGTGAAGTAAAAAAACCAGAAACAATTAATTATAGAACTTTAAAACCAGAAAAAGATGGTTTGTTCTGTGAAAAAATATTTGGGCCTACAAAAGACTGGGAATGTCATTGTGGTAAATATAAAAGAGTAAGATATAAAGGCATAATCTGCGACAGATGTGGAGTTGAAGTTACAAAATCAAAAGTAAGACGTGAAAGAATGGGACATATTGAACTTGCTGCACCAGTTGCTCATATATGGTACTTTAAAGGTATTCCAAGCAGAATAGCCCTAGTACTAGATATTTCACCAAGGAGCTTAGAAAAAGTTATATACTTTGCATCATATATAGTAATAGACAAAGGAACATCTGGACTTATGAAATGCCAAGTATTAACAGAAAAAGAATATAGAGAAGCAGAAGAAAAATATGGTAAAGGTTCATTTGTTGCTAAAATGGGTGCAGAAGCAATAAGGACTTTATTACAAGAAGTAGATATAGAAAAATTATCTGAAAAATTAAAGAAAGAAATCGAAAAATCTAGTGAACAAAAAAAGGCAAAACTTATAAAAAGATTAGACACAGTAGAAAGCTTCAGACTATCTGGAAATAAACCAGAATGGATGATAATGAGTGTTGTACCAGTAATACCTCCAGAATTAAGACCTATGGTTCAATTAGATGGTGGAAGATTTGCTACATCAGATTTAAATGATTTATATAGAAGAGTTATAAACAGAAATAACAGATTAAAAAGATTATTAGAATTAGGTGCACCAGAAATAATTGTGAGAAATGAAAAAAGAATGTTACAAGAATCTGTAGATGCATTAATAGATAATGGAAGACGTGGAAGACCAGTTACTGGAGCTGGAAACAGACCTTTAAAATCTTTATCAGATATGTTAAAAGGAAAACAAGGACGTTTCCGTCAAAACTTACTTGGAAAACGTGTTGACTATTCAGGACGTTCAGTTATAGTTGTTGGACCAGAACTAAAAATTTATCAATGTGGACTTCCAAAAGAAATGGCAATAGAATTATTTAAGCCATTTGTAATGAAAGAATTAGTTGGTAGAGGACTTGCACATAATATAAAAAATGCAAAGAGAATGGTAGAAAAATTAAGACCAGAAGTATGGGATATACTAGAAGAAGTAATTTCTGACCATCCAGTTATGCTAAACCGTGCACCAACACTACATAGATTAGGTATCCAAGCATTTGAACCAGTGTTAGTAGAGGGAAGAGCTATAAAACTTCATCCATTAGTTTGTACAGCATTCAATGCTGACTTCGATGGTGACCAAATGGCAGTTCACGTTCCTCTATCACCAGAAGCACAAGCAGAAGCAAGATACTTAATGTTATCTGTAAATAACCTTTTAAAACCTCAAGATGGTAAACCAGTTACAGTACCAACACAAGATATGATACTTGGTAGTTACTATTTAACAATGCAAATAGATGGTGAAAAAGGTGAAGGTATGTATTTCAAAGACATTGATGAAGCTTTACTTGCTTATCAAAATGGAGATGTTGGATTACATGCAAAAGTAAAAGTAAGATTGACAAAAGAAATAAATGGAGAAAAGAAAACAAAAACTATAGTAGCAACAGTTGGAAGGCTTATATATAATCAAGGAATTCCACAAGATTTAGGATTTGTAGATAGAACAGATCCAGAGAAGGAATTTGACTTAGAAATAGATTTTCCAGTTATGAAAAAGAATCTAGGAACAATTATTGCGAAAGCAATAGATAAACATGGATTAAATAGATCAGCAGAATTATTAGACTACATTAAAGCTTTAGGATACAAATATGCTACAAAAGGTGCTTTTACAGTGTCTGTACATGATGTTGCAGTTCCAGAAGCTAAAAAGAAAATATTAGAAGATAGTGAAAAACAAGTAGAAGAAATATGGAAACAATATAAACGTGGTTTAATAACAGAAGATGAAAGATATTCATCAATAATCAAAATATGGGAAAAGGCAACAAATGATGTTACAGAAGCAATGAAAGACAACTTTGATGAACTAAACCCAATATATATGATGGCTCAATCTGGAGCAAGAGGTAACATGAACCAATTACGTCAAATTGCAGGTATGCGTGGACTTATGGCTAATACATCTGGTAAAGCAGTTGAAATACCAATTAGATCATGCTTTAGAGAGGGACTAGATGTTCTAGAATACTTTATTTCTTCACATGGTGCTAGAAAAGGTCTAGCAGATACAGCTTTAAGAACAGCCGATTCTGGATACTTAACAAGAAGATTAGTTGATGTATCTCAAGATATAATAGTAAGAGAAGAAGACTGTGGCACAACAGAAGGAATAGAAATAGAAGATATTAAAGATGGAAATCAAATTATAGAAAAATTACATGAAAGATTAGTTGGTAGATATCCACTTCATAACATAGTAAATCCAACAACAAAAGAAGTAATAGTTGATACAGAAACATTAATTACACCAGATATAGCAGACAAAATAATTGAAGCAGGAATAACAAAAGTAGAAGTACGTTCAGTACTAGGATGTAAAACAAAACATGGTGTATGTGCTAAATGTTATGGTATGGGACTTGCAACTAGAAAAGAAGTAAATATAGGAGAAGCAGTTGGTATTATTGCAGCTCAATCAATTGGTGAGCCTGGTACACAGCTTACAATGAGAACTTTCCATACAGGTGGTGTAGCTGGTGGAGATATTACACAAGGTCTACCTAGGGTTGAAGAGCTATTTGAAGCTAGAAAACCAAAGGGATTAGCAGTAATCTCTGAAATAGATGGAAAAGTATCAATAGAAGAAGCTAAAAAGAGAAAAGAAGTAACAGTAACAAGCAAAGATAACTCAAAAACATATGTAATTAGCTTTGGATCTAAACTAAAAGTAAAAAACGGAGACGAAATAAAAGCAGGAGACCCAATTACAGAAGGTTCAATAAACCCTAATGAGATATTAGCTATAAAAGGACCAGAAGGAGTATACAATTACTTAACATCAGAAGTACAAAAAGTTTATAGAAACCAAGGTGTTGATATTAACGATAAACACATTGAAGTTATAGGTAGACAAATGCTTAGAAAAATAAAAGTTGAAGACAATGGTGATACACCAATGTTTGCAGGTTCATTAGTTGATATTAACGAATTTAATGAAGAAAACGAAAAAATGATTGCAGAAGGAAAGAGACCTGCAACAGGAATAAGAGTATTATTAGGTATAACAAAAGCATCACTTGCAACAGAAAGCTTCTTATCAGCAGCATCATTCCAAGAAACAACAAGAGTATTAACAGAAGCAGCAATAAAAGGAAAAGTAGATTCATTAATAGGATTGAAAGAAAATGTAATTATAGGAAAACTAATTCCAGCAGGAACAGGAATGCAAAAATACAGAGATATAAAAATAAATACAGAAAAAGAAGAAGAACAAACAGGAGAATCTGTGGAATAATAGAAAACCTCAATAGAAATTTAAATTCTATTGAGGTTTTTTGTTGGACAGAAAAATTGGAATTTGTAGGACTAAATTTATTTTTAGATTTGCAATAAATCCCACATACCACATCTTACCTCAATTAAACAAATTAAAAAATAAAATAATTCGCAATTTTGGTTGAAATGAAATAAATCTAATGTCAAAATTCAAAATTCTTATTGCTTTATAAAAATTCAAATGGTAGAATTAGAATAATAAAAGAAAAGATTAGGGGGGAATTTTATATGAAAAAATCATCAATAGTAGTTTTAGTTTTAATTGCAATAATAATAATTGTAATTGCAATGTTTGTATCAAATTACAATGGAATTATTGCAAAATCAGAAGAAGTTGATAATAAATTTGCTACAATTGATACACAATTACAAAGAAGAGGAGATTTAATACCAAATTTAGTTAATACAGTAAAAGGGTATGCAAAACAAGAACAAGATGTAATAAATTCAGTAACAGAAGCAAGAACAAAATTAGCAGGAGCTACAACAGTTTCAGACAAAGCAAAAGCAGATGAAGAATTAACAGGTGCGTTAAACAGATTAATGGTAGTGGTTGAAAACTATCCAGATTTAAAATCTTCACAAAATTTTATTCAACTTTCAGATGAACTAGTAGGAACAGAAAATCGTATTGCTACAGCAAGAAGAGATTATAATGAAGCTGTAAAAGAATACAATTTAAAAATAAAAAGATTTCCTACGAATATAATTGCAGGAATGTTTGGATACAGTAAAAGAGATTATTTTGAAGCCTCAGAACAAAGTAAGGAGGTTCCAAATGTTAACTTTGACTAAAAATAAAAAGTTTTTTGGACTAATAATGCTAATATTTATTATATTAGCATTTTATTATACAACATACGCTGTAGTAAGTCCTAAAACTAATTTTTATGTGAATGACTATGCAGATGTATTATCAGAAGAAACAGAAAACTATATTTTAAATTCAAATATAGAATTACAAAACAAAACAAAAGCACAAATTGTAGTTGTAACAGTTAAAAGCTTAGAAGGAAAAACATTAGAAGAATATGCAACAGAGCTATTTAGAAAATTTGGAATTGGAGATAAAGAAAAAAACAATGGTGTTTTATTATTATGCTCAACAGGGGACAGAATGTTTAGAATAGAAGTAGGTTATGGATTAGAAGGAACATTACCAGATGGAAAAACAGGAAGAATACAAGATCAATATATAATTCCATATTTAAAAAACAATAATTATGATGAAGGAATAAAAAATGGATTTAGTGCAATATTAGAAGAAGTCTGCAAAGAGTATAATATAGAAATTCAAGGAGCACAAAAATCAAAGTTAGTAAAAGATAGCTCTGATGAAGTTTTTATGATTTTAATAATAATTTCCTTAATAATATCAGCAATTATGAAATTTATTTCTAAAAATACAGTTAAATTAATTTATTTAAGTATTATATTTATTATTTCTTGGATAGTTATAAAATCTTTTAGTATTGCAATAATCATTTTGCTAATTAATATGGCAGTAGTTTTTGTTAAAGATCTTGGGGGAGATTATTCCGGAGGAGGAAGTTCTTCAGGAGGAGGATTTTCTGGTGGCGGAGGATCTTCCGGTGGCGGAGGAAGTTCGAGAAGTTTTTAACAAATAGAATGAGAAAAAAAGTTATGCAAATTGTGATTTGTATTTACTCTATGTTAAGCGGGCTATAAATTTAAATTGCCTCATTTTTTGTCGGATTAATGAAAAATTTATTTTTCATTAATTTGTTCAAAGATAACACTATTAATTTTTACAAACAATG
>CAKOVK010000006.1 GCA_934121925.1 uncultured Clostridia bacterium
CTCATATAGAAGAACAATTTCTACCTCAAGCTCAATCCATTCGCAACCTTTTTTCCATTTTTAATATTTTAATTTTTCAGAAAACAATTTACTCACACAAATACAATTTATTTAATTAGCATAAATTGTAACTTTCGTTCCAGAGTTTATTTTTATTCCGTTCTTTGGCAATTGGTCTGTCACTGTTTCTCCTTCTCCTATAACTTCCATTTCTAAACCTAATTCTTTTAATGCTTTCTTTGCATCATTTATGCTCATTCCTGTTATATCCGGCATTGTCACCGATTCTATTATTTCATCTTCTTGTTTTTTTACTTCTAAATATGGTAAAACTTCTCCGTAATACTTGTGATGCTATTGGTGCTGCTATTCCTCCTCCTTGGTGCCCACCTTCTCCTGTAGGATTATATAAAAGAATTATAATTACCACTTCTGGATCTGAAATATCTGCGACTCCTACAAATGATGTTACATATTTGCCAGTATTTACTCCATCCTCTGATGTTCCTGTTTTTCCTCCAACTGAATATCCTTTTACTTGCGCTTTTTTTCCTGTTCCTTCACTTACAACTGAACCCATCATACTAAGCACTTTTTTTGCTGTTTGTTCAGAAATTACTTGTTCTCCATCTTTTACTTCCGTCTCTTTTCTTTCTCCTGTTTTACCATCTATTGTTGCTTTTACAAGTCTTGGTGTAAACTTCTTTCCGTTATTTGCTATCGTAGAAACCATTGTTAGCATTTGAATTGGTGTCACTTCAAATCTTTGCCCAAATGATATTGTTGCAAGTTCTACAGGCCCCACTTTTTCTTCTTTTAAAAATATACTGTTGGCTTCTCCTGGCAAATCTATTCCAGTCTTTTCTAGCAAACCAAATTTTCTTAAATAACTATAATATTTTCCCACGCCAATCTTTTGTCCGTAGCCCTATAAAAACGGGATTGCAAGAATTCATTAGTGCTTGCCTTAGACTTTGAGCCCCGTGTGGCCTATAATATCTCCAACACTTTATTCTTGTTCCTGCAATATTGATAGAACCTCCACAATTAAACTCTCCTGCATTATCTGTATCTGTTATGCCTTCTTCTAATGCTGCTGAAGATGTAAGTAACTTAAATGTAGACCCAGGCTCATATGTATCTGATATTGCTTTATTTCTCCACATTTGCTGTAAGGCTACAGATTTATCTCCTGATGAAAGCGTATCCCATACAAAGCTTAATTCTTCATTGTTAATTTTATATGGATTATTTAAGTCATAATTAGGGTAGCCTGCCATTGCTAAAATATCTCCTGTTTTAGGATTGGCAATTAAAATGTTACCACCATCTGTACAAACATTGTCAATACAAGCTTCTGTCAAATACTTTTCGGCAATAGCTTGAATAGTCATATCTATTGATAGAATTAAATCATCACCATTTGTTGCTTCTACATAATTCTCCCCTTCGCCATCCAAGTCAGTACCTGTTGCATCTGTATGTTTTAAAATTTTTCCTGCTTCCCCTTTTAGCACATTGTCATATCGGCTTTCTATTCCTTCTAATCCTTGATTATCGCTTCCTGTAAAGCCTATTACATTAGACGCAAGATTTGAATATGGATAATATCTCTTTGTATCCTCATCTATATTAATTCCTGTTGTTATATTATTCTCTTCCATCCATACTCTTAGTTTATTAGTTTCTTCTTTTTCGACTTTTTTAACAATAGTTTCGATAGAACTGTTTTTACTTACCTTTTTTAACACCTTTTCATAATCCAAACTAAATATATCTGAAAGTGCTCTTGCTACTTTCTCTTTATCCTCTTTTTTTATATTCCCTGGATTTACACTAACAGTTTCTACACTTGCACTTACAGCTAATACATTTTTGCCTGTTGCATCATAAATTGTTCCTCTTTTAGGATTTATTTTTCTATTTAGCGTTTGTTGCATATATGCCATAGATTGCAGTTCTGACCCCTGTACAAATTGTATTATTCCAATTCTTGTAATAAGTGCAATACAAAGCACAAATGTGATAAACAATATGTTTCTTAATCTTCTTTTTCTGCTAATATTTGTAGACTTCATAGAAAACTCCTTTAAGATGAAATGCGAACAAATGGGGACAGACCCCTTTTGTTTGAATTTAAACAAAAGGGGTCTGTCCCCATTTGTTCGCATCTCATCTTACAATAAAAAATAAGATTAATATTTTATTAATACTAATCTTATTTAAATATATTCTTAATTGTGTTTATTATGCCTTTTATACCTGTTTGATTTTCTTCTATTATTACTTCTTCTGCCGCTGGTTCTATGTAATCGTTTTTAGGTAATGTCATATATACTGTTTGTTTTGAATTTAGCTTTTGCATACCAAGTTGTTCTTTCGCTTCTTGCTCTAGGTTACTTAAGTTTAGTCCATTTTCTATTGACACTTCTAGTTGAGTATTTTGTTTTTGTACCTCAGCAAGTTCTTCTTTTAAATCTTGTACTTTTGCGAAATTTTCATCTATTTGGGAATTTCTATAGCTCATTGCAAAAAGTACTAGAAAGCCTATTACAAGATATTTTATGGCTCTTCGCTTCTGTTGTTTTATTGATTTTATCTTTTTCTTTTCTTCATCTGGATTTCTTTTCCTTGCTGTTGTTTTCTTAGCTTTATAAGGATTTTTTACAGGTGTATATTCTGGCTCAAGTTTTCTTGGGCTTGTTTCATATTGGTATTTATTAAAATTTCTTGGCAAAATATCCACCTCCTTTAAAATTTACAGAGTAAATTTTGTATTATTAACTGTTTACTCTTAATTATTTCCTCTTTACACATTTGCAATTGCAATATCTTTCTTTTTATTATATTTTTTCAAACACCCTTAGTTTTGCGCTTTTACTTCTTGAGTTTGCTTTCATTTCTTCCTCTGTTGGTAATATTGGCTTTTTAGTAATTATCTTACCTAAAGTTTTTTTACCACATACGCAATATGGAAGTCCTGGTGGGCATGTACATTTTCCCACAGCATCTTGATATGCATTTTTTACTGCTCTATCTTCTAATGAGTGAAATGTTATTATACACAATCTACCTTCACTTTTTAAGCAATTAATAGACTTTATCACTGTTTTATATAATGGCTCTATTTCATTGTTTACTTCTATTCTTATTGCCTGAAAAGTTCTCTTAGCAGGATGTCCCTGTTTTTCCATATATTTTTTCGGTATACTTTTTTCTATTATATCTACCAATTCTTTTGTAGTTTCTATTTTCTTATTTTTTCTATACTCACAAATATTTCTTGCTATTTTTCTGGAAAATTTTTCTTCTCCATATTCATATATTATTCTTGCAAGTTCTTCTTCTTTATAATTGTTTACTATATACTCAGCTGTTAAACTTTGAGTTTTATCCATTCTCATATCTAATGGTCCATCTTTTATATATGTAAACCCTCTTTCTTCTTCATCTATTTGATAAGAGGAAACTCCTAAGTCTAACAGTATTCCATCCACACTATCTATTTCTAGTTCTTCCAATATATTATTTATATCATCATGATTTCCATGAATATACCTAACATTTTTATAGTCTTTTAATCTTTCTTTAGCAACACTCAGAGCCTCTTCATCTCTATCTATTCCTATAAGAATTCCATCTTCTGATAATCTTTTAGCAATTTCCCTACTATGACCTGCTCCTCCGCATTGTTCCATCTACATATATGCCATTAGGTTTTATTCTCAAATTATCAATACATTCGTTAAGCAATACTGGTATATGTTCAAAATTCATATTAATATTCTTACCTTTGCAAAATATTTAACATAGTATAAACAGTTGGTAAAACATATACCAACTGTCATTCCTCTTATGTTTTTATTTGATTTACTTTTATCTTTTGTATAACTTTTTCTTTTGTTTCTTAATATTTTTTCTTTTGTGTATATATATAATTTTACATTTGTAAATTATAAACATTTTTCCTTTGTAGATTTAATGCTTTTGTAAACTTTAAACTACATTTATCTTTTGTATAACTTATTTTTTATCTTTTGTGTATTTAGTCTTTTGTAACTTACTTTACATCTTTTGTATTTTATATAAACTTTTTTCTAAATATGAAAATATATATTTTCATATTTGTAAAAAGCTATAATCGCTATTGTCTTTGAGTTTTCCTCACCATATTTGGAAACTCAAACTGGAATGAGAAAATTTGATTTTGCCACTTTTCTTGTTTATATACCCAAGTTTTCCATTCTTTCTGCAATTTCATCTGCTGCTAAGTTTTCTTGTTCACTATATGCAAGCCATTTATCTTTGCTCCAAATTTCTATCTTATCTAGAACTCCAATAATTACTACATCTTTTTCTAATCCTGCAAATTCTCTTAAGTTGCTACTAATCAAAAATCTTCCTTGTTTATCTATTTCACATTCTGTTGCTCTAGCTAAGAAAAATCTTTTTAAAGCTCTTGCATCTTTGTTTGTAAGTGGAAATGTTCTTAATTTTTCTTCGAAGTTTTTCCATTCGTTTTGTGAATATGCAAACAAACAACCATCAAGTCCCTGTGTTATAACAAACTTTTCGCCAATATCTTCTTTTAATTTAGCTGGCATTATAAGTCTGCCTTTTGCATCTATTGTATGTGAATACTCACCTATTAACAAATGGTCCCACCTCTTTTCCTTTTTAGAGGATTTTGTTCCACTTTCCTCCACTTCGTTCCACTTTGACCATATTTTATATGATTAATTTATAAAATGCAATAGTTTTTTAAAAGTTTTTTTATTTTTTTAATATATAACAAGTTGCAACTACACAGGTAAGTGTATTATTGACATTTTTTTCTAATTGTTGTATAATAGAAATGTAAAAGTTTATTTGCACAAGAGAGGAGGATGTTTATGGAAAATGATTTCATAAATATAACTAATGAAGATTTGGAAAAATTATCTTTTGAAGAATTAGCTGACTTAAAAATTGAACTAGATGATTTAGTTTCAAAAGTAAATGATATGTTAAAGACATGTGATGATATATTAAATAAAAAGATTTAATTAGGAGGTAATTATGGCTACTATAGAAGATTTAAACAAAGACTATACAAAAGAAAAAAATATTTTAGATAAGTACACAGCTCCTGGAGGATTAAAAGACAAAATTGATCAATTTCAAGCTGATTTAGACTTACTTGCAATGAATTTTAAAGTAAAGCAGGCCGAAATGCAATATGCTGAGTCAAGAAATGATAAAACAACTGTTGCTGCTTTAAAAAAAGATTTAGAAGTTTTAGGAAAAGATATACTTAATCAAAAAATGAAATTAGAAAAAGCTAGTGTTTTTTTATCTAAACAACAACAGATTGTAGATGAAAAATTTGCTAAGCTAAGTAAAGACCCAGAAATTAAGAAAAGACTTGACTCTGTATTATACAAAAGGTATGACAGAAAGAAAAAACAAGAACTTGATAAAAAACAACAATTAGAAGAAATATTAAAAATTGTTAATGCACATCCTACTGTTCAAAGTTATTTAAAAGGTATTGAGGGTTATGAAAAATCTATAAGAAAATGTGATAAAATAATAGAAAAATATAAGTCTACTCCACCTACAACACCAAAAGAACAGCAGGAACTTGCTGACGCAACATCTGAAAAAGCTAAATCCACAAAATCTCTTGCAGATAGACGTTCAGATTTAGTTGATTATTTTGCTAAGAACCATCCAGAAATAAATAAAAATATATTAGAAAACTTACATTCATATGGTAATATCAGTAAACAAATAGCAGGTTGTGATAAATCTATAAGTAATTATGATAAGGCCATGGGTAGTTTGGGACTAGATAAAGATCCCAATATTATACAGCCGGCTTCTCCATCACCAATTACTCCTATTCCTGCTGAAAAACCATCTTGGTTCCGTCATCCAATACAGAGAATAAAATATCAAATTAATAAGAGAAAAGCAGAAAGAGCTACAGTTCCACCTATTACTCCACCTGCTGCAAATAATAATTTCTTAGATACTGTAAAACTATCAAAAGAAGAATACAACGCAGAACTTGTTCAAAAATATCTTAATGAAAAATATACAGAGAATTTACATACTGCTGCGAGACAAAAAGATAATGATCCTAATGAAAGATAATAATTTGTAAAAGGAATACCAATTAGAAATTCAATTCTAATTGGTATCTTTTTTATACATTGTTTAGATTCATATTTTTCAAACTTCTCTCAGCCATTTTTTCATATCTTTCATTTTTATCTTTTATTTTTTCTTCTAATGGTGGTAAAATTCCAAAGTTTGCATTCATTGGTTGAAATTTTTCATTTAGTGAAGAAATATAATCCATCAAGGCTCCTATTACCATTTCTTTTGGAAATATTATTTTTTCTTCTTTATTTAATTCTTTTACTGCATTTATACCTGCAACCAATCCAGATGCTATAGATTCTACATATCCTTCAACGCCTGTTATTTGCCCTGCAAAAAATATGTTACTATTATTCTTTAAATTTCCTTCTCTATTTAATAGTTTTGGAGAATTAATATATGTATTTCTGTGCATAACACCATACTTTATAAACTCTGCATTTTCTAAACCTGGTATCATAGAAAATACTCTCTTCTGTTCACCAAATTTTAAGTTGGTTTGAAATCCAACTAAGTTATATAGGGTACCACTACTATTATCTTGTCTCAATTGTACAATTGCATATGGCCTTTTTGCTGTCCTTGGGTCATCAAACCCAACTGGTTTTAATGGGCCAAACCTAATAGTATCCTCTCCTCTTTTTGCCATAACTTCAATTGGCATGCACCCTTCAAAAATCTCCTTTTTTTCAAATTCATGAAGGTTTACAACCTCTGCATTTACTAATTCATTATAAAATCTTAAATACTCTTCTTTATTAAACGGAAGATTAATATAACTTCTTTCTTCTTGATTCGCTAACCTTTCCCTCCATTCTTCTACACTCTCTTCTTTTTTCTTTTCTTGAGAATACCTGTCTCCATAAAATGCAATATTCATATTTATACTGTCTTTTTCTACAATTGGAGCAGCCGCATCATAAAAATATAATTTATTCTCTCCCGTAATTTTTTTTATTTGCTTTTCCATTTTTTCTGATGTTAATGGGCCAGTCGCAATAACTGTAATGCAATCTTCATTACATATATCTTCCTCGAATTCTTCTCTTATTATTTCTATATTATCATTTTTTTCTATTTCTTCAGTAACTAACTTAGAAAATTTTTCTCTATCAACAGCCAAAGCTTGTCCTGCTGGAACCGAAGTAATATCTGCACACCTTATTAACAAAGAATCTAAATTTCTTAATTCTTCCTTCAATAATCCACAAGCATTTGTAATTGCATTAGATTTAAAAGAATTGCTACAAACGACTTCAGCCAAGTTCGCATTAGAATGAGCTGGTGAAAACCTATTTGGTTTCATCTCATATAACTTTACTTTTATACCCCTTTTTGCAATTTGATAAGCAGCCTCGCAACCAGCCAAACCACCGCCAATAACTTTAATATAATCTTTCATTTTTTCTTCCTTAAAAAAATTTCTGATGAACATTGTTCATCAGAATTATTTTATCACATATTATAAAAATAGTCCATTATTCCTGTGTATATTCCCCATGCTAGTTTATCTTGGTATTCGTTGTTTAATAATAGTTGCTCTTCTTCTGGGTTTGATAAGAATCCGCATTCTACTATAGTTGTTGGTATTTCTACATGTTTTATTATATATACATTTTCTATTTTCATTGGGACTCTTTTGTTTTCTTTTTGTATTGATTTGTTTAAGCTGTTTTGTATAGATGTTGCAAGTTTTTGTCCCTCTGGGCTTTCTTGTTTATAAAATGTTTGCCAACCCCAATATTGCTGTTGTGGTATTTTATTTAAGTGAATTGATACAAATATATCCGCACTTGATTCGTTTCCTATTTTTACTCTATTATGTATGTCTGATATTTTTTTCTGTTTTAAAGTCTTGCTGTCTAAATCATATATTGCATTTTCATCTGAGCGTGTAAGTATTACTGTTGCTCCTGATTGTTCTAATAAATTCTGTACTTTTAAAGCTATTTTTAAGTTGCTTTCTGCTTCTGTTGTTCCATTACTGCTTTGAGCTCCTTCGTCTGGCACTCCGTGTCCAGCATCTAACACTATTACTTTATTGTTAATTGGTAAAGCTACTGTTTCTATTGTTTTTGACTGGTTTTTAGTGTTATTAACATTATAACCTGTAATTATATAAGCAAAAATAAATATCATAACAACACTCAATATCTTTACTATTTTTTTCTTATCTAATATAATCATAAAAACACCTCATATATAATTTATATGAAGTGTTTTTTATGATTATTCTTATTATTAATTCAGTTCTCTTCTATCTATTGCATATGAACTCCCACTTGTTGTTTTAGCTAAATGCTTTACTTGTGCTCCTACTTCTCCTATTTCCAATATATTAGAAAATCTTTTTTTATCGGCTACAACTACACCTATTGATATTGAAGTTAATTGAAATTCTTCTATAATACCTTTACGATTGCTTACTTCTATATACCCTCTTTGAATGTCTATATCATTAAAGTACCTTAAAATTTCCTCATCAAACTCTGCTATTATATTTTGACATATTTTATCATGATCTACATTTTCATCTACAATAGCAACAAAATCATCTCCACCAATATGTCCAACAAATGTGTCTGTATCTTCTAATGAATGTACATTTTTTGTAATAATTCTAGCTGTCAGTTTTATTATTTCATCTCCTTTTAGGAAACCATATACATCATTATATGCTTTAAAATTGTCTAAATCAAAATATAATACTTGAAATGTTTCTTTCCTCAAAAGTCTCTTTTTTAGTTCTGTTTGTATTTGAACATTTCCTGGTAATCCTGTAAGAGGGCTAACTGTTCTATTTACCGATAATAATCTAGTTATATTTTTTATTGCATAATACAAATATCTATTACTTGCTGTTTTTGGAATAATATATTCTATATTATTCTTCATAATTGATATTTTATGTTCTTCTTCATCACTTGAAGAAATTACTAAAACAGGGGTAATACTATTATCATCATTTGCCCTTATTTTTTTGCATAATTCTAAAATATCAACATCTATTGATTTTTCATTGACAATTATTAAATCCGGTATATTCTTAAGGGCCACATCTAGATTACAAGGATTTATATTTTTAAATCTAAATGTTTTTTCATTTTCAAATTTTTCTCTTAATAGCATTGCTAATTCATTTTCACAATCTATAATATAAATTTCCTGAACCATTTAATTCTCCTTTTCTTTAGTAGATATATTTTATTCTAAATTGCATCTTCCTTCATATATAGCTATTGTACCTTTTTTATCCTCTGGTTTAGTAAGTTCTGTATACTCATTGCTCTCTGCTGTTATTTTTACATAATTTTCTCCATTTTGTAGTTCAAAATAATATTCTAGTGTTTCTTTTTCTGGATCATAATCTGCTTTAGTTTCATCGTAAGTTAATTCTACTCCATTTATATTGAAATCTACTTTTTTAAATCCCTTATCATGAGTAATTATCATATATAGCCTATTTCCTTCTTTATATACCTCAAACTTAGGCTTTAGCTTTACAAAAAATGTGTTTTCGTATTGTTTAGTATTTCCATTTATATCTTCTACAAATACACTAATGCTATTCTTTCCCTTTATAGTTTCTATGTTTTCTTCTAAGTATGTTTTTTCTTCATTTAGTTCAATTGTTTTTTCCTCTTCATCATTTCTCTTATACTTAATATATTTTATAGGTTCTTCTGAGTTTACTGATATATTTATTAGGCTAACATCATTTTCTCTGTCAATAGTAGTTACTTCTATTTTTATTTTATCATCATTATTTTCACCTGAACCTTCTCTAGAAAACTCCTCTGTTCTTTCTTTTTCTTGTCCAATTTGGTCAATTATTTTCACTTTTAATGTGTTATTTCCAACTGGTATATCTATTTTTTCTTCTTGCTTTGTTCTTCCTCCAAGTTCTTTTACATTTTCTTCTTCATCATTCCACTGATATATAATTTTACTAATTCCTGCTTCTGCCTTTGCAATAATTGTAACCTCTTCGTTTGTGTTTTCTAGCAATATCTCTGGTTCTCCAATACTTTCTTCTTTATTGCTATTTTTAAATATTTTATAAACATATATTGCAGATACAGCAATTCCAAAAACTAAAATTATAACAGCAAAAAAAATAATAATTTTCTTTATATCATTTGAATTATTTCTATTATAATTTTTATTGTTATTTTTTTTATTATTATTGTCGTTATTTGTTAATAATATTTGGTTCATATTCGTTTCCTCTCTATATATTTTAAATTATAGCACAATAAATTTATATTTGTAAATAAATTTAAAAAATTTCCATATTAAGGCAAAAGGAGATTAGATTTGCTCTCTAATCTCCTTTTTGCTTAATATTCTAATATGTTAATACATATTTTTTTACTAAGTATATTCCTCCTGCTAATAATGTTAGCATTGCTATTGTAAATAATGCATATGATGTTCCTTTACCTGTTTGTATTGATAAAATTACTAGTGCAAAGTCATCATCATCCTCTTGTTCTTTTTCATATGGATCTTTTTTATTGTCTGGAGTTGAATCTATGTCATCTGTGTTATATTCATTGTAGTCTTCTGTTATTTCTGCTATATTTGTTTTTAATCCTAAGTTGTCTGTTCCATTTTTCCATGTAAATACGATTTCAACTTCTGCACTTTCTCCTGGTTGCAATAAAACTGTTTCTAGAGCTCTTGTTGTTACTTTTTTGTCTCCTTCTTTTACCCATCCATATGTTTTGTTATCTTCTTCTTTAAATTCTAAACCTTCTGGTATAAAATCTGTTAATTCTGTCGCATAACCTGCAATTTCGCCTTCGTTTGTTACTCTTATTTTGTATACAAATTTAACTACTGTTCTATTTAATTTTTTCTTATCTACTTCTACCTTTGCAATTGGTTCAGCTTCTTCATTATCTCTTATTCCTTTTGTTTCTGTTTTACCAGTATTAGGTTTAAATCCTGTTTCCGTATTAGTTGTTTTTCCGTCTACTGTAACAATTGTTTTAGTTACCCATTTTAATAAGCTTAAATCAAATATTGGAACACGTACTTTTTCTATATCTTCATCATCTTCATCTTTCCATTCATTTGGTGTAGAATCCTCGTCATCGCCACTATCTTCAGTTATTTGTGCTTGGTTTACTATTGCTGTACCTTTATTTGGATTTTTTGATTCATCTACTATAAACACTACTTTTACATCTGCATAATTTAATTTTTTCTCTTCTGAATTAAATGCTTTTATTAATGTTTTTCCTAGATATCTTGTTCTTATCATTGTTGCTTCTTCAGCATTTGTTGTTTCAATATATTTTTTATTATTATACTCAATAATGTCTTCTTCTGAAACATCTTTTTCGTTTTCTTTTACTTCTCTGTACATTTTCCAACCGTATTCTTTATTTGTAGTATTATCTGAATCATATACTAAACCTTCTGGTATATCATCTGAAACTTCATAAGCGTATCCATCTTCTGATCCTTCATTATATACTCTTATTGTATATTCAACTACACTTCCGTTCTTTACTAGTAATGGATCTTTTGGATGTGTATATGTTGCTGTACGCTCTAGTTTTCCATTTCTGTCATAAGTCCCTTCTATCAATGTTTTTAAATCTACTTCTGGTTCTCTTGATTTTTCTGGTTCTTTATCATCTACTTTTGTTATAAACTTACGTAATGCTAAATCAAAATATTTTAATTGTAATGGTTCAAAATCATCATCGTCTTGTTCTCCTGGAGTGTATCCATCTACTTCTGTTCCTGGTATATGTTTTCCATCTTCATATACGTTATTTGGTTCAGAATCTCTGTCATCACCTACATTTTTAATTTCGTTTTCTTCTGAATCTTGCGCTGCTGTTATTTCAGCAACGTTTTTTAATATTCCCTGATATGTATTCTCTTTTAACACTACACATGTTATTTCAAGTTCTTGATAGAATAGTCCATCATTTTCGTCATTTATGCTTTGTTGCCATAAATCTTTATCTGCCTTTTCTGATTTATATGCTTTTATTAAATCTGTAGCTCTAATTTCAGTTTGTCCTGTTGTTCCTCCTGCTGTTACTGCTAAAGTTTTATCTCCTTCAACATCTTTTCCTTGTATAACTTGTACATCTGCTAAATTTACATTTTCACCAAGCAATTTTTTATATGCTTCGCTTTTTAAAACTTCTTTTTCAGATGCATATATACCTTTTTCACCATATAATGGGCTAGCATTTACACCTTCTGGTAAAAACCAATCTGAATTAATATCTCCATTTGCTGTATACAAAAATCCTAACCCTTCTGGTAAATAATCTGTTACTCTTGTTGCATACCCATCTTTTTTTCCTTCATTGTATATTCTAATTTTATAAGTAACTAAATCGCCTTTTTTTACTGTTACTGCATCTTTTGGATGTTTATATGTTGCAGTAGTTATCATTTTTCCAGTACTTTCATCTATAGTATTCAATTTGCTTGTATCTATTTGTGGCACTCTACTATTTTCTAATTCTTCTCCATTTATTGCAGATATATATTTACGTAAGCTTAAATCAAACTCTCTTCCTTTTATAATAACTTTTTCAAAATCATCATCATCTTCTTGTCCTTTATAGAAATAATTTTCTTCTGCTAAATTATTTTGATTGCTTTCATTTCCTTTATATCCTGGTAAATTTTCTAGTAATTTTTCTGCTGTTGGAACTGTAAAATCTTCTGGTTTTGAATCTCTATCATTTATATCTGCATCTACTGCTGTATACTTCATTGTTGCTACGTTAGTTAAAACTTTATCTTTATTAGATATTTCTGCTGTTATTTTAAACTTTGCATTTACTGAATTGCTATTTAATTTTTGTCCATTAAATGCATCTAGTTCAAACAAGAAACCTTTATTTATTGGTAATATAGTTATTTTGTTATCTTCTATTTTATATGCATATTCTTTTCCTTGTAATTCTTCTTCAGTATAACTTTCCTTATACTCAATAAAGTTGCTATTACTATTTGGGTCAAATTCTATTCCTTCTGGTAAGTAATCTATAATTTCTGTCACTTTACCTTTTATATCACCTTCATTGTACACACTAAATGTATATGTAACAATATCACCAGGTTCTACTTCTACAGGGTCTTTTCTATGTTTGTATTCAGCTGTCGTTGCTTCACCACTTACTAATTTTGTAATATCTATATTGTCCAAATTTCTCTCATTTTCTATATTAACATTTTGATTGTTTCTCTCTACTTTTGTTATATATTTTCTTAAAGCTAAGTCAAATCTTTTTCCTGGTAATTCTAGATCTTCATAGTCGTCATCATCTTCTTTATATGTACTGTTATCTGTTGGTGGTACATAATCGTTTCTTCCAGGATCTCCTGGAACTGAATCTTTATCATCTCCAGTATCTTCTGTTATAGCTGCAATATTTCTTAAAGTCTTTCCTTCTTCTGATTCACTAGCTATTACTTCACATTCAACTTGTAAATCAGCATAATATAATCCGCCTACTCCTGTATCTGCTTTTTGCCATCCTGCTTCTTCAGTTGTTTTATCTTTATCAAAAGGTTTTATTATTGTATCTTTTAAATAATCTGTTACTATTGTCTTTCCATCGTTAGTTGGATTAGTCCATCCGTATTGGCTATTTATTGCACTATTATCTGCTAGTTTTAATCCTTCTGGCAAATAATCTGTTACACTTGTAGCTGTTCCTTCAATTTCTCCTTCATTATATATTCTTATTGTATATGTTACTTTATCTCCTTTTTGTACTTTTAATGGAGTCTTTGGATGTGTATATGTTGCAGTATATTCTTTAGTTCCTGTCCTGTTTTCTATTCCATTTATCAAAGTATTAGTATCTATTTTTGGTACTCTACTTTCGAAGTTCACATTTGAGTTTCCTCTTTTGATTGCAGTAATAAATTTTCTTAATGACAAGTCAAATACTCTTGTTGTAATTTCATCGCCTTCAGAAATTTTTTCTTTATCTATTTCTACTACAGCTTGATTATCACTTGCATTTTCTTTAGCATACATAAATGTTGCATTAGACATCATATATGAAGATGTTATTCTTATAGTCATTTTTGACATATCATATTTGTCATCTTCCGTTATAAATTCAGGTGTATCTGATCCTTTTTCAAAGAACTTGTAAAATTTTATATAATATTCTATTCCTGTTTGAAGTGAAGTTGCTTCTTTTCCATCCTTATCTACGAATCTATATATAACATTATAAGATGCCATAGTAGGATCATCTTCTGGTATTAAATACAATTTAGGTATTGGATTTTCTTGAGCGTCATATAGTACTACATCTGTAGCATCTATTGTTCTACTTCCATTTCTATCATCTATATCATTTTTTATTTTTACTGGTCCTATTTGATAGTAATTGTATAATCCTAAGTTATCGTTACTTGTTATAGTTAAAGTCTTTATTTTATCAAACTCATTTTTCTTTATTTCTCTTGTTCTTGCTTCAGATTCTGCATCTTTTATATATGCCGAAGAATTATTGATAGCTCCATAAACAAGATATTGGTAAATTCTATCTATATTATTTGCTTTTCTAGTCTCAATATTATTACTTCCATTTATACTTAAAAATTGTGCAGGATACATTGTCGATTGTGATACAGTCGGATTTGTATTTGCTTTTTGTTCATCGTAGTTTGCAAAATACCATATTGCTAATTGTTGTATTACTTCTAAATCATTATCTGTAATATCATCTTGCTGAGTTGTTGGTACTCCTGCTTTGTCTAATAATTCTTTTTTATATTCAGATGCGCTATAAACAATCTCATTATTGGCATTTAATTTATCTTTAGGTAAATATGATTCATCTAATATCCATAGTATTGCATTATATATATTTACTGATTTGTCTTTAATTGTTTCTTCTCTGTCTAGATTCACCCCATATAAATCATTATACTTTGTTATTACTTCTTTCGCATTTTGGTGCATTTCCGATTTTTCTGCTTGCATGTATTCTATTGCTGATTTAGAAACATCAGTCTCTGGATTATCTGTGCTTAATCCAAATCCCTTTCCACCTCTTAAGCAATAAATAGGGGTTGTATATTGGGAAAAATCTTTATTATTATTGTCGAATATCTTAACAACTGTATACCAACGTGTAGTTCCAGCATCTTTTCCTTCAACTCCATATTGATACGTTGCTTTTGGTGCAAAAGGTCTCTCCATTTGAGCACCTAAGCTTCTAGTTACATCTGCTGCATATGCAGTAGTAAAAAATGCTCCGGTTAAAACTAGTAATAATGCAATTAGTAAAACTTTAATCTTTTTCATATTTACCATCCTTTTTTATTTTTATTGTACCTATATTATATATTTTTTTGAAATTAAATCAATAGGCTAATTTAAAGCTATTTTTATAGTGTATAAATGTCCCCAAAATACATTTACGGAAGCTTTCTTTCTAGGTATTGCTTAAAGTAATAAAATAATATTACATTTTTATGTCATTTTTTTACTTTAGTTAATTTTTTGTTCAAAAATCTCCAAAAACCATATTTTCCGTAGGATTTTTCTGCTCCTGTCCATCTGTTTTTAAGTCGTATTCATACATATTAATTATACCTTATTTTTAAAGTCTTTTCAACTCATTATGTTAATTTTTATATGTAAATATTGGTAAAAAATGAACATTAAATAAATTTTATACAAATTATTGACTTTTTAATTTAAATTTGCTATCATAGTAATGCTTTAGTTTTTGCGGGAATAGCTCAGTTGATAGAGCGCTGCCTTGCCAAGGCAGAGGTCGCGGGTTTGAGCCCCGTTTCCCGCTCCAAAAATTTTGTAAAACAAAATTTTTGTATTATTAATTATTCACATTTCATTTCTAATTAGTACTATTTTTTAAAAAAGTGAATACATTGTATTATACTTAAATATTCGGCGTTGTAGCCAAGTGGTAAGGCACGAGTCTGCAAAACTCTGATTCGGCGGTTCGAATCCGCCCAACGCCTCCAATAGAAAAACACTCTTGAAAAGAGTGTTTTTTTATTGGAATTAATTTCGAGTTGAAGGATTCGAACAAGTATGGATAATCTTATGTCATTTATATTTCTATTTTTATTAGCGCATTCGGTTGAAAATACACATAATACGTGTTATAGTTATATTATGTAACAATAAAATTTTACATAGAAAGGTTTGAGAAAAAATGATTAAGTACTTTATGCGGCAAACTATTTACGAGGGCTTTGACAGAGAATCTCAAGACAGGCTTCTTGCACTAACTTCAAAGGAAATTATAATTAACCGACTCTATTCTGTGTTTTGTGTTATTTTTTACCTTCTTTTTGCAGTGACTCCAATCTATATAATTAATGCACGCAGAAATTCACTAAATCTAGTTTTTATGCTATTATCACTTGTACTACTTATAAGCTTATCTACAGTTATGTTGATTGTCCTCTTAAAATTGTCTCCCAAAAGTATATACTTTTGGCTATGTACGATTAGGGGTAAAGTTCTTAGTAAAAGTGATTTTAAAACTATTAAGCAGGCAGATGAAGCGTTGTATTTGGATATTTCAACACAAGAATGTTGTGGATATTGCTATTCTACCTGTTTTCAAATATGTAAAGCTCTAGAAAAAGGTTCTATAGAATTTCTCGCAGTAAAAAAATTTTCACCGCATGACTACGAAGATGATGATGGAAAAGCTTTCACCATGCATGTTCTTTATGTGAATAATGGGTGGGCTTTTGATGTATATAGCTCTTGCCAATATCCACTTGAAAAATTGCACAAAATTTACAATGCTAAAGTCTATAAAGCTTTCAGTTTTGAAGAAATCAGTGACAAGGCTTATGAAGATTTTGTAAAAGAACAATTATTTGAACTCAAAAAATGGTCTGCTGTTAATGACTGTTCCATATTTTTGAACTGTGATGATTAAGAAACTTAACATTTCACGACTGATTATAGAAATTATAATCAGTCGTGTTTTTATATCCTAGGAAATTTCTCATTTCATTCGGGAACTCAAGTCGGCAAGAACAAAGGGCAACTAAAGTTGCTTTGTTCTATATATCCTAACTTTCCAATCAATTCAATAAAGTAATATATAGTATTCTTTTTTTCTATTCTGTTTCTTGTAATTATATCTATGTTACAAATATTTTCTTTTCCATTTTCTACTTTTATCTCTCCAATTTTTGTATTTTCTTCCACTGGCGCTTCTAAATAATTTATTGAATTTATGCTTACTTTTATGTTGCTAATTTCTTCTTTTTTTACAGGATATAACGTGTATTGTAAATTATCTAGCCCTACCTCTAAGTTTTTGCTTTTACCTTTATTTATAGTAATTCTATGTAAATTTATTTTTTGCCAATTCTCAAATTCTTTATTTATTAATTCTTCTAAATCTACTAATTCATAATTTCTATATATATATTCTATTAAATTAATTGAATCTTTTGTCCTTATTTTTTTTGTATCTGCCCCTAGTACAACTGTTATAATATTAAAACCATCTCTTTCCACAGAAGTTATTAAACATCTTCCAGCTCCATTTGTAAAGCCAGTTTTTACCCCATTTACTCCATTTAAATATCCAAGCAATTCGTTTGTATTTGTTATAGTTTTTATATGTCCATTTATATTTACATTATGAATTTTAGTGCTTACAACTTCTGAAAATTTTTCAATGTTTAATGCATAATCTGCCATTAATGCAAGCTCATATGCAGTTGTATAGTGTCCTTCTTCATCTAGTCCATGTGGAGTTATAAAATGAGTATGGTTTAAATTTAATTCTTTTGCTTTTTTGTTCATTAATTCTGCAAAATTTTCTACACTGCCCGCAGTGCTTACGGCTATTTGGATTGCAGCATCATTCCCGCGAGCAAAGCATTAATCCATACATCAAATCTTCTTTTGTTATTTTATCTCCTGTTTTCAGTCCTAACCTCGAGCCCCCTATGCTTGCAGCTTGTTTGCAAACTTCAATTTCTTCATTTAAGTTTTTATTGTTTTCCAAAAAAACAATTGCTGTCATTATTTTTGTTGTGCTTGCCATTGGAACTTCTTTATCATAATTTTTTCCATATAATATTGTTTTTGAAGTTCTATCAAAAGCAATTGCACTCCTTGATAAAATATTTGGATCTTTTGAAGCATTTGTAGAAACATTTTCTATCTCCTCTTGCAACCAAACATAATCGGTTTCTTCTTCTACTTCATATGCAAATATAGTTACATTAATACATATTAATGCAATTATAGCAATAACCAATATTTTTTTTATATTATTCAATAAAATCACCTTTTTAATTTTATTAAATAAAGCATTAAAAATGCATAATTTCGTTTTAAAAAATTTTCTTAACTTGAAAGATTTTTGAATTTAAAATTTAAGATTTGAAATATCTCTAGAATGATGAATTATATGTAAGATATAAATATTTTCTGAATTAAATTTATATAGAATTTTATATGATTTGTATATAATTTGTCTAATGTCTCGTTTCTCATTTATTACTTTTCCCATTTCTGGAAAAAGTAATAAATTGTCTATTCTTTTATTTATTTCATTAACTGTTCTATTTGCATAAAATTCTGAATCTTGAGCAATATACCATTTAATTTGTATTAATTCTTGTTGGGCATGTTTTTCTGTTATTATTTTCAAATTCAGTTCCTTTTAATAATTCATCAATTACCTGTTCCCATGGAATAGTATTATCTATTCCCATTTCTTTTTCCCTATCTAATATAACTGATGTAACAAATGCTAAGTCTAAACCCGTAGCTTTTGGATTATGCATTAAATCTTCTTCTAATTTTAGTAATTCCTCATAACTTTTTGATTCAACCTCTTCTTCACTGACTAAGTTAAATTTTTCATCGTCCATATTATCACTTCCTTTTTATTATGCATTTTTAATTTTCCAAATTATATTCCATTATTTTACATTTGTCAATATGTTTATGCAAATTTTTGTTTGTAATATACTATAAATTTGGAGCGTATCAAATACGCCCCAAATTTATAATTTTTATTTTCCTATAAACATTTGTACATATATTTTTCCGTATTTTGGACTCTTTACAACCCCTATTCCTGTATAGTTGAAACTACTATTTAATATATTGGCTCTATGCCCTTCTGAATTCATCCACGCATTTACAGCTCCACTGTTACTTGAATTTCCCGCAATATTTTCCCCTGCTGTCTTATAGCTTATTCCAAAGCTTTTCATCATATTAAATGGAGAGCCATATGTTGGTGATGTGTGCGAAAAATAGTTACTATCTACCATATCTTGTGCTTTTATTCTTGCAATGTTTTGCACTTCATCATCTATTTTTAATGCTGATAAGCCATTTGCAACTCTTTTTGCATTTATCAAATCAAATATCTCCTGTTCATCAGCTGTAAGTTCACTTTTGGTAGTATTGTTTGCATTTGGCTTTGTTGTGCTAGAATTGTTCCCCGCACTTCCGAGTATTAGGATATATCAGTTTAATATATTTACTGCTAACTGCTCCAATATAATCATTATCTGTTTGTACAATATACCAATCTCCTATTTTTGCAAATAAGCGTATATATTGGTTTTTATACACTTTTGTTACTATTCCAAAATTTGTTCCGTGGCCCTTGTCTTACATTTAATGTAGTTGCTGTAACAAATCCTGTTGGCGTACTTACTGTTTGATAATTTTTCATAGCCGTACTGCTTGTTAATATACTAATACCAAATATAAAAATAATAAAACATAAAAACATCTTTATCTTTAGTCTCATAAAAAATCAACTCCTAATAATAGTTTTAGCTATTTTTAGGAGTTTATACAAAAATTTATTTAATTTCGCTTTGTTTAAAAAATTGTACAAAATTTATCATTGGAACTATAATGTTCGGCATTCCGCTTATTGCTGTGTTTGTATGTATATATGCCCTAATAAGATGTGAAAGTGTTGTTGCTCCATTTATTTTTAGCATTTCTTCAAAATCACTCTTTTTCAATTTAGCATTTCCACTAAAAAGCCCTCTCATCACTATTTGTATTTGTGCCATGCTTTTTTCTTTTGAAATTATTTCTAAAGTATTTGATAACTCAATTTCGCCAATTAACATGTCCTCTTTAGTTGTTATTCTAACTATTCCAAATCCTATTTGCCCATTTATCTTTGTATCCATATTTTCTGTTATTTTTCCGCTTGTTTTCAGGCTATATTCCTTTACATAGTTATCCAACATTTGAAATTGAGCTTGTATGTTTTTCATAACAATCTTTTCCTTCCTCATCAAATTTTATTTTTATTATATTAGAATCGCTTATAGTTTCAAAAGAATAATTCTGTGAAATAGATTCTTTTGACTTTATTTTTGCTTGATATTTACTAATAGATATTTTACACAAGTTAGCTTTTATTTCATCTAAAATATCAATAAACATTTTTGAAGAATTTTTTAATTTTCTAGATATATTATAAATTGTTTTGAATGTAGGGTTATAATCTCCACTTTCTAATTTGGAAATCATTGTTTGATTTACTTTCAACTTTTTTGCAAGTTCCTTCTGGGTTAAATGGTTCTCTTTTCTATAATTTATTATTGCTTTTGATATAGTAAATAGTACTTCTTCAAATTCTAATATTCCATCAATTTCTGACATATCTTCTGATATATCAAAATCATCTGGATTAAACAGTTTTTTATAATCAATTTCCATCTTTATCACCTCAATTTCCAATAGTATTTAAATATATTCTTATTGCTCTGTTAATATTATCTTTATATGAATTTTTTCCTTTTGTTTTATCTCCATCTTCATTAAAAGCACATAATAAAATAGTCTTTTGCATAGTATTTTCATTTTCTATTACATATATACATTTTAAATTTGAATTTTCCCTATATTCATATCTATATAATGCTTTTCCTTTTAACAATTCTTTTTGTGGTTTATTAAGACTTAATCTTTCATATCTGTTATACTCTTCGAAATTCTTTCTTCTAATATCTCTATAAAAATTTCTTACAAATTTTTTCACATTAGTTAATACTAGCTTCGTAATATCTTTTTCGAACTCTTCTGTTGCATATATATTATTTACTTTGAGGCTCTTTAGCATTTCTATTATATCATTTTCGTAATTCATTCACTTCTCCCAAAGCCTATTTGCACGCTATAATATTACTTATAAGTAATATTATAGCATATTTTTCTAATATTTCAAGAAAAACTTTTCGACAAAATCTTACAAACAAGCTAAATATTTTTTATATTATAAATTATATTTATCACGTAAATATATTATTTGCAAGAAAATTCGTTTGCCTTGTTTCGACATAAATTTTAGAGGTAATTAATTCTTTCTCTAGAACTCATTACCTCTATTTTTTTATAATTATTGTACCTCTTATCTTATTTTATTCGCCTCTTTTTCTTGGGCCTTGGTCTGGAGTTCTTCCACCTTGGTCTCTTTCAGAACTTTTTTGTACTCTTTCAACTGCTTCCTCATATGAAATCGAGTCATTTTCCATTAATAACTCTACTATTTTTTCAGCTTGTTTATCTATTTTATCGTCTATATAATCTAAGTATCCTGGCATTGCACCTTTCATTTTTTCTTTTATGTCCATTCTTTTGTATAAGTCTTCTTTTATTTGTTCTTTTGTTAATCTTATATTTTGTTCTCTATTTCCTTCTATTTCATACTCTTGTACTCCTTTTTCTTTTGAAGGAACCCCTCTTTTTTCAAAATTTTCTGCTCTTTCATATTCATCTGCTTTTCTAGATAAGTCTTGAGAAGAATTATTTCTATGGTCTAAAAATTCTCTAGCATCTGCTGATTCTTGTATAGTGTTTTTTCCTTCTGCTTCTGGTACCATAATTCCCCAATACTGTTTTTGATCTCCTGCTTGTTGTCTACAATAAACTAATTCAGTTTGTCCATGTTCATTTCTTGTTACTGCATATGCTGTTTTAGAATCTATTTTAAATACAGATAATGGTTTAATTTCTTCTATTTTTTCTCCTGTCACTTTTTTTATTGTAATATCTGGATTTTTTCCGCCTGTTTGTTTCTCTTGTTCACTTTTTATTTCTTCTTTTTTTCCTTCATTATCTTTTCCTATTGCTTTCCAAGAATATGGGTCTTTTCCTCTCATTATATATACATCTTCATATTTTTTATCAAATTCAGTCACTTTTGAAAAAGTCTCATGCTCTGTAACCTTCTCGTTATCATCTCTTTTTATATGTATAACATCTTTTGAACTAATATTATATTCTTGTGCAATTTCTTCTATGTCCTTATCTTTATCATCTTCTAAATCTGGTTTTTCTTCATCTTCCTCTTTTTCTTCTTTTTCATCATCTGTGTTCTTATCTTCTTCGCTATTTTCTTTCTCTTCTTTTTCTTTCTCAAGCTCTTTTAAATATTCAATGTCTGGAAGTCCTAAGTCTTCGTATTTTGCAACTGGTCTTTTTCCGCTTTCTAGCACTTTTTTAATATTTTTTAATTCTTCTATATTATATGAAAATTCTTCATCTTTATTTACAGTTGCTATTTGCTTTCCAAATAAGCTTATTTGATAAACCTCTTTTTCTTTCTTTACATCTATATTAATGTCAGTTCCTTCAATAGTAATTGTTGCATTGTCATTTTCCATTTCATTTATTATTTGCATTATTACTTGCTCAAATTGTTCTTTTATTTTTTCCTCTTTTGCAAAATCTTTTCCTTCCATTCCTTCATTTTCTGCCATAGTATAACCTCCTTTTTAATTAACATTGAATGACATTTCGAAATCTGTTCCTTCATTTAGTTTCATAATTATTGTCTTTTCAATACTTTCGTTTTCATTATTTGCATTACTAATTCTTACATTGTATATGTATATTCCATTTTGTTCTTCAAATCTTTCATATGTAACTTCATTATTTTCGAAAAAGTTATTTTTTATATAGTTTTCAAAGCTTTCTTGAGATTTAAAGTATTTTTGCTTAAATTCAGATGATAATAGGTTATATAAGTAATAATAGCTTTTGTCATTTATCCCTAATATAAACTTATTAACATTTACTATTACTTTTTGTTTTTCATCCATTTTATAATACTGTTCAATAAAATCTTCATTTGGTATAACATAATTATCTAAAATCACTTTATATCTTAAAACTCCATCTTTTTCTATAAAATAATAATAGTTATCTTTTTCATCTTTGCAAATATATATTTTTTCTCCATCTCTCGACATTTCTGTTTTGTATTCTTTTATATCTGCTGTAAAATATTCTATTTTTTTACTTTTAACATATTCTTCAAAATCATCTATATTTTTAAATTTTGCTTTTGAATATTCTTCATCTAATATTCCATATGCAGACTCTTCATCATATATTAGCTTGTTTTTATAATTCTTAAAGTAATTTTTAGCCATTTCCTCATTGGAAACTTTTAAATATTTAAATGAATTACCTCCTCTATCCTCTATTTTATCAACAGCTAAACTCACTGTATCTCCAATTTTCAATTTATCATAGCCTTTCTTTTTCATATATTCATAATTATATATATTAAACCTTTCATTTACATTATCTAATTCAATCATTAAATTAAGTTCTTTTTTTTCCATATCTACTACATTATAATAATTTCCATATATAAAATATAAATTAACATATTCTCTATCTATAGAATATATTTCACTTGTTTCAAATTCATAATATCCTAAAGTTTCTTCTAAGCTCTTTATTCCCACGATGTCTAATATATTATTTTCATTTATATTGTTTTCACTTACATAATTTCTGTCAAACATTTTAATTAATATTTCACTGTTATTTGAAGAGGCAGCATCTATATATCTATTTATTATACTTATAATAGTATAATATGTATTGCAATCTTTTTCATATGCTAATTTATTCTTTCCTGTTTCATCTAATTGAATATAATCTTCTATATTTGCTGAATCCAAAGAATAGTCGTTTTTGTTAATATTATTCTTATTTAACATTACATAGAGAATAATCACAATAATTAATAATACCATTAAAAAAACTATCATAGATCTTAATTTTTTTTTCATAATTTACCTCTTAAATATATTTTATTTTGGTCTGTCCAAATACACATAGCCTAACAAGCTATATCCCCACATACTTTTCATCTCTTCTATAGAAAGTGTTGTAATTCCAAACCAGCTTTTTCCTCCGCCGGCATGGCTAATATATGCCTTTTTATTAATGTTATCTACTGCTTCCACATACGCAACATGCCCTGCATTGTTCCCATCTTTCCAAACGACTATAGAGTTTGCTCTTGGTTCTAATCCACAATCAAAATATTTCTTTCCTCCATCTGTTGATGCATCATACCAGTTTCTAGCATTGTTTTTAGTTCCTGGCCACTTTTTGTACTTAGTTCCATTTATCTCTAAAAATTGATTTGCTCTTCCATATACATACCATGTACATTGAAATCTATATCCTGCACTAGTAAACCAGTTATTTTGGCTGTTCCACCATTTTGCAAAAGGTCCACTTTGTTTTTCGTAAGTTCTTGTATGTATTTTTGTATTAAGTAAATCAAATGTCAACCAATTTTCTAGTTTGTTAATCTCCCCTTCGTTTACGCTTCCATCTTGATTATATAAATTTATATTATTTGTAATTCCGCTATCTATGTCAATATTAGTCGTTCCTTTATAATATTCATCTATTCCATGTCCAGTTCCATTTTTTATATCATATCCAAAATATCCAGTTTGAAATAAACACCACTCTGACTTTCTTCTATTTTCCCATCCTATTGGATGTGTACCACTAGATGCATAATTTAGCCATGTCATATAATTTGTAAATAATCCATTTGAGAAATCTGTTTTTTTATAATCACCATAATAATCATCATTATTCACACTTTTATAATATTTGTTATATGCTGAATTGAAATTTTCTTCTGATGGATATTTAAATGTTCTCGTAGCACGTTCTAATCCTCCTGCAACGCCGTAATTATAACATCTGCTCATAAGTGCATAAATCTGATACTGCGTAAGATTTAAACTTGATGTTTTAGTAATTACACTGTTTTGTACATTACTTATTTCATCTGCCTCTATCTGATTTACTATTTCTACTGGAATCAAATCTCCTTCATTTGTACTATACCCTAACAATCTTATAGTTCTTCCATGTGTTGCTATGTCTACACCATATCCTACAGCTAACCCACCACCGCCGGTCTGGCAAAACTTTATAACATTCAATTCCTTTGTCATTTTTATATACAGGTGCCTCTGCTCCAGCTTCCCATGATCTTAAATATCTTACAAATTGCTTAAACGAATTTGCAGATCCTGCTGTTTCCAAATTTTTTATTTCCATTACATCTAAAATATCATTTAAATCATCTTCTGTTACTCCATAATCTACACTAGTACATACATATAGTAAATATTTCATAATTGAGACATAATCTACAGTCGATTGAGTTTCTTCTAACATTTCAAATAGCCATGAAGAAACATTTTCTAACTGTGCTTCTGTTTTAGGGTGTTTGTCATATATCTCTTTAAAGCTTTTTCCTATATTTTCTACTGTTTTTGTTCCTGCCTCATATTTATATTCTTCTGTTTTTGTTTTATTTGATGCTATTCTACCTGTTCTTATTAAATGCCCTTGTTTTTTTGCATTTATTATTGTACAACTTATTATTTTTTCAACTTCTCTGCTAGGTGGTAGAATATTTTTACTATATCCTTGTTTAGATTTTTTAAATTTTTGTATATCTTTGTCTGTAGAAGGTAAAGATATTTTCTCTTCTTCTAAATCCATTTCTTCTGGTTCAAATTCTGTTTGTCCTAGATCTTCAACCGGCTCACTCCCTGTAGGTGGTTTGTATATGTATTTATTTGATATATCACCTAACCAAGATTTAACTGATGTTAACCCTACTACATAACTATTATCTTTTGTTACTGTTGTCGTTTTTAATGTATAGTTTATCTGTTTTTCTTCTGATACTGGACTTACTTCTTCTTCAGCAAAGTTATCGGTATAATTATTTGTATTTTCTACTCCTTTAATTATATCTTTTATTGTAATTTTGGTATCTGTTTTATAATCTGCCCATTTTTTATAGGTAGTTTTTTCTTCTGTTTCTTCTAGTACTGTTGTGGTTATCACTTTTGTATTATCATATACAGTAAGCTCTATTGTACTATCAAATGCTAAATCTGCTAAATCATTAACAAAATCTGTATCTTCTGTATTGATTAATAAAGATAACACTAATTCAAAAGGAATTGTATGTATTCCAATCATATTTCTATAGTTTATAGAAGTTTCCGTTATATTTATTTGTTCTCCTGTGTTTTTATATTGCTCTTTAATATCATCTGGCATATCTCCGTCTATTTCATATTTTGTTTCTATAGAACTCCAATTAGCAACAATTATATTTCCATCCTTAATACTGAAATAATTTAAAGCTTTCTCATCTTTAATATTAGTAAAATCCTCATATGGCTTATATGTTAAATTAATTATATTCCCATCTGTCTTTCCTCTTTTTATAGTTATTACACCTTGAATATCTTCACTATCTATGTCTGTATTATCAACATCTTCTCCTAAATTTGGGTAAGTTGTCGCCCATTCTGCCTTTAAACATTTATATAGGCATTCTATCTCTTCATCAGTAAAATCTTCAAAATTCATATCATTATCTTCTAGGATTTCTTGTAATGCTTCTTTCCCTGTAACTTCTTTTCCTTCATTATTTTTATATTTTATTTTATACTTTCCATTTTCCATTGCCAAAACTGTATTCAATGCTTCATTTCCAATTGCTTTTTCTTTTACTGTTGCTGCTTTTGCTTTAGTATCTAAATCATTAAAGTACACGGCTGCTGCTAAAAAAACTGTTGCTAGTATACTACTAGCTAGAACAACTAATATAAGAATTGCTATTCCCTTTGCTCCCAATACTGTTACAATTTTTTTAATTATTTCCTTTTTAGCTTTATCTTTTGCTGCTTCAGAAAACTTATTTACAGTATTTTTCATTTTTTCCTTATATTGTTTGTCCTCTTCATTCATTTTTTTCACCTCTTTTAGCTTAGCATTTATAATCCTATTTCAATTCTAGTTCTATTTTCAAAATCATCTTTATTTTCACTGTTTCTGTAAGCATCGTAATCTAATATTATATCTGAAAATACAATTCTTTCTATTTTTCTTTCTGTTGAATATTTCTTGTTAAATTTTATACTTATTTTCTTTTTACCTTTTACTCTCAATTCTTCTTTTACCATTTCATGGTTATACGCATAATAATGTAAATTTTCTTCATCTTCTAAATACATATTATCTGTTTTTTCTAAAAGATCTAATATTATAGAATTTTTAGTTTTATTTTCTACTTCTATATTATATATTTCGTACTCCATATAAACATCTTTGCTTAGAGCTACAATTTTTAATTCTGATGTTTCTTTGGATTTGTTTATTTCCACACTTCCAACATAATTATTTATATTTAGCTTATATACGTTGTCCTCTTTTGCAATTGTATAATAGTCTTCTATTGACGCAGAATTTACATTTCCACTTGCTAAAATATCTTCTTTTAGGTTAACTTTATATGTATAATAATTTCCACTAGATATCCACAATTGGATACTATATGTTTTTTTATTTTCAAATATTCTGTTATAATAATTATTTATAAAATCTTCTAATGTTGGATATAGTTTTTCTTTGCATTCGTTTGATATTAGCTTGTATGCTTCTTCTGCATTTTTATTATTACAAAGCTCAATAAACTCATCAATTATATTGGAAAATTCATCACTTTCCTTATCCTCTATATTTTTTTCTGATATAACTGAATATTTTTTATTGTTATAAGTAGTAGTATTGTTAGTACTACTACTTACATCTTTCTTGTTATTTTTTGCATATTGGTTAAGTGCTTGTGGTATACTGATAATTATAATAGAAATTACTACTACTAACCAAAAGGTTTTTCTATTTCTGTTATACCATCTTATAAATCTATTCATTCTTTATTCTCCTAGCCTAATTCTGCCTTTATTCCCGATATTAAAGTTTCTGCTCTATCCGCATCGGCCTGACTTACACCTTTGTTTATTAAATCTTGTTTAAATTTTATTCTATTTTGTGGGTTTCCCCAATAAGATGAGCCCATTCCTTGACTTAATTTTGCAGCTGCAATTGCTTCTTCTTGAGTTGTTCCTGGGTTCTGTACCATTGCTTTAGTTGCTGCTGCTATAGAGTCAGAATCTGTCACTCCATTTGCATGGAACATTCTTATCATATCTTCCCTTTGCTTTTTATTTAAGCCTGCTGCCGTACATGTTTTTCTAAATTCATTATCTCCATTCAATTCCTTTATTGCATTTCTTGTATTATATTCATCAGTTCCCCACTTGTGTTCTTTATATGCTTCTCTATTATTTTTTTCTGTTGCAACTAAGCTATCTCCCAATTTATTAGCGGCTCCATATCCTACTGTAGCTGCTCCTACTCCATATTTTAATGCATTACTAAAATCACCTGTTGCAATTCCTGCTGCCATTCCAAATGTTCCTAAAGCAGCTGCTCCTAAAGTTCCAACAGCCTTTCTTCTTGCATTTTTACCAAATGCTTTGGCATTTTCCTTATTAAAATATCTACCTGCAACTCCTTTAATTCCTGCAATTCTTGCTCCTTTTGATACAGTTGGAGCTGGTTGTCCTGTGCTTAAATTTTGTCCAAATGCTGTTAAGCTTGGACTACTTGGACTACTTGGACTACTTGGACTACTTGGACCGCTTGGACTACTTGGACCGCTTGGACTACTTGGACCGCTTGGACTACTTGGGCTACTTGGACCGCTTGGACCGCCATTACTACCTGGTGCTGGAATATATCCTGATCTACTACTATTTTTTATTGAAGATGGTGCTTTTCCTTCTTTTGCACTTGATCCGCCACCTGGGCCATGGCTTATTTTATTTATAGCATTCATTACCATTGCTCCGCCAGCTGCAGCTCCTAATTGGCTACTTGTTGTTGCTTTATCGAATCCAAACATTTTTCTAATAAATTTCTCTGCTGGTATCAAGAAAGCCATACATACTATTGCATACAATGGATTCTGTTCTGCAAAGTCCATTGCTGATCCAACAAATACTGAATACAATAATATATGTATTACTGGTATTAATGCATTAAATACATATTCTCTTAGCCACATTGTAAATGCTTGTGCTTGTCCATCTTTTATTTTATCTAGAGGATATGTAAGTGCTATTAATGGTGCTATCATTGTGAAAAAAGCTAAGTACACTAATCTTTTTAAATAATGAATAGTAAATACTGCAGTATATATTACTAATACTAAATACATTATTAAATATCCAAATATAGGAGTATATGATTTACCTATTCCAATTTTTTCTCTTATACCAGTCATTAAAACATCTTCTCCATTAGGGCCAATTACATTAGTTGTAAAAATACTTATAATTTGTTCTACTATAGTCATCGTAAAAGCCATTATATATTGCAATACAAATAATATGCACACAGCTGCCAGCCAATCCATTATCATTTTTTTATATTTAGCTTTTTCTTGCCCTGTTGATGAAATTATAATTCTTATTCCTACATAAACTAGCACTGATAGTAATCCTACTAAAGAAAACAATCTTAAGGCTTTATACCATTTTGATATTGTTTTTTGCAATTGTTTTGCTGTTGATTCTATTGTTCCTTCATCTGTTTTCGTTAAATTCCTTTCGTATAAGGTCCATCCTTTTCCAAGTAAGTTGTCAGCATCATATAAAACGCTTCCTATTATTTTTGATATAAAAAGTGTTGGTCCTGTTATTGTGTTGCCCACAAATACTGTTAGTCCATTTTTCACTTTATTTTGCTCACTTAATGGAGTCGTTTTTGTGCTAATCAACTTATACGCATGAATTTCTCCTTCCTCATCTGTATAATTCCAAGATATAATTGCATGATCTTTTTCTATTTTAAACACGTTATACCATTTATCATCTGTAGTAGTATACTGAACATCCATATTATAATCATATCCATATTTTTCAACTAATTCTTTTACATCTTTTTCACTACTTAAATTATAATCAGTTTTTTTATCCCAATTCACCTCTACTTTTTGAGCAGTTATTGATTTTCCGCGGTTTCATAAAATTAGCATCTAATCCAGGCACTTTATTACTAAAAATAATGCCTGGGGAATATCTTATTAAAAAAGCTCCTTCTTGCTCTATTTCATTTATTCCATCTCCTTTTATATCTCCATTTCCTATAAATATTCTCTGTAGTCCTTTTATAACTAGATCTCCAACTCCTGCAAACAATTTAAAAATTGGTTTAAATAGTTTTCCACCTGTTTCTTCATCTTCGTCTGCATAAGAATAAATTGGAATAAATACATTTGTTATAAAAATTATTACAAGCATAAAACTTATTGTTTTAAAAATTTTTTTACTAGTTAAATTATTCATCATACTTACCTTTCCTATTACAATGCCTTCTTTAGTTTTTTTCCACTAATTTATTTAAATTTGTTTCCACAAATTCAAATTCTTTTTTAGTAGGTGTTATTTGTATTATTGCAGTATCTTGTCCGACTTTTAGCAAGCCTTCTCCTATTAGGCAACTTACTAAAAAACCTGCTTCTCCTTCGCTTAGCTTAAATACTTCTTTTAAGTATTGTATTTCAGCTTTATCTTGCGCTAAAAATAGCTTTGTATCTGATGATGTTAAAACTGCTTGTGCTTCTGGTTTTTCATAAAAATCTTGGAATCTTTGTGAAATTATTGCAAGAGAAACATTTCTTTTTCTTGCACGTCTTGCCATTGTATTTAAAAATTCTACTGCCTCTGGATATGAAAGTAGCATCCATGCTTCATCAACTAGAACTCTTTTTTTAGTAGCTTTTTTTCTATCTTCGCTATTCTTTTTAACATATTTTTCCCAAACCCAAGAAAGTAATATCTGTTGTGCAAGTGGTCTTGCAAATCTCTCTTCCAATTGAGATATATCTAAGTTTATAAATGGAACTCCTTCTAGTAAATCGAATGTAGATTGTCCATCAAAATATGCCATTTGCCCATTAAACTCTCTTATATATTGTCTCATAACTTTAGCTAAATAACTGTAATGGAACTGATAGTTTTGATCTGTATTTTCTTTAGCTTTTTTCATTAATGTTTTATACCATGAACCTATTGTTGGCATTTGTTTTTTAGATTTAAATAGGTTTTTACTATTATATGCACCCTGCCCTGCTTCGTATAAACTATTTGGGTCTGACGTTATTCCGATTTTTTCGTATTCTTCTGCTACGGCTTCTGCAATTATCTGCTTTGTAAGCTCATTTACTTCTGTACTTCTTGTGCTACCTCTTGCCATTGTTAAAAGTGCTTGTGTTACGTCCTCTACTTTGCTTTCAACATTGACCACAGCTCTTTCTCTTCCTGTAATTTCGTCTTTTACTTTTTCTACTTCTATATCAAATAAGTTTATTACTGTTTTTGATGTTGGACTAAGTACTACATTTATTCCTCCAAGAGCTTCTGCAACAGCTGAATACTCTCCTTCCGCATCTAGTGCTAAACTTTCTATTCCCATAAGGACAGCAGATCTAGAAATTAATGTTTTCATTGTTACAGATTTACCTGCTCCAGATTTTGCAAATATAACCATATTATAATTTGCAAGTGAAGAATGGAAATTATCAAAAAGTATAGGTACTCCTGTTTGTTTATTAAACCCTAATGGGATTCCTGTTAAATGTCCAACTTCTGAAGTTGTAAATGGAAATACTGTTGCCATAGAATTTCTATCAAATGTATGCTTCTTTTGAATTTCGTTTTTCATTAATGGAACATTAGATCTATATGCTTCTTCTTGCATTGCCCATGCTGTTTTTATTCCTACTAAATTTTTAGAAGTTTCTGTTGCTAGCATTTTTGTATAAGCCTCTAGACTTTGTAAATTATATGCAAATAATGTTGTAACTATTGAAGCTTCAAATAACTTATTAAATCCTGCCGCAATTTGATCTCTTAGAGACTCTGCCTCCACTCTTTTTTGTGTTATAACGCTCTCTCTGTTTATATTACCTCTATCTGCTGCTACAATTCTCTCTGTTTCCAACTGATTTATTACTCTATTTAATTCATTTTGCGATTTAGCTTCTGGTACTGGATTTATATAGATTGACGTATTAGTATCTCCAAATAGGTACATATCCCTAAACAATTCTGGAAAGGCACACATACGCGGTAAGCTCGATACAAAAAAGCTTCTTGCATATCTTGTTGTATTAGATATAATTCTTAAATAATCTATGTTTGATGCATCTATTCCTGATGGAGCTATTAATTCCTTTACGGTTTTTTGTCTTAATATTTCAGGTTCATTTACATTAGTTAGATTTTTTTGTTCTAGTTCTTCTTGTTTTTGTTTCTTTTTTAACATTATCGCTTACCTCCTCTTTTGTATTATCTATTTTAGAAATCGCCTCATCTGCTATTTCTTTTCCTATGTATCTTTTATTTTCATTAATTATTACTTTTGCAAAGTCATCTATTAATTCTTCCATAGTTTGTTCTTTTTTTTCTATACTTTTTTCTTTTTCTGATTTAACTTCGTCTACAATCAATTTAGCTTTTTCTAATGCTTTTTCTTCTATCTCTTTATCTATCGCCTTCATTTTTTTGTCTAATACATCTGGTGCCGTAGAATAAAGTTCTGTATATCCTGCTCTAATTGCCTTGTCTACTCCATAAACTTCTGCTTCATCTCTGTTATATGCAACATATAATAATTCTACAAGTTCGTTTGAGTCTAAAACTTTTCCTTTCATGCTACATGCAAATAATGTTCTTATAATAGTTTGAGCTCTTGTATATAATTCTGAGAAAATCATATTCTTTTTTTCTTCTTCGTCAATTATGTTAGTTCCTAGTTCCGCAGTATAATATGATAAAACTATGTAGTAATGTTTCCTTAATACATTTTTATTAAGACTCATTTTTTCTGTATTGCTAATAATATCTGTTCCGTAATCAAATAAGTTTTGTAACCTTGCTATTTCCATTTTTAAATTGTTTAGTGTTTTGCTATCAACATTATTACTTTGTAGCATTTTATTATATTCATTTCTTTTTGCTAACAATTCTTGTTTAGTTTGGTCTAATTTTTGATTATATTTTTCAATACTATTGCTTATATTAATTGTTCTTGTTTGTATGTACAACTGAATAGGATGTCTTAGTGTATTTAAGAATTCTATAAATCCCTGTTCTACAGATGTTTTTTCTACTTCTGACATTAAATCGTAATTTATTCCTTCGCATTCTATTACCATTGCATATCTTTCTCCATTGTTTTGGACAATCATATTATCTTCTATTGTGTCAAATTTCATAAAATCAAAAACAGAAAGCTTTGAATAATACGTATTACTACTTGGATTTTCTTCCCCCTCATTTCCACCTTTTTCATTTGTTTTTTCTGTTTTTTCTTTTCTAGACATATTCCAATATATAAAAAGTAATATAATTATTGCAAATATTAAAATAGCAACAGCAATTGTTAAAATATCTGTAATTTCCATTCTTTATTTTCCTCCTTTGTATATATATATTCTATTTTTCTTTTGTTTAAACTTTATTAATCTTATTATGGCTTCGTCTATATTTAGTCCTCCTGCTTTTTTTGTAATTTCAAATTGATTAGACTCCGGAATTTTAAATGTGCCTATGGCAAACCCTATAAATCCAAAAATTCCAATTATTATTGCACCTAAAACAAACGAAGATTTAAACATTGAAATCAGTAAATATATAAAATATCCTAGTCCTCCTCCGTGCCACCGTGTATATTAATGCTTTTGTAGAAAATATGTATAATATTCTTCCGTTCTCCTTTAACATTTCTTGGTATTTCGTGTAATGCCACTTTAAATTCCTCCTTCGTATTTTTAGGCATTTTAGGCCCACTTATAATTAATATTATTATAACAGAAATTGCCTTAAATTGTAAGGTTTTATCAAAAAAAATATAAAATTAATATAATTGTAATATTGCTGTAATAAAAAAAGGCAAATCCTTTTAGGATTTGTCCTTTTTTATTAACATATTTCATTACTATGAAGCTAGTGAGAAAATCATTGTTGCTATTTGTGTAGCAGCCATTACCACTACAGCACCTACTATTAATGGCATAAAAGATTTTTTGTATTCAGCTTTTTCTTCTACACTTCCTAGCATATATTTAACACCTAATACAGCAATTAGAAGTACTCCAGCAATTACAGCTATGTTTCTAATTAACCCCATTACTTTCTTAGCTGTTGTTTGAACGCCATTTGTATTAATACCATTATAATCAGGTGTTATGTCACCTGCTTTAAGACCTGTTCCTTTATCGTCTGTTGCAAAACATAAAGTACTCATACTAGACACCAATATTACTGCAAGTAATAATATTGAAATTAATTTCATTGTTCTTTTCATATTTTTTCCTCCATTTCTTTTATTTATTATATATAAACTCTTCTTAAATATCTTTAAGAAAATTTAAAGTCATTTTATTACTATTTTAAAGTATATCCATCTGATTTTAGCAATCCTCTATCTTTGCAGGCTTTCCAAATTTTATAATTTACTTTTCCTAAGGCTGATGTTGCTTGATCAATAGTCTTTCCTCCTCCTCCTCTTCTGTCACCTACAATATTTTGTTTTAGAGTATCATATATTCTATTATCTGAATATATTTGCTTTAAATCACTCTTAGATATCGTCATAAGATCTATTTTTCCCTCTTCTATTTCTTTATTTCTATTTCCAATGTCTATAGCAGCTTGCTCTAGTGTTTTTCCGTTAGATACTATTGAATTTCCTGTCTTTATAGCAATTCCCCATATTGTAAATGCACCAAATACCACGAAGCATCCGACTATGTATGGCACCAATGCTTCTTGTACTTTTACTTTTCCTTCTACACTTCCTAATATAAACTGAATTCCTAGCACAGCCCCAACTAAAACACTAACGCATATTGCTATGGTTAATAAAATTTTGTACACTACAGTTGAAGTTTTCTCAAGTTTGTCTGTATCTAATACTGTTTCTGGTTCATCACCAGAATTTACAAATTCATCTCCTGCATTAAATATATCATCAATTTTTACAGCATAGCTAGATGGTAAGAATACTATATTTATCATTGTTAAAATTACTAATGCTATTAATATTATCTTTTTTGTATTCATATCATCACCTTCTTTTTTAATTTAGCACATCATATATTATACTTGGAATTGTTGTTGCCATTGCTAGCAAAAAACAACCAACTACATATGGAATCATATTTTCCTTATAATTCGCCTTTTCTTCTAATGAGCACAACATATACTTCAATCCTATTATAGATATTATTATAACTGATATAACCACACCAACATTTCTAATTGTACCTAAAACTTTTCCTGCCATACTGGTTATTCTTTTTCCTTCGTCCCTATCTATATGCCCTGGATTATACTTTTCTGTATCTATAGTTGTTGCTAATACGGTGCTATTTATTAACACTATTATTATTGAAAGTAATATTAAAACTATTTTTATATTTTTTCTCATTAGTATTACCTCCTAATAGTTTATATATATGTTATTATAGCACATTCTTTTTATTTTTTCAACTTTTTTACTTTTTTCATCTTTTTTATAATATTTTTTCTTTATTTTAGCATAATATATTTAAATTTGTAAATACTTTTTTATAAATTCTCCTTATTGGTGTTACTTTTCAGTACTTTTTCATACTTTTATTGATTTTTCTAGTGCCTATCTCCAGTCACCAATAGCCCCCTACAATTCTTGCAATTTATTTTGCATTCTAATTTTCTTTTTTCCAGACAAAAGCCTACCAAAATTTTATTTTTGATAGGCTTTCATCTTCATTTGCAATTTTTGTTTTTTTTGCTTAGTCCTTTTCTATAATATTCCGCTATTAAATCATCTAGTTCTACACTTAGTTTATATATTTTTTTATAATTTTCTTCCTTCTCTACACTTTCATTTAATTTTCGTCTTAATTCCAAAATTTCTTCATCTAACATATTCATCCTCTCCTTTTATTGGATTTTTTTCTTTTGTGTATTAATAAAATACCATATTTTTACATTTAGGTCAATAAAAAAACAGCATAAATGCTGTTTTTTGCGAACTTTCGTACGTCATTTTTCTATATTTTATAACATCTGTGTAGTTTTTAATGTTTTTTATTTTTCATTTTAGCAAAAATCAAAAAAAACCGACAAATTGTAATTTGTGTGATCAAATTTATTTTTGTGTTTGTAGGGGCAGGCCCTGTGTCTGCCCCTTAATTACAGTTTGGGCGGACACAGGGCCCGCCCCCTACGAATCCAACTTCCCACCTCACACATCCATTTTACAAATTTCAATTTTTACTATTCTTTTTTATATAAACTATTACTGAAATTACAAATATTATTAAAGACAATAGTTGTGATATTCTTATATTACCAAGCATTAGACTATCTGTTCTTAATCCTTCTATTATCATTCTTGCAAATGAATATGTTATTAAATATGTAATTGTTATTTGTCCTTTAAATTTTCGTTTGTTTGATAACATAGTTAGTGTTATGAATATTAGAAATGTTGCTATAGATTCATATAAAAATGTTGGGTGAACTTCTATATATTTAGTTCCTTCATATATTCCCATTCTCCAAGGAAGATTTGTTTCGTATCCATAAGCTTCTTGATTTATAAAGTTCCCCCACCTACCTATTGCTTGTCCGAAGTGCTAAGCATGGCACTATGTAATCTAATAAATCTAATAAATCTATTTTTCTTTTTTTGCAGAATATATAGCAAGTTACTGCTCCGCCTATTATTCCACCATATATAGCAAGTCCTCCGCTTCTTAGATTAAAGATTTGCATAGGGTTTGCTACATAATATTCTAAATTAAATAATATATAATATAATCTTGCAGATACAATAGATATTGGTATTACTAAAAGTGCTAAATCTAAAATGTCACTAAATTTTATTTCAAATTTTCCATTCTTTAGTTTATAAATTAGTAAACTAATTGCAAATGCAGATGTCATAAGAATAGCATACCAATAGATGCTTATACCACCTATAGATAATGCTACTCTGTTTATATTGAATTGTAAATTTAAACCTGGAAATGTTATTACATTCATTTATTCTTTTCCTTTTATTATTGATATTACAGTATTTTCTTCTTTAAAAGTATTCTCTAAAACTTGTTTTGCATATTCCATAGTAATTTGTTTGTAGATTTCTAAATAGTCAAAACTATTTATCCCTTTAAAATAGTCTGTAACAAACATTCTAGCAATATCTGAAACACTGTTGAATTCTTTTACAGCATTTCCATAAAGCATATTTCTTATCCTATTAAAGTCTTCTTCTTTAATTTCTTCTTTTTTCATTTTGTTTATTTGCTTTAATAATTTCTCTAATATCTTATCTGGATCTTTCGAAACTCCTGATATTGCAACGTGTGCGTAGTCTTCTCCAAATTCATATTCTACAAATGGTTCTGATATTAAAAGTTCTTCTTGATATAAGTCCTTGTATAAATCTGAGCTTTTTCCAATAAGCATATTTAACAATATTTCTATTGCGATATGTTTTTTTACTATGTTTTCTTTTTCTAATTTATCTTTTATTCCTATAACAAATAATGGCATGCTTACTTCCATTGTTTTTTCTTTTCTTTTTTCTACAATCTTTGCTGGCTCTTCTTGATATATTCTTTTTATTTCGCCTTGTGGTTTCTTTTCTACTAATCTATTTTTCACTTCTTTGATTAAATCTTCCGGATTAAAATCTCCGCAAAAACACATAAGCATATTTGAAGGATTATAAAAAGTATTATAGCATTTATATAAAATATCTTTATCTATTTTTTGTATAGATTCTACAGTTCCTGCTATATCTATTGTTATTGGATTATTTTTATACATACATTTTAGTGCATTCATATACACTTCCCAGTCTGGATAGTCATTATACATATTTATTTCTTGAGCAATTATTCCTTTTTCTTTTTCTACATTTTCATCTGTAAAATATGGGTGTTGCACATAATCCATAAGTTCATCTAGTGCTTTATAAAAATTATCTGTTGCTTCAAATAGATATGTTGTATAGTTTGTTGTTGTGTATGCATTTGCATTAACGCCCAAAGCTGTTAGAACATCTAAGCTATTTGTTCCGTTTTCTTGTTCAAACATTTTATGCTCTAAGAAATGCGCTATTCCGTTTGGTACTTCTGTTGCTTTCTCTTCTCCTGGCATTACAAATTTGTTATCTATTGATCCATAATGTGTTGCCCACATTACATATTTTTTTCTAATACCAGTTTTAGGAATAATCATAACAGTTAAGCCATTCTCTAGTTTCTCTATATATAATTTTTCTTTAACTTGTAAATTTTCTATGATTTGCATTAGTTTCTCTCTCCTTTTTTATAAAATATATTTTGTTATATTTCTTTATTAACTCTATGTTAAACGGTCTATAAACTTAAATTGCCTAATTCTTTGTCGGATTAATGAAAAATTTATTTTTCATTAATTTATTCTACATTATTAAAATTTTGAATTCAGGGCAGTTACTAGATTTTTCTTTTTCGGGCAGACACAGGGACAGTCCCTAGAATCGTTAATTTCTTAAAAAATATATTGTATTTATATCTATACTGTTTGCAACATCTTTTACATCTTGCATAGATACTTCTTCTATTCTTTTCGCATATTCTTCAAACGTTGTGAATTTTTCTGATAATTCTTGACCTATATAATAAATGACCTCAGAGTCTTGCTCATCTTGAATAGATGTAATTCCAGATATCATATATTTTTTTGCATTTTCTAAATCTTCTTCTGTGAAATCACCATTTTTCATATCTTCTAATTGTTTCTTTATTATTTCTAGTGCCTTATCAAAATTTTCTATTTCTATTCCACATCTAATAAATATATTTGATTTTTGTCTTACATAGTTTGATCTTGCTGTATATGCCAAACTTGCTTTTTCCCTAACATTTTGAAATAATTTTGATGTTGCACTTTCACCTAATATTACATTATATATTGATATTGGGAATTTTGCATCTTCGCTTGTATAGTTTATATCTAAGCCTATTACTAATTTTCCTTGTGTTACATCCATTTTATCTTCTTTATTCTTAATTTCTTGTTTTTGTTTTTCTTCTTTGTCTACTATGATTTCTGCCTCTCTACCTGCAAGTTCTTTTATTTTGCAGTTTTCCTCTACCTCTTGTTCTATTTCTTTAGTATTTATATCTCCTGAAAAGAATATATCAATCTTTGCTTTTTCTATAATTTCTTTATAATATTCATATAAGTTTTGTGCATTTATTTTTTCTAAGTCTTCTATATATCCATATTTGTATAGTCCATATGGTTTTCCTTTATACATTTCTTCTATGCAACTATTTAATGCGTATGCATCTTTGTTGTCTATTTTTGCTTGTATTAATAATTTAATGTTGTTCTTTTCTGCTTCTACATATTCTTCCTTAAATTTATTATTTTCAGTATATGGATTAAATATTATATCTAATAATAAATTAATGCTTTCAGCAGTAAGGTTTTCTTTATAGTCCTTAGGTATAAAATTATCATTAAGAGTTTCTAAATAAAATTTAAGTACATGATTATCTCCGATTTTTTCTATTCCGCAACCAAATTCTGCGCCATACATTTCTTCTAATTTTTTTGCAATTTCTTCTTGTGTTTTTAAATTTTCAGTTCCTCTTTTTAAAACTGCTGGTATTACACTGTTAAAAGTAACTCTTTCTCTATTTAATGGTAATGTTATTACAGCAGTCATTAAATTTGTTTTAAATTTTTTAGTTTCTATACAGTGTACTTTTATTCCCTGTTTTATCTCTTTAATTGTATATGACATATTTTTCCTCCTCGTATAACGATATTTGTATTCTTCCCTCAATATTTAGTTTTTATTCTTTTTGGTTTTTAATTTAACAGTTCTCTTACTACTTCGTTTATAGTTTTTCCATCTGCTGTTGCTCCCATTTTTTCTTTTGCAGATTTCATTACTTTTCCCATATCTTTTATGCTTGTTGCTCCTGTTTCTTCTATTACTTTTTTTACTATTTCTGTTATTTCTTCTTTAGTTAATTGTTTTGGCAAATATTCTGATATTATTTCTATTTCTTCTTTAACTTGATTAATTAAATCTTCTCTTCCACTTTTTTCATAATCTGATAAAGAATCTTTTCTTTTTTTAGCCTCTTTAGCTATTATTTCTAGTATTTGATTATCTTCTAATTCTATTTGCTTATCCTTTTCCACCTGAAGAATTGCTGCTCTTATCATTTGAACAACATTCTTTCTTAAAGTTTGTTTCTCCTTCATAGCCTCTTTTAAATCTTCCATCAACTTTTCTTTTAACATATCTTTTCCTCCTTTAATATTTTAGAACAAATCTGAAAATTTTCAGTCTTTTCTCTACTTTTTATATTTGTTTATAAAATTGAAAGTTTCAGTATATATAAAACAAAAAGATGAAAGTTTTCCTCCTAACTTCCACCTCTAATACTTTTAAAATTTTCTTTTTCTTGCTGCTTCTGATTTTTTCTTTCTTTTTACACTAGGTTTTTCATAGTGTTCTCTTTTTCTAACCTCTTGCAAAACACCGTTTCTTACGCATTGCCTTTTAAATCTTTTTAATGCGTCTTCTATATTACCATTATTAACTTTTATTTCTGACACTTTTATTTCCCTCCCCTCACAATTAGCAAGTTTTTTAAACTTGTGGGATTTTTTAACTTTTTATATTATATCTTAAAACCTACTGGTTGTCAACGCTATTTTTTAATGTATGCATGATTTTCTAAATTTCTATATAATTGTGCTCACATGCTCTAATTAACCTATTCATTATTGCAAGTCCCAATCCTTTTTTCTCTACGCCTTCAATAATTACTAAATCTACGTTATAAGAATCTACTTTTCTTAAAAGGGTAAAAATGTTTTGGCTTATTTCTTCTAGTGTTTCTCCCATATCCAATTTATTTTTTGTTTTATATTTTTCTAAGTTGCTTGTTCTTCCTAGTACCAACATATTTTTTTCTAGTTCTATCTCTTCATTTATTTTATTTACAAGTTTTTCATTGTCGCTACTATACACTAATAAACACTTTGTATTTGGTGCATAATGCCTATATTTCATTCCTGGAGACATTACCTTTTCATCTGGTTTGCATTCTTCCATTATTTGTTTTTCTACTTCTACTTTTATGCCTAATTTTTCTATATCTTCTTTTGTTATTTTACCTGGTCTTAATATATGAACAATATCATCCACAACTCTTATTACTGTTGATTCTACACCTATATCTGTTATTCCTGCATCTAATATATAATCCACCTTTCCATCTAATTCTCCTATTATATCTTCTATTTTTGTTCCACTAGGTTTTCCAGATATATTTGCACTTGGTGCCGCAATAGGTAAATTAGAAAACTCTATTAAATCCTGTGCTATTTTGTTACTTGGAAATCTTATTCCAACTGTTTCTAACCCTGCTGTTACATTATATGGAATGCATTCTTTTTTATTTAATATAATTGTTAAAGGTCCTGGCCAAAAATTTTCCATTAGTTTCTTTTCTACTTCGCCAATATTTTTCACTAAATTTTCTAGCATATCCAAATTAGAAATATGTACAATTAATGGATTATCTCCAGCTCTTCCTTTTGCTTTGAATATTTTGCTTACAGCGGTTTCATCTAAAGCATTTGCTCCAATTCCATAAACAGTTTCAGTTGGGAATAAAACCAATTCTCCATTTTTAATAGAATCAGCTGCTTCTTTTATTTTTTCTAAATTTATTTCATTCTTTAAATCTGCATATTTTGATTTCATATAAATTCTTCCTTTTTTATAAATTGGCATTGTTTAATTTCGGGTGAATTCAGGACAGCCCCTAGAATTCCCCCTCATACAAATTCCAATTTTCCTTACCATTTCTCTATTATATTACAATTAGCTGTATTTTGCAATTTTATTTTATATTGCATAATATTTTACATTTCTGTCAAAATATATTTAGGTGAATTTATGGATAGTATTTTAAAAATTACTTATTTATCTCTGGGCTCTTTAATAATTTTATTCTTGCTTACAAAATTGATGGGCAATAGAGAAATGTCTCAGTTAACTATGTTTGACTATATTGTTAGTATTACAATTGGTTCTATTGCAGCAGAGATGTCTACTTCTTTGGAAAATAATTTTATGGAACCGGTTGTTGCAATGCTTGTATATGGATTTGTTACTTTTTTAATTTCTTACTTGACTTGTAAGAATTTAAATTTAAGAAGGTTTTTCACAGGTAAATCAAAAATTTTATTAGATAATGGAAAACTTTATAGAAAAAATTTCAAATCTGCAAAGTTAGATCTAAATGAATTTTTAATGGAATGTAGAATAAATGGGTATTTTAATCTAAGCGATATTCAAACAGCAATTTTAGAACCAAATGGCAAAATTAGTTTTCTGCCTAAAAGCTTAAAAAGGCCATCAACACCAGAAGATTTAAATTTAAATCCAGAGCAAGAAAATGTTACTATTAATGTAATTTTAGATGGAATTTTATTAAAAGAGAATTTAGAGAAAACGGGAAATAATATAAATTGGTTAGAAAAAAATTTAAAAAGCCAGGGAATTGCAGATATAAAAAATGTATTTCTTGCAACCTGTGATAATCAAAACAATTTAAGCGTATACATTAAATTAGACAAGCAAAATAAACATGGTTTTTTTGAATAAATAATGCGGGCGATTAAAATCGCCTCAGGGAAAAAGGGGACAGTCCCCTTTTTCCCTATTTCATAATTTTTCTATAATAATCGTTTTCTAATATTAATCTAGACATTTGATATTTTTTATAAATTATGTTGTTTATTTTTTGTACATATCCTTCTTCTATTTCTGTGTTTTCGTTTGGTATAAATTCTTCTGTTATTGCATTATATCTTCCTTTGTCTGTTATAAAACTTCTATCTGAGAATATTACTAATGGACTTGCATTTGATAAGATATCCCTTCCTATTAGTAATCTTGAATCATATTCTATACCAAATAAATTCAATACAGTTGGTAATATGTCTAAACTTGAGCCTACTTTTTCTACTTTTATTGGTTCTTTCATACTTCCACTCCATATCAAAAATGGCATACGATATTTCTCAAAAATATCATCTCTTTGATATGTTGATAGTTCGTTTATTTCTTCTAGAGTTAAGCCATAAGGGTAATGGTCTCCACTAATTACTATAACTGTATCTTCTAGTTTTCCCGCTTCACTTAGTCTATTTATTAATTCTCCTACAGCTTTATCTAATTCTATATTTGCTGCTAAATAACTTTTTGCTTTGTGCGAATATGGTAAATTTTCTACTTGCTCCCAATTTCTATATACCATTGCATTTCCTGCTTTTGTATAATTCAAATGTCCACTAACGGTCATATAATACGCAAGAAATTTGTCATTATTTATATAATCATCCATTGTTACATTTATCATTTCATAATCACTATTAGGCCATCTTGAAGTATTCATTCTATCTTCTAGTCCAGTTCCTACCGCTAGATATGAATTATACCCCATTGTTTCTATGTATTTGTCTCTATTATAGTAAGTTGCTGTGTGATTATGATATGCATTTGATGAATATCCTATATTTTCAAATACATTTGCATATGAATATGGCATATAGTTTCCAACGATCTCTTTAAAGCTCCAAACTCCCTCTTTAGGAATTAATGAAGTATCTGTTATATATTCTCCATCTGCTGTACTTACTGGAAATACTGGTGTATAAAAATTATCAAATTGAAATCCTTCTTTATATAATTTGTACAAATTTGGTGTTAGATCTTCTCTTATTGCAAGTGAACTAAAACTTTCTGCAACTAACACAATTAAATTTTTACCTTCAAACATTCCTGTATACTCATTTTTATTTGTTGGCTCTTGAGTATTAAAATATTCATGCATTTCTTTTATTGCTTCATCTTGTTCATTTTCTATTAAATTTTCAAAATCTATATTAGTAACATTGTATCCTTTATCTTTGCTGTCTTCTATATTTTCACTAGAAGTTTCTATAACTAATGTTTCTTCAAATCCAAATATAAATCTTTGCAAATCTAACCTCATTGCAGTTAAAAATCCCATTCGTTTTGCTGTTAATTTTGGCACATGAGTTTTATAATATAAATTTTTGTTTGAATAAATATCCTTTGTGCTTATAAAATTTACGCACAAAACAGCAATCGCTTGTATTATAATTAAGGCCCCAATTTTCACTAAAGTTTCTTTTAGATTTTGTTTTTCAAAATCTATAATTTTCTTTTTATGTAATATAATTAGCACTACTATTGGTATTATAAATAGTAATATTCCATACCAATTTCTTAAAATCATATCAAATATTACATCCATAAATTCTGTTACTTGCCCGCCATTCATAATTGAATAAAACGAAAGTATAGATTCATACATACTATAATATACAATTTGAGCTCCAAAAAGTATTACTATAAACGTTGTTAAAATGTATGTAATAATTTTATTTGCCTTTTCTTTAAATAGACTAGATACTATATTTAAAGCTATTGCTATAGGTAACGAAAATAATATTATTAGCCATAAACTTGTTGGAAAAGCTTTATATATTAAACAAGAAAACACTAATTCCTCGTATATTATAAACAAAATATAGTAGAATAATAGACTTAACTTTTTCATTCAATCTCTCCTTATTTGTTTTTCTTAACTTCTATAATATCTCTTTTTATTATATTTGTAAAGGAATTAATTAAGGCATGTAAAATGTAATTTGTTTTTATTTCTCTTGAAATTTTTCAATCAATAATATATAATAATTGTATATTAATTAAAAGGAGTGATGTAAATGAAAGTTTATGATAAGGAAATATATGAAAAACAAGAAAGTATTAAATTTACCCTTTTAATTGTTATTGTATTTTTAGTAGGTTTTTTTGCAGGATATTTAGCAAGTTCGTTTACAAGTCCAAAGGAAGTGCCTACTAATAAAACTGTAAAAGTAGAAAATGTTTAATATTAATAAGTTAAAGCAGTTATCATTTTTTGATAACTGCTTTTTTTCTTATTCTACACTTTTTAAACTTTCTATCATATCTATTTTTTTAAGCTCTTTGTTCATTATTAAATTTATTAAAAATGCAAATACCATTGTTAATACAAAAGCAAAGAAATAGCTTGAAAATGCTCGTTCTCTACCAAACATTACAATATCCATTTCTGCTGTTGATATTATAAATGTTAATAAATAAACACCTAGCACTAGTCCTAAAAGTCCTCCTATAATTGTAAGAATTACATTTTCCCTAAATACATAGTTAGATAATTCGTTATTATAAAAGCCTAGCAATTTAATTGTAGCAAGTTCTCTTTTTCTTTCTTCTATATTTATGCTATTTAAATTATATAACACAACAAATGCAAGCATTCCGGCACAAGTAATTAATACAATTACTACTGTATCCAAACTTTTAATCATATCGCTAAAGCTTTCACTAATACTACTTAATCTTAGTACTTGTGCTATGTTTTCATCTTTGAGTAAATATTTAGAAATATCTTCTTCCGCCTGTTTGTCTAGCTTTTCTTCTATGTCCAAATATATGTGATTGTCTATCATTTCTTCTTCAAAAATATTCTCATACATTGCTTTATTCATATAAATATAATGATATACATAGTTTTCTATTATTCCAGACACCTTAACATTTTTAGATTTCTCATCATCAATTTTTATTGTTATTTCATCACCTATATGGGCATTTAGTAGTTTTGATAATTTTTCTGTTATTATAACTCCATCATTTTGTATTTTAACTTTTTCTTTTGTTTTTCTATCTTGCATTGTAACAAAATTTGTTAACTCATCTTGATTTTCTACACCTATTATATACACATTTTGTTCTTCTCCATTTGCAATAACATCATTTGTTTGTTGTCTTAAATATGTGTATTTTGAATTATGTCCGTTGTTTTCTATATATTTGTTTAGTTCTTGCTTTTCTTCTTCTGTTAATTCATTTTTTAGTGTTATTTCAAAATCATATCTTCTTATCTGTTCATATTGTTTACTTACAATTGTTGCAATAGAATTTCTAAGTCCAAATCCCATAAATATTAAAGCTGTACAACCCGCTATTCCAATTAATGTCATAAATAAACGTTTTTTATATCTAAATACATTTCTTGCAGTAATCTTTTGTGTAAAATTGAAATGTTTCCATATAAAAGGCATTTTTTCTAGTAATATTTTTTTACCTTCTTTTGGTGATTTTGGCCTCATAAGTTTTGCTGGAGTTGCTCTTAACATTCTATAACATGCAAACATTGTTGCTATTGTAGTTGATGCAAATGCTGCAATTCCGGCAATTAGTGTATATTTCATATTTACTTCCATTATTACTGTTGGCATTGTATGATATAAAATTTTATATGCTTCTGAAATTACCCATGGAAGTGTATACGAGCCTATAACAGCTCCTAATACAATTCCTAGTAGTGTTGCACTGGTTGAATATGCTAAATATTTTAGAGCAATTTTAGGCCTGCTATATCCTAAAGATTTGTATGTTCCAATTATTCCTCTATCTTCTTCTACCATTCTTGTCATTGCAGTTAGTGAAACTAATGCGGCAACCAAAAAGAATATTATTGGGAATACTTTACCTATTGTTGCTACACTATTTGAATCTGATTTATATGATACATACCCTTCATTTGTTTCTAAGTCTAGCACATATATTTTTACTTTTAAATCTTCTAATTTCTTTTCAGCATCTTTTATTTCTTTTTCCGCATCCGATATTTTCTGATCCGCTTCTTGCTTTTTATCATTAAATTTATTCTCATTTTGTTTAAGCTCTTTCCATCCATCATCTATCTTTATTTGTGCTGAATTAAATTTTGCTTGAGTTGTTTTTTTAGTATTTTCTAACTCTTGTTTCTGGGCTTCAAAACTTTTCAATCCCTTATTATATTCTTCTAAGCCAGCACTTAATTCCTTTTTATATCCTTGAAGTGTGCTTTTTTCTTGTTCTAACTTTGCTTTACCTTGTACTAGTGTTTGTATACCTGTAATTGCTTCTTCTGGTGCAGATATACTTTGCAAATATTCTAAATATTTATCTAAATCCGTTAGTCCTGTGCCTTTCAAAGCTTTCTGCTCTGCTAATATTAATTTTTGTTCTTCTGCATTTAATTGTGTTTCTGCATTATTTAGTTCTTTTTGCTTTTCGTCTAAAGTAGCTTTTGTTGAATCTAATGTAGTTTTAGCACTATTTATTTGATTATTATATTCTTGCATTTTACTATTGAAATTCTGTTTTTGGGTATTAAGTTCTTTTTGTGAATTTTCTAATTTTGTTTTTCCATTTGCAATTTCCTGTTCTGCATTTTTTAGTTCATCTTTTGCATCTTGAACTTCTTTTCTAGCATCAGCAATTTTATTGTTTGCCTCTTCGTATAAGTCTTGGTACTTTTTATCTGCTAATGTATCTGTTTTTCCTTTTACTTCATCTTGAATTTTTTCTATCTCTTCTATATATTCATCTGAAGTTCTATTTTTATTATTTGTTGTTACTTTTGCATATATGTTTGTATATTCTTCCATAGAAAATGCATCTTCTAAAACTATTGCAAAACCAGATATAGTTCCATCTACAAGTGTTGTGCTACCTCTGGATATTGCTACATATAAAGGACTATTAGCAAAACCGACTACCGTATATGATTTAACCTTAAATACATCTTCTAATTCTTGATTTTCTGTATCTATAAATTCTATTGTATCTCCTATTTTGTAATCTGTTTTTAATTTACTATCTAAAACTATATCATTTTTTTGTGTAGGGTATCTTCCTTCTACTATTTCAACTTTATTCATAGTATTTCCAGTTACATCATTAGGAGAAGAGCTTACACTTAAAACTTTTTCTTTATCTCCTTGTTCAACAACAGCACATATTGATTTTACAGGCTGTATGTAATCTATTTTATCTATATTTTTTATGGTTTCCACATCATCACTATCAAATCCAACAGTAGAAATTAAATTAAGATCAAAAACATTATAATCATTAATATATTTATTAAAAGTATTTAGCATATCTGGGCATGATGCATTTATTCCAACGAAAAAAGCAACACCTAATATTACAATTGCAATAATAGATATATATCTTTTTCTTGTTCTTTTTATTTCTTTGACAATATCTTTTACGTATGCTTTTTTCATCTTTCCTCCATAAAATTCTGAACAAAAGGGGACAGACCCCTTTTGTCCTATTTCTTATATTTCAAACGAAAGGGGTCTGTCCCCTTTTGTTTCTACCATTCAATTTGGTCTATTGAAACAGGGTTTTCATTAATTCTATTTTCACTAACTTTTCCATTTTTTATTTTTATTATTCTATCTGCCATTGGCGTTATTGCTTGGTTATGTGTAATTATTATAACTGTTATATTCTTCTGTCTTGCTGTATTTTGTAATAACTTTAAGACTTCTTTTCCTGTATTATAGTCTAATGCTCCAGTTGGCTCATCACATAAAAGTAATTTTGGGTTTTTAGCAATTGCTCTTGCTATTGCAACTCTTTGCTGCTCTCCTCCAGATAATTGCCCTGGGAAATTGTTCATTCTCTTTTCAAGTCCTACATCTTTTAAAACTTGTTCTGGATCTAATGCATCTTTGCATATTTGACTTGCAAGTTCAACGTTTTCTTTTGCAGTTAAATTTGGTATTAAATTATAAAACTGAAATACAAACCCAATATCATTTCTTCTATATGTTGTAAGTCCTCTTTCATTATATTTGCTTATATCTTTTCCATCTACAATTATTTTACCACTTGTTACGCTATCCATTCCGCCAATTAAGTTTAAAACAGTGGTTTTCCCGTGCTCCGACTTGGTCCTACAACTATTATAATCTCTCCCTTTTCTCCAGAAAAAGATACACCATCTGCAGCCTTTACATTTCCATCACTATATAATTTTGTAACGTCTTTTAACTCTATATAACTCATAATTACACTCCTTAACTTTAAAATTATATATTACAAATATTAACTCTATATGAACTTTGAGGAAAAAAGGGGACTGTCCCCTTTTTTCCCCAATTTATTATTAAGCTGCGAATATTGCTCCAAAAGCTCCAAATACTCCTGCTGATGCAAGCCCCATTATAATTCCTGCTAGTATTACTCCTAGCATAACTGCTAAAATACTTCTTTTAAAATCCATATCTAATATACTTGCTGCAAGTGTTCCTGTCCATGCTCCTGTTCCTGGAAGTGGAATTCCTACAAATATTAATAATGCAAAGAATAATCCTGTTTTTCCTGCTTTTTCTTGAAGTTTTTTTCCACCTTTTTCCCCTTTTTCCAAACACCATTTAAAGAATTTACCTATTATTTTTTTGTCTGCTCCCCATTCTAAAACTTTTCTAGCAAACAAGTATATAAATGGTACTGGTAACATATTTCCTAATATACAAATTATATAAAGTGGAAGTACTTGAATAGGATCTCCCCATAATGGGCTCAAGCCAATTGGGATTGAACCTCTTAACTCTATTAGTGGTACCATTGAAATTAAAAAGACTATTAAATATTTTTTTAGCATATGTATTCTCCTTTTTCTATATTAACGAGGTGTGATGTGGGAAGTGCGATTTATATAGTCAAAGCTTCGTAGGCTTTTCTCTATTTTTCACATTTCGCACTTCGTTAAATTGCTATTTCTCTTCTTGTTTTTTCTTTTCTGTTCTATATTCTATAAAGTCGTTTATTATTAGTTTTATTACTGCTATTATCGGAACTGCTAAGAACATTCCAAGTACTCCAAAATATGCTCCAAATAACGTTACAGAAAATATTACTAATATAGGACTTAATTGTAATGCATTTCCTACTATTTTAGGATTTATTATGTTTGCATCTATTTGTTGAAGTATTACTACTACTATAACCATCCATATTGCTTTTGCAAATCCTCCTGTAAATATTGTTATTATGGTAGCAATTACTACTGCAACTATTGCTCCGAAATATGGAATTATATTAAATAATCCTATCATAAATCCTAATAGTACCCAATATTTTACATTTAGAATCCACATTGCTATTGATACTATTATTCCTACTATTATACCATCTAATACCTGGCTTGATACAAATTTGAAGAATATATCATTAGCTTTCATAAAGTATTTATCTATTATTTCACAAGTTTTCTCTTTAAATATTGCAGAATTTAATCTTCTTACAAATTTTAATATTTCACTTCTTTCTGCTAATATGTACACAGACATTATTAATGTAACAAATACACTAAATATACCTTGAGCAACACCTACAACGCCTTTTATATAGCCATATATATTTTCTAGGCTTAAGATTTTGGTTATATCTATTTTTTGTAAGTTTCCTATAATTTCTAAAACATCTGCTTTTTTTATTATTGCATCTTCTGGCATATTTTCTACATATTCCATTGCTGTATTATAATACCCCGGCATACTATTTGCTAACTCTATTACACTTTCTGAAAGTGCTGGTATTATAATATTTATAACTATTACTAATAACAATATTGCCATTATATATACTGTAACAATCGATAACCCTCTTGCTTTTTTCTTTATAAACTTTGGCTTTAGCTTTTTGTATAGACTTTCTATTTGCCTACATGGTATATAAAACAAATATGCTACTAATATTCCCATTAAAAATGGCATTAATATTGATAATAATTTGCCAAACCACATTGATATATCTGTAAAGTTGTCTAGTGTTTTGTATACAAATATCACTGCCACTGCAAATGTAAACCAGTATAACCATTTTGTCCATTTTTTTGTTTCCTTCATTTAATTTCTCCCCTTTATTCTTCTATTTCTAATCCAACTGGGCAATGGTCACTTCCCATTATTTCTGAATAAATATATGCATCTTTTATATTTTTACTTATTCTATCAGATACTAGAAAATAGTCAATACGCCACCCTGCATTATTTGCTCTTGCATTAAACATATATGACCACCAAGTGTATGCTCCTTCTTTATCTGGATATATTTTTCTAAATGTGTCTGTAAATCCAGAATTCAATAAATTATCTATTTTACTTCTTTCTTCATCTGTAAATCCCGCATTTTTTCTATTTGATTTTGGATTTTTTAAGTCTATCTCTGTATGAGCTACATTTAAGTCTCCGCATATTATTACTGGCTTCTGTTTATCTAGTTTAATTAAATATTTTTTAAATTCATCTTCCCAAATCATTCTATATTCTAATCTTGCAAGCTCTCTTCCAGAGTTTGGTGTATAACAATTTACCATATAAAATTTATCAAATTCTAGTGTTATTACTCTTCCCTCTTTATCGTGCTCTTCTATTCCTATTCCATATGTTACATTTATGGGCTCTTTCTTTGTAAAAATTGCTGTTCCTGAATAACCTTTTCTTTCTGCATAATTATAGTATTGATGATATCCTTGCAATTCTAATTCTATTTGACCCTCTTGCATTTTTGTCTCTTGAATACAAAATATATCTGCATTAAGCTCTTTAAATGATTCTTTAAAGCCTTTTTTATATATTGCTCTTAATCCGTTTACATTCCATGAAACTAATTTCATAAATTTCTCCTTTTTAAACGAAGTGTGAAGTGAGAGGTGCGAAAAATGGGGAAAAGCCTGCGAAGTTTTGGCCCTATTAGTCCCACATCACATCTCACACTTCAATTAAACGAACTCCGGTTTAATTTTCTTTATATACTTTTAATTTTACCAACAAACTATATATTTTTGTTCCAAATGGGATCATATATATATCTTCTTTTGTTAGCATTTTCATTCCAAGTACTAGTACTAAATATACTAGTATTCCTGTACATATAGCTATAATTGTTGAGATTGCATTTCCAAGCGCTCCTACAATTACTTTATATATAATATAAACTATAATCCCCATAATTGCTGATGCAAATGTTGGTTTTAACACATGGTCTTTTAAGTTCATATTTAACTTTATTTCTTTGTTTAAATAATACATACATATTACAAATAGTATAACTTGGCATACTATTGAACTAATAACAGCTCCTAATATATTTATTTCTGGATTACTTATTAATATTAGATTTAAAATTAATTTTATAAATCCTCCAATTGCTAATGCTATTGCTGGAATGTGTACTTTTCCGAATCCATATAATCCGCCTTCTACAACATAGTTTAGTGATACAAATATCATTGTAATTGTACTTAAAATTAATATATTAGCTCCATTTGAAGCTGCTGGATATATTAGTTTTAAAATTGGTTCTGCAAGTGCTACTAGTCCTGCTGCGCATGGCATTATTAATAGTATTGATGCAAAAAATGAGAATGATAATCTTTTATTTACTGTTGCATAATCTTCTACTGATATTGCTGAAGATATTGCTGGAACCAAGGCTGTGCAAAAAGCTCCTGTAATTGCAAGTGGAAGATGTATTATTGTTACAACTTTTGATAATACGCCAGATAGCTCCATCGCTTTTGCTTCTAATGCCGCTTTTCCGCCTTCTAGAATTCCAGAAAATGCAGTTTGTATACAATTACTTATTGTAACTGTGTCTATCATATTATTAATAACCGATATTAATGACCCAATTGTCATTGGTATTGATATTGCAAATATTGTTTTTATAAGTTTTCCTGTAGTTTTGTCTTCTTGTTCTACTGTTTGAGCAGCACATTCTGCCATAATTCCTTTTTTTCTTCTTTTATAGAAAATAACCAAATACATAAAAGAAATCAAAATAGCAAGCGTTGTAGACAAGTTCCCTCCTGCTGCCATAATGGCTGGATCCTTTCCAACTAACGCATATACAAATGTGATTGTTAAAACACAATTAAAAAATTGTTCTAATGTTTGGGATACACTTGTTGATTTCATGCTTCCAAGTCCTGCAAAGTATCCTCTTAAAACTGCAGAAGATGCAACAAACATAATTGCCGGTGCTAGTACCATTAGAACGTATTTTACATCTGGTACATTTAATATTCTTTTTGCTATTATTCCTGCTCCAAAGAATAATACTAATGAGAAAAATGCTCCTATTAGTGTAAATATCTTTAAAGATGTTTTAAAAATTCTATGTGCACCTTTATGATCACCTATTGCAACTCTTTCTGAAACTAGTTTAGAAATTATTGTAGGTATTCCAACTGATGACAATGTTAGTAATAAAGAATATACTGTATACCCTGCATCATAATATCCATTCCCTATATCACCAAAACCTTCAACATTTATAATTACTAGTCTATATACAAAGCCTAATATTTTTATAAGAATTTGTGCAACCATAAGCATTGCAACATTTTTCATAAATGATGTATTTTTTTCTTTTTTTATTTTATCTTCTGCTCCCATTAAACCCTTCCTTTTCTAATTAATATTTATTTTATATCATATATATAATTTTTTTACAATAATTTTTCTTTTTTAAAAATCTAAATTAAACGGAAACTAATGGGGATAAACCCCTTTTGTTTTAATGGGGACAAAAGGGGTCTATCCCCATTAGTTTCCGTTAGTTCCTTGGCAAAAAAAATAGAGGATTACCTTCCCCTATTTTTTTGTTTTTATTTAACAACTTCTACATCTAAATATCTTACTCCCCAAGCTAAAGCTTCTGAGTGTGAATTCATATAAATATCTATTCTGTTTCCTTGGATTGCTCCACCTCTGTCTTCTACAGTATATGTTTTTCCGTTAATAACTAATTGTGTTCCAAATGCAAATGTACTTGGTGCTGCAACTGTATGATTTGCTGTTGCTCTTGCCCCACAAGCTGTAATTCCATTTGTTTTTCCACAACATCTAGCACATGAACAATATGCTGTTACTTTATATCTTCCCGATGTTGCTGTTGTTGTTCCTCCTCTAGTATATCCTGATCTTGATGTTACCTTTGTTTGTATTTGAACAATTTTATTTACTGGTTCTTTTATAACTTTAGATGACAATTCTATTCTTTCTATTTCTATTCCATCTTTATATTTAACTTTATAAGTTACTTCTCTAATACCATTTTTTCCTGCTTGTATTACCCTGTTTGTAGGGTTGTTACCATTTGATACATCTTTTGTTATTGTTTCAAATGGAATTTCTTCTTGAACTGTTATTATTTCCTCTGTAATGTTTGAATAATTTTCAGCAATTTCTTCTATATTGCTATTTAACTCTTCATCTGAAATTTCTGCTATCTTTGTAGGTTCATTTCCCTGCTTTGTTATTATAATCGTATTTGTATTTGTTATCTCTTCTTCCATACTAGGTATTACTATCTCATCTGCAGATAACATTATATGGTTTTCTTCTAATATTTCAGATACTTTTGTTTTTGATGTCACTACTGTAGTTTCATGATTATTAGAAAACTTTATTTTCACACTATTTAATTTTGCTTTTCCTGCTAGTACTGATATCCCTAAGATTATAATAAATATTATACTTATTGCAATAATCTTTTTATAAGATATAGATGAATATTTTGTTTTATTCATAAATCCCTCCTTAAAGCGACCTCTTATATTATACTATTTTTATAAGTGTTTGTCAAATTTGGAAACTTTTTCTATTATATTATATGCTGCTTGTACTAAAAATATGCCAAAAAGCGGAACTAATGAGGACAGACCCCTTTTGTTTCAATTGAAACAAAAGGGGTCTGTTCCCATTAGTTTCGGTCTGTCCCATTTTGTTCTTATTTTTTTGCTGCGGCTATTAATCCTTTGAATAATGGTCCTGGTCTGTTTGGTCTTGATTTGAATTCTGGATGGAATTGTCCTGCTATAAAGAATGGATGGTCTTTTAATTCAACTATTTCAACAAGCCTTCCGTCTGGTGATGTTCCACTGCATATAAGTCCTGCATCTTCCATTTTTTGTTTATAGTCATTATTATATTCAAATCTATGTCTGTGTCTTTCTGCTATTTCTTTTTTGCCATATAATTCAAAAGCTTTTGTTCCTTCTTTTAGTACACATGGATAACTTCCAAGTCTCATTGTTCCACCTTTGTTTTCTATATTTTTTTGGTCATCCATAATGTGAATTACAGGATTTTTTGTATTCTCATTAAATTCTTCTGAATTTGCATCTTTTAGTCCAAGAACATCTCTTGCAAATTCAACAACTGCCATTTGCATTCCTAAGCATATTCCTAAAAATGGTACTTTATTTTCTCTTGCATATTTTATTGTTGCTATTTTACCTTCTATTCCTCTGTTTCCGAATCCTCCTGGAACTAGAAGTGCATCATATTTGCTTAGTTTTTCTTTTGCATTATTATTATTTATTTCTTCTGAGTCTACAAAGTCGATATCAACTTTTACATTGTTTGCAAATCCTGCATGTCTTAAGCTTTCTGCAACTGAAAGATATGAATCTTCTAGTGCAACATATTTTCCTACAATTGCAACTTTTACTGGACCTGCTTCTATTTTTCTTATATTGTCTATCATAGCTTGCCATTCTTCATTTTTTGGCTCTACTTTATCCAAGTTCAAGCATCTGCATACCTCTCTTGTAAGCCCTTCTTCCTCTAGCATTAAAGGTACTGCGTATAAATTATCTACTGTACTATTTTGAATTACGCTTTCTGGTCTTACATTACAGTATAAAGCTATTTTTTGTTTCATACTATCTGTTATTGGTAATTCAGATCTACAAACTAGGATGTCTGGTTTGATTCCTAGTGATTGTAATTCTTTTACAGAGTGTTGAGTTGGTTTTGATTTTAATTCATTTGAACCAGAAATGTATGGAAGTAGAGTTACATGTACATATATTACATCTTCTTTTGGTTTTTCTATTCCTACTTGACGTATTGCCTCTATAAAAGATAGTCCTTCTATATCTCCTATAGTTCCACCGATTTCTGTAATTACAATATCAACATCTTCATTTTCAAAACTATATATGTTTTCTTTTATTTCATTTGTAATATGTGGAATTACTTGGACAGTCTTTCCTAAGTATTCTCCTCTTCTTTCTTTTTCTATTACACTAGAATAAATTTTTCCTGTTGTAATACTAGAATTTTTAGTTAAATTTTCATCTATAAATCTTTCATAATGACCTAAGTCTAAATCTGTTTCTGCTCCATCATCTGTTACAAAAACCTCTCCATGTTCAATTGGGCTCATTGTTCCTGGGTCTACATTTATATATGGATCCATTTTTTGGATTGTTACTTTATATCCTCTATTTTTTAATAGTCTTCCTAATGATGCTGCTGTTATTCCTTTTCCTAATCCAGATACTACTCCACCTGTTACAAAAATATACTTTGTGTTCATCTAATTCTCCTCCTAAACTAAAAACAAAAATAGATTTAAAAAATATTCCCGAAAAAAGGGGTTTTTTTTAAATCTATTATTTTTTATTATTAATATGTAAATATATTATCATTTTTTGTTTTATTTTGCAATAGGTTTTTTAAATTAATTGTTTTTGTCTTTTTGTCATTGATATTTATTTACATTTGCTATATACTACGTTTGAACAAGGAAAGCTAGAGACGTGGTTTCCTTGTTCTCTTATTATTATAACATATTTATATAAATTGTAAATACTTTTTGACAAAGTTTTAGTTCATTTCTACTTTTCCTATAATGTCTTTTATATCCTTTATATTATATTTCTTCATATACTCTTCTATTTCTTTAACTGTATTTATACTTGTATATGGATCTATAAAATTACCTGCACCAATTGATATTGCACTTGCACCAGCAAGCATAAATTCTAATGCATCTCTTCCATTTGTTATTCCTCCCATTCCTAAAATAGGAATATTAATAGCTTGTGCCACTTGATATACCATCCTAACTGCAACGGGTCTTATAGCAGGTCCTGAAAGTCCCCCTGTATTGTTTGCTAAATATGGTTTTCTAGTATCTACATTAATGCTCATTCCAAGCAAAGTGTTAATTAAAGATACACCATCTGCTCCCGCATCTTCTGCTGCTTTAGCAGGAATTGTTATATCAGTTACATTTGGAGTAAGCTTTACAATTAATGGCTTATCCAAAACTTTTCTAACCTTACTAGTAACTTCTTTTACACCTTCATATGTAGTTCCAAAGGCCAAACAACCAGATTTAACATTTGGGCAAGAAAGGTTAAGCTCAACTCCATCAATTTCAGATTTATTAAGTATTCTGCAAACTTCTACATAATCCTCAACAGTACTTCCGCAAGCATTTACAATAATAGCTGTATTTTGTTGCTTTAGCCATGGCAAATCATATTGCAAAAAATATTCAACTCCTGGATTTTGAAGTCCTATACTATTAAGCATTCCGCTTGGAGTCTCGCAAATTCTAGAAGGTCTGTTACCATTACGTGGCTTTAGCGAAGTCCCCTTTGTGATAATTCCTCCGAATTTCACTTAAATTAAAAAATTGACTATATTCTCTGCCATATCCAAAAGTACCTGAAGCAACGGTAACAGGATTTTTCATTTTTATTCCTGCAAAATTAACTTCTGTATTCATAAATTCACACCTTTCATTCCTTCAGGGAAAAAGGGGCCTGTCCCCTTTTTCCCTCAAATTTTATATTATAACTTTTTTGCTATCAAATACTGGTCCTTGCTTGCATACGTGTTCATATCCTCCGCCTGTAACTTCTACTGCACAACCTAGGCATACTCCTAGCCCACATCCCATTCTTTCTTCTAATGATATTTGACATGGAATATTTTTTTCTTTTGCTAAAGTTTGTACTGCTTTTAATAGTGGCAATGGTCCACAGGCAAATATTGCATCTATATGCTCTTTTTCTATATCTTTTTCTAATTCATGTATTGCAAATCCATGTATTTTATAGCTACCGTCATCTGTTGTTATTATTAGTTTTTTCGATACTTCTTTAAATTCTTTTTCTAATAATACCGCTTCCTTATTTCTAAATCCTAAATATGTATTTACACTAATTTTTTCTGATGTTTCTTTTGCAAGTTCATATAATGGGAATACGCCAATCCCTCCGCCGAAGTATTGCAATATTATTATAACCATCAAATTTAAATGTTCCGTATCCTAAAGGTCCAATTATATCTATTAATTCATCTTGTTTCTTATTCGCTAAAATCTCTGTTCCTTTTCCCTGGATTCTGAATATTGTTTCCAATATTCCATTTTCTTTATCCATATTGTATATACTAATTGGTCTTCTTAAAAATGGATCTAATGTATCTGTTATTCTTATTTCTACAAACTGACCTGGTTTCGCAATGTCTGTAATTTCTTTAGCTTGCATTGAAAATTTGAATATATCTGGTTTTATCTCTTCTTTTTTTATTAATCTTGCTTTTAATTGTAATGGCATAAGTTTCTCCCTTCTACTTTATTATTTCTTCGTTCAACTCATCTCTCATTCTAATTGCTTCTGCTCTAGTTGCTTTTCCAAATTCTTTTTCTGAATACTTATCTTTCCATCTATCAGACTTATATGCTGCCATTAAACTTCTAGAAGCATTTACTATTCCACCAATTCCATCTTTAAATCCTAATGCTATATCTTCTGCCTTTCCGCCTTGTGCACCATATCCTGGAATTAAAAAATATGTTTTAGGCATAATCTCTCTTAATTCTTTTATTTGGATAGGGTATGTTGCACCAACTACAGCTCCTACACTGCTATATCCATATTCTCCAACTAAATCTTCTCCCCAAGAGCTTACTAATTCTGCTACTTTTTCATATATTGTTGTACCATTTTCTAATTTTAAATCTTGTAATTCTCCAGAAGATTTGTTAGAAGTTTTTACTAGTATAAATATTCCTTTTCCATACTCTTTGCAATCATCTATAAATGGCTTTACTCCATCAATACCTAAATATGGATTAACAGTTACGAAATCGACATCATATATTGATACTTTTTCTTGTCCTATTGGGGTTTTACCTAGATATGCATTTGAATACCCTGCTGCAGTTGAACCGATGTCTCCTCTTTTAACATCTGCTATTACCACCATTCCTTTTTGTTTTGCATATTTGCATGTTTCATTAAATACTTTTATACCTTCTATACCAAACATCTCATAAAAGGCAATCTGAGGCTTTACAGCTGGAACTATATCATACACACTATCAATTAATTCTTTGTTAAATTCAAGTATAGCTCTGCAAGCCCCTTCAATATCTTGTGAATACTTTGCTCTAATACTTTCTGGTATCATATCATACCTTGGATCTAATCCCATAACAGTTGGATTATTTGTTTCTTTAACTTTACTAATTAATCTGTCCATTGCATTTTTCATTTTAATCATTCTCCTTTTTATTTATTATTTATACAAATATAATTTGCAAAATGGATGTGTAAGGTGTGAAGTTGGATTTGTAGAGGCGTATTACATACGCCCAAAAATAAATTCGTTGCAAATGCTGTAGAGATATTCCTAGATGTAAAGGCAAGTCCTGTGTCTTCACCCCCCCAAAAAAAATGATATATTTCAACAAATCTTTTCGGGTGAATTCAGGACAGTCCCAAAAATCCCCAAGTTTGGTGATTTTAAGGGACAGTCCCTAGAATTCCCCTCACACAAATTACAACTTATCTTTCATATACTATATTTCCATTTACTATTGTATATTTTACCCTACCTTTTAACTTTTTACCTATAAATGGTGTGTTTTTTGATTTTGACACTATATCTTCTTTTTGATATATGTATTCTTCATTTGGATTAAATATTGTTATGTCTGCTACTTTTCCTTTTTGCAAACTTCCTTTATCTAAATTTAGTATTTTTGCTGGATTGTAGCTTGTTAGTCTTACCATGTCCAAATATGAAATATATCCTTTATCTACTAAATTTGTTACAGTCGCTGCAAGTGCTGTTTCAAATCCTATAATTCCATTTGGTGCTTTTTCTAATCCTACTTCTTTTTCTTCTTTTGTATGTGGTGCATGATCCGTAATTATACAGTCTATTGTTCCATCTTGAAGTGCTTTTATTATTTCTTGCATATCATCTTTTTTTCTAAGTGGTGGATTCATTTTTGCATTTGTTCCAGAATTTAAAACCTCTTCTTCTGTGAAACTATAATAATGTGGGCAAGTTTCACAAGTCACCTTTACTCCTCTTTTTTTAGCATCTCTTATCAATCTTGCGGTTTCTTTTGCACTTATGTGGCATACATGTGCATGAACATTATTTATTTCTGCAAGTTCAACTTCTCTTGCAGCCATTAGCGTTTCTGCCTCTGGCAAAACTCCCTCCACATTTAACTTATCTGCTATTTTTCCTGCATTTATTGCACCTTTTCCAAGTTCTTTTTCTTCACAATGTGAAGCAACAAAAGTACCTAGCCTATTTGCTTCAATTAGTGCATCTCTCATAATTTTTGCCCTTATAACAGGCATTCCATCATCAGAAAACGCTATTGCTCCGGCTTTTTTTAATTCTTCAAAATCTGTTAACTCTTCTCCCAATTCACCTTTTGTTACACTAGCATATGGTAATACATTACATACACCTACTCGTTTAGCTTCATTCTGTATTCTTTGCAAAATAAAAGCACTATCACAAGTAGGATTTGTATTTGGCATAGGACAAATAGTAGTAAATCCTCCTTTAACAGCACTTTTCATTCCAGTTTCTATTGTTTCTTTTTGTTCAAAACCAGGTTCCCTTAAATGGCAATGCATATCAATCATTCCTGGTATAATAAATAAATCTGTACAATCAATAACTTTATCTGCTTTTTTGTTTATATTTTTTGATATTTCTTTTATTTTATTATCTTCAATTAAAATATCAAAATAATCATCTGTCATTGTTGCATAGTCAATTAATTTACCATTTTTTAAAAGAACAGTCAATTTTTTGCCTCCTTTTTTACATTTTTACAATATTATCATGTTTTAATTTCTTTTTCAATATTTTTATTTGACTTTATATAACTTTTGATTTATTATTTAAGAAAATATTAGGAGGTCTTTTTATGAATAATGTAATATCACATTTATTTGAAACACATGCCTTAAGAATTTGTCCAGATAATAAACCATTTTGGTATACATCTCGGTAAAATCGGTCCATACTATATAAACACACACTTTTTATATGGAAGCGAACAAGATGCAGTAGAGCTTTTAGAATTTATAGATTATGAAAAACAAAATAAAGATAGTCTTCCAAGAAAGGTATTTGAAAAAACTTTTGAACATTATAACGAAAATAAAATTTACAAATCTGTAATAGATGAAATGATTAGCTTTATTAAAGAAAACATTAATATTAGTGAAATAGACTATATCTCTGGTGGTGAAAGAAGGGATTGGTTCTTCTCTAACATAATAGCAAACAAACTTAACAAACCACATATAACAATATATAAAGACTTAAGTATGGTAATAACAGACAGCGAATTTGAAACTACAATTGATTTATCAGAAGTAAAAAATGCAAAAGTATTGCACATAGCAGACTTAATTACAGAAGCCTCAAGCTATATACGTGCATGGATTCCAGCAATAGAAAGTTTAGGAGCAAGAATATGTTGGAGCACAGTAGTTGTAGACAGAATGCAAGGTGGAAAAGAAAAACTAGAAGCCTCAAATATAAAATCTTTTTCAATGATAAACATAGATGAAACTTTATTTGAAAAAGCACTTAATATGAATATAATAAACAACACTCAATACGAAATGCTAAAAAACTTTTACGAAAACCCAGACCAAACAATGAGAACATTTTTAATAAACCATCCAGAATTCTTAGAAAACGCACTTAAATCAGACGAAAAAACAGCTTCAAGAGCAAAACTATGCATAGACAATAACTTATATAATTTATAATTTAATTTAACTAACAGAGGGAAAAAGGGGACAGGCCCCTTTTCCCCTCTGTTTTTATTTCATGAATGCTTGATATGTTCTGTATGCTTGGTATATATCGAATTTGCTTGTTACTTCATATGGTGAGTGCATTGATAGTACTGGTACTCCACAGTCTATTACGTCTACTCCTTTGTTTGCTAATATATAGGCTATTGTTCCGCCTCCGCCTACGTCTACTTTTCCTAGTTCTCCTATTTGGTATGGTATTCCATTTTCTTCTAGCATCGCTCTTATTTCTGCAACGTATTCTGCGTTTGCATCTGATGCTCCAGATTTTCCTCTTGCTCCTGTGTATTTGTTAAATCCTATTCCATATCCTAGTAGTGATGCATTGTTTTTTTCTGAAACACTTGCATATATTGGGTCTAATGCAGCATCTACGTCTGCTGATAACATTTTTGAGTTGCAAAATACTTTGTCTAATAGGTTTGGTCTGTTTTCTCCTCTCTTATTTAGTAATTCTGCAATGAAGGTATCAAACACATGTGATTCCATTCCTGTATTTCCAACACTTCCTATTTCTTCTTTGTCGGCTAAAATGCATACTGCTGTTTTTTTAGGATTGTTTATGTCTAACATTGCTCTTAGTTCTGTATATGCACAAACTCTGTCGTCTTGTCCATATCCTGCTACCATGCTACTGTCAAAGCCTAAACTTCTTGCTTTGAATGCTGGTACTAGTTCTAATTCTGAACTTAATAAGTCTTTCTCTGTTATTCCATACTTTTCGTTTAATATTTTTAAAATATTTAGTTTTACTCTTTCTGTTACTTTTTCGTCTCCATATGGAATACTTCCTATAAGTAGATTTAAATCTTCTCCAGCAATTCCTTCCTTTAGCTTTTTCTCCATTTGGTCTTGTGCTAAGTGTGGAAGTAAATCTGTTATTGTAAATATTGGATCAGATTCGTCTTCTCCTATATTAACTTTTATTTTTTCTCCATTTGTTTTTACTATAACTCCATGTATACTTAGTGGAATTGTTGTCCATTGGTATTTCTTTATTCCTCCATAATAATGTGTTTTTAAATATGCAAATCCTGTATCTTCATACAATGGGTTTGGTTTTAAATCTAGTCTTGGTGAATCTATGTGTGCTCCTACTATATTTAAACCTGTTTCTAAAGCATCTGTTCCTATTATTGCTATATAAACACTTTTTTCTCTGTTTATATAAAATACTTTATCTCCTGGTTCTAAAACTAATTTGTCTCTTAAATCTACAAATCCATTTTTTTGTAATACTTCTTTTGCAAAATAAACTGCTTCTCTTTCTGTTTTTGCATTATTTAAGAAATATATAAATTCATCTCCAAATACATTTATTTTTTGTTTCTCAAAATCGCTAGTAGCTTCCCATCCACATTTTTTAATATTAAACAATTCGTTTTTTAAACTTTCGTACTCTGACATAATATTCTCCTTTCATTTGTTTTAATGAATTATATCACAAGCATTTTTTGCATACAATATTTGCTAATAAATTTATTATGTGCAAATATTATTTTTAAATACAAAAATTATTTTATTTTCTTTTAGTAGAATTCTAGTATATCAATGGCAATAGTGTTTATAATTTTATAAAATGTAAAATAAGAAAATCCTCATTACATAAAAGGAACAAAAGGGGTCTGTCCCCTTTTGTTCCTTTTGTTTTTATGGTTTATTTAAGTACATACTTCTTTACTAGTATTATTCCAACTCCTAT
>CAKOVK010000007.1 GCA_934121925.1 uncultured Clostridia bacterium
GCTAACACTTTGCTTGTGATTTTTCCATTGCTACCTCTAAATAAATTATTAAACATAACTAGTTCCTCCTAAAATAATTTCATATATATGCTTATTTATATATTAATATAGCATTATCTTTACATTTTTGTTAAGCAATGTCAATATATGTATTTTCCCCTCGAATTGTTTTTTTCTAAACTATATATACGGAAACTTAAAATATATAATTAATTACTTAAAAATTACATTTTTATGACATTTTATAAATTATCAAATTAAAACGGGACACCTCCATATGAATGGTCTGTCCCGTTTTAATTATTTTTATTTTAAACTTTTCTTTAGCCTTGTTATATGGTCTAAGGTTTGCATATAACCTTCTTTATAGCAGAATTCTAGTTTATTTATGCTAAATGGTTTTGCATCTCTTAAGTCTAGTTCTATTACATAATCACTTATTCTAACTGATTCTCTTATTAGATTCTCAGTCATTAAATCTAATGACTGCATTCCTATGTTGTATATTGTCTTTTGCTTTCTTGGAGTTTTTAGTTTGAACCTTATAGAAATTACTTTGTCTACTCCTAATTTTTTGCATTCTGCAGATGGCAAATTATCAAAGACTCCTCCATCCACGAATTGAAATTCTTTATATTCAAATGGAGCATACATTATTGGGAATGTAGAACTTGCTCTGACTGCTTTCCCTATTTCTATATCGTGTATGTATTCTTCTCCTTGTAATTCTTTGCTATTTGTAAATATTATTTCTCTATCTGATATTAAATCTGTTGCTGGTATAGATATTGGTAATTTTATATCTTTTATGTTTTTTATATTTTTTAATTTTCCTGATTCTTCTATTGCCGATTCTATATTATAGCTGGAAGTTATTCCTCCTAGTTTTATTCCTCTTACTTCTTTTATATTTCCAAACACATACTTAGGAGATATTGCCATTACAGATTTAGCAAAATAATTAAATAATTTAATCATTTCTTCTGTTGTATATCCCATTCCATAAAGCGCTGCAACTATGCTACCCGCAGATGTTCCTGCCACGGCATCTATTTTTATTCCGTTTTCTTCTAGTGCTTTTATTGCACCTATATGTGCAGCTCCTCTGACTCCACCACCTGCTAATGCTAAACCTATTTTCATATTTACCTCCTCTATTTATTAAATTGGATTTTGTTTAATTGATGTGAGAGGTGTGATGTGGGATGTAGGATTTATATGGTCGAGGCTTCGCAGGTCTTTCCCTATTTTTTCTCACTTCTCACCTCACACTTCGCACTTGGTGTAAATTATAATTTATCTTTTTGCTTTTTCCATATTGTATACAATTTTACCAATAATTTTGTCTGGTACTATTTTGCTTAAGAATCTTATCATTTTGTTGTTTCCACCTGGTAATATCATATATTTTCCTTTGAACATATTGTCTATTGCATATCTTGCAACATATCTTGCTGTCATTAGTTTTGTTTTGAATTCTACATTTGCTTTTTCTAAGAATGCAGTTTTTATTGGTCCTGGACATAGTGCACTTATTTTTACATTTGAGTTTCTTTTTCTTAGTTCTTCGTAAATGCTTTGTGTTAGTTTTAATACATATGCTTTTGTAGCATGGTATGTTGCCATGTGTGGTCCTGGCATAAATCCTGCTATTGATGCTACATTTAATATATATCCACTGTTTCTTTTACACATATCTTGCAAAAATAATTTTGTTAATGTATGAACTGCACATACATTTGTGTTTACCATATTTAGTTCTGTTATTAAATCTGTTTCTGTAAATTCTCCGCAAGTTCCAAATCCTGCATTGTTTATTAATATATCTATATTCTCTACTTGTTTATATAATTCTACACAATTTTCTGCAAGGCTTAAGTCCATACATATTATTTGTGAATTGGTTTTTAGTTCTTTTTGTACTTGTTCTAGTTTTTCTTGTTCTCTTGCTACTAATACTAAGTCTATTCCTTGTTCGCTTAAGTATATTGCCATTTCTCTGCCTATTCCTGATGATGCTCCTGTAACTAATGCTTTCATAAATTTCCTTCTTTCTAAATGTGAAGTGTGCGGTGGGAGGTAGGAGGTGTGATTTATAGGGTCAAAGCTTTGTAGGCTTTTCTCTATTTTTCACACTTCGCACCTCAAACCTCGCACTTCGTGAAATTTCAATTTACCTTTATTATTTGCCTTATTATATCAGATAATTATAAATTTTAATAGTTTTACTTTATTTATTTTTATTTTTGTTATATAATCTTTCTAATATTATTTAGGGAACTTTCGCTTTGCGAGTTTTTTTACATTTATTTTATAGAAATGAGGAGATATGCTATGGATTATAATCATAAAGAAATAGAAAAAAAATGGCAAAATTATTGGGATGAAAAACAAAGTTTTAAAGCAGTTACTGGAGATAAAAAGGAACCATATTATATATTGGTAGAATTTCCTTATCCTTCTGGAGCTGGTCTTCATGTCGGACATGTTAGAAGTTATACTGCTCAAGATGCTTTGGCTAGAATGAAAAGAATGCAAGGTTATAATGTTTTATATCCAATGGGTTGGGATGCTTTTGGTGCTCCTGCTGAACAATATGCTATTAAAAATCATATTCACCCAAAAGAGGCTGTACAGGAAAATATTCACACTTTTAAGGGACAAATGAAAGACTTAGGTTTTTCTTTCGATTGGTCTCGTGAGTTTTCTACTACTGACCCAGATTATTATAAATGGACCCAATGGCAATTTTTACAATTTTATAAACATGGTATGGCATATAAGGATACTATTCCTGTAAACTGGTGTCCTACTTGTAAGTCTGTTTTATCTAATGAGGATGCAGCTGGTGGAGTTTGTGAGAGATGCGGTAGTGCCGTTGAACAAAAAGAAAAGTCTCAATGGATGCTTAGAATGAGTGATTATGCAGAAGATTTATTAAAAGGTTTAGATGATACTAATTTTGCTGATAGAGTAAAACTTGGTCAAATTAACTGGATTGGTAAATCTACTGGTGTTGAACTTGATGTACAAATTGTTGGTGGAGGTAAGTTCTCTGTATTTACAACTTGTATTGAAACAGTTTATGGTATTACATTTTTTGTTATTGCTCCTGATGGCAAATTAATTAAAGAATTAATGCCTAGAGTAAAAAATAAAGATGAAGTTAATGAGTATATTAAAGAAACTGCTAAAAAATCTGCTATGGATAGAACAGAGTTAAATAAAGGTAAAACAGGTTGCAGAGTAGATGGAATTATGGCTATTAACCCTGTTAATGGAAAAGAAGTTCCTGTATTTTTAGGTGACTTTGTTTTAGGAGACTACGGAACTGGGGCTGTTATGGCTGTTCCTTCTCATGATCAAAGAGATTTTGAATATGCAGTAGAACACAACTTGGAAATGATTCCTGTTATTGATGGCAGAGATGTTAGCGAATCTGCTTTTGAAAAACAAGATTATTTAGGTAAAGGCTGTAAATTAATTAATTCTGAAGAATTTACTGGTCTTACTGTTGAAGAAGCTAAAGAAGCTATTACAAACAAATTAGTGGAAAAAGGTATTGCTAGAAAAGTAAATAATTATAAGATGAGAGATTGGGTATTTTCTCGCCAAAGATTCTGGGGAGAGCCTATTCCTATGATTTATTGTGAAAAATGTGGATGGCAACCAATGAAGGAAGAAGATTTACCTTTATTGTTACCAGATGTTGCAGAATATGAACCAACTGAAAGTGGAGAAAGTCCTCTTGCCAATATTACTGATTGGGTAAATACGACTTGTCCTCATTGTGGTGGAAAGGCTAGAAGGGAAACTGATACAATGCCTAACTGGGCTGGTTCTAGCTGGTATTTCTTAAGATTTATGGATCCTCATAATGATAAGGAATTTGCTTCGATGGATGCTATGAAATATTGGAATAGAGTTGATTGGTACAATGGTGGTATGGAGCATACTGCAAGACATTTGCTATATGCAAGATTTTGGGTTCAATTCTTATATAATATTGGTTTAGTTCCTAAAAAAGAAATGATTTGGACTCGTGTTAGCCATGGTATGGTTTTAGGTTCTAATAATGAAAAAATGAGTAAATCTAAAGGAAATGTTATTAATCCTGATGATATAGTTAATGAATATGGTGCAGATACTTTAAGACTTTATGAAATGTTTATGGGTGATTATACACAAGATGCTCCTTGGAGTACAGATTCTTTAAGAGGTTGCAAACGTTTTATAGATAAAGTTATTCGTTTAAAAGATAAGATTGGTGATGGAGAAGGTTATTCTAAAAAGTTAGAACCAATTATCCACAAAACAATTAAAAAAGTGCAAACTGATTTAACTACAATGGCTTATAATACAGCAGTATCAGCATTAATGATTTTAGCTAATAGCTTTGATGCTGAGGATAAAATAACAAAAGAAGATTATCATTTGTTATTAACTCTATTAAACCCTATTGCTCCTCATATTACAGAGGAAATAAATGAGCAATTAGGATTTAAGCCAATCTGCGAATCTAGCTGGCCTAAATATGATGAGGCTAAAACAATAGATAGTGAAAAGGAAATTCCTGTTCAAATAAATGGTAAAGTAAAGGCAACTGTTAAAATTACACTAGATGAAGATGAAGCTAGTGTAAAGGCAAAAGCTCTTGAAGCTGTTGCTAGTTTACTAGATGGAAAAAATGTTGTAAAAGAAATCTATGTAAAAAATAAAATTTATAATATAGTTGTAAAATAGAGATAAAAAAAGATTTTGGAATTGTTTCCAAAATCTTTTTTTGCTGAATAGAAATTTTTTCGATTTTTCCTATTCAATAACCAATGACTCCTTAAGTCACTTTATTCAATATAACTATTATTATATAATTCATCTGGACATATATCTGCTCCATTTTCCCATGCTATAGATAGTCCTGCTATTTTAACTCTTTTAAATTTATCATAGTCTTTTAGTTTTTCAAAGGCTTTATGATTTAAATATGGTTTTACATCGAATTTTTTTACTTCTCCATTATTGAATTTAATCTTTAATGTGTAATCTTCTAATACTTCTACCTCTTGAGCTCTTGGTCTCATTTAAATCACTCCAATCCTTTTATTTTTATAATCTCGCCATTATCATTATATACATTCCATGCAGCTTTTATTTCATCCTTATGCAATTCTATCCATGCCAAAACTAGTTTTTCCTGTTTTTTTGGCAATTTTCCATCGAGAATAACTCCATCACAAGTAATTGACATTTCGTATTCGTTATATTTAATGTGTATATGTGGTTCATTATGATGTCCACTAATTTCTTTATAAATATAAATAAGTATACCATAAAAATGCGAAATAAGTGGCATAGCTTCACCTCCTTTATTGTAGCATTTTTAATTTAATTTTTCAACACTGGTATTATTTAGAATTAAATTTTTAGAATAAAAAAATGTTAGATTAAATTAATAACTATAATTTAGCATTCTATAAATCAAATGTCAATATTTTTTACATTTTTTTACAGATGTTTTTTTGTGTTTTGGGCGTATGCAATACGCCCCTACGTTCTTTAAATTTGAGTTGAATAATAATCCTCTTATATTTTCTTATTACTTGCATTGTTTGACTTGTTAGCCATTTTATGTTAATATATAAATTATCAAATTCAGGAGGTATTTGATTTCCATGCGTATTGATTATGGAACAGTGCAAAATTATTTCTAAATTGAAAGGAGTATTCAGCTTTGTTTTTGCATTTTTTAGGAAGGGGTGCAGGTTTTGCTGATGAGCATACATCTGCATATTTTGTCACTAACAATGAGGATTTTTTCTTAATAGATTGTCCTTGTTCAGCCTTTGTTAAATTGAAACATCTTGATTTATGTACATGTAATAAGCTTTACACGCTTATAACTCACACTCATGGAGATCATATTGGGGGATTGGGTCTTTGGGTTCAGTATTGTTTTTTTGTTCTTCAAAAAAAGGTTACCATATTGGCACCTTCTGAAGAAGTGAAAAAAGACATAATAACTATTCTTACTATTGAAGGAAATGAGCCTGATTGGTATGAAACAAGTGTTATCTCTCATCATATTGATTCACTCAACCCATATGACGAATTTCCATATATCGAACCAGTCTTAACTGAACATTCTCCTCAACTTTCTGGAAAGTGTTTTGGTTATTATATTGAAGCAATTTACGGTAAAGCTTTTGTTTATACCGGCGATACTTCAACTCTGGAACCTTTTAAGGAATTTTTCGATTGTTGCGATGAGCTCTATGTAGATATATCTGTTTCTTATGGTCAAATTCATTTGAAACTTGAAGATGCTCTTCCAGATCTTATAAGATTAACTAATCAAAATATAAAAGTTTACCTTATGCATCTGGATAATGAAAAAAGAGCTCAAAAACTTATTAACGGAATTCCAAATATCAAAGTTGCATCAGTTTAACAAAAAGATCCCGGTCAAGTAAAACTTGGTCGGGATTTTTTATATAGTAGGAAATTTCTCATTTCCTACTATATAAAAATGCTATAATCGCTATTGCCTTTGAGATTTCCTCATTTCATTCGGAAACTCAAATCGGCGAGAACAAAGGGCGACTAAAGTCGCTTTGTTCTTATATTTTATTTAAAGTATTCTATTCCTGATTCGAATAGTTTTTGGTCCATGTTTCCTGGTACGTTTATTATATTCCCTCTATAACTTCTTTCTGAATGTGCCATTTTTCCAAGTATTCTACCATCTTTACTTGTTATTCCTTCTACTGCATATACTGAACCGTTTGGATTGTAGTCTATGTCGTATGTTGCGTTTCCTTTTTCATCTACATATTGTGTTGCCACTTGTCCATTTGCTATTAATTCTTGCATTACCTTTTCGCTTGCTACGAATTTTCCTTCTCCATGTGAAATTGGTATTACAAATTCTTGACCTAAATCTATTTTGCTAAACCATGGTGATAATTTTGATACTACTTTTGTAGTTACCAATTTTGATTGGTGCCTTGCTATGTTGTTGTATGTTAGTGTTGGCATTTTGGATGTTGGTTCTATAATTTCCCCATATGGTACTAGTCCTAGTTTTATTAATGCTTGGAATCCATTACATATTCCCAATATTAAACCATCTTGTTCGTTTAAATGTTTGTGAATTGCTTCTTTTAATCTTGGATTTCTAAATACTGTTGCTATAAATTTACCAGAACCGTCTGGCTCATCTCCTGCACTAAAACCTCCTGGAAGCATTATTATTTGTGATTCATTAATTAGTTTTTCCATTGCAATTATAGATTCTTCTATGTCTGTTTGTTTTAGGTTTTTAAATACTGCTATTTTAGGATCCCCACCTGCATCTATAAATGCTTTTGCTAAATCGTATTCGCAGTTTGTTCCTGGGAATACTGGTATAAAGATTTTTGGTTTGGCTATTTTTATTTTATGTGAGCCCACTTGAGGTGCGTCCCCTACTGGTTTATACAATATGTTTTCTACTTTTTTATTTATTTCGTTTGCCTTTGTTGGGAATACTTTTTCTAGTGGTTCTTCCCATATTTTTATTAATTCTTCTAGGTCTAATATTTCGTCTTCTGATATTTTTATTTCTTTGTTATTTGTAGTAATTCCTAAAAGTTCTAGTTTTTCATTTTCTATTTTATCTTTTGCTTCTATTATAAATGTTGCATAACGTGGCTTAAATAAGCATTTATTAGCTTTAAATTCAAAACCTATTTTATTACCTATACACATTTTTGTTATTGTGTCTGCTATTCCAAATTGTCTTACTGTTGCAACAGATACAGCCTTGTCATCTTCTATTAGTTTATGTACTAATTCATAGTTTTCTTTTAAATCTTTAAAATCTGGTAAAAATTCTTCTGTTATTTTTGTTTTTAGCATATACACATTTGAATTTGCTTTTTTAAATTCATTTGATACTACCTTATTTGTGTCCACAACCCCTATACAGAATGATGTAAGTGTTGGTGGAACATCTAATTCGTTGTATGAACCTGACATTGAGTCTTTTCCACCTATTGATGCAAGTCCTAATTCTTCTTGAACTAAATATGCTCCTAAAAGTGCTGCTAATGGTTTTCCCCATCTTGTAGGCTCTTCTCTTAATTTTTCAAAATATTCTTGGAAAGTAAACCATGCTTTTTTATAGTCTCCTCCACATGCTACATATTTTGTAAGTGAATCTATAACTGCAAATGCAGCTCCATGTAATGGACTTATTTCTGAAAGATATGGATCATACCCAAAGCTCATTATTGTTCCAGAATTTGTGTAACCATTTAATGTTGGTATTCTTGCACACATAGCTTCTGTAGGTGTTAATTGGTATTTGCCACCAAATGGCATTAGCACTGTTCCTGCTCCTATTGAACTGTCAAACCTTTCTACCAATCCTTTTTGAGAACAACAATTTAAATCTGATATTGTATCCTTCCAAAGTTCTGTTTTTAAGCAATTTTTTCCGTCTGTTTTGATGCAATTTGATGTCTTTAAGGAAAAAGGGGCCTGTCCCCTTTTTCCCCAAGTGAAGTATTCTGCTAATCCTTTTGGGGCTTCTATTTTTGCATTTGCTATTTTTACTGTTCCGTTTGTGTTTAAAAATTCTCTTGATAGGTCAACTATAAGCTTTCCTCTCCAGTACATTTTCATTCTTGGCTCTTTTGTTACTTTTGCTACTACTGTAGATTCTATATTTTCTGCTTCTGCAAGTTTTTGGAATTTTTCTACATCTTTTTCTTCTATTACTACTGCCATTCTTTCTTGTGATTCTGATATTGCTAGTTCAGTTCCATCCAATCCTTCGTATTTTTTTGGAACTTTATCTAGGTTTATTTCTAATCCATCTGCAAGTTCTCCTATTGCTACGGAAACACCGCCTGCGCCGAAATCATTACACCTTTTTATTAGTGTTGTTACTTCTGGATTTCTAAATAATCTTTGTATTTTTCTTTCTTCTGGTGCATTTCCCTTTTGCACTTCTGCTCCACATGTTGTAAGTGATGCACTATTATGTGCTTTTGATGAACCTGTTGCTCCTCCACATCCATCTCTACCTGTCCTTCCACCTAATAGAACTACTACATCTCCTGGCTCTGGTACTTTTCTAATTACGTTTTTCTTTGGTGCTGCTCCTACTAATGCACCTATTTCTAGTCTTTTAGCTACATAACCTGGATGATATATTTCTGCAACTTGCCCTGTTGCTAATCCTATTTGGTTTCCATATGAACTATATCCTCTCGCTGCTTCATTTGTTAGTTTTCTTTGTGGTAATTTATTTGGTAGTGTGTATTTTACTGATGTTCTTGGATCTCCACATCCTGTTACTCTCATTGCTTGGTATACATATACTCTTCCAGATAATGGGTCACGTATTGCTCCTCCTAAGCATGTTGCTGCTCCACCAAATGGTTCTATTTCTGTTGGATGATTATGCGTTTCGTTTTTAAACATTATTAGGTATTCTTCTGGTTTTCCGTCTACCAATATTTCTGCTTGTATACTACATGCATTTATTTCTTCTGATTCGTCTAAGTCTTTTAACATTCCTTTTTTCTTTAATTCTTTTACTGCTATTGTTGCTACATCCATTAAGCAGATATCTTTTGCCTTTTTTCCATCATACACGTATTCTCTAGATTTTTTGTAGTCTTCATATATTTTATTTGCTAAATCCCAGTCTATTTCTACCTTGTCTAATTTACTTAAGAATGTTGTATGTCTACAATGGTCTGACCAATATGTATCTATCATCTTCATTTCTGTCATGCTAGGGTCTCTTCTTTCTACATCTCTAAAATACTTCTGGCAAAATTTTAAGTCTTCTATATCCATTGCAAACCCATACTTATCATAGAATTTTTTTGAGTCTTCATCTGTCATGTGTATAAATCCTTCTACTATTGCTACATCTTTTGGTTCTGGATGTTCATCTTTTGCTGTTTTTAGTTTTTCTAATGTGCATTCTCTTGAATCTACTGGATTTATTATATATTTTTTTATTTTTTCTAAGTCTTCAGTACTTATATTTCCTTTTATAACATATATTTTTGCACTTTTTGCAAGTGGCCTTTCTCCTTCTGTTAATATTTGCAAACATTCTGATAGTGAGTTTGCTCTTTGATCAAATTGTCCTGGTAAATATTCTACTCCAAATATTTTATCTTCTTTTGTGAATGGATATTCTTCTTCAAAGCATTCATCTACTTGTGGCTCAGAAAAAACTGTATTTTTTGCTTTTTCAAATATTTCATCATTTATACCTTCTACATCGTATCTGTTTACTATTTTTAAATCTTCTAAATTTTCTAATAGTAGATTTTCTTTTAGGTCTTTTAATAGACCTCTTGCTTCTACACTAAATTCTGGCTTTTTTTCTACATAGATTCTTTTTACCATTTTATTCTCTCCTCTATATTATTATATAATTATTTCTTTATTTCCTTCTACTACCTCACCAATCAAATATGCTTCCTCTCCAGCTTGTTTTAATATTTCTAGTGATTTTTCCACTTCATTTTCTGGAACTATTACGGCCATTCCTATTCCCATATTGAATGTGTTATACATATCTCTTTCTGGTATGTTTCCTCTTTCTGCAATTAGTTTGAATATTGGTGGTATTTCATAAGAATTTTTGTTTATTTTTAATGCTACTCCATCTCTTAACATTCTTGGCATATTTTCGTAAAATCCTCCACCTGTTATATGTGATATTCCTTTTACTTTTACTTGTTCTATAAGTTTTAATATTGGTTTTACATATATTTTTGTTGGTTTAAGTAGAGCTTCTCCTACTGTACATTCCAAGCTTTCTACGTATTCGTTTAAGTTTTCTTTATTTACGTCAAATACTTTTCTAACTAGTGAAAAACCATTAGAATGAACTCCAGATGATTTAAGCCCTATTACTTTATCTCCGATTTCTATTGTTTTGTTATCTATAATTTTCTTTTTATCTACTATTCCAACACAAAATCCTGCTAAATCATACTCATCTACTGGATAAAAACCTGGCATTTCTGCTGTTTCTCCGCCTATTAAGCTACAATTTGCTTTTTTACATCCTTCTGCTACTCCTGCTACTATTGTTGCTACTTTTTCTGGTATGTTTTTTCCAAGTGCCATATAGTCTAAAAAAAACATTGGACTTGCACCTGTGCATATTACATCATTTACACACATTGCTACACAATCTTCTCCTATTGTATCGTGTTTATCCATTAAAAAAGCCAATTTTAGTTTTGTTCCTACTCCATCTGTTCCGGAAACTAAAATTGGTTCTTCCATTTCTTTAATTTGTGGCTCATAAAGCCCGCCAAAGCCTCCTATGTCTGATATTACTGCATTTGTATATGTAGCCTGTACAGCCTTTTTCATTAGTTCTACGCCTTTATATCCTGCTGTAACATCCACGCCTGCCGCTTTGTAACTTTCGCTAAAACTTTTCTCCATTGCAAATCTCTCCTATCTATTGAAGGTGCTTATTCCTTCTATTTTTGATAGGGTTATTATATTATATTACTACTTTTTTTTCAACAAATTTCGTATATATTTTTGTTGTTTTTTTGGCAATTCCTTATTGACATATTTTTACAGTTGTCTTATAATACTTTTGAAATGAGAATAAGCAGAGTAGTGGTTAGTCATCTCTTATCACTAAAAGAATAGGAGGTGATTGATATGATACATATTGAATTATTCTACCAATTCTTTCTATTATCTTTATTTGCCAATTTAATACTGTTTATAATAACTTTTATATTAATCATAGCAATCATTTTATTAATTTCAGGCAATTAAAAATCACTCTCTGTTCTACCGTTAGAGAGTGATTTTTTGCTCCTAGATGGCAACCACTATTTTGTGGTTTCTCATTTCTATTTTTATTATACCATATATTTACTTTTTGTAAATACCTTTTTGGCAAATTATATTATTCTTGCAATTATTGCTTTTGTTGTAATTCCTTGTTCTTCAAACATTTTCTCGTGTTCTGTTTCTATGTTATTTGCCCATATAGGTTCCTTATGTAAGTTTTCTGTTTGCTTTATTATTTCAAAGCCTGTTTCTTCTAAGTATCTTATTGTTGCTTTATACAAGTTATAGTCATCTGTTTTAAAGTATATTTCTCCACCTAGCTTTAAAAATATTTTATATTTTTCTAATTGTTTTGTATGTGTCAGTCTTTTTTTATTATGCCTTGGCTTTGGCCATGGATTACAAAAGTTTATATATATTCTATCTACTGTATCTTTTTCATTTAATATGTTTTGTATTATTTCTATTTCATATGCTGTTAAAAGTACATTGTCTATTTCTTTTTGTGCATTTAAATACTCTTTTTCTATATTTCTTTTTGCTAAACCTAACACTTCACTTTTTATATCTATTGCTAAATAGTTTATTTCTGGATTTTGTACTGCGAGTTTTGCTATAAAACTTCCTTTTCCACAACCGAAGTTCTAAATGCATTGGTTGATCTTTCCTTTTAAATGCTTCATGCCATTTTCCTAGGTTATGTGTTGCATCATCTATAAAAAATTTGCTTTCAGCAAGTTCTTCTCTAACCCACGGTTTTCTTCTCATTCTCATTTTTTGCTTCCTCTTTTTTCTCTATTTTTTGGCTCCATTTATCTATATAATATCTACGAATAATTGCAAGGTTTGTGAACATTCTTCCAACAAATACTACGATTGCTGCCAAATATATATCTACATTTAGTTTTACACCTAACCATGTTAATAGTATTGAAAGTATTGCATTCCCAAAGAATCCTGATATAAAAACTTTAAAATTAAAGTTTCCTTTTAATACCGATGTTATTCCTCCAAATACTGAATCTAAAGCTGCAATTATAGCTATAGCTAAATATCCAGAATATGTATAAGATATTGTTGGAGCATTTATTCCTATTAGTGCTCCTATTACACATCCAATTACAATTGCTAATATTATCATTATTCTGCCTCCTTTATATATTCCATATTTAAGTTCCCAGTGTATTTTTTTATTAATATATTATCTTGTCTTACTAAGCTTACATCTTTGCCTTCTTCTAACTTTGTATCTATATATCCATATTGTTTTTTAGATAACCCACTTTCTAGATATGTTGGATTCCCAATTGCTTTTACAACATATGGTGAAACTATTGATTCTTGCCCATTTATTCGTATAAATGTAGTTCCTATGTCTACTATATATGAATCATATACTATTCTTTGATCGTTTATTGATATTGCTTCTGCTCCTGCTTCTTTTAATTGATTTATCAATTGTCTTAAATCTTCTGATGTTATTTTTTGTGCTCTTGTATCTGTTAGTGTTATAACTACTCCGTTTCCCTTTACATCATTCTTCCCTAGCAAATTATTTTGTTGTTCTAATTCATTTGCTAATATTTCTGAAGCCTCTTTATCTGTTGTAATAGCTTCATCATACTCCGCAATTTTAGAATCTGTTTCTTCTATTTTTTTACTTATTTCTTCTGCTTTTTGCTTAAAGCTACTTATTTCTGTTCTTAGTTCATCTTCTCTCATATTTTCTAAAGATGTAATGTCTGTTTGATTAATAGTTTTAAATTGAATGAATATGACTGTTGTAAGTATTAAGACCATTAGTCCTATTGTTACTGTTATAGTAATTTTACCTTTTTTCAATTATTAATCACCTCTTGTTAAATATTCGTAATTGTATACGCCCTCATATTTTGGTATTGTAATTTCTTCACTTGATTGAACTGTTACTTTTACACCATCATCTGCCATTTTTTGTAGATATCCACCTGGTCTTGTTAATGCGTATTCCATTCTTTTTGAATATCCTATTGCTTTAATTGTTATTGGCACTCCAACCATCTTTCCATTTATTCTTATAATATTTCCGTCACAAAGAACAGATGTTGTTGATACGATTCTTTGATCATTTATTGAAATTGCATCTGCTCCAGAATTGAATAATTCATTAATAATATATAACAAATCCTCTTCATGTACTAAATATTCACTAATATTTAAAACTTCATTACTATTTATTTCTCTATTTTCATCTAGTTGGATTATGAAACCTTGTCCTGAAACTTCGGTTAAACCTAATAATCTTTGATTATTTTTTATTTCTACTTCATTTTTAGTATCATCTTCGTTTTTTGCCGCAGCATTTAATCTTACTTGCTCTAATTTTTGTTCTTTACTTTCTAATTCTTTGTATAACGCTTCATATTTTCCTTGACAATTCAATAATTCATCCTTTAGTCCACTATTATCTTTTAATGTTGTTCCTACAGTTTTTGTGGCCGATTTTATTGTATTTATTTGTATGCAAATAGCCATTACTAGCAGCATACACATTGTCCCGTAAAATAATTGCTATTTTATTTTTAGTCATTTTGTTCTCCTTCCTTTTGTTTTATACTTTTTCTCTAAATACAGTTTTTTCTGAGTTTTGAAAATATATTTCTCCTTCTTTTCCTTTTTCTTTTTCTATAATTTCCTCTATCTTTAATAATTTTACATTAATATTTGTTGCAGTTCCAAAATTTACAACTTTGTTTTCACTTGTTATTGTTAATTTATAATCATTTGCATCTGAAATATCAATATTAGTAATTAAACTTGAAATTGTAGTTTCTGAAGCAGAATTCATTATTTTTATAATATCTTCTAATTTTTTTAAATCATTTACTTCTAATCTATTCCCTTCCTTTATTTGCTCTGAAGGAGTTTCAAATCCTGTAATAGTAGGTAACTCTAAAGGTGTTTCTGACATTTCAAGCATATATCCCTGATTGTTTATGTACACATATGCATTAGCAAATTTTAGCATATATGTTGGTTTTCTTTCTATTATGTCTAAAGTGACAACGCCTTTTATGCTTCTTTTTATCTTTACATTTTCTATATAAGCATTTGCTTTTATTCCATTTACTATTGTTCTATTTGTAGTTTTAAACATATTGTTATCTATTTTTAATGTTGATAGATTAACAATTTCATCTGTAGAAACCTTACTATTATTTATTACCTTTATTTCTTTAATATTAAATACATTAGACATCATAAATATTACTATTGCTATTAAAAGCAATAATATTATTAAGAACCATTTTACAATTTTTAATGTTTTTCTTTTTTTAGGTTTGTCCTTAGTAGTGCTTTTGTTTGGTTGTGATTTCTTTTTATTCGTATTCTTTTTTCTGACATCATTTTTTTTATTTTTGCTATTATTTTTCTTTTTAGTTTTTGTCTTTTCTTCTTTTTTAGGAGTTAAACCAATAATAATTTCATTATCTAAGTTTATAATTTTATCATTTTCTTTCTTGTTACTATTCTTTTTTTTAGTTGATTTTTTATTTTTAACATTTTTGTTTTCGTATAATAAATCTACAGTTTGTCCTTTAGATTTTTTCATGGGTATCCTCCCTATAAAAGTATATTTATTAAATTCAGAATTACTTTTCTACGGGAGCACATCGTGCTCCCCATACAAGGCTCCTTTTACAACTCATTTACAATTGTTTTAGTTTATTTTTCATTTTTTAGAGTCATACTTGCTCCAACTTTGTTTAATTTTTTATCTAGTCCTTCATATCCTCTTAATATATGTTCAATATTATTTACTCTTGTTTTTCCTTTTGCAACTAATCCTGCAAGAACTACTGCTGCTCCACCTCTTAAGTCTGTTGCTTCTACAGTAGATCCACTCAGTTTTTTTACTCCTTTGACTATTGCTATTTTTCCTTCTATATTTATTTTTGCTCCCATTCTTTTTAATTCGTTTGTATATTTGTATCTATTTTCAAATATATTTTCAACAATAACTGATATTCCTTTAGCCGTACAAAGCATACTTGTAAATACAGATTGCATATCTGTTGGAAATCCTGGATATGGCATTGTTTTTATGTCCACAGCTCTTAATTTTTTAGGAGCTTCTAATATAATTTTATTTTTATTTATATCAAATTTGCAACCACATTCCTCTAACTTATCTATTACAGGCACTATATGTTCATGAATTACATTATTTAATTCTAACTTTCCAGATGTTGCCGCAGTCATACAAAGCAAAGTTCCAGCTTCTATTCTATCTGGCATTATATTATAACTTACATCTTTTAGTTTCTTAACTCCTGTAATTTTTATAATATTGCTTCCTGCACCTTCTACCTTTGCTCCCATCTTATTTAAAAATTTTTGCAAATCTTGTATTTCTGGTTCCATTGCAGCATTTGTAAGAATAGTTTCTCCGTTCTGCAAAAACAGATGCTAATATAACATTTTCTGTTGCTCCTACAGAAGGAAAATCTAAATGTATTTCATTTCCAATAATTTTATCACATTTACACTTAATATATCCTGAATCTTCTTCTATATTTACACCCAATTTTTTTAATGATTTTAAGTGTAAATCAATAGGCCTTGAACCAATATCACATCCTCCTGGATATGAAAATGTAGTGTTTCTAAATCTAGCAAGTATTGCTCCAGCAAGAACCACAGATGATCTCATTTGTCTCATTAAATCATCTGGAATTTCGTGTTTATTCATTTTACTAGAATCTATTACTATTTTATCATTCTTCTTATCTACTTTGCAACCTAAAATTCTTAATATTTTTAAAGTTATTTGTGTATCGTGAATATTAGGTACATTATATAATTTACTAACTCCACCATTTAATATACTAGCTGCAATTATTGGTAATGAAGCATTTTTTGAACCAGATACATTTAAACTTCCCTCTAACTTCTTTCCTCCTTCAATTATGTAACTTAACATTTTTATTCATCCTTTCCGTATATATTTTTTGCTATATTTTATGAAGAGTTTACGAAAAGGGTTACAGATACAAAAGGGGTCTGTCCCCATTTGTTCCAAATTCATTCTATTTGACTTTTATTTTTTCATAATATAGAATAATTGTAATATAATAATTTTGAAAGAAGGTATTTTATGAGTTTATATAAGGCTATTGAAATTGCAAAGAGTGTTCGTAAAAATTGTTATTCTCCTTATAGTAAGTATTATGTTGGCTGTGCTCTAATGTGTAAATCTGGAAAAATTTACTCTGGATGTAATATTGAAAATGATGGAATACAATCAATATGTGCTGAAAGAGTAGCTTTTACAAAGGCTATTTCAGAAGGTGAAAGAGATTTTGAATATATTGTAGTCTGCGGAGGAGATTCACTGGATTATTTAGATGATTGTTTACCTTGTGGATATTGCAGACAATTTATGAGTGAATTTGTTGATAAAGATTTTAAAATTTATGCTCTCTCTAACAATGATAAAGTCACTGAATATTCTATTTTTGATTTGTTGCCAAATAATTTTAGATTAACTCATCTATCTTGACTTTTTCTTATATTTGTATGATAATATTTATGTTCTTTCTAGATTGATTGAACATATTTTATTTTAGGATGTGATTTTTATGACAAGATCAAAAGTAGATGTAGTTTTAGGTGGTTTTTATGGAGATGAAGGAAAGGGAAAAATTATTGATTATCTAGCAACTAATGCTGATATAGCAGTTAGATGCTCTGGCGGAAATAATGCTGGACATACTATAGAAGTTGATGGCAAAAAATTTGCTTTTCATTTAATTCCATCTGGAATTTTTAACAAAAATACTTTAGCAGTTATTGGAAATGGAGTTGTTATTGACCCCAAAGTATTAATCGAAGAAATGGAAGATTTAAAGAAGAATGGTGTTTCTGTAGATAATTTAAGAATTAGCGAAAAAGCACATATTATTCTTCCATATCATATTGCACTAGATAGACTTTTAGAAGAGAATAGAGGCGAAGGTAAGATAGGAACTACTGTAAGAGGAATTGGTCCTGCTTATTGCGATAAACATGAAAGATGTGGAATTCGTGCTGAAGATTTAATTTCTGATCGTTTTGAGGAACTTTTAACTATTAATGTTAATAATAAAAATAAAATATTAGAAATGTATGGACACGAACCAATAGATTTAGAAAAAACACTTAATGATTATAAAGGTTATGCAAAGATTTTAAAACCATATATTGTTGATACTATAACATTACTTCATAATGCATTAGATGAAGGTAAAAAAATCCTATGTGAAGGTGCTCAAGCAACACTTCTTGACATTGATTTTGGAAGTTATCCTTTTGTTACTTCTTCAAATCCTTCTATTGGTGGTGTATGCACTGGTACTGGTGTAAGTGCTAGAGATATAGGCGAAGTTTATGGTGTTGTAAAAGCTTATTCTTCAAGAGTAGGTGCAGGACCTTACGTAACAGAGCAAAACAATGAAGTAGGTGACATGATAAGAGAATTAGGTCATGAATATGGAACTACTACAAAAAGACCTAGAAGATGCGGTTGGCTTGATTTAGTTGCTTTAAAATATGCAGTTAGATTAAATGGTATTTCTGGTCTTGCAATTAATCATGTTGATACTATTGGAAAACTAGATAATATAAAATTATGTGTTGCTTACAACCATAATGGTAAAGAAACAACTGATTTTTCAACAAATGTAGATTTCTTAAATAATTCTTATGCTGTTTATGAAGATTTTGAGGGTAACTTTGGTGATATTAGTAACTGTAAATCGTTTGATGAATTACCAGAAAATGCAAAAAAATATTTAAGAAGAATTGAAGAATTTATAGGTGTTCCTGTAAAATTTATAGGAACTGGTGCTGGAAGAGAAGATATGATAATTAGATAAATGGAAGAAAATGGACAGCCCCATCCGTTCAGGGCTGTCCATTTTCTTCCGTTTTTTGCACATTTTTTTGTTGATTGAATATACTGTATTGTTAATACATATATTTAATTAGGAGTGATTTTATTGAATAACAATAATTTTGATATGGCAATGATGATGTCTATGCTTTCTAAAATGGATAAGAAGGATATAGAGGCAGGAATTGCAAAAGCAAATGAGATACTTAAGACTAAAAGTAGAGATGAAATTTTAAAAGAACTTAATCAGAATAATAATTTAAGAAAGTAATTTTTAAGGAGACTGATCGTTTTGAATAATGAAGATATGTCAGATTTATTTGAGAAATTTAATAATGTAGCAGGGCAAAATAATATTTCACCAGATATGGTGAATAATTTATTTAATATGCTTAAAAATTCTAACAATTCGCAAAATAATAATTCAAATACTAATTTTGACACTTCTAATAATAATCAATATTCTAACAATTTTTCAAATAATTCTGCCGATTCTTCTTCTTCTAATTCTAATGGGATTGATTTTGAGACTATTATGAAAATGAAATCTATTATAGATAAAATGAATGTTAAGGATGATCCTCGTTCTAATTTATTGCAGTCTTTGAAGCCTTATTTAAAAGATAGTAGAAGGGCAAAAGTAGACCAGTATATACAACTTATGAATATGAGCAAAGTAATGGAAATTTTTCCTTTTATGGGCGGTGATAATAAAAAATGATGGATTCCTTTTACAATGCACTTCCTTTAGGAGATGATGACTTTTGTTTTCAATTTTTTGGAATTGATTTACATTTTGATGATATTCTTTTAATATGTCTTCTAATCTTCCTTTATAATGAAAAGGTACAAGATCAACTTTTGTTTATCGCTCTTATTTTGCTATTGCTTTCATAAATTGTACTTTGTGTGAGTAAATTGTTTTTTGAAAAATTAAAATATTAAAAATGGAAAAAACGTTGCGAATGGATTGAGCTTGAGGTAGAAATTGTTCTTCTATATGAGTAGGGAATCTCGTTTTTAATGAGGGCGCTGCGAAGAGAGAAGATTTACAATTTCTACGAAAGCGACATGACCGAGCAATTTTTGGAATTTTTTATATTTTAATTTTTGTTAGATTAATTATATAAGATAACATATTAATGAAAAATAAATTTTTCATTAATCCGACAAAGAATGAGACAGTTTAAATTTATAACCCGTTTAACATAGAGCAAATAAAAAGTTAGGCAAATTCCAGTTTATTTTTCTAATATGATTTGATTTTCTTCATTAGCTGAAGCATATTTATATTCTTCATCTAATTCTTCTTTTTCCATTTCTTTTACAATGTTTGCAATTCTTAATTGTGGGCATTCTATTCTGTGTGCAGCTATAATAGCTTTTTTATTTCCTTTTGCTCCTGCGTGTGCTAGGCCTCTTAATATTCCTAGAACCACTATATTTTCACCTGCAATTATTTCTGCTCCTCCATTAACATCTCCTAGAATTACCAAGCTTCCTTCAAACTCTATTTTTTGTCCAGATCTCATATTTCCTTTATAATACTTTGTTTCTGAGTTTTCTATTTCCTTCTCAAATGCTTTTTTTATTCCGTGCAACCCTAATTCTTTTGGGCTGTCAAAATTGACTTTTACATCTATCTCTTTTGTTATTATTTCTTTTATCTCTTCTATTTCTTTATTCTTTAGTATTTTACCTGTTACGCATATAGGAGTTTTTTCTGCTTTGTACAATTTTTTCAATGCTGGTATTTTTTTATTTAAACATTCTATTGTCTCTTCATATGTTGCTTTTTCGCTTATCCTTATTACTATTTCATCCTTTTTCATACTTATTCCTACTGGATTTCTCATATTTATTCCTCCTAAAAATTTCTTTACAGTCAAACACAGTGGCTGTCTTTGAGTCTGGACGGCTCATCTATTCCTCGTATTCCTAATAATTTAAGGAATTTTGCTAGTTTTGTTGTTCTGAATATGGTAATGCTGTCCTATTTTCTTCTATTACTTGTTTTAGCTTAAAGTGTTGTTCTATAATATCTTTTGCTACATAAGCTGAATAGTATCCGTGTGATCCATTTTCTATCAATACAACTACTGCAATTTCTGGATTATCATATGGAGCAAATCCAACGAACCATGCGTTTACTTTTCCTCCTGCTTCTGCTGAGCCTGTTTTTCCCCCAACCTCTATATCAAAGTTTTTGAATACCCCATATGCTGTTCCTCCTGTTTCTGTTGTAACAGATTTCATTCCTTCTAAAACAACATCTATGTTTTCCTTTTTTATATCTAATTTTTCATTATTTACTTTACTTAGATTTAATTTTTCATCTGCATATTTTTTTACGCTTTCTTTGTCTTCACTTGTTCCGTCTTCTTTTATTATATCCTTTACTATTGTTACATCAACTTCTTCTCCTCCATTTGTAAGCATTGCTATATATCTTGCTATTTGTAAAGGAGTAAAATTGTTTTCAGCTTGTCCAATTACTGCTGATAGAGAATTTCCATAATACCATGTTTCTCCAAGCTTTTCATATAAAGTTTTGCCAGCTAGAGTCCCTGATACCTCTCCGGGTAATTCTATGTTTGTTTTCTGTCCTAGTCCAAAATATGTTGCATATTTTTCTAAGTTTTCTATTCCCATTCTAGTTATTAGCTCATAGAAATAATAGTTACAAGAATTTTTTATTGCTCCAGAAACATTAAGTGCTCCATGTCCTCTTCCATAACTTGAGTATATCCAACATCTAGGGTTATATCCTTTGGGATAAATTCCCGTATCATAAATTGTTTCTGTTGCATTTACTGCTCCTGTTTCAAGCCCCGCTATTGCAGATACCATCTTGAAGATTGACCCTGGTGCATATGCACTTTGTATACATCTATTTATTAATGCACTCTTCTTTTCATCATTATATTCATTCCATTTTTCCTTACTTATTCCATCTATAAATAGCTCTGGTTCAAATTCTGGATAGCTTGCAAGTGCAAGTACTTCTCCGGTTTTAACATCTAATACAACTGCTGCTGCTGAATCTACATTTCTTGTTTCTCCAAGTTTTCCACTTTTTATTTCTTCTAAATGAGTTTTCAAAGAATTTTCTGTTACTTGCTGTAAATTAGCATCTATTGTAAGTACAACATCATCACCTTGAACCGCTTCCTTAGTTACATATTCACCTGTTTTTGTTCCGTCTATTGACATATCTGTTTGCTTGCTTCCATTTTCGCCTCTTAAGTATTTTTCAAACACGTATTCAACTCCCGCTTTTCCTATATAGTCGTTCATAGAATAGCCTTCGTTATTCTTATATTCTTCTTCGTTTATTGCTCCAATATATCCAATTGTGTGTGAGGCTAAACTTCCTCTTAAATATTTTCTTGTTGGCGAACTTTCAATATCTATTCCTGGGAAACTTAAGTTTTGCTCTTCAAATATGGCAACGCTTTGCTTACTGATATTTTTTGATATAGTATATGGGCTCATGGCACTATATCCTTCTTTTTCTATTCCATATCTGATAGCTATTATTTTTCTTATTTCCTCTATATTATCATTTTTTATTTCATATTTTTCTTTATATTTCTGTATAGCTTCTTCAGCAGTTAAGTCTTCTTTTAATTTATTGTTTTTTAACCATTCTGTTTGCTTTTCCTTGTCTATGCTAAACTCTATTGGATTCACTTTTATAGGAAATTCATCTTTGTATGTATCTCCATTTTTTTCTAATACTTTTACAGTTTCTAATATAGTATTGTTCAATGTATCATTATTAATTTTGCTTTTATATATATTTAAGGAATATTTAGTAACTGTTCCCGCAATTACATTTCCATTTCTATCTAATATATTGCCTCTAGCAGCAAGTATTGTGGTTTCTCTCGTTAGCCTTGAGCTAGATTTTTCTAAGTATTCTTCTCCGTGCACAATTTGGAGGTTGAATAGCTGTACTAGTAGTATTATTCCTATAATATAGACAATTACAGTTAATATATTATATCTTACATTTTTCTTGTCCATATTTAGTTTCCCCTCCTTTTAATAGTATTTAGTAAATATATTTTTTTCTGTAAATGCTCGTTCTAATAATTCTCCTAATTTTATTACTAGTGGATATATTATTATTATTAACATCACATTATATAGAGTTTCTATCGATACTATTTTTATAAATGGTAATAAATCAATTTGTAGCTTAAATATTATTATTTGAAGTAAATAAGATATTAGCTCACATATTATGGTTGTTCCTATAGTCATTAACATTATTGTCATTCTGCTATCTTTAGAAAATCTTTTTGTAAATATTCCTCCGCAGAAAACCTGCTATTCCTAAGACTATTGCATTTATTCCAATTACTTTCCCTATAAATAAATCTAATATTAATCCTAAAAATATGCTTATTGAGATTCCATATGTTTTCCCTATAAATATTCCTACTAATAATGAGAGAATTATAAAAAGATTTGGTTTTACTCCAGCAATATTAAACCAAATAAAAAAATTTGATTGTAAAAAATATAAAAGAATAAATATTAAAAATATTATTATTATTGATAGTATTTTTTTCATAGTAGTCCCTTCATTTTTCTTTCATTCTATTTTACCTTATTTTTTCCAATTTTTCAAGAGATTATAAGGGTTTATTATACTTAATTATGAGGGGAACGAATAGGGACAGTCCCCTTTTGTCATTCGACAAAAGAGGGACTGTCCCTATTCGTTCGTTAATTCTAAATCTTCAAAAGCTGTAGTATCATAGCTGAAATTGCTCCTATTGCATAAAGAGTTAAGACTATTTTTATGTTTTGTTTAGCGTTATTGTTTACCTTAAACAATACTAATATTCCTACCCCTGAATTTACTAAAAGCCCACCTATCATCAATCCTAGATTCAATACCCCTAATAGATAAAGTTCTGTTAGTATAACCGATGATGCACAATTTGGTATTAGGCCTATTAAACAAGCAATTAAGGCTCCTAACACTGGCTTATCTGATATTAAATTTCCTATTGTTTCTTCTCCTATATATCCAATTGCTATATTTAATAATAATGATACTATTAAGATAAATATAAATATATTTACTGTATGTTTTATTGCAGATTTCCATATACCTTCCTCACAATGGCAATGCTCGTGTTCGCATAAATCTTCTATATTTTCTTCTTTTTCCTCTTCTTTTCTTCTTAATATTAAATCTATTAGAAATCCAGCTAAAATTCCTATTAGTATTTTTATTCCTAATATCTTTAATATTAGAACTCCATTAACACCTTCTGACAATAGTATAGGTAACATTTCATCTGATGTTGATAAATACACAGCAAATAGTGTTCCGTAATGTTATCACTCTTCCAGCATAAAGATTTGTTGCTGTAACTGAAAATCCACATTGTGGTAATGCACCTAAAAGTCCACCTATTAATGGTCCTATCTTACCAGATTTTTTTATTGTCTTTCTTGTTTTATTTGTTGTTTTATGTTCTATATATTCCATTATTAAATATGCAATTAATAAAAATGGCAGTAACTTTACTGCATCTAATAACGTATCTAATAATATATCTATAATTTTTTCCATTAAGTTTCCTCCTATTGCCACATATTACCACTTTTTGCTCAAAAAGTCAAGGAAGAGGGGAAAAGGGGTCTGTCCCCTTTTCCCCTCAATTGGATAATTTAAAGTTTAATCTTCTTTTTTATATGTTGTTACTGCTTCTTCTTTCTTTATTTCTCCATTGTCTGATGATGAGTCTATTATCATTATGAATTTTACTTCTCCATTCATTCCTTCTTGGATTCCTGCATAGTTATTATATTCTTTTGCAAGTTCATTCATTTTTTCTATTCTTGTTGCTAAATTTCTGACATCTCCATTTACTAGATTATTTATTTTTGATATTCCTTGTTCATTAAATGTTTTTACACCTGTTGCTAATTCTAGTGCACCATTATCTAATTTATTTGCTCCCAATGATAATGTGCTTACTCCGTTATCTATATCTTCTAATCCATTTGTTAATTCTCCTAAGGCTTCTCCTAATGTGTTCATTTGAGATATTACTTGGTTTGTAAATTTTTGTTTTGCTTGATTTCCGACTTGTGTTGCTGTTTGTGTTGCTGTTTCTCCTGCAGTTTGTGTTGCTGTACTTTGTGCTACTGCTTGTGCTGTTTTTTCTGCTGTTTGTGTTGCTGTGCTTTGTGCTACTGTTAATGCTGTTTTTTCTGCTGTTTGTATTGCTATACTTTGTGCTACTGTTTGTGCTGTTTTTTCTGCTGTTTGTGTTGCTATATTTTGTGCCACTGTTAATGCTGTTTCCTCTGCTGTTTTATATGCCGTATTTTGTGCTATTGTTACTATTAGTTGCTTTTCCTCATCTGTTAATGTTGTTGGTGCCTGAGCTATTATTGCTTCCTGTTGTGCTTCCGTAAATTCTGCAGATTTTCTAGCTTCTGCCTTTATTTTTTCTTTTTGTTCTTCTGTAATTGTTGCTCCTTCTTTTGCTTGTGCTGATATTGCTTCTTTTTGCTCTGTTGTTAATGTTGCTCCTTCTTTTGCTTGTGCTGATATTGCAGTTTTTTGTTCTTCTGTTAGTGTTGCACCTGCTTTTGCTTGCTCTGATATTGCAGCTTTTTGTTCTTCTGTTAGTGTTGCACTTTGCATTGCTTGTGCTTTTATTGCTTCTAAAGTTTTGCTATCTATTGCTGGAGTATTGTCATTTTTTAATTTTCTTGTACTTTCTTCTACTTCATTCTTTATTTGTTTAGATCCATTATATGCTGTTTCCGTTCCTGATTTTAATTTATTTGCTCCTACTGCCAATTCACTTGTTCCATCTTTTATTTGGTTTGCACCTTCTAATAATTTATTACTTGCGTTTACTAATTCATTTACTTGATTATACATACTATTTAAATCACTTGTTAAATCTTCATCTATACCTTTTACTGCTACTACAGCTATAATATTTTCCATTTCAAAGTTTTCAGTTTCCATTGAAATTTCTATTTCTTCTGGAATTTCTATTTTATTTCTTGAAATTCCAATATTCTCTTGCATTCCTGGCATTGCAATTCCAACTGCTAATGTGCTTTCTCCATTGTCTACTGTTTTTCCATTAGTTATTTTAATATTTTTATTTTTTGTGTTGTCTATTTTTGTTCCTGCTACTATTATAAATGGAGTGTACATTGTAACTTGTTTTCCATTTATTGAAACTGTATGTTTTTCATTGTTTATGTAGTTTATTTTAATTTTTACATTTCCACTTTTACCTTTCAAGTCTTCTGCAGATATTTCTTCCCCATTTAATTCATAAGTTATTTTACATTCTACTGGCAATTGTTTGTCACTTTCTCCTTGGTAATATATGTTATTTCCATTGCTATCCCATACTACTTCGTTTCCGTTTTTACTAAATGTTTCATCGCCATTTGTATTTTCTATATTTATTAAACTAGAAAAATCTACTAATTTATCTACTTTATCTTCATTAGTTAATTGTGTACTTACTATTGTTTTATATGATTTACCATTTGAGTCTAAATTTGAATATACTGTTTCTATTTTTGAAGCAGCTAATACTGGAATTGCAGTATATGCTGTTACTGTAAATGCTAATAGTCCAGAAATTATTTTTTTACTTTTCATTTTATATCATCCTTTCTTCTATTTTACTTTTGACATACCTAAAGTTGTTTTACATACTATTTTATCAAATAACATTAGAAATGCAGGTAATAATGTGATTACTACACATGTACTTACTATTGCACCTCTTGCCATTAATGAACATAGTGATCCTATCATTTCTATTTGTGAATAAACTCCAACACCAAATGTTGCTCCAAAGAAGCATAACCCACTTACTATTATTGAAGAAATTGATGTTCCTAAAGCTTCATCTATTGCTTGCTTTTTGTCTTTTCCTTCTTTTCTAAATGTTATATATTTGTTTGTTATTAATATTGCATAATCTATTGTTGCTCCTAATTGTATTGTTCCTATTACAATTGATGCTACAAATGGAAGTACAGTTCCTGTATATGCTGGAATTCCCATATTTATAAATATTGCAAATTCTATTACTGTTATTAATATAACTGGCAAAGATATTGACTTAAATACTACAAACATCAATAAGAAAATTATTGCTATTGATACTGTATTTACGCTATTAAAATCATGATCACTTACTTGAATTAGGTCTTTCATAAGAGGTCCCTCTCCTGCAAGTATTGCATTAGGATCATATTTATCTATTACTTTTTGTATTTCTTCCATTTGTGAGTTTAATTCATTTGTTGCTACTTCGTATTTAGAATTAATTATTACCATCTTATATTTATTGCTTTGGAATATTTTTGTTAGATTTTCTGAAAGTACTTGTTCTGGTAATTCTTTAGATATTTTTGAGTAACTTAATGTCCAATCAATACCATCTATTTGTTCTATTTCATCTAACATTTGATTTACTTTATAATCTGGAACATCATTATTTACTAATATCATTTCTGTTGCTACTATTCCAAATTTATTTTTCAATTCATTATTTCCGCTTATACTTTCCAAAGTTTCTGGTAGTGAACTGTCTAGATTATAATAAACACTTGTATGTGTATATCCATATACTGCAAATGGTAATATAACTAAGAAAGCTACTAATATTAATTTATAATGTTTTATGTTAAAATTCTTTAATGCTGTAAATTTAGGTAAAATTTCTTTATGTGATGTTTTTTCTATAGCTTTGTTAAATTGTAGTATTAGGGCTGGTAGAACTGTTACTACTGTAATTACTCCAAATAGCACACCTTTTGCCATTACTATACCAATGTCTTTCCCAAGTGTTAAGTTCATACTACATAATGCTAAAAAACCTGCTATTGTTGTTAATGAACTTCCTAAAACTGATACTAAAGTCTTTGCAATTGCATTTGCCATTGCTTCATCATTGCTTGAATATTTTTCTTTTTCTGATTTATAACTATGGTAAAGGAATATAGAAAAGTCTGTTGTTACACCTAGCTGCAACACTGCACTTATTGCTTTTGTTATATATGATATTTCTCCAAGCATTATGTTTGATCCCATATTATAAAGTATTGCTATTCCTATATTTAGTAATAAGAATATTGGTACTAAATAAGAATCTAATGCTAATTCTAGAATTATAATACATAAAGCTACTGCTATTAATACATATATTGCTACTTCTTTATCTGATAAATCTCTTGTATCTATTAATGCAGATGTCATTCCACTTACTTTACACCTTTCATCTGTCATATCTCTTAATTTTTCTACTGCATTTGTTGTTTCATCTGATGAAATTGCATCTTTAAATGTTACAAGCATTAATGTTGTGTTATCTTTATATATTTTATCTTTTATCTCTTGTGGTAAACTTTCTAGCGGAATACTTGTTCCCGTAGCATCTACAATACTTATTACATTTTCCACACCTTGTATTCCTTTTGCTTCTGTTTCTAATTTTGCTATTTCTTTTGGCTTCATATTTTCCAAGACTACTATTGAAAATGCTCCCATATTAAAATCTTCTGAAAGAATATTTTCTCCTTGAACAGTTTCAATATCACTTGGTAAATATACCAAAATATCATAGTTTATTTTTGTTGCTTTTATCCCTATTATAGAGGGAATTAGTAAAAGTATTGAAATTACTAAAATTATTTTTTTATGCTTACATATAAACTCACCAAATTTTAGCATATTATCTCTCCTTTCATTTTATGACTATCGGTCATTTTTATATTGTAACACCGTTATGACCATTAGTCAATATTTTTGTTTAAATTTATTTAATTGATGTGAGAGGTGGGATGTTGGAGGTTGTAGGAACAAAAAGGGGCTGTCCCCATTTGTTCCCAACGTTTGCAATAAATTATTGGATATTTTTCGAGCGGACACAGAGCCCGCCCCCTGCATTTTTAATGAAAAGTGAATAATAAGTGAAGATTTTTTGTTGGTTTCAACCAAAAATCAACATATATTTTTCATTCTTAATTCTTAATTTTTAATTTTATAATTGACCTACTGGTCATTTTATGCAATAATAATATATGTGGTGATTAGGTTGAGTATTCAAGAGTCTAAAGAAAATAAAAAGAATAGATTATTAGATACAGCTTTTAAGCTTTTTACTGAAAAGGGCATTCAAAATACTTCTATACAAGATATTGTAGATAATGCCAGTGTTGCAAAGGGTACTTTTTATTTATATTTTAAAGATAAGTATGAATTAAGAGATATTCTTATTGCAAAAAAATCTCATAAATTATTTTGTGACGCTTTAGAAAGTTTAAGAAAGTCTTATATAAGCAATTTTTCTGATCAAATTATTTATATAATAAATTATGTTATAGATGAACTTACAAAATTTCCTGCTCTTCTTAAGTTTATTTCTAAAAATTTATCTTGGGGAATTAAAAGCAATACTGTATTTAAAATTTACAATACTTTAGATGATAATAAAGATGGGCTTCGAGCTTTATTTATTAAAGGTATAGAAGACAATAAAATTAACATTGAAAATCCTGATGTTGTTTTATTTATGATTATAGAACTTGCAAGTTCTACATGTTTTAATTCTATTTTATATAATGACCCAATGCCTATTGAAGAATTTAAACCTTATTTATATAAAACTATTAGAGATATGCTAAAATAAAAGAACAAAACAAATTAGCTTTTCATATATGAAAAGCCAATTTGTTTTAGTTTGAGTGTTCTCTTTCTCCAAGCTTGATTTTGCTTCGTAAAAACCATTGTGCAGTGCTTAATTCTTGTTGAAGTTTATTGCAATATTCCTCCAACTCTTTTCGTGTCATTTTTGCAAAATCTTTTTCTGTCATGTTATTGCCACTCCTTAAGATCCGGTTATACCGGTTGTTGTATTTATATTTTACATCATTTTACATAATTAGTCAATTTGTTTTGAATACTTAAATTTACACTTTTTCGCCATAAATTCATCAAATTCTTTTGCTGTTCCTTTTATAAAACCATCTTTACTTACGATAAATGCATGTGTTTTATCGGTGTATAAGTAAAAGTTTTTTTCATCACTATTAATCCTATATATTTTTAAATACCTTACCAGTTGTCTCTTTTTATTCATTTTCACTACAAAGTAATATTTATTGTAAAAATAAAATTCTATTTTTTCTTGTTCTTCTATCTTTTTACTTTCTAATTCTTCTTTTACAACATTATTTTGGTATTTTTCATTTATTAAAAAAGTGGTCACACCAAGTATAATAGCAAGTAGTGCGACAGTATAATTACTATACTTTATATTAAATATTACCATATAAATTATAGCAATTAATACTATTATAATAGTTAGGATATTTCGTACTTTATATTTTTTGTTATGAAATTTTAAAAATTGATTATACAGACTTTCTGTGCATTTAGTAATATTTTTAAATTTTACTTCCACATTTCTTCTCCTATATACTTTATTCTACTTCTTTCATTTCTTCATTTGCTACATCTTCGCAATCTCTCATTGCTAGTATTGTTTTTTCAAACAAATCATTTAATTCCCAACCTAATCTCTCTGCACCTGTTTTTATTACATCTCTTGAACAACCTGCTGCAAATTTTTTATCTTTGAATTTCTTTTTTAAACTAGATACTTCCATATCCTTTGTACTCTTAGATGGTCTCATTTTTGCAGTTGCCCAAATTAATCCTGTAAGTTCATCTGTTGCAAATAATATTTTTTCCATTTCGTGAGTTGGTTCTATATCTACACAAATTCCATATCCATGGCTACATACAGCATGTATTAATTCGTCACTTGCATTTATTTCTTTTAATAATTCTGGAGCTTTTTTACAGTGTTCTTCTGGATAACATTCAAAATCCACATCATGCAATAGACCGTACTATTCCCCAGAAATTCTCATCATATCCTAATTCTCTTGCAAAGTATTTCATAACTCCCTCAACTGTAAATGCATGCCTTAAATGAAATTCTTCTTTATTATATTTTTTTAATAAATCTAGTGCATCTTTTCTATCCATAATAATTCCTCCATTTTTGTCTAATTTTACTGCATTTATTTTATACTCTTTTTTATTAAAAGTAAATATTTTACTCTATAGCTTTTTTTATATAGTTAATTTTTATATTCTCTCCTTTAACATATACTTCTGCTACATCTATTCTTATAAATTCGTTTTCTAAATTTCTTTTATATAAATAATATTTTATTGAGTTTAGCAAATGTCTTTTTTTGTATCTTGTTATTGCTTCACTTGCCTCTCCGTAATTTATTCCTGTTCTAGTTTTTACTTCTATAAATACTAACTCTTCATTATCTAAAGCAATTATATCTATTTCTCCTTGATTACATTCAAAATTTCTTTCTAATACTTTGTACCCTAATCTTGTAATATAATTAGCTGTAACATCTTCTCCTAATTTTCCTAATTCATGATCTTTATTCATTTATAACCTCACATATTCATTTCCTGGCATTGATTTTGCATATCCTTTTAGTTCCATCATTAATAAATTTTGAGTAAGTTTTGATATTTCTAAATTGCACTTTTTTGCAATTATATTAATATTTGTTGGCATGTATGTTAAGCAATTATATATTTCCAAATATTCCTCTTCTATTTCTTCTTCTATTTTATTTTTTATTTCATCTAATATATCTTGTGCTTTTATTACTAATTTTGCTCCATTTTGAATAAGTCTATTTGTTCCTACACTGTTTTTTTCATCTATATTGCTAGGAATACAAAAAATTTTTTTATTTTGCTTTTTTGCGTATTTGGCTGTAATTAGGCTTCCACTTCTATAAATTGCTTCTACAACTAATATTCCTTTTACTAATCCGCTTATTATTCTATTTCTTTTAGGAAATTTTGATAAATCTGCTTTTGTATTTGGACTATATTCTGATATTACACAACCACCTTTTTTTAAAATATCGTTGAATAAATCTGTGTTTTCTTTTGGATAAATATTGTTAAATCCACATCCTAACACTGCAATTGTACTGCCTTTTTCTCTAATTGCTCCTTCATGTGCAGCAGTATCTATTCCAACTGCCATTCCACTTACTATACATATATTTTCTTTTGATATTTCTCTTGCAAAATTTCTTGCACATTTTTCTCCATAACCTGTACTTTCCCTTGCGCCAACTATTCCAATTGAATCTTTTTCTAGCAATTTTTCATTTCCTATAACATATAACTCTTTTGGATAATTTTCTATTTCTAACAGTTTTTGGGGATAATTTGAGTCTGTATATTTTATTAATTTTATTTCTCTCATTTTTCTCCTATGTTTTAATTTTTCCAATATTTTTTATCTAAGCTTCTGTACTGTATTGCTTCTGCAATATGATTTGATTCTATATTTTCTTTTCCTTCTAAATCTGCTATTGTTCTTGCTACCTTTAAAATTCTTCCATGCGCTCTTGCACTTAATCCTAGTCTTTCAAAAGCACTTTGCAGTATCTTTTTTGACTCTTTATCTAACTTACAATATTTGTTTACTAATTTTGGTGTAAGTTCTGCATTTGAGTATATAGCATTTTCTTTATATCTTTCTTGCTGTATTTTTCTGGCCATATTTACTCTTTTCTTTATATTCTCAGAACTTTCTGCCGTTTTTTCTTCTTCTAGTTTTTGATATTTTACAGGTGTCACTTCTATTTGAATATCTATTCTATCTAAAAGAGGTCCACTGATTTTTCCCATATATTTTTCTATTGCTCTAGGAGCACAAGTACATTCTTTTTCTTTAGAACCAAAAAATCCGCACGGACAGGGGTTCATTGAAGCTACAAACATAAAATTACAAGGATAAGTAAGTGAAGCATTCACCCTACTAATACTAATTATTCCATCTTCTAATGGTCCTCTTAAAACTTCTAGTGTGTTTTTATTAAATTCAGGTAATTCATCTAAGAACAATACTCCATTGTGTGCCAAACTAATTTCTCCTGGTTTTGGAATTTTACCTCCTCCGCACAAGCGAACTACTAGAAATTGTATGATGAGGACTTCTAAATGGCCTTTTCGTAATTAATGGGGTATCTTTTGATAAAATTCCAGCTATACTATGAATTTTAGTTGTTTCTAATTCTTCTTCAAATGTTAAATCTGGTAAAATTGATGGTATTCTTCTTGCCATCATTGTTTTTCCGTGACCCTGGACTACCTATTAATAAGCAATTATGTCCTCCTGCAGCAGCTATTTCTAAGGCTCTTTTTATATTTTCTTGCCCTTTAACTTCACTAAAATCTAATAAATTATTAGCGTTTGAAGTAAATAGTTCCTCAACATCTACCTGCATTTGTTCTATCTTTGTTATACCATTTAAAAATTTTACAACTTGTGTTAATGTTTCTGCTCCATATATTTCTATTCCACTTACTACAGAAGCTTCTTTTGCATTTTCTAGTGGAACTATTATTTTTGATATTCCTAGCTTTTTGGCTTCTATACACATAGGCAGTATTCCATTTATTTTATTTAATTTTCCATCTAGTGACAGTTCTCCAACAAACGCAATATTTTCTGGTATATTTTCTAAAATTACTTCTGTGCACACAAGTATTCCTATTGCTATTGGTAAATCAAAAAATGAACCTTCTTTTTTAGTATTTGCTGGTGCTAAGTTAACTGTTATTTTTCTACTATTTAATTCATACCCAGAATTTTTTATAGCTGTTCTTACTCTTTCTTTTGATTCTTTTACACTTACATCTGGTAATCCAACAATGTCCCATCCGGGCATTCCAGACGAAACATCCACTTGCACATAAATAAGATAGCCATCTATCCCTGCAAGTGACATACTTTTTACTATTGATAACATATTTTACCTCTTTGGAATTTTTTTAGAATTGCAAAACAATTATTATGATTTTGCATTTTTGAATTAAATTTATTTTGATTTAAATTAGAATTATATTAATATATTTTCCATATTTTGTCAATACTTTTTGTTGTTTTTATTTAAAGCAAAAATTACCGGAATTTAAAATCCGGTAATTTTTTAAGTTCTTAAGAGATTTATTCTCCTTCTATTTGTATATACTTTTTATCTTCTAGTTTTTTATTTTCTTCTTTAGGAAATGTAATTTCTAGTGTTCCATTTTTAAAGTTTGCTTTAATGTCTTCTTCTTTTACATTTTCTCCTGCATAATAGCTTCTTGAGCATTCTCCAAAGAATCTTTCTTGATGAATATATTTATTGTGTTTTTCTTTCTCTTCTTTATGTTCTGTTCTTGTTGCTGTAACTGTTAAATATCCATCTGTCAATTCAATTTTAATGTCATTTTTGTCATATCCTGGAAGATCAATATCTAGTACATAATTTCCATCCTTTTCTCTTACATCAGTTTTCATTAATTTGTTTTCTTTTTTTGTAAAAAATGGATCATTGAAAACCTCATCAAAAATATCAAATCCATTTCTTCTTGGTACCATCATCATAAGTCATTCCTCCTTTTAAAATTTTTTATGTGTTGATACCCAAAATAGGTTGCACATATGTACTTTAATGTTATTTTTCCCTGTTGCAAGTATATTATACATCACTTTTTAGCAATGTCAATAGGAGAGTGCTAATTTTTTAAAAATTTTTTACTTATTTTTTTGCAATTATTCCATATAGCCTTCTTTTCAACAGAATGCCTTTTTTGGAGGTGTATTTATCCACATATTTTTCAAATAAGTTCATTTCTATTCTTTTTTTGTGTTTAAATTTATTACTTCCTATTTCGGAAAAATTATCTAGTATTGGGGTTTTTAATAGTAAAGCAATTAAATCTTCTTTTGTTTTATAATATTCATTTTCCAATATTTCTATTTTCTCTATCTTTTTAAATCCCGCTTCTTTCAAATCTAAATAATCTTTTTGCGCTATCGAAATCTTGTCATTATATGCCTGACCTCTTTCAAAAATCTCCTTTATTTCCCAACAATCTTTTTTATCCACTCCTTCTATTATTATAGTTCCACCTTTTACTAAACAATTGTATATTTGTTTTGCATTTATTATTGTATGTCTTGCTGAAATCAAATCAAAAGTCTCTTTTGGAAATGTCATTTCTAAATTATTCATCCATGTAAACTTTACATTCTTTCGTGGGTACTTTTTTTGATTTTCTTTTGCTGTTTTTAGCATCTCTTTAGAAAAATCTGTAGCAACAATCATTCCTACTTTTGGATAATTTTTTAATACTTTTTCTCCTCCACCTGTTCCTAAATCTAAGCATAGTGATTTTTCATTTGTATGTTTTTTTATCTGCTTATAAAAGTCCCAGTTCGTTAATTTTTGAACTTCACATTTTATTTTATTAAAGTCCCAGTTCCCTATTCTTTCATAATATTCTAATTCACTTTCTTGCATTTTTGTTTTCTCCTTTATTTTTATATTTGGTTGTATATACAAAAAGAACCTCCTTCCTATGAACAAAGCAAAAGCAACCATAATTTTGCTATGGTTTAAATTTTTGCCATTCATAGAAAAAGGTCCTCAACATTCTCTATTATTCAAGTTTTAAACTATCAATTTCTTCGGTAGTATCACGCGAATGGACTAATTGAAATACTACATTATTATTATAACATGCTCCTATTATTTAAGCAATACCTATATTTTGTTCATTTACTTACTCTTTCTTTTTTTAATTATTTATTGTTACATTACTTCTTTTAATTCATCAGTTATATCTTGGTTATAAATATATTCTCCATCAATTTTCTCATAAACTTCTCCAACTTTTGCATTATTTGGCAGAGTTATTTCACCAATTGAAATAATCCCTCCATCTCCATCTTCTGATATACACACAGAATTTTCATCCATGATCCAGGCTAATCCATTACCTTTTCTACTTTTATTATCTAAAAATATTTTTTTCCTTTCAAATATATTATATTCATTTATAACATTGTTTTCTTCATTTTTATTCACTGTATTTTCAAATGCATTCTTTAGTTCATTAATAAATTTACCTATAAAACTATCTTCTCTCTTTCTATTATCGAATAAATTTAAATCCAATATTTTACCTCCTACTCTGATAATTTGCTTTCTCCTGTTACGTAATTAATAGTTATTCCATCTTGAACATTATACACATATACGTTGAATTTAAGGTCTCCATTATCTTCAATAGAATATGCTTCAATTTCCACACCATTTATCAATTCATTATTGCCATTAAAATATGGTGTAACTCTGTATAACACATGGTTTGTTTTATTCTCTCTTAAATAGTTATAAACTTTATCCTCAAACGGTTTCATTCCATTTATGTTAAAATTTTGAGTTCCTGTAATTAAATTTCTCTCATCTACATCTATTCCACCAAGTTTCCATGCAATCAAATGACATCTATGATATATATATCCCCCTGGTACTATATTTGTGTCGTATTTCTTCTGTCTAAATCCACTTGGTGTAATAGAAGAATAATCATCCTTTTTATCATCTTCATTTGCTTTCTTCCAACAAGTTTTTATCATTGTCATTCCGCACTTTTCCGTTTTTTAAGTCGGAATAATAATCTTGTTCTAAACTTAAGTCTTCATCGGAAAATTCAGGATTATTATTATTTATTTCAACATACACTTCTCCCTTATATTCCGGAATGTTTGATATTTCATAAGAAATTTTGTTGTTTTCTATTGCGTTAACTGCTTGATTTTCTTCTATTTGGCCCAAATATGATGTTATTACAACAAGCATAATAAATAATATTATTGCTGGAATTTGTTTTAATTTTATTGTTTTCTTTTTCATTTGTTTCACCTGTAGTTTTAATATCATAATATTGGAATTTTTTCTAGCTTTTATATAAAATTATTTTTTATCTTTTCAACTAATTTAACACACTTTTTATAAACTTCAGATGTTTCTCCGTATCTATTTTTTATATCTTCTAACCTTTTCTCATAACCTACATCATTTCCATATTTATCTATTTGCATATCTGCTTGATTTAAAATATCCAAATATATAGATTCATACGCAATGTCTATCTCTCCATGAAAATATATTTCTTTCCAATATTTATATTTATTTCTTTTTAAAATTTCCCCACCAATTTTATTATGTTCTATTTTATTAGTTACGAATTCATAACCAATATCATGATTTAATCCTATAACAAAGCAATCATTTATTTCTTCTTCATTTAGTCCTAAAACTTCTGCTATTTCTTCCATCTTTCTAGCAACTGCTAAAGAATGCTTTAGTCTATCTTCATCCATTTTTTATCTCCTTATCTATCCACTTTAAATATTCTTCATTTATACTTGTAATATCATATACAGCAAACTCAAAACATTCATAACTATGTATGTTTTTAATTATTTCATATATCTCCTTTAGGCAATTCTTCTTAGTTTTCATTTGAAGTAGGTATTCTTTTGAATTTTCTCTTTCATTATTCCAGTTCCAACTGCTTTCACTTTTTATTATATGGCAACTAGCAACTAGTTTTTTATCTAGCAATTTCTTTGCAATTTTGTTTATTTCATTTTTATTGTCACTTGCAGTTTCTAACATACAATATTCCAAAACAATTACCTCCTTAGCTAATCTTTTAGTTCATTTTCTATTTATCATACAAAATCATTCCTGCACCAAGTTCTTCATTAGGTCTTGATACAAATCCAAATTTTTCATAAAAATGTTCTTTACCTTTTGATGCCCCTAAATATGTTCTTATTTCTGGATTTATTTTCTTGTATTCGTTAATCTTTTCTATTAGTTTGTTCATTATACCTGTTCCTATTTTTTTACCTTGATATTCTGGAATTACCATTATGTCTTGTATATATAAAAATATTGTTTTATCTCCAATAATTCTTCCATATCCAATTAGCTTATCCACATCATAAACACAAAGTGAGTATAATGTATTTTTTAAAGCTTCTTCTATAATATTGTTTTCTCTTGTTCCCCAACCTACTGATTCTGTTAGCATATTAAATTCAGTAGCTGTTGGAGTTTTTTCAATATAATTTATTTGCATTGTTCTTCTCCTATATTTCTTTTCATTATCTACTAGAAAAAATTTGGTTGTTTATTATTTTTTATTTGTGCTAAAATTTTCAATTTCTTTTGGCATTTTAATTTTTTCTGCATGGTCATTATCCTTTCTGAGGATATTATAGCACCTTTTCTCAAAAAAATAAAACATCTAGCACTATAAACTCAATTGGTTGCATCGTAAGATTTAAACTTACGACCTTCGGGTTATGAGCGAGGTTTGACCGATTTTTGTAGTTTTGTGAAAATTAGAGTTTTTGTTGGTATTTCAGTATTTGCAAGAGTTTTGGTTTGTAGAACATTTGTGCATTTTTAAGGCATTTTTTGAGGGTTTATTACCCAAATTTTTCCCAATAGTTAATGTACGTCTGTTCGTATTCAAAATTAGTATTTGCTGAATTTTTGAAAAGCATTTTTTTGCTATTAAGATTTTAATTTTTATGGAGGTTTTTATTATGAATAATTTTAGAGAAGTTAATGAAGATATTTTGAAAGAGTGGCTAGATATAAGGGAACAAGAAACATTTTGTACAATGACTCCAAAGGATAGAGAACATAGTATTTATTTTGATGAAGTAGCAGAAAATATTTTGAAAAATGTTCCTAAACAAAATAAGAAGTATGTTCAAAAGCAATTGGATAAGCTTGATGATAACTTTATGGATTACCTTTCTTATTGGAATGAGAAATATTATAGAAATGGTTTTGTGGATGGAGTTCAGTTGATTAGCGGATGTATAGAAAAATAACTATATTAATATCGGAGGTTTTTAAATATGGAAATAAATAAGGAATTTGTTGAAAATTTAATAAAACAATGGATTAATTTTAGAGATAACGAGTTTGATAGATTTAAAAATATGAAATGTAATGAAAAATTAGATTTTGATTCATTTAAGAATCAAGTTTTAGGTTATGTCTCTGGACAAAACTGCAAATACGTTGCTAACGAATGTGAAAAATTTTATAAGCACATTATGGATTTTTCATCTTTTTATACTGAAAAATATTATCAAGCTGGTTTTGCAGATTGTTTAAATTTAGTTATTATGAGTCTTGGTGGAACTGGAACTAATAAATAATATATAAAAAATTGGAATTTAGAGAACTGCAAAATCTCTAAATTCCAATTTTGTTATATCTTTTACTAATAGCTTCTATATTAATTCATTTTATAGCTTTTCTTAAATAGTTTTTCCATATCTATGTAATAATCATTAACTTTAGCTAAACATTCTTCTAGTTTTTCTTTTTTCTCTGAAGATATTCCTGGCTCTTCAATCTTAGATTTTATTTTTTCTCTCGTATTTATCAATTTTTCAAGTAGCCAAGCGAAATTATAAAGAGGTCTATACAACTTTAATTCCTTCATCATTTCCCTAGCTTTTTTATCTTCAGAATCTATTCCGCCAAACTGATTTCTAAAGAATATTTCATTGTAATCTTTTTCAACAGGATTATAAAATAAATCATTTTTTATTTCTAAATTGTCTGTATTTCCTTTAAACTTGTCCGATTTTTCCCTATTGCATTTTGGACAAACATACATTAAATTATTATAATTATTGTCAAATGTTTTGTCTATTTTTTTGAATGTCTTTCTTGGTACATAATGATCTATTGCAAATCCTAAAGGCTCAATTATATAATCCCAAGTATTGCAATAAGCACATCTATTATGAAAATCTTTTTTTAAAAACTTTTTATAACTTTTATAACGTTTATATTCTTTGTTACATGTTCTTTTTATTTTAAAATCTCTAAATTCATCATATTTCATTTTTTACTCCAATAAATTATTTACTTCATTCAATAAATCTAATACATCTTTTATTTTTTTTGGATTTACAATTTTCTCTATTTGTGTATAATCTGTTGGTTTCAGCTCACTAAGTTTTTCTTCATTATCTATTATTTCACTAACAATTTCAGCATTATTTCCATTTTCAGAAATTTCATTTTGCAATACTCTTAATTTTGCTTCAATTTGTGTTCGGTTGTCACTATATTTTTTGGCATTGATAAAGATCTTTCTTACTAATTCTTTTGATTTTTCATCATCAATGGCAAAAAAATCTCTTTTTTTATATACCTTATCGGGGTCTACAAAATCATCTTTCATACACTCATCTGCTACATTAGTTAACATTATTATAGGGAATTTATCAACAGCATCTTTTATGCTTTTAAATATTTCTATCCCTTCTACTTCACCAGCACTTACAATAATTTTTTGATCAATAATTAATGTGTTGATTTTATTGTTTTTTATATCTTCCAATATTTCTTTAGATAATTTTTTTATTGAAATACCTTTTTCATTCTCTAAGAAATATGTTTTAAAATCTACTTCTATGTCTGCTGGCTTGTTTTCCTTTATTATTCCCCTAATTTTACTAATAGCACTTTGCTCATCATCAATTATACCTATTATATACTTATCCATTGAGACCTCCTATTATATGGGGATATTAATTTTTATCCCAAAGCCATCTTCTTTTTGCATTATATGTATTTCTCCATCATTTTTATTTATTACTTCTCTCATTATCCATAATCCTAGACCAGTTCCTTTATCCCCCTTACTTGTTTCTCCAGCATTAAAAACTCTGTCTGGATTATCTTTATATTTATTATCTAAGATTGGCCCATTATTTTCAAGATATATTTCAATAGTATCTTTTTGTACAATTTTAATATTTATTTCTCTTCTTTTTCCTTGTAATTTTTCTAAAAACCAGGCAGAATTCAAAAAGAAATTATTGAATATTGCATATAAATCTACTTTTTCTATATTAATCTTTATATCTTCAATTTCTGGTTTACTGAAAAATATATGTTTTTTCTCCATTAACGGTGTCCATTCATTAATAATCTTTTCTATAAATTTTGAGATATTGATTTTTTCTTTTTCAAATGAATTTTTTTGTACTCCGTCAATTACTACTGAAATCCAACTATTAAGCAACTTATCAGTTTTTTCTGCTTCATCAATAAACTTAAAAGGATTAAGGTCTTCATCGCCTTCATATTCATTACCATTTAATAGTTTTTTTACTGTATGTCTTATATATTGCATTCTATTTCCCATTTCATTTTCTATTCCTCTTAATTCATGAGAAAAAGTATTTGTTATTATTCCTGCTGACCCAAATGACATTAAAATTTCTTTTGTCTTTTGTTCTTCACTTTTTTCTTTTACCAATTCAAAAACAGTTTCTCTATAATCTTTTTTAGAATATTCATCGTCTTTTTCAGCATAAGAACTATCTTTTTTAGTTTTCTCTTTATATACAGATTCTACAATTTTGTTTTTTTTATCAATCTCATCAGTTTTTAAATCTATCCATTTAGCATATTCTCTGTATATATACTGTCTATCAAACTCAAAAGCGCTTAATATTTCTTGTATTATTTCTATGAATATATAATATTGTTCATTTGTTGCTAACCCTTCTCGATTTGCCATATCAACAAGTTTATAGTTTTCTTTTCTTCCTATATTAATCCAACCAATTAATTGATATGGTAAAACTCTCCAATTTCCGCTTTTATGGCTAATACCTGCTGGACTTTTTTGTGCTCTCAATCCCATATTTAACCAGTCAAACATTCCATCATCCATCTCTCCATATGGTCTAACCTTGAAATTATCTCTATATAATTTTATTCCTGAAAAATTACTTAACAACTCTTTTCTTGTCTTAACCTTGACTTTTTTTATTATACCTATTTCCCCATTTCCAGATTTCATAAAATACATAACACTTGAAAATGGACCAACTTGTCTAATTTTCTCAATTTCATAATCCTTTATAAATTTATCTACACAAAGATTAATTTCTACTTCACTTTCATAACTATCTCTTGTATAATTGGTTTTCTTAAAAGCTTCTCTTTTCCAAAATTCATCTAATGAAAAATCATATGTTTCATCACCTATTTTAACGCTAACATCTTTTTTATTTATATCAACTTCATTTCTTTTCAATAATATTTTTAGGTTATTATTTCCATCATAATCCGCTTTTATTCTATAATCATAATCCTCTATATCAATATTTTTTGTGACATAGTTAAATTCTTTATTATATTCATTGTCTACATGTACTTCAAAAGTATCTACACTTCCTATTGGATTGATACTTTGGATATTATTATTAACTTTTTTAAACAATCTATCTGTCCATTCTTCTCTTGTTGGCTTTAATATAATCATTGTTCCTGTATTCCAGTTAAACTTGCTTATTTCTTCAAAAGCTCTATTTCCAATTTTCTCTTTAATAACATCAACATATGAGCAATTATCTTTTTCATCTAAGTTAGCTCTTATCTCATTTAGTAATTCTACATTATCAAATTGTTTCCAATCAATGCTCCAATCAATTAACTTATCATTGACATTTTTGGTATATACTTCTGTTTCTAGTGATAATTTTTCTAAAGCAAACCTTCCTATTCCTTTAGCTCCTGTTTTTACCCTTCCCTTTTGACTATAGATATTCTTTTCTTTATCACTAGTTGCTATATTCATCCATGTAGTTTTCATTGTATTTTTAGTCATTCCTGTACCATTATCAATAATAATAATTTCATTTTTAGAAAATAATATTGATTGCAACGAGTTAATTTCTTCCTCTGTTAATGCTTCTTTCCTTATAAGTTTATCTTTCTTTTCTTCATAGAAATTTAATACATACTTTAATTCATCTTTTTTTAAATAGTGTTCTAAGTATGTATATGTTGTATTTTTTAATATATTAGGAAATGGCATATTATATTGTATATAAACACATTCTGCATCAGCATCATATGCATTCTTTACTAATTCTATTATAGCTCCATCTACTGCCGAAATATTTTCTCTTCCTATTAGTTTTGCTGCCTTTGCACTAACTCTAAATTCTACTTTTTCCATTTATACCACCTATTTTAAAACATAAACTCGTTAATATCTTGTGATGTAATTCTAAGAGAATTACCACTTGCATTAATTCCCTTTGCTTGAATATACTCTAAAAATTTATTGCTCTTTAGAATTTTCTCTGCTTCTTTCAAAGTTTTATTACCTTTTCGAGTAATATATATACCTGAATATGGGATATTATTTTTAGATAATATTTCTAATTTTACCTCATTTGTTATTACTGTAGATAATAATATTTTGGGTTTATTACTATTACGTAATGCTTGACTTCTTCCATATTCAAACCATTTTGCACTTTTATCAGACTTTCTCTTCTCCAAAAAATTGTTATATTTTTTCAAATACTCACACGCTTTAGGATATCTCTGTTCAAAAATTTCTTGTGTATATCTTCTTAATTCTCCATTTTCATAGTAATATGGAAAAATTATTTTTTCTTTTTTATCCTTTTTAAAGTTCTTTGGACTTATAGTATCTCTTAAAATCTCTTTTTCTATTTCATAACCATCTTTTGTTTTTATATATTCCTCTGTTTCTGTATATTCACTAATTACATATGCTTTATTGTATAAAGTTGCAATTGTATTAGAAGCATAAAAATAGTCACTAAACTTATTTTTATTATCTTCATTTAATACATTCTCTCTAAAAACCCATTTTTTCACTAAATTTCTTTTTGGTATTGTTAATGTTTTATTTTTAACTATATCAATATATTCTATTTTATCTGCATTACTATTTTTCTTTAAAATCATAACTGAAGAAGATGTTAATCTATCTTGATCAATTGTTTCTTTTGTGAATAATTTTATGCTAGTATAATCATATATCTTTAATATATGTGGTTTTATATAATTTCTTAATTCCTCTGCAAACACATTTTTAAAAACACTGCTTGGTATCAAATATGCCATAATTCCGTTATCTTTTAATGAGTTTATACTTTTTTCAATAAAAGCATAACAGTAATCAAATTTCCCACTTTTGCATGTTTGGAACTTATTCTTTATATACTCCCTATCTTCAATAGATAATGATTTATATTTTATGTATGGTGGATTTCCAACAACAAAATCAAATTTTTGTACATCATCACTTCTTAGAGTATCTCCATTTATTATATTGCTCCACTTTATATCTCCTATATTATATTGTCTTAATATTATATTTAGATTTTTTTTACATTTATCATATTGTTCTGAATCATATTCTATAGCAAATATATCATTATTTAGACCAGCCTTAATTTTGCTTTTTGAAAAATTATTTTTTATGCAATCTTGTATATATCTTCTTACGACTTCCTGCAAAATATGTCCATCGCCACATGAATTTTCCATTATTTTTTTTCCATATAGATTATTTTTATAATCGCACCAATCTAATAATTCAATAACATTCTCTGTTGGTGTAAATACTTGGCACAACTTTCTATAATTTTCTTCCATATTTTCACCTATTTATCTTTACTATTTAATAATTAAAATAATTCTATTATACTATATCATAAACTTTTTTTTTTTTCCACTTTTAAATGTAAAAACTTGTAATTTTTTCATGATTTTTATATAATGTCTCATAAAGGAGAATATTATGGATAATTTACCTTATGTAAGAAGTTCAAAAGAATCAATTGCACAATACGCTCTTAATTTAAAAGAAAAAACATTTAAAGATGTTTTATTAAATGACCCTAATATTACAGATGAAGATAGAGCTGTTTTGTTCGAATATTATAACAATCCTAGGTCAAAAGGCTCTTTAGGTCAATTAATCGAGAAACACTTTTTCTTTTATGATGTAAATAGCAAATCAGAAGCTGATTTTAATGAGGCTGGAGTTGAATTAAAAGTTACTCCATATACTGTAAAATCTAATGGCGATTTAAGAGCAAAAGAAAGACTTGTACTTACAATTATTAACTATATGAAGGATTATGAAGAAGAAGACTTCTTAAAAAGTCATGTTTATGAAAAATGTGCATTAATGCTTTTGATTTATTATTTATATGAACCAAATAAAGAAAGATTAGATTATTTAATAAATTACATTAAATTATTTCAATTTCCAGAAGAAGATTTAGAAATAATAAAAAATGATTATAAAATAATTATTGATAAAATAAAAAATGGTAAGGCAGAAGAAATATCAGAAGGTGATACAAACTATTTAGGTGCTTGCACTAAAGGGGCTAATGCAAACTCTTTAAGAGAGCAACCTTTTAGCGCAGAAAAAGCTATGCAAAGAGCTTTCTGTTTAAAAAATTCTTATATGTCTTATATTCTTAACCATTATATTGTAAATAAAACAGAAGAATATGAATCTGTTATTAAAGATGCTAACATTTTAAAAGAAAAAACATTAGAGCAATATATTATTGGCAAACTTGAGCCATATTATAATCAAGATATTGAATTTTTAAAACACAAATTTGATATTTCATATCAAGTTACTAACAAGTCATTTACATATTTATTGGCTAAAGGGATGCTAGAAGTAGTTAATGATAAAATTGAAGAATTTGAAAAAGCTAATATAAAAATAAAAGCAATTAGACTAAAACCTGATGGTATGCCAAAAGAATCTATGTCTTTTCCTACTTTTAAATATACTGAAATTGTTAAAGAAAATTGGTTAGATTCTGAACTTTACGAAACTTTTTCAACAAGTAAATATTTATTTATGGTATATCAGTATTTAGATGAAGATACTTTAATATTTAAAAAAGCAATGTTCTGGAATGTACCAGAAAAAGATTTGAATACAGAAATAAAAAGAGTATGGGAAAAAACTATAGAAAGAATAAAAAATAACGAATATGATAATTTACCAAAAATATCTGAAAGTCCTATATTACATGTTAGACCTCATGCAAGAAATGCTCAAGACACTTACCCAACATTAGATGGTAAACAAGCAATAAAAAAATGTTTTTGGTTAAATGCAAGTTATATAAAACAACAAATAGAAGGAGAATAATTATGGCAGGATATATTTTTTCGTTAGGAAAAGATAATGCGCAAGAAATATTAAAAAATTGTATATTTAATGGTTGTTATTCAACAAATATAAGTCCGATAACTGAAACCACAAGAAATTTTATACCATTTGAAGCTACATTTGCTGATTATTGTAGTATGAAAACTGGAGACAACATATACTTTTTCACAAATAGAAAAATCTATGGTATTGGAGAGCTTATTTGTATAGGTAATGATTGTAAATTTGTTAATTATCCAACTGCATCAACTCCAGCTCAAGAAAAATACGAAAATATATCTGATAAAATGATATTAAATGATTCCGCATCAAATGTTAATAATCGTTGGATTTGTATTTTCAAACCTTCTCCAGCATTTTATTGCAATCCTGTAGATATGGATGATGTTCTTTCTTACAAACCAGATACTTTTAAAACATTAAGAACATTTTGGAAAAAATCCTTTACTAAAATAAATGATGAAGAAAATAATTCATTAAAAGAATTTATTTTGTTACGCAATCAGAACAATATAGATACTTATACTTATTCTTCAGATTTTCAAGAAAGAAATGAAAGCAAATTTCAAAATAAAGATTATTTATTATCTTCTAAACCAATTCTTAATTTTGCAACTCCGAAAGATAATATAATAAAACACGAAATGGCTTTAGAATCAGCTGTAGTTTTGGAACTAGCTAACAACAAGAATTCTGTATTTGGTAATTGGGATTATATTTCTCATCAGGTAGAAGCATCTCCTTTTAAACCAATAGATTATATGGATAAAATTGACGTTTTTGGGTATAGATTTTTACAGGATACTAAAATAGTTTCTAAATATTTAATTATTGAAAACAAAAATGAAGAAGCTACTATAGAAGTTGCAGAACAAATAAGTAAATATGTAGATTGGGTAGTTAAAAATTATGCTTACGGTAATTATGAAATGGTAGAAGCATATATTGTTGCACCTAGTTTTTCTAAAGACTTATTAAAAAATGGTAAATCAATTGTTGAAAGAAAATATATAATTTCAAGCCATCCTGTAGAAAATAGAACATGGAACGATTTAGGTTTTATATCTTATAATTATTCAGATAAAGAAATATCTTTTAAAAAAGAAGGAATCTAGTTTCCTTCTTTTTCAAATATTTCATTTAATTGTATACCCATTTTTTCTATAAGTCCAACAACTAAAGCATTTCCCATACAAAAATATCTGAAATTCTGTGGCATTCCAGTATTTGTCCAATTGTCTGGGAATCCATTTATTCTCTCTGTTTCTAAAGGAGTTAATAATCTGTAACATTTACTTTTAGGATCCTCTATAACATGTGTGCTCCTATTTAAACTACCTTCACTTGTTAGCATGGTTCTAGCTGGTTTTTCTAATGAATCCGGAAAAGCTATTGCTCCCTCTCTAAAATGGTATTCGTGTGGAGTTCCTGCTTTTCTTAATATATCTTTTGCACCTTTTAAGTAATTCCACTTTTCTAAATTCTCGCCTAAATAATACTTATATTCAACTCCATTTTTTTCTACAATTTTACTTAATGATGTATATTTAACTTCTACAGGATTTACATCCTCAGTATAAATCTTCCCATTTCTCATCACGCCAGCATTTTTAAAATCTAGTTTAAAATGCTCTGATACATCATATATATCATCATATTTAAACTCATATTCTTTACCATTAATATTACTTCCTATATCAAATTGTTTTATAAAAAATCCGATTTTTATGAATGATATTCTCTAGCTTTTCTTCTTCAATATCATGATAATAGTTTGTGGTATTTTTACAAGCAAATATAAATGTTCTTCTTCTCCTTTGAGCAAATCCATACTCAGCAGCATTTATAACTCTCCATTCAACTGTATATCCTAAATCATTGAAGCAAGCTAAAATTACTCCAAAATCCCTACCTCTTTGACTAGCTGGCGATTTCAATAATCTATCTACATTTTCAAGAAGAACAAACTTAGGCGCTTTTGTTTCTAATATATCTCTTATTTGCCACCAAAGTACACCTTTCTTTCCTTCCATTCCTTTTGCTCCAGTTCTAGCAACTGAATAATCTTGACAAGGAAAACCTCCTACTAACAAATTATGATTTGGTATATTCTTTTTATCTATACTTGCTATATCTTCATTTATATAATTTTCATTTTTTCCAAAATGTGATACATAACAATCAAATGCATGTTGGCTTTTCTTACCTGGCTCCCATTGATTAGCCCAAACTGTATTCCAATTAGAATCTGCTTTTTCTAGTCCTATTCTAAATCCACCAACACCTGCAAATAGTTCACATACTGTTTTTTCCATTTGGCACGTCCTTTCTTCTTTGAACATTATATGTTTTTTTATCTCTTTTGTAAAGATCTTTTCTAAAATTTATTATAAAATATTTTAATAAAAAGATCAACACTTTTTAACAAATTTAATTAATATTTTTATATTAAACATTTGTTCTTTTGTCAATACTTTTCATTAATTTCTATGAAAAAAATGATCATATATGTAACCTGCTTTTATATACTTCTCCGTTAATTCCATTTTCTTCTTTTCTAATAGCTCTAAATATTTTTGCTTAAACACATTTTTACAAATCCATTCAACGCCTTTACAGAAAATAAAAACTTTTTCATCAATTAAATATTTATATTCATTTAAACCACTATAACACATTTTTCTAATTGCTTTTCTAATAGTAACATCTTCTCTATTAAAATATTTACATAGCTGTTTTATATCCATATCTTCATTCCACCAATTTTCATCATGCTTTATTTTTAATAGTTCTTCATATTGTTTTATCCTATCTTCGAAAAAATCCACATCAGCGTCAGTTAATGATTTTTCTTTTTGAAAATACACTTGAAGCAACCATGCATATCCTTCATCTAAAATAAAGGATTTTCTGCTTTTTACTTTCTCACTTCTCCATCTACAAGTTGGATGCTTTTTTAACATTACATTCACTGCTTTCCTTAAATCTTCATGTGTTATTTCTTTTCCACATTTAGTAGTAACACCTAATAATTTAAATCTCTTTAAAATTTTATTATAAGATACAAAAATACTCTCTAAAGCTTGCTCTGAATCTCTATACATTTTTCATCACTTCCTTACTATTTAAAATTCATTAATGCTAGTTTACGAAGCATTAATAACTAGCAAAATTCATTTTGCTCGAATATAGGTAGTATTTTTTAGTACCTAATATTCGCCAGCGTGGTGTTTTGACACCATTTTTGCTGTTTAGGGCAAAACGCCCTAATACCCTTTTTGGCTCTCCGAGGGAAATTTTTTATTCATTTTTTATAATTCTTGTTTAAATTTCAGAAAAAGTTTGAACAAAAATTCAAACTTTTTCTATTTACAATTGTTATAATTTATATTATAATTTTATTAGATTTTTAGATTGAGTTAGCAAATAGTTTGGTCGCTTATGCTAACTTTTTCTTTTGTTTTTCTTTCTTCTGTAATTTCAATTCCATAACACATTTCATTCAGAACTTTAACAATTTCTTCTGCAATTTCTGTATCATTTTCAGTAGATAATTGTTCAATTAATTGCTCTTTATTATATCTAGTTGTAATAACAATTGGTAGTTCATTATCATATCTATTACTAATGATTTTATATAACTTTTCCAAAGCCCATTTGCTTAAATTTTCATTACCAAAATCATCAATAATTAACATATCTACATTAGAATATAGTTCAATAATTTCTATTTCTGATAGTCCTTCTTTGTTAAATGATGCTTTAATTCTATCAATTATAGAACTACTTTTTTCCATTAATACAATTTTATTTTGTTCAATTATTTTATTCGCAATGCAAGCTCCAAAATATGTTTTTTCATAACCTATATTTCCATAAATAATTAATCCATTCTTCATCTCAGATTTAATGCATAAATCTGTAAATTTTATTAATTGATTTATAACATTTTTCTTTTTGTATGTATCACTAAAATTTTCAAAATTATATTTTTGTAATCTCTTTTTCATATAGTTATCTTTATAAATATTATTTATAATTTTTCTATATTTTTCTTGTCTTTGTTTTTCTTCTTGCTCTTTATCAAATTCTTTCCAAAATTGAATTGCTTTTTCACAATTACATCTTTCATATTCGATCATATTTTTATCATAATTTACATACAAATAATCCAATCCAATTGGCTTTAAATTTTTATTACAAAATCCACATTTTGCACCTTCATTGGTGATAACTTTATAATTTGAATTCTTTAAATCCACTTCTATTCTCATCTCCTTCTTTTTCTATTTTATTTCTAATCTTTTTCTCTTCTTTAGTGTTATGTTGCGTTATTGTAACGTTACTTTTTTCTGTTTCACTTTTCTTTTTTTCACGATATTTTTGTTGTCTTAAACAATTTTGTAGTCTAATTTCTTCAAGTTTATCAGCACTTTGGTACTTAGACCAGTTTTTGATTTTATAAAAATCATCTTCTATAATAATCATTTTTAATTCTTCAAACTTTTGCAAACATTTTGTAATTTTTTTCCTAGACTTTCCCATAATCTTTGAAAATTCATCAACTGTCATTGGTTTATCTTCTGTTATTGATAATCTACCTTGATAATTACATTTCATTGCTATTGTTAAAAGTTGTATCCATACTCTAATTAGTGTATCTCCATCCTTTTCGCTTTCTATCAATTTTATTTTGTTATTATCAAAAAAATTTGTAGATAATTTTAACCATTGTAAATTTGCCATATCCTCCTTTCCTCACTTCCTTTAGAATCTAATCTATTGATTCTTGTTCCATTTTTGTTAAATATTCATCTAAAGCTTGTACTCTAAATAAATATTTTCCACCAACTTTTGAACATGGTATTTGTTTTCTTCTTACTAATTGATTTATCAACCAGTAGGATATTCCTAAATACTCAGATGCTTCTTTCATTGTTAGTGTTGTCCTTTGTACCTTTTGTAATTCCATAATATCACCTCCTGTTTTTTTGTAATTTAATATTGACTTTTGTTAACAAATGTATTATATTGTTTGTAGTTAACTTTGTAAATACTTTTTAGTGTATTTTGATAGCAGGTTAACTTTATTAAATTTCATAAACTGTTAACGGAGGAATTATGAACAAATTAAAAATTGATGAACCTATTAGTATATTTGTTTCAAAGAACGAAACACTTACACATAAAGCATTTTTATATGCAAAAACAAAATCATCTAAGCCAAAATATTATAATCTAAAAAACGCTAATACAGGTTATTTTACTATTAATACTACAACTACCACTCAGACACTTTGTACTGAACTTATTGACTTTTTAAATTGTAATTTTGATAATTATGATGATTGTTTTATGTGGTTTACTAAGTTTTTTACTTCATACATCATATATACTGGTGAAGATGATATAAATAAATTTGAAGTAAATAAACTTTATTCTTTTAATAAAGTAAAAGAATTATTTGAAAAATATTTTGAAGAAATAAAAAATGACTCAAAACGTGGTCAAAAACTATTATCAGAATTTGTTGATTATATATTTAACATTAATAATATTGAAGAAATTAACGATTTTACTTCTAAAATAAGATTTTATATTTATTATAACTCTCATGCTAAAAAGCTAGATAGATTTATAAATAACTACTTTTCTATGCCACAAGGCTTTTCTTTTAGAACAATATCTGGTATTAAAGGATCTACAGAAAAAGATTTAATCAAATTCTTTAAGTCTGCTCCAGATTATGATGTTGAACCAGATTATAGTTCTAGTAATGACAATATTTATGGAATTTTATATGTTACATTGTTTCAATTTGTACTTAATAATAAATATCTTATAAAAAAATGTAAGAATTGTGGTAAATACTTTATAACAGATAATCCACGCATTAATTACTGTAATAATTTATACAAAGGAAAACAAACTTGTAGAGATATTGGAAATCAAATTGCTCAAAGAATTAAACAAGAAAACGAAATTGTTTATGGTAAATATCGTAAGATTTATGCAAAAAAAGCAATGTTAGTAAAGCGTAATCCTGATATAGAAGTTTATAAGATTGATTATGAAAATTGGAAAAAAGAAGCTAAAGAATTTATGGATGCCATTAGATCTGAAAAGAAAACTTATAAAGAATTTGATAAATGGTTGGAAGAAAACAAATAAAGGAAAAGTTTATTGCTTTTCCTTTATTTATATATAATTAATTTATGACCATTTTTCAACTTATTTATATTTCAATCTATGTTTATTATATTTCTTTGCAAATATTATACTCATCAATATTATCTAATCTTTCATAAGATTCATCTATATATTTGTCTATATTATTAATAAAATCTTTCCACTTAACAGCTTTTATATAGCTACATTCTCCAGAATATATTTTTTTATTTGAATCATTTTGGCATTCAGTTTGTGATTTATCCTTTTTATTAAATTTGTTTTCTCTTAAAATTTTAAATAATTTATTCGTATAATGAGTTCTACAAAAAGAAAAGCAACATGTATGATCTTCTAAATAATAACTATATGAATCATTACTATCTGGTAATACAACAGCTAGCATTGCATTAGTTTTACTTGTTACATCTTGTCCAGATTCATTTTTTCTTTTAGTTTCTTTAAGTGAATATGATATTTCCCATGGTATCCATTGATTTCTATCACTTTTTCCTTCTTCTTTCATTTTGGGAGAAATAAAAACTATAGTTAAAGTACTATCATAAATTCTATCTTTTAATTTTTCCCATATGGTATCTTCGTTTAAATTTGATAAATCTTCTCCTTCACTTTCTCCTTTAAAAATATGATTTGAACTATCTATTCTGTTTTCTAATTCGGTAACATAGTCTCTTACAGTAGAATTTTCTGAATAATTTAAATTTTTAACATCGTCATCTGCATATTTATATGATACAAATATTTTATGTCCCATTTTTTCTCCTTCCTTATTCTTCTATCCATTTTCCAAAATTTTCATATCCATTGTCATTTATCCAATCATATGTCTTTGCTATCTGAAAGAAATATACATCTTCTCCATTTGAATTTTTTCCTAAACTTCCAAAAGTTGTATCACCTTTAGCAGATGTTAAACCAGTTCTCATATCTTTTATATTATGTATATAAATTCCTATTATTTTATTTCCTCTTTTATAGCTTTGTTGAAGCTCATATCTAATGAATTTCCTATTACTGGTTTCCGCTCCTATTAACACAGCTGTAACGCTTGTTCCTATTAATTGTTCATCTATCCAATCATATACTGCCTTATCTCCTTTTGCTTTTATTTTCTCAAATTCTGCTTTATCTATAAATCCAGCATCCTTATTACCTCTTATAACCCAACTATTTCTAACAACATTTGCTCTATTTACATCATTATCATAATGAAAACTAAAAAATACATTTTTCATTTAACTTCACCTCTCTAAATAAATTTTAGTAAAATTGTAATACCAATAAATAATATATAAAATCCTATTACAGAAAAAGATCTTACAGCCTCTAGCATAACAGCAAAAACTTCATATTTTAAATCTGTATTTTTAGGATTCATATTATATATTTCTTTCTCATCTATTTGATTTTCATTTAATTTTTTTGCAAAATTATTATATCTTTTTCTATACATTCTTTCAAAAGCCAAATAATAAGTATCCATAATCATTCCTACCAAAGCTATAATTAGTCCTACCCACCAATAGCCTTTTAATTCTTTAACAGCTATTAGAATAGTAATGAATATTGTATATACCACTGCTATTAATGCTTTAATATTAGCACTATTTCCACCCATTCTGCTTATAACGTTTTGTAAGAATTCTAAATAAGCAACTACTGATGGATGATCTTTTAAATCAATTATTTTCTCTTTTACATTTATCTTTGTATTATCTTTTTCCATTTTTTCTTCTCCTTTTCTTTCGACAGATTATATCATATTTTTTGTAAATAATCCAGTATTTTCAAAGGATTTTAGCTTTCAAATTTTCGACATTTTTTTACATTTTATTACATTTATATTTTTTTTGAGTTTCTTTTTGAAATCTATTGCATTTTGTTAACTATTGCTGTATAATATCTTTGTTAACAATTAAATTAATACTCCTCCCACCCATAGGCATACTTGAAAGGAGGTGAAATAAGTAATGGCTGGGAGTATAGAAAAAAGAGGAAAAAATAGTTACAGGCTAACAGTATCCGAAGGATTTGACCTAGACGGAAAACCTATGATACACAGAAAAACAGTACATGGAACTAAAAAAGATGCAGAAGTGGAACTAGCAAAATTTGTTACTGAAGTACAAAATGGTTTAGTAATTGATGGTAAATCTCTTAAATTTTCTGAATTTACTGAAATATGGAAAAGAGATTATGGCTCAAAAGAACTTGCTCCATCAACATATAAACGATATTGTAGAATGTTAGAAACAAGACTTTTACCATACTTTGGGCATTTCTATATTAACAAAATTAAACCAACAGACATTATGAAATTCTATGACTTACTTGAAAAAGATACTCAATTAGTTAGAAAAAAAGGTAACAATGGTTCAAAAACAAAAAAGCCCTTATCTGGTAAAACAATTTTAGAGCATCACAGATTATTAAGAGCAATGCTTCACAAAGCAGTTTATTGGCAATTAATAGTGGCGAATCCTGCTGAACGTGTTCAGCCACCTAAAGCTAGGAAACCAAAAAGAAGATCTTATGATGATGAACAAACTAAGATATTACTAGAAAATTTAGAGTTGTTATCTAGCGAAGATACTAAATACAAAGTTGCAATCATTCTTACAGTATTTACTGGTGTTCGTTTAGGAGAATTAATGGGATTAGAATGGCAAGATGTTGATTTTAAAAATGGAATAATCAGTATTAATCGTTCTAGTCAATACCTAGCAGATATGGGAGTTTTTACAAAAGTTCCAAAAACAGAAAGTTCCATTAGAGAAATTGCAATACCTAAATTTATCATTTCTTTACTTGAGGAATATAAGTTATGGTATGAAGAACAAAAATCGATTTACGGCGAATTATGGACTAATTCTGATAGGTTATTTGTACAAGCAGATGGTAAACCAATGCATCCTTCTACAATTAGCAAATGGTTTGTAAAATATGTTGGTCAAATAGGATTACCTGTAATTAATTTTCACGGATTAAGACATACAAATGCAAGTTTACTAGTTGCACAAAATATTGATATAGCAGTAATTTCTGCGAGACTAGGTCATGCACAAATAAGTACTACACTTGACTTTTATGTGCATCCACTACTTTCTCATAATAGAAAAGCTGGCTATGCACTAGAAAACTTATTATTACCAACAAGGTCTTAATTTGAACTTTTTTCTAATTTTCACAAATTACAAATTTTCACGATTTAAAAAGGTAAAAAACTTTGAGATTATATATCTCTTTCCCAAAAGTTTTTTACTATAAATTTTAAAATTTTATTGCAATTTACATTATTAAATGATGTTAAAAATTTAAAATATTTATTTATAACATTATAATGTAAGTATAAAATTTTAATGAATTTTTATTGATATTTATGGCATTTGAGGTAATTATTTTACCCAATTTTTACCCAATTTGACATAAGAATGCCATTTTCAATCATTATTGCAACTAATTTTAAGGCATAAAAAAACACCTACAGTCATTGAAACTGTAAGCATTTATGTTTTGGTTGCGGGGGTAAGACTCGAACTTACGACCTTCGGGTTATGAGCCCGACGAGCTGCCAACTGCTCCACCCCGCGATATTCATTTTTACTACTGTATTAGTATACTCTTCTTTTGTATATTTGTCAATACTTTCACTAAAATATGTTCCTTCTTTGTAAATTTTATGCAAATTTTCAAAAATTATTCATAAAAATTGCCAGCCTGAATTAACAGGCCAGCATTACACTTACAAGAGTTTTTCCCATTCTTCTGAGAATTCATCTTCTCTGTTTTTAACAAATCCATTTGCAATCACGACTCTTCTGGTGTCAGAATCAGCCATGTTTATACAAACTTGAATTCTCTTAACATCAGTATTGTTTTTTCTTATAAACTCTACAAACAATCCCAATGCAGTTTTTGCAATATGACTATTTACATCATACGAAGGCAAAACATAATAACTTGTTAAAAGAACATCATCAATTAGCAAAGCTTCCAATGCTCCAAGCATCACGTCTGTCTTTTCATCTACAATTGCTAAAGCCGGTTCAAGATTCATATCTCTTTGGATATAATCATTTAACATGGTTTTGCAATCGCACTTAAGCACCAAACAAAATGGAATCATTTTATTGGCAATACACCGTCCTAGATTTTTTTCGTCCTTTTCTTTGAACTTTCTAAGAATAATGTTTGCCATAAAAAAGTCCTCCTTCAAAATAGTGTACATAAAGTATATCACATGTTTTGCAAAATTTCAAATATTAATTATTTATTGTAGGTATTCTTAAAACTTCCCCTATATAAATTAAATTTGGATTCTTTATGTCGTTTAGTTCAACAATACTTTCTATACTAACTCCGATATTCTCTAGCTATTTGTGTTAAAGTATTTCCTCTTCTTACAATATACAATTTGTGACTAGTATCATGTATTTGGTTATCACTTAAAACAGGAACTTTTATTTTTTGACCCACATAAATTAAATTTGGATTTTTTATATTGTTTATTTTAGCTAAATATTGATATGATGTGTTATATTCTTTTGCGATTTGGCTTAAAGTATTTCCCCTCTTTACAACAACGTACTTTGAATTTTCTGTTCTGTCTGGTACTGTATCTGTAGGAATTTTAGAATTATTATTTAAGAATATTCCTCCTGTAAATTCATCTCTGTCTACATTTCCATTTATGCCTTCAATTCTTCCTCTGTCAGTATATTGAAATCCAACCCAAGTATCCCATTTTCCGTTACTTTCTGGTTCTTCCACAAAATAATCTGCTACCCATATAGGATACTTATTTGCAAGTTCTTTACTAAATACCTCTCTTGCATTATACGCATCACTATAAATTACGCATTCTTTACCACTTAACTCCTCCACTGTAGTTAAAAAAGCCATAGCCACATTGTTTATTTCGTTTACTTCTAGCCCATTAAATACCTCAAAATCCATTGCCAATTTACATTCTGGTTCAAGCCCCTTTATATTGCTAACAAAAAAACTAGCTTGATCTCTAGCTTCTTCAGTATTTTTAGCTGTTAAAAAATGATAAAATCCTGTTCTTAATCCATTTGCTTTTGCCTTATCATAATTCTCTTTAAAATATGGATCTTTGTAATTTGTTCCTTCACTCACTCTAATGTATACCACTTCTATTCCCTCTTCTGCAACTTCTTTAAAATTGATATTTCCTTGCCATTCGCTTACATCAATTCCCTTGTACACTATCTCATCCGAAGGTGGAAAAGCAAATATTGGTATGCTTATAGTTAATACAAACATTATCAAAAGCATTAAAACTATTAATTTTCTCTTAACCATATGTACCTCCTATTAAAATTTATGTTTAAATTACACATTTATTACTCTTTATATATTTGACTTTTAAACTACTTTTGTATAGAATTCATTTATTAGATAGTACATATATAATTATGTATGTATTTGTTTTATGTATTTTTATACAGAAAAAGAGGTATTAAAATGAAAGAAAAAATCAAAGTAGCAATCGCCGGTTACGGTAATCTTGGTAAAGGAGTAGAAAGTCAACTTGTTAAAAAACCTGATATGGAATTAGTTTGCATTTTCACAAGACGTTGTCCATCAGAACTAAATATAAAATCAAAAGTTCCAGTAGTAAGCTTAGAGTCTATTAAAGATTGGCAAGGAAAAATAGATATTGTTTTTCTTTGTGGTGGTTCAGCAACAGATTTACCTGTTCAAGGTCCTATGATAGCTTCTATGTTTAACACTATTGATAGTTTTGACACACATGCTAAAGCCCTTGACTATTCAAAGTCTATGGAAGAAGCTGCTAAAAAAGCTGGTACAATTGCTATGACTTCAATAGGATGGGATCCAGGATTATTCTCTAGTATAAGACTTATTATTAAATCTATTCTCCCCAACTCAAAAATCTATACTTTTTGGGGTGATGGAGTCAGCCAAGGTCACTCTGATGCAATAAGAAGAATTAATGGAGTGAAAAATGCTGTTCAATATACACTGCCTGTTAAAGAAGCAATTCAAAGAGTTAGAAATGGAGAAACTCCTGAATTTACAAAAAGAGAAATGCACACAAGATTGTGCTACGTTGTTGCAAAAGATGACGCAAATAAATTAGAAATTGAAAAAAAGATTAAAAATATGCCATTTTATTTTGATGAATATGATACTAATGTAAATTTTGTAACAGAAGAAGAGTTGCTAAAATCTCATTCTAAATTACCACACGGCGGAACAGTAATAGGTGTTGGAGAAACATCTGAAGGTACAAAGCAAGTTATAGAGTTTTCTTTGGATTTAGACTCAAACCCAGAATTTACTTCTTCAGTTCTAATTGCTTATGCACGTGCTACGTATAAAATGTGGCAAAATGGCGAAAGAGGATACAAAAACTTTTCTGATGTTCCTCCAAAATATTTGTGTGACATAGATTATAATGACATAATAAAAAATATTTTATAAAACTTAAAGGCAGTAATGGTCGCCTTTAAGCGTTGCAAACTCTTGTAATATATGTTAATATATGTATTGGTGATAAATATGAAGTTTTTAAATGAAATATTAGATTTTTTTAAAAGTCTTACTATGGAAAATGCAATAGATATTGGAATAGGACTAGCAATTATTGTAATTTTTAAAATAATAAGCTCGTCTCTTGCATATATCATAGTAAAGATGTTTAAATTTAAAGTTAAAGATAAAAATAAAATTAAAAATAATGGATTTTATAAACCACTAAAATCTTTCTTCATTATTTTAGGAATATATATTGGATTTATGGTTTTGAAATTACCAACAGATGTTTTTGCTATTATAACCAAAGTATTTAAAATATGTGTTATATTGCTTGCTACAAAAGGATTTTCTAATTTGTTCGATTCAAATTCTGAATCATTTGCTAAATTACGCGAAAAACTTAACTTTAATGGAAACGACACAACAATTAACTTTTTTAGCAAAGTAGCTAAGGCATTAATTTATATAATTGCTGGATTTATTCTGATTACAGAACTTGGTTATAACTTAGGTGGTTTGGCAACAGGTCTTGGAATTAGTAGTGTTGTAATAGCACTTGCTGCTCAAGATATTGCAAAAAGCTTTTTAGCAGGTATCTCTATAATATCTGATAGACCTTTTGAAATAGGTGATTACATTACTGTTGGTGGGTTTTCTGGAACTGTGGAAGATATTACTTTTAGAACAACAAGAATAAGAAATGCAGAAAGCCAGGTTATAGTTCTTCCAAACAGTATTTTAACAGATAATAACATTATAAATTCATCTAAAAGAGATACTAGAAGATTTTTTACTGTACTTACACTTGAATTAGATACTCCTTTAGAAAAAGTATCACAATTAACAGAAAATATAAAATTAGCTTTAACAACACATCCACAAATTATTAATGAAACTGTAAAAGTATTTTTTGAAAAAATTTCTGCTGATGGAATCGATTTATCAATTGATTTAAAGACTAATGCTCTAGAATATGTCGATTATTTAAAATTCAAAGAAGAAATAAATTACACTTTATTAGATATGGTAAATCAAGCACAAATAGGTCTTGCATACCCATCACAATCAATATATTTAAAGAAGGACTAAAAAATGTTAGATAATTGTACTCTATGCCCACATAATTGTAAAGTTAATAGATTAGAAGGAAAAAAAGGTAGATGTAAGTGTGATAATACATTAAAGATTGCACTTGCATCTTTGCATATGTTTGAAGAACCATGTATTAGTGGAACAAATGGCTCTGGAACTATATTTTTTACTAATTGCAATTTAAATTGTATATATTGCCAAAACTATGAAATTAGCCAAGGTGGAAAAGGTAAAGAAATCACTATACAAAATCTTGCTGATATTTTTATTAAACAACAGGAAAAAGGTGCTCATAATATAAATTTAGTAACACCTACAATGTATGTGTACCAGATAATTGAAGCTATTAAACTTGCACGAAAAAATGGGTTAAAAATTCCAATTATATATAATTCTAATGGATATGAAAATATAGAAACAATAAAGATGTTAAATGGCTATATTGATGTTTATTTGCCTGATTTAAAATATTATACAAATGAATTGTCTAAAAAATATTCTAATGTTGATAATTATTTTGAGGTTGCAACAAATGCTATAAAAGAAATGTACTCACAAGTTGGAAATGCTGTTTTTGATGATAATGGAATTATTCAAAAAGGAGTTATTATTCGTCATTTAGTTCTTCCAAATCATATTCAAAATACAAAAAATATTTTAAAATGGATTAATGAAAACATGCCAAAAGATATATATGTAAGTGTAATGGCTCAATATTTTCCAACTTATAAAGCCAAAAGCGATTCTTTAATAAACAGAAAATTAAATAAAAAAGAATATAAGGAAGTTTTTAACTACTTATATTCTCTAGATTTACAAAATGGATATATTCAAGAATTAGGAAGCCACGAGGAAGAATATGTTCCGGACTTTAATTTAAGCTTCTAATTCTTGCTATATTCTCTAATTGCATCTTCAAACATTCCTTCTATTTTTTTCATGCTTTTTTCTATTCTATAATTTTCTGCATGCTCAGCATATTTCATTTCCATCTGTTTTCTTTCGGCTTCGTTTTCAATCCAATAATCAATTTTTTTAGCTAAATCATCGCTATTTCCAGCCTTAAATAAGCTTCTATCATCTAGTGCAAATTGAGGTGTTGCAGATTTCGGACTGTTTGCAATTATAGGAACTATTCCACATGCAAATGCTTCTATACATGATATTGCTTCTATTTCTGCATCTGCTGAATGTATATAAAGATCTGTCATTCCAAGTAATTCCAATAAATGTTCTTTATCAAAAAAGCTTATTACTGGTTCATTTGCTAATTTTTCTCCTAATTTTTTATATTTATTATATTTTGGACCTTTTCCAGCAAGTACTAATTGAATTTTATCACTATATTTTGACTTAGAAATTGCTTCAAATATTAAATCCTGTCTTTTTTCATTTGATAATCTTCCTATCATTGTAATTACAAATTTATCTTTAAACTCTGGACTTTTTTCATTCTTTCTATATTTAAACTCTGGTCCTACTCCATTTGATATTACATATGTTTTAGCTGTATAGCCATGTTCTTTTAATTCATTTGCTATAAAGTTACTTGGGCAATGAATATGTTTAAATTTATTGAAAAACTTATCTCTAAAAAAACTATATATTTTATCATTAACTTTTGTATTCTTTCCAAGGCCTATTGTATATGTAATATTCTCTGGTTGTACATGAAAAGCAGCTGTACGTGGTGTCCCTAATTTTTCTGCTATTTCCAATGCCTCATAAGATAAGAAAAACGGCATATAAAAGTGAACCACATCAACTTTTGAAATAGCTGCTTCTAAGACCTCTTTATTTGGAACAGCGAATGTCATTCCTTGAGATTTTATTATTTTAGAAACTATTATAGGTAGTGGCAATTTTTTAACTACATATTTATTTTCTGCAGGTTTTCCTGTACTTACAACATATACCTCATGACCTAAGTTCATTAGTCCCTCTGCAAACCTTTTTGCAGAAATTGTTGTACCATTATTTGCATCATCAAATTGATCTATAACTATCAAAATTTTCATTAATATCAACCTCGCACAATACTATACAATAAAACTCGAAAAAAATCAACTTTTGTAATCTCAGGGAAAAAGGGGACAGTCCCCTTTTTTCCCCATTGTTTTTATTTTTAAGTAGTGATATAATCTTCGTGATTGGAGGGAGAAAAATGAAAGATTTATTTAAAAAAGCTGGCTTTACATCTATATTGTCTTCAATAGTGTTCTTACTTTTAGGAATTTTACTTGTTGTAAGTCCTGAGGGCATTGTTAATGCAATTTCTTACATTATTGGTGCATTGCTTATTGCAACAGGTATTGTTAAAATAATTTCTTATTTTACTTCAAAAGGAGATTATTTGTTTTATGATTATAGGCTTATATATGGAACATTATGTATTATCTTAGGAATTCTTGTAATGGTTAGTGGTGCTGCTATTGCTTCTTTCTTTAGAATTATTATTGGAATATGGATAATACTAAGTGGAATTTCAAGGTTAGACCTTTCTGTAAGGCTTAAAGGTGCTGATACTAGTTATTGGTTTTTAAGTTTGCTTCTATCTGTTTTAATACTTATTACTGGTATTTATATAATGGTTGCACCTGGTACAATATTAGTTACATTAGGAATTATATTAATTTCTTATTCTATCATGGATATAATAGAAAGTATTATATTTATGTTTAATATGAATAAACTATTAAAATAGAGCATAGAAAAAAAGGACTTTTTTAGTCCTTTTTTTCTATGCTCTATTTTATAATTTCTATTATCTCTTTATTTTTATCTTTTATTTTAAGTATTACCATAGAAATTGCAACAGCTACAAATGTAAGCAAGTATATTAGTAAACTTATTTTCCAATTTCCTTTTGTAATATTTGCTCCTACCATTGTAGATGTAATTACTGATGGAAATCTTACAAGTGTTGCTATTAATATAAACCTTAATGGTTTTACTGGTAATAGTCCACCTATATACACAAATAAATCTTTTGGAGTTCCTGGAAGCAAAAATATTAAACATAAAACCATTTCTAAATTAGTTTCATTTTTTAATAATTTACTACTCATTATTTTTTCTACTTTTTCTTTTTTAAAAAAATTGTATAAATATTTTTTCCCTAATTTTCTTACAGAAAAAAATATTATTATCGTAGTAATAAGTACAGATAAAGTTATAAATAGCCATCCACCCCATGTGCCATAACACATTCCAGCAAGCACCTCAAAAGGTTCTCCTGGCAATACTACCAACAATATTTGCAATACTTGCAAGCTAAATAATAATAGCAGTCCTAAAAATCCCATGCTGTTTATTTTATTTCTAAAAGCAATCTGACCTTCTGTTGTAGACAAATCTTTCATAAACGGAGCAATTCTCCAAAAAAATATTGCAAGTACTATTAATATTACAGCTGTTAATGTTATTTTTATTATTTTTATTTTCTTTTGATTCTTCATTAAATTCCTTCCTTGCTATTAAATATTAGTTTAGCATTTCAGCATATAAAAGTCAAACAAATTGTAATTTGCTTAACTTTTTATTTGCTCTATGTTAAACGAGCTATAAATTTAAACTGCCTCATTCTTTGTCGG
>CAKOVK010000008.1 GCA_934121925.1 uncultured Clostridia bacterium
GTTTGTAAAAATTAATAGTGTTATCTTTGAACAAATTAATGAAAAATAAATTTTTCATTAATCCGACAAAGAATGGGGCAGTTTAAATTTATAGCTCGTTTAACATAGAGCAAATAAAAAGTTAAGCAAATTACAATTTATCATACGTATTATATCATAAATTTTATTATTTCATAATATTATATTTTAGGTGATTAAATGGAAACATTAAGTTTAGGTTCAACTGGTCCTATGGTGGAATTGTTGCAAAGTACTTTAATGAAATTAGGATTTTATTCTGGAAATATAGATGGTAATTTTGGTCTTTTAACACAAGTTGCTGTTAGGAGATTTCAAAGAAATTTTGGATTAACCCCAGATGGAGTTGTTGGCTCTTCTACTTGGGATGCACTATTTCCATATATAAATGGAAGAACTTCATATACTATAAAGCAAAGCGATACACTGTATAGTATCGCAAATAGTTTTTCTACAACAGTGAATAGAATTATTGTTGCAAATCCTGGTATTTCACCCAATAATTTGCAAATAGGTCAGCAAATTACAGTTCCTTTTGGAAATATTGTTCCTACAAATATAAGTTATAGTGCAAATATATTGCAACTCAATATTAATGCACTTTCTAGTATATACCCATTTTTAGAGATAGGTTCCATTGGCTCTAGTGTTCTTAATAATTCTATTCCATACATAAGACTTGGAACCGGTGATACAGAAGTTTTTTATAGTGCTTCTATACATGCAAATGAGTGGATTACTTCTCCTTTGCTTATGAAGTTTGTAGAAAATTTTTGTTTAGCATTAGTTAATAATTCAACTTTATTTGGATACAACGTTAGAAATATTTTTAATGATACCTCTATATATATTGTTCCTATGTGTAATCCAGATGGCGTAAATTTGGTTACTGGTCAAACAAAGCCTAATTCTAGTATATATAATATTGCTAAAGCTATTGCAAATAATTACCCTTCTATTCCATTTCCTAGTGGTTGGAAAGCTAATATTCGTGGAATTGACTTGAATTTGCAGTTTCCCGCTGGTTGGGAAGAAGCCAAAAGAATTAAATTTGCACAAGGTTTTACTTCCCCTGCCCCACGAGATTATGTGGGCTCTGAGCCTTTAGTAGCCCCTGAAGCAATTGCTATATATAATTTTACTAGACTTCATAATTTTAGGCTAACACTTGCATACCACACCCAAGGCAAAGAAATTTATTGGCAGTTTCAAAATTATGCTACTCAAGAGGCAGAGCAAATTGGTGAAATTTTTGCACAAGTTAGTGGTTATGCTCTAAGTGAAGTTCCATACAATTCTAGTTTTGCAGGATATAAAGATTGGTTTTTGCAAGAGTATAGAAGGCCTGGATATACAATAGAAGCAGGTCTTGGTGAAAACCCTCTTCCTATTAGTCAATTTAATGAAATTTATAATGATAATATTGGAATATTAGTTTTAGGAGCAATTTTATAATTGTTCCTAATTCACAATTGGGTCATCATACCTTTTCTTGACACATTTTATTTTTACTGTTATAAATTATAATTGAAAAATTGTTAACACTATAATTGGAGGTAACAACTTTGAATTATATTTTATGGATTATTATATATTTAATTTTTGCTGTTTTTTTTGCTCAAGGTTTTAAAAGTGTAAATAGAGAAATGAAAAATGCATCAGCATTAACTATTTTATTAGAATTTTTTACAGCTATTTTTGCATTAATATTATCTCCATTTTTTGCTTTTAAACTTCCTAGTGATGGAACGGTTTATCTTATCGTAGGAATAGTTACTATTATTTATGCAGTAACAGATAGATTAAATATAGAGGCTAGATATGGTCTTGACCCTTCTACTTTTAGTATGTTAAAACAATTATCTACTGTATTTTTAGTAATATTTGGATTTATATTCCTTAAAGAAGATTTTGTAATTAAAAGAGTTTTTGGTATAATTTTAATAATTGCATCAAATTTTCTATTGTCTCTAAATAAATCTGGTAAATTTGAATTTAATAAATATTTTATAATGTCAGTAATTTCAAACTTTTTATTTGCTGTCGCAATGTTTATTAATGTAAATATAGCAAAAAACTTCAACATTGGTATTTATACTGTTTTCACTGTACTAATACCAGCATTTATAATTAAAGTATTTAGTAAACTTTCTATAAAAGATTTAAAAAATGAATTTAATTTATATAATAAGAAAAAATTTTTATTAGTTAGTTTTTCATGGTGCATTATGCTTATTTCTTCTGTTAAAGCTTACGAATATGGTGATGTATCTGTTGTAGCACCACTCTTAACTTTAACAATTATTTTTAATACAATCTATGAATACTTTATAGATAAAGATAAAAAAACATTATATTATAAATTGTTTATTAGCTTATTAACAATTCTTGGCGTAATATTAATTAAAATTTAATCTATAGGAAATGAGAAATTTTCTAGTATAGAACAAAGCGACTTTAGTCGCCCTTTGTTCTCGCCGATTTGAGTTTCCGAATAAAATGAAGAAATCTCAAAGGCAATAGCGACTATAGCATTTTTTATATACTAGGAAATAAGAAATTTTCTAGTATATAAAAAAACAGATTAAACAATATAAATGATTTAATCTGTTTTTTATTTTTAAATTAAAACTCTGCATTTCCTGTAGTTCTTGGGAAAGGAATTACATCTCTTATATTAGACATTCCTGTTAAATACATTACCATTCTTTCAAATCCTAGACCAAATCCTGAATGTACAACTGTTCCATATTTTCTTGTATCTAGATATGCTTTATATGTTTCTTCATTCATTCCTTGTTCTTTAATTTTATTTATTAATACCTCATAGTTTTCTTCTCTTTGACTACCTCCAATAATTTCTCCAACTCCTGGTACTAACAAATCTACTGCTGCAACTGTTTTTCCGTCTGCATTTTGTTTCATATAAAATGCTTTTACTCCTGCTGGATAGTCTGTAACAAATACTGGTTTTTTATAAATTTTCTCTGTTATAAATCTTTCGTGCTCAGTTTGAAGTCCTGCTTCCCATTCTACTGGATATTTAAATTGGTCTTTATATGGAGTTAATAGTTCTATTGCTTTTGTATATGTTATTCTTTCAAATTCATTATTAACAACATTTTCTAATCTATCTATTAATCCTGGTTCTATAAATTTATTAAAGAATTCCATTTCTTCTGGAGCATTTTCCATTACATATTTTATAATGTATTTAACCATTGCTTCTGCTACATCCATATTATCACTTAAATCTGCAAAAGCCATTTCTGGTTCAATCATCCAGAACTCTGCTGCATGTCTTGGAGTATTAGAATTTTCTGCTCTAAATGTTGGTCCAAATGTATAAATATTTCCAAATGCTGTCGCAAACATTTCTCCGTTTAATTGTCCACTAACAGTTAAATTTACTGATTTTCCAAAGAAATCTTGTGTATAGTCAACTTCTCCTTGTTCATTTTTTGGGATATTATCTAAATCCATAGTTGTTACTTTAAACATTTCTCCTGCACCTTCGCAGTCACTTCCTGTTATTAATGGAGTATGAACATATACAAATCCTTGTTCTTGGAAAAATTTATGAATTGCATATGCAACTAAAGATCTTACTCTAAATACTGCCATAAAAGTATTCGTTCTAGGTCTTAAATGTGCAACTGTTCTTAAATACTCAAATGTGTGCCTTTTATTTTGAATTGGATAATCTAAATCTGATGCTCCTAAAATTTCTATTTCTTTTGCATGAATTTCGAAAGGTTGTTTTCCTTCTGGTGTCTCTACCAAATCTCCCTTTACTAAAATGCTTGAACTTATACTTAGTTTAGCAACATCTTTAAAATTGCTTATTTTATCTTCTTCAAAAATAACTTGAATGCATTTAAAGAAGCTACCATCGTTCAATTCTATAAACCCAAGTTTCTTTGAATCTCTTATCTGCCTAATCCAACCACAAACACTAATTTCGTTTCCTATATATTCTTTTGCATTTCTAAAAATTTCTTTAATTTGAGTTCTTTGCATCGCAATTCCTCCACATACATACTAAATATTTATTTTATTTATAAATTTTATCATTAAACATTATTTTTATCAATATATAAATGGTATTTTGACATTTTATCTTTTTTAAGCTTTTTTGCCAAGTTTTATTTTTATGACTCTTTCTTTTTTGTTTCTTAGAATTGTTAAGCTAACTTCATCTCCCACCTTTTTAGTATAAATATAATTTCTAAGTTCACTCATTTTATTTATAGATATATCGTCTATTTTAGTTATAATATCTCCAACTTTAAGTCCTGATGTTTTACTTGGTCCATCTACAGAAATTTGTGCTATATAAATACCAGAATCGAAATCTATATTAGACTCCAAATATGGTATAACTTCTTTATCATATGCAAATAGTCCCAGATAAGCTTCTTCAAAACTTCCGTTTAAAGCAAAACTTTCTAAAATAGGTTTTATAATATTTATAGGTATTGCAAATCCAATCCCCTCTGCTTCTTTTATTTTTATTGAATTTACTCCAATAACTTCTCCTGTGGCATTTATTAATGGTCCTCCGCTATTTCCTGGATTAATGGTTGCATCTGTTTGTATTAAGTCTTCCATATATGAAGCTTCATTATTTTCCTCTATTTTTACTGTTCTATTTACGCCACTTATTATCCCAGATGTAACTGTTCTTTGAAATTCAACTCCTATAGGATTACCTATGGCATAGGTTTTTTCGCCTATTTTTATGTTGTCTGAATCTCCTAAACTTATATAGTTTAGATTAGATGCTGATATTTTTACAATAGCTAAGTCTAAATCACTATCTGCCCATGTTACATTACCATTATATACATTACCATTATCTAATGTTACATAACAATTACTATATTTATTTCCAGCAACATGCCAATTTGTTAATATATAACCATTTTCAGACACAATCATTCCAGTTCCGAGTCCTAGTTCTGAGGTGCTGTTGTTTAAAAATATAGAACTCCCTGTATTTTTTATTTTTGAAATTCCAACAACACATTTAATTGTTTTCTCCAGAATCTTTGTTGTATCCTCTTCTTCTGATTGTATGTCACTTTTATTTGAAGATAATTTTATTGCTTTATTTTCCTCTTCTTCTACTGAATACACATCAATATTTGTATACATATCATAAATAAATATACTTGCAGCAGCAACAATTACAATTAAAATAAAATTTAGAAATATTCTTTTAAATTTACTTTGTCTTTTTTTATATTCGTACATACAAAATCTCCTTTTATAATATCATTTCCTAAATCTGGTATTTTAATCACACAAATTCCGATTTGTCGAAAATTGTTTGTTTTTATATCTTTGTGTCAAACAGTTTACATTAGTTTGTATTTTATGTTACAATTTAGTAGAAAGCTTGATTTATAAGCATTTTCGCGATATAAATTTTATAGAAATTATTAAAGGTGATATTATGGAAAAGAAATTGTATAACTTAACAAACCCACAAAAGTCTATATGGCTAACAGGTGAGTTCTATAAGGAGACTCCTATCGAAAACATTACCGGTAGCGTAACAATTTTACAAGAAGTGAATTTTAATGCATTAAAGAGTGCTATAAATTTATTTGTTGAAAATAATGATAGTTTTAAACTAAAATTTACTATGCAAAATAGTACTGTTCAACAGTATGTTGATGACTTTATTAACTTTGATGTAGATATAGTTTCAGTTTCTTCTACTAATGATGTAAAGCATTTGGAAAAGCAAATGTCTAATACACAATTTAATGTTTTAGATAATTTTTTATACAATTTTAAATTATTTAAATTTGAAGATAACCATGGTGGTTTTATTATAACAGCTCACCATTTAATTTCTGATGCTTGGACAGCTGGTCTTGTTGTTAATGAAATTATGGGTTACTATGAAAAACTAGTTAATTCTCAAGATATTGAAGGAACAAATCCTTCTTACATAGATTATATTTTTTCTGAACAAGAATATTTAAATAGTGAAAAATTCAAAAAGGATGAAGAGTTTTGGAATAGCATTTTTGAAACAGTTCCAGAAGTTGCTACAATTCCTTCTATTAGTGTCGAAAAAGAAAACTCTTCTTTAGAGTGCAAGGCCAAAAGAAAACAGTTTGTTATACCAAAAGAAACTATGCATTTAATTAACGATTTTTGCAAAAAAAATAAAGCTTCTGCTTTTAATTTCTTCATGGCTGTTTTTTCTCTTTACATCTCAAGAGTATCTTCATTAGATGATTTTACTATTGGAACTCCTATACTAAACAGAGGAAATTTTAAAGAGAAACAAACAACTGGTATGTATATTAGTACAGTTCCTTTTAGAATTTCTATTAATCATGAAAATTCATTTTCGGAATTTTTATCAAATATTTCTACCGACTTTTTAAAAATATTTAGACACCAAAAGTATCCTTATCAATATATATTAGAAAATTTAAGAAAAAAAGATAATACAATTCCAAATTTATATAATATTCTACTTTCATATCAAAATGTTAGAAGTAATAAACAGTCTGCTGGCATTAATTATGATTCAACTTGGATTGGAAATGACTATATTTCTGATGATATTGATATTCACCTTTATGATATGAATGATACGGGAAATATAAATATTGCATATGATTACTTAATAAGCAAATATTCTATTGATGATATTTGTTCTATTCATGCTAGAATTTTACATATTATAAATCAAATTTTAGAAAATGAAACTGTTAAATTAAAATACATTGAGATTGTAACTCCTGATGAGAAGGAAAAAATATTATATGATTTTAATAATACTTATGCAGATTATCCACGTAATAAGACAATTACTCAATTATTTGAAGAACAAGTAGAAAAAACTCCAGATAATATTGCCGTTGTTTTTGAGGATCAAAAATTAACATATAGAGAATTAAACGAAAAAGCTAATAGTTTGGCTTGCTATTTAAGAGAAAATGGAATTGAAAGAAATAATATTGTAGGTATTATGGTAAATCGTTCTTTAGAAATGATTGTATCTATTCTTGCTGTTTTGAAAGCTGGTGCTTGCTATATTCCAATAGACCCAGAATATCCTCAAGACAGAATTGAATATATGTTAAGTAACAGTAATGCAAAACTATTATTAACTTTTAAAAAATTGGAAAACAAAGTAACTTTTGATAACAAATTATTTGTTGAGCTTGATAATGAATTATACAATTTTAATAAAGATAATTTAATAAATATAAATGAACCTGATGATTTAGCATACATTATATATACTTCTGGTTCTACTGGAAAACCTAAAGGGGTAATGCTAATTTACAAATCATTATCTAACCTTACTAATTACTGTAATAATTATGTACAATATTTGAGAGAAAATGTTTATAGAACAATTGTATCTGTTACAACAGTAAGTTTTGATATATTTATTTTTGAAACATTAGTATCACTTCAAAAAGGATTAAGATTAGTAATTGCAAATGAACAGGAACAAACAATTCCTAGATTATTGAATAACTTAATCGAAAAGAACAATATAGAAATAATTCAAACTACGCCTTCTAGAATGCAATTGCTAGTTAATAATATTGATGATATTCCATCTCTTTCAAATTTGAAATTTATAACTCTTGCTGGAGAACAACTGCCTATTTCTTTAGTAAATGAACTAAAAGATTTATGTTCTCCAATTATATACAATGGATATGGACCTAGCGAAACTACTGTTTTTTCAACTTTAACAGATGTTACAAACTATAATCACATTACTATAGGACATCCTTTATACAATACACAAGTTTACATTCTAGATACAAATTTAAATGTTTGTCCTATAAACACTCCTGGTGAAATATATATATCTGGTGATGGAGTTGGACTTGGATATCTAAACAATGAAAACTTGACAAAAAAAAGTTACCTACTAAATAAATTTTCTAGTAGTACTATAAAACTTTATAAGACTGGTGATTTAGGATATTTTCAACCTAATGGTGAAATTGTATGTCTTGGAAGATGCGACAATCAAGTAAAAATAAGGGGCCTTAGAATAGAATTAGGCGAAATAGAAAACGAAATAATTAACTTTGAGAATATAACTAATTGTATTGTAGTAAAAAAGATTTCTGGAGATGGACATGAGTTTTTATGTTCGTATTTTACATCTACTGCAGAAATTGATTTAACAAATCTTAGAAATACTTTACAAAAAAAATTGCCAAAGTATATGGTGCCTCAATATTTTGTTAAATTGGAAAAAATTCCTTACACTCCTAATGGAAAAATTGACAGGAAAAGTTTGCCAGAACCAATTATAGAAACTAGATGTAAAAGTATAATTTCACCTAGAAATAATACAGATAAAATATTAATAAAAATATTAGAAAATATATTAACAATTAAAAATATTAGCATAACTGATTCTTTCTTTGAATTAGGAGGAGATTCTTTAACAGCTATAAATTTATGTGCAAAAATTTATAGTGAACTTAGTGTACAAATTTTTGTTAAAGATGTGTTAGAGAATCCTATCATTAAAGATTTGTCTGACGTTATTACTTCAAAATCCGCTTCTTATTCAGACAGCATAACACATATTACGGATAACAATAGTTCTTATCCTGTTTCTTCTGCTCAAGAAAGAACATATTATGCATCTAATATTGCTGGAAATAGCTCACTTTTATATAATATTTCTGGCGGATTACTATTAGATAAGCTTCCTGATATAAAAAAATTAAAAAATGCATTTAATGCGTTAGTAAAAGTTCAGCCTTCTTTGAGAACTTATTTTGAAATAGAAAATAATAATGTTGTTCAAAAAATAAAAGATAAACTTGATTTTAATTTAGAATTAGATTCAGACATTATAAATGAAAATAAAATTGAAAGTAGATTTTTAGATTTTGTAAAGCCATTTGATTTATCAAAAGCTCCTCTTTTTAGAGCAAGATTATTAGAACTAGATAATGGCAAAGCTTTTTTAATGATAGATATGCATCATATTATATCAGATGGAACATCTTTATCTATATTAGTTAACAATATTTGTAAATTATACAATGAAGGAGAACTTTCTGAATTAAAAATAGATTACAAGGATTATTCTGTTTGGGAATCTAATAAACTAAAAAATGGAGGTTTTATATCTGCAGAAAATTATTGGTTAGATCAATTTAAAGATGATATTCCTGTACTTAACCTTCCTACAAAAACTAGACCAGCAGTACAATCTTTCGAGGGAAATAAAGTTTATGCTAGCTTTGATAGCACAACTACAAGGAAAATAGAATCTCTAGCACAAAAATTAGGTGTTACTCCTTATATGATTCTTTTATCAGCTTATTATGTGTTACTATATAAATATTCTTCTCAAGAGGATATTGTTGTAGGAACTCCTATTGTAAATAGAACATCTAGCGAGCTTTACAATATAGTTGGAATGTTTGTTAATAGTTTACCACTAAAGGTAAAAATAGATAGTGGTTTAAGTTTCAATGACTTTATTAAAACAATTAAAAGCAAATGTTTAGAAATCTATCATTACCAAGAGTATCCTTTTGATGAATTAGTAAAAAAATTAAAGATACCTAGAGATACTAGCAGAAATCCTCTATTTGATACAATGTTTATTTATCAGAATAATGGATATTTACCAGTCAATTTTGATGGAATAAGTGCTAAATATTATATTCCAGATTTAAAGATTTCTAAATTCGATTTATCTTTAGAAATAGTTCCAAGCGATGATGTTTTTAACATTTCATTTGAATATGCTACGAAACTATTTGATGAAGGCTTTATAAAAAACATGTCAACTCATTACATAAATATTGTAAATAGTTTATTAGATAATAATGATATAAAAATATCAGACATATGTGTACTTTCTGAAGATGAAAAAAATAAAATCTTATTTGACTTTAATAATACCAAAACAGATTATGATAAAAACAAAACAATATCTCAATTATTTGAAGAACAAGTTGAAAAAACTCCAGATAATATTGCTGTTGTTTTTGAAAATAATTGTTTAACTTATAGAGAATTAAATGAAAAAGCTAATAGCTTGGCTTACTATTTAAGAGAGCAGGGAATTGAAAGAAATGACATAGTTGGAATTATGGTTAATCGTTCTTTAGAAATGATTATCTCTATTTTAGCGGTTTTAAAAAGCGGAGCTGCATATCTACCAATTGATCCAACTTATCCAAAAAGTAGAATAACTTATATGATAAATGACAGCTCACTAAAGTTATTACTTACACAAAATTCTGTTAAAGAACATTTTAATGATCTTCCAAATTCATTGCCAATAGATTTGGTTAACAATACTATTTACTCAAATCCCTGTACAAATCTAGATGTTATAAATTCATGCAATGACTTAGCTTATGTAATATATACTTCTGGTTCTACTGGAAAACCTAAAGGAGTTATGATCACTCAAAAAAATGTTAACAACTTTATTCAGGGCACTTTTAATACTATTAATTTTAGAGATACAATTGTTTCTGTTACAACTATGTGTTTTGATATTTTTGTATTAGAGTCTCTACTTCCATTAGTAAAAGGATTAAAAGTTGTTATAGCAACTGAGACAGAGCAAAACATCCCAAAATTTCTTAATAAATTATGTATTGATAACAATGTAAAGATGCTTCAAACTACCCCTTCTAGAATGGCTTTGCTTTTAAGTGATCCTACTAATTTAGATTTTATTAAAAACCTTTCTGTAATAATGTTAGGTGGTGAGCCTTTCCCTTATAAATTGTTGCAAGAATTAAAGAATATAACTAACTCTGAAATTTATAATATGTATGGTCCTACTGAAACAACAGTATGGTCTTCAATAAAGAATTTGTCTCAAATCAATTCTATAAATATAGGCAAGCCAATTGCCAATACTCAAATGTACATTTTAGATAAATTCCTTAATGTTTTACCTATAGGTGTTCCTGGTGAATTATATATTGGTGGAGATGGTGTCTCTAATGGGTATTTAGGCAGAACTAAATTGACATCAGAAAAGTTTATTGTAAATAAATTCATAGAAAATGATACAATATATAATACTGGTGATATTGCAAAATGGCTACCTAATGGTGAGATAGACTGCCTTGGTAGAGTTGATTCTCAAGTAAAATTGAGAGGCTTAAGAATAGAATTAGGAGAAATAGAAAAGCAAATTCTTACATTCCCTAATATTGATAATGTTGCTGTTTGCATAAAGACTGATTCTTCTGAGCGTCAACTTTTGTGTGGATATTTTACATCTAAATTTAAAATATCCACATCAGAGCTAAAAAACTATTTGAGCAAAGTTTTGCCTGCTTATATGGTACCTGCTTTTTTAACTCAATTAGAATTTTTTAAATATACTCCAAATGGTAAAATTGATAAAAATTCTTTGCCTGCTCCTAGTATTGTTATTAATGATAATATTATTCTTCCAGAAACAGAGACAGAATCTTTATTGTTAAAAATATGGGAAAACTTATTATCTATTTCTCCAATTAGTATAGATGAAAATTTCTTTAATATTGGTGGTGACTCGATTCTAGCATTAAAAATGCAAATTGAACTTTTAAATCATAATTTAAATATATCTTATGCTGATATATTTAAGTATAATACAATTAAGTCTTTAGCCTTAAGGATTGATACTATAGACTCAGCAAAAAATTCACCTCAGGAATATTATAAAAGCTATGATTTTACCAATATTAATCAAGTATTAGAAAATAATAATTTAACTAATGCAACTAAAGTTCATAACAGCCAAATTGGTAATGTTTTATTAACTGGGGCTACTGGATTTTTAGGAGCTCATATATTAGATTATATATTAAGTAATACTGATTCTTCAGTATATTGTATAGTTAGAAAGGATTCCAATAATTCTACAAATACTACTGATAAGCTTATGAGCAAATTGCATTATTATTTTAACAATAAACATGATAATTTACTAAATAAAAGATTATTTATAATAACATCAGACATAACTGTTGATAATCTAGCGCTTACTACCGAGCAAGAAGAATCTTTGGCAAATAACATTTCTTGTGTTATTAATAGCGCGGCAATAGTAAAACATTATGGATACTATAGTGAGTTTGAAAAAATTAATGTAACTGGTGTAAAAAATTTAATAACTTTTTGTAAAAAATTTAATAAAAAATTAATTCAAATTTCTACAATAAGCGTTTCGGGTAATACCTTAACTGATTTAGGAATTCAAGAAAATACATTTGAAAAGGATATTAATTTTACTGAAAAAGATTTATATATTGGACAATCATTAAATAATGTTTATATACGTAGCAAATTTGAAGCAGAAAAATTAATTTTAGAAAATATATACAGTCATACATTAGATGCGCTTATTTTAAGAGTTGGAAATATAACTAGTAGATCTTTAGATGGTAAATTCCAACCTAATTCATCTGAGAATGCATTTTTGAATAGATTAAAAGCTTTTATAGAGATAGGTGCTGTTCCAGACTATATATTGGATAATTATGCCGAATTTAGTCCTGTAGATAATCTTGCCAAAGCCATTGTTAAGAGTATAGAAAATGTATCTCCTTTGATAAATGTTTTACATATTTATAATAGCAACCATGTTTATATATCTGATTTATTAAAAATGATACCGGATAATCTAATAAAAGTGGTAAGTAATGAAGATTTTAAAAGCATTTTAAATAAGGATTTACAAATGTCAGAAAACAAAGATACAATATCTCATATAACAAACGATTTAAATAAAAACAAAGAATTAGTTTATTCTTCTAATATAAAAATAAAAAATGAAATATCAAAGGCATTCTTTGACAAAATACATTTTGAATGGGATAAAATAGATAAAAAATATATTGAAAATTTATTAAATATATTGTAGGAGGTTAAAGAAATGAATCAAAATATTATCTATATATGTCTATTACTAATTTCAACTATTTTAATTTTTCTTGTTAATATTTATACAAGAAAAGCTAAAAATAAAAATCAACTAACTGAAATTTTTACAATAAACTTTGTACTTGTAATTCTATGGAACATAAGCTTAATATTACAAATTTGTTTTTCAAAATACATCAATCCAATATATTTTGATTATATTGCATATATTGGTATTTGCTTTCTACCTCTTAGCCTGCTTTTTACAGGCAAAGTATTTGCAAATACTAAAATAAAATTCACAAAAAAATATTTACTTTTATTTGTAATACCTCTATTATCTTTGTTAATACTATGGACTAATGACTTGCATCATTTATTTTATGTTGAATATTCTACTAACCCTAAAGAAACTATTTTTGGTCCATACTTTTATATACATACTATTTATAGTTATACTTGCATTGCCATAAGTATATTTTATTTATTATATTACAGTATAAGAAATTCTGGTTTCTTTTCGAGACAATCTCTTCTAATATGTGCAGGAGCCATCATTTCACTTCTAATTAATATTATAGCCACATTTGGCATATTAGATTTATCAATATATGTAACACCTATTTCTTTTGCAATAGAAATACTGTTAATAACATTTGCTATATTTAAATTTAACTTTTTAAGTGTAGCCCCTATTGCTTTGCAAAATGTTGTAGATAAAATATCTGATTCTTACATAGTTATTAATGAAGACAATAAAATTACAGATTTTAACAAAACTTTCTTAAAAACATTTTCATCTGAATCTGCAGACATAAGAAATAGGGATTTATTTGAATTAATAAATGAATATAAAAATTTAAAAATCAATTCTGAAGTTTTATTAAACTCTATTGAAGAAGTAAAAAAATCAGATAAAACTATAGTTTTAGAAAAGCATTTCACTGATATAAATAAGTATTTCCATATAGAAATAAATTCTATTGAAACTAATGGAAACTTCTTGGGAATTCTTATTCTTTTAAAAGATATTACTCAACACACTATAGACATGCAAACAATAAAAAATAATCAAGATATGCTTATAGAAAAGGAGCGTTTGGCTTCTCTTGGACAGATGATTGGTGGTATTGCTCATAACTTAAAAACTCCTATAATGTCTATAGCAGGAGCTGCAGAAGGGTTGTCTGATTTAATTAAAGAATATGATGCAAGTATTGGAGATCCAGAAGTAACTATACAAGATCATCATGATATAGCAAAAGATATGAATGAATGGATAGATAAAATTAGAACTCATTTATCTTATATGTCTGATGTTATTACAGCTATAAAAGGACAAGCTGTTGCATTTTCAGAACAAACTTCTAACGGATTTACAGTAAAGGAACTTATAAATTATGTAGATATATTAATGAAACATGAATTAAAAAATGCTTTAATAAATCTAAATTCTCAAGCAAGCATAGATGTTAATACTTCTGTAAAGGGAAATATAAATAGTTTAGTACAAGTAATTAATAATATAATTTCTAATGCAATTCAAGCTTATCAAACTCAGGGTAAATCTAATGAAAATATTAATTTTACAATATACAAAGAAAATAGCAATATAGTATTTAAAATAGAAGACTTTGCTGGCGGATTACCAGAAACTGTTCAAGAAAAATTGTTCAAGGAAATGGTAACAACAAAAGGGAAAAACGGAACCGGTCTTGGATTATTTATGTCTTATTCAAATATTAAAGCACACTTTAATGGTAATTTAAGATATGAAACAAAAAAAGGAAAAGGAACAACATTTTTTATTGAAATACCTATGTAAAATTAAAAAATCTCTTAATTAAACATTAAGAGATTTTTTCTTTATATTTGCTTATTTCATTATATATTTCTTTCCAATTATATACTCTTTTTATATTTGGATTCTCATATTCTTTGTTATATATGCTATTCATTAATAATACTTGTATTTTTAAATTACTATACACATTTTCACAATGGTATATTCCGGTCGTCTATAAATATGTCTATTTTATTTTCTTTGCACTCTTTTGCTTTATCTTCTCCATTAATTACTATTTTGTCAAATTCCACTTGTTTATCTTTTAGCCATTTTTCACAAATCTCATGCACATCTTTTACATTTTCACTATTTCTTGCAGTTATAATTATTATTTTGTTTTCATCTTTTTTTAATGTGTTTATTATTTCTTTTGCCTGTTCTTTTATTTCTACTTCTTTAAAAATCTTTCTTAAATATTTCTCAAAAAACTTTTCCACATTTTTATCATTCCAGCCAAAAGCTTTATTCCAATCCCATTTATTCCTATCAATTTTATACAGTATATTCTCTTCTTTATTATATATTTTTGCATATTTAAATAGAGTTTCTTCTGTTTTTGCAATTGTATCATCTAAATCAATTCCAATTATCATATTATTCCCTTATATAATTTTAGGTGAACTTTTCAGCTCACCTTTTAACTAATTATCATCATCTTCCAAAGCCCCGAACAACTCATCGAATTTTGCTTCTAACTCTTTTTGCACATCGTATGATAATTCATTACCATTTTCTTGTTTTTGGTCATTTTCTAGGTCTTCATTGCCTTGTGGTAAAATCGGAGCATCATTATCATCTTCGAATAAATCATCTAGTGATTCTATTTTTGTATCATTTGCTTTTTCTTCTTCACTGCTTTCCACATAAGGATTATATGGATTATATTTTCTCCAAATTCCTCTGTCTATTGGATCTATATCATTATGACTGCATGCGAATCTATTTACTAACCTTAAAGTATCATATTTAAAGTAATAGTATTTTCTTGCTTTTATTGGTTTAATTCCTTTTTCAAATATAATACACATATCATTATCTAATCTTCTAAGTTCATCTGGTGTCATAAGTGCCCTTGCCATAACTTGGTCTGATTTGTTATAGCCTTGTCTCCACATGTTTTTGTCTTTACTAACTGACCAACTATCTCTATTAATTGTTTTCTCTCCCAGTTCTTTAGAAAAATATTCCACCGTTTTCTGTGAGTTACTTCCCAAGAATAAAGTAGTATCACAGTTACCAATTATTGTTTCATGCGATTTTTCATAAACAGCTTCTAATTGGTCTAGGTTTTGTAATATAACACTAAATGATATTTTTCTACTTCTTGAAGTTGATATTTTTTTATCAAAATCTGGTATTCTACCAATATTCGCAAACTCGTCTAATATAAAATATGTAGGTTGTGGTAATGCTCCTCCATTTAAGTCTGCAAAATCATATAATCTTTGTATCATTTGCGAGAAAAATATTGTAAGCAAGAAATCATATGCTGCATGTGTATCTGATGAAATTACATAAACTGCTGTTTTTTTGCTTCCTATTTCTTCAAAATTTATTGTATTTGTAGAAGTAAGCTCTGCTATTTCTTTTGAATCGAACTTACCAAGTTTTGATTGAAGTGAAGAAAGAATAGAACTATATGTTTTATCTGGCGCAATTTCTATAGATTTATAATTCATTCTAGCAGGATGATCATATGGCAATTGGTTCATAAGCTCTGTTAATAAATTTCCTGCTCCACTATTATTAGCTGCTCTAACTAATTCTGCACAACTTGCTAAATTTTGTTCCTCTGGTGGTCTTGTTGCCAATAAATAATATATTAATGCTTTTAATAACATTTCTGCCATATCATCCCAATATGGATCAGATTGATTTTTTACATCACTTTGACCTTTTACTATTGTATTTGCTATAACATCTACATCTATTTCACTTTGTATATGCATTAGAGGATTGTATCCATCACTATTTTTAGGGTTCACTAAATTAAATATTTTTATATCATAACCTTGACTTTTTAAATATCCTGCAGTTTTATCGTATAGTTCACCTTTTGGGTCTGTAAATACATATGATCCTAGAAGTTGATATGCATTTGGAATAACATATGATGCAGATTTACCAGATCCTGAACCGTCCTACTACTAATACATTTACGTTTCCTCGCTTATCTACTGGTAAATAATGATTTTCTGCAAGTAATATTCCTTTTTTCTTATTTAAAACACTATATTGCTCTCCTGAGGCCCAGTCACTTGATCCATGTTCAATATCTGTGTATTCATTTTTTGGCATTGACTTTAAAATTCCTACCGCTAGCATAACTAATATACCTACTGTCACATATCCTTCTGTTCTCCAATAAATAGATGAATACTCTGGTAAAAATATTTTCGACATATTCGAGCCTATTGAACCTATATTAGAAAATAATATATCAAAAAATTTGTTAATATCAATATTTCCGTTAATTGTTGCTTCTTTTATACTAACCGCCATAGGCGCAGAAAGCAATATGGATAAAACAATCCATATTGCTAACGCTATTATTAATGCCATTTTACTTTTTTCTAAGGCACTTTTAACTTTATAATTCATAACTTATCACCTTTTCATTTGTATGATTGTTATTCTCTAATTCTTTCTGAAGTAGACATTGCTTTTTTTGCTGCTGCTTTTAATGCTGCTCTCTCTTTTGGTCCAATTTCCTTTACTTCTATTTTTGCAATTGGATTTTCTTTTAAATATGCTCTTATTGCCAATTCTGTGCTCTGCATTGGATTAAATTCTTTCATTCCTGCTTCTATTGTAGCTAAGCATGCTCTAATTTTATGATGATCTACATTTGTAGTCTCATTGTTTACCATAATTTGTCCTCCTTAATTAATCTTTACTTTCTCTTATTTCAAATGCAAAATAATTTTTAAAAGGTTTTAATTTACATTTTCCTTTGACTTCATTCGTTTTTTCATCAAAATATAATACTGGTTTTACCTCTTCTGTTGTTTCTGGATCTATAATAGATATAGGTCTTTTTAAATTAGGTGTATACTCGACATCTTTATATTCTGTTTCCTCTTCATTATATATATTGTTAAATTTCATCGGTATTGGTTTTTTTGAAATTGTTACACTATTTTCTTCTAATAACCCTACATTTACTACTACCTTTTCCTTTGCAAAAGATAATATTACAAGTTCATTTCCTTCTGGCTTAGGCTCATTTACATAGAATGTTTTTTTCTTTTTTTCTCCCATTAACTCTTCTGTGAATTCTAATCTTTCAACAGTATATTTAGGAGAATTTTCTTTTAACTCCTCTTTTGGTGTTTTATTTATTTGATATATTACTGTATTTACATTTTGTGGATCTGTTATACTAAAATGTTTTCCCTGTATAAATTCCTCCATGCTTATAATAGCACCTCATTTCTACATATAATAATGTATTTTGTCGTATGTATAATCACAATTATAATTATACCTTATTTTTATGTTTATGTCAACATTTTCAATTGTCTATATATTACTGTTTAGTCAAATCAATATTTTATAACTAATTATATTTGTGTGTTTTCTTTGAAAATAAATTTTCTGTATTATTATTTTGTTGCTCTCGGGTTAAATGTTGAAATACTTTTTAGTTTTTCAAACAACTCTTTTTCATCTTCTGTTAGTTTTTTAGGAACTACAGTTTTTACTTCTGCTATTAAATCTCCTCTACTTCCTCTTCCATCTTTATATCCTTTTTGTGGTATTCTAACTTTCTCTCCACTTTGTATTCCTGGAGGAACGTATAGAGAAACTGTATCATCAACGGAGTCTATGTTTACTCTTTTCCCTAATGCCGCTTCCCATGGTGTTAATAGTAAATCGGTCACTATATCATAACCTTGTAACTTAAATTTATTATTGTTTTGTATGTTTATTTTTATAAACATATCTCCATTTTTTCCACCATTTTTTCCTTGTTTTCCTTGCCCTAAAAGTCTTACTTTTTCTCCATCTCTTATTCCTTCTGGTATCTTAACAGAAAAAGTCTTCATTTTACCGTTCTACTGTTCTTAATGATATCTTTTTTTCTGTTCCATAGTATGCATCTTCTATTCCAACATTTATTTCTGTTTCTATATTTTCTCCTTTAACTGGATTTTTTCTCTTCGTTTTATTTTCTTCTTTTTCTTCGTTGTTGTTTGGTGAACCAAAAAACATACTAAAAAAGTCACTAAATACAGAATCTATACTTCTGTTTTCCTCATTCTCTTTCTGGTTTTGCTTATTTCCAATATTTCTATTCCAAATTCTATCATATTTTCTTTTACTAGAAGGGTTAGATAGTACTCTATATGCTTCGTTTATGTCTTTAAATCTTTCTTCTGTTCTGCTGTTCCCTCCATTTACATCTGGATGATATTTTTTTGCTTGTTCCCTAAAAGCTAGTTTTACTTCATTTAAGTTCACTTTATTAGTTTCTAATCCTAATATTTTATAATAATCTTTAAAAATCATTTCAACATCCTCCTACAAAATTTACAAGCAAATTTTGTAATATTAACTCTTAGCTTTTAATTTTTATCTAATGTACAAATATTTTAATCTTGAATGATTATAGCATAAAAATGCATTTTTGTGAATATAACTTATGTAACTTTTTTCGTTTTTTTATTGCTTTTTTCTTATTATTTGAATATAATGCATATAAGATTATTCTTAGTGGGGGGATTTTATGAGAAAAAACATTTATTCAAATGAAAACTCTCAATACAAAATTATAGCTGTAGATGATGAATCTGGAATACTAGATTCTTTAAAAGTATTTTTAACTAAGTCTGGTTATAGTTTTGTTGGGATAACTGATCCTATTGAAGCAATAGAAAGAGTCAAAACAGAGCATTTTGATTTAATGCTACTTGATTTTATTATGACTCCTCTTCATGGTGATCAGGTTGTAGAAGCAATTCGTAAATTTAATAAAGATTTATATATTTTGTTACTTACTGGTCATAAAGATTTAGCACCTCCTTTAGAAACTATTAGGAGACTAGATATTCAAGGATATTGCGAAAAAAGCGACAAATTTGATCAATTGCTATTACTTATCGAATCTGGAATAAAAGCAATATCTCAAATGAATTTAATTAGAAAAATCAATTTAGAGTTAAAAGATACTTATGATAAATTAGAAAAAGCTTATTTAGAAAGCATTGAAACTTTGCGTTATACAGTAGAAGCTAAAGATACATATACTAGAGGTCATTCTGATAGAGTTTCTGCATATTCGGTTTTACTAGGAGAAAAGTTAGGTCTTTCTGAAAAAGAACTTAACGATTTAAAAATAGGTGGTTTATTCCACGATATAGGAAAAATCGGAGTTCCTGACAGTATACTTCTAAAAGATTCTAAATTAACAGATGATGAATATTCAGAAATAAAAAATCATCCTGCAATAGGTGCTCATATATTATCAAATGCAACTATTTTCAGTGACATTATACCTATAGTAAAGCATCATCATGAACGTTTTGATGGTTTCGGATATCCTGGTAAATTAAAAGGAGAAGAAATTCCATATTTAGCAAGAATAACTGCTGTTGCAGATGCATTTGATGCAATGACTTCAAAAAGGACTTACAGAAACTCTTTATCTTTAGATATTGTTAAAGCTGAATTGGAAAAGTGTAAAGGAACTCAGTTTGACCCTGAATGTGCTGACGCATTTTTGGATATATTAAATAATAATTATGATAAAATTCAAGAAATTATGAAAAAATTCAACCCAGAACAATAGAGCGAAAGATTTCGGACGGACCTTTTTCTTTCCCCAAAAAAGGAAACTATTTAAAAACTTTTAATAGTTTCCTTTTTGTTATCCATTAAACTGGAAAGAAAAAAGTCCGTCCGAAATCTTTCCTTTTTGTTTTTTATTCAATTCCTAAATATTCATTGTATGTGCATTCTCTGTCTATTACTTTTTCTTTTCTTAAGTCTATTATTCTATCTGCAACCGTTTGTGTTAATTGATGGTCATGAGATGTAAATAATAAGTTTCCTTTGAATTTTTTCATTCCTTCATTTAATGCTGTAATGCTTTCCATGTCTAAATGGTTTGTAGGCTCATCAAAAATTAAAAAGTTCGCACCAGAAAGCATTAGTTTAGATAATACACATCTTACTTTTTCGCCACCAGATAAAACTTTTACATTTTTTAATGCTTCATCACCTGAGAATAGCATTCTTCCTAAAAAGCCTCTTACATATGTTTCATCTGGATCTTTAGAATATTTTCTAAGCCAGTCTACTAATATTTCATCTCTTTCAAATAAATATGAATTATCTTTTGGGAAATAGTCTTTTGTTATTGTTTGTCCCCATATAACTTCTCCACTGTCAGGTTCTACTTCTCCTGCAATTATTTGGAATAATAGTGTTGTAGCTAATTCATTGTCAGATAAAACTGCAATTTTATTATCTGCTTTTACTGAAAAAGAAATATTTTTTAACACTTCTTCTCCATTTACACTTTTGCATAAATTTTTTACTGTAAGTATTTCTTTTCCTGGTTCTCTATCTGGTTTGAAATCAATATATGGATATTTTCTGTTTGATGCTTTTATTTCTTCTAATTGTATTTTCTCCAAAGATTTTTTTCTTGAAGTTGCTTGTTTAGATTTTGAAGCATTTGCACTAAATCTTGCTATAAAGTCTTGTAACTCTTTTATTTTTTCTTCTTTCTTTTTATTTTGTTCTCTTGCTTGTTTTAATGCTAATTGGCTTGACTCATACCAAAAGTCGTAGTTTCCTGGATAAACTTTAATTTTTCCAAAATCAACATCTGCTATGTGTGTACAAACTTTATTTAAAAAATATCTATCATGTGATACGACTATAACAGTATTTTCAAAATCAATTAAAAAATCTTGTAACCAATTTATACTTTTTAAGTCTAAGTCGTTTGTTGGCTCATCTAATAATAAAACATCTGGATTTCCAAATAAACTTTGTGCTAACAGCACTTTTACTTTGTCCTTTGCTTCTATTTCTTTCATCAATTTATAATGCATACTTGCTGGAATTCCTAAATTGTTAAGTAGTGTGGCTGCATCTGATTCTGCATTCCATCCATCTAGTTCTCCAAATCTTTCTTCTAATTTTGCTGCTTTCAATCCATCTTCTTCTGAAAAATCCGGTTTTGCATATATTTCTTCTTTTTCTTTCATTATACTGTAAAGTTCATTATTTCCCATTATAACTGTATCAATTACACTACTTTCTTCATATGCAAAGTGATCCTGTTTTAAAGTAGATAAACGTTCTCCTTTATCTATAGAAACTTCTCCTTTACTTGGCTCTAGCTCCCCAGATAGCACTTTCAAAAAAGTAGATTTTCCAGCTCCATTAGCTCCTATTAATCCATAGCAATTTCCTTTTGTAAACTTAATATTTACGTCTTCAAATAATACTCTTTTTCCAAATCTTACGGTTACCCCTACTGTATTTAACATTTTATTCCTCCTATAACATATCTCTCTTTTTTAACCACATAACAGTTCCAAAAGATATTAATAACGATATTCCTATTACTATTGCAAATCCATGTTGACTTGTTGCAAATGGTAAAGGTACGTTCATTCCATATATACTTGCTATTAATGTTGGTATTGAAAGTACAATTGTTATTGCCGTTAAAAATTTCATAACTATATTCAAGTTGTTAGAAATTATAGATGCTGATGCATCCATTGTTGTGTTTAAAATATCACTATATATTTTACCCATTTCTATAGCCTGTCTATTTTCTATTATTGCATCTTCTAGTATTTCATCATCTTCTTCATATGCTTTTAAAATTTTTCCTCTTGCAGTTTTCTCCATAACTAACTCATTTGCTTTTAGCGATGTTGTTATATAAACCAAACTGTTCTCTAAATTTAATAATTGTATTAGTTCTTCGTTTTTCATTGTTCTTTTTAGTACACCTACTATATTTTCCGCACTTTTATTTATTCTTTTTAAGTCTGTTAGAAAGTAAGATGCATTCAAGTATAATATTTGTAAAACAAATCTTGTTTTTTTATATGTGTACATCCCTTTAATTTTGCCTTTTTCAAAATTGTCTATTATTCTGTTTCTCTTTAATGATACTGTAATAAAAAATTCATCTCTTACTACAATTAATCCAAGAGGCATTGTTGTATATACTTTTTCTTCCTCTTTATTGTCTTCTATTATTGGAACATCTATTACAAACAAGGTCATATCATCTTCCATATCAATTCTGGCTTGTTCTTCATAGTCTAGAGGGTATTTTATAAATTCATCTTCTATTTTTAAATTTGAGCAAACCTCTTTTATTTCTTCTTCAGATGGGTTTACTAAACTAATCCAGGACCCTGGTCTAAACTCTTTTATTTTTTCAAATTTATTTGTTTTTAAGTCCGTATTATAAATGTTTAACATAAACCTCACCCCTTTTATTTTTATTTGTATACATTTAATACACAATCGTTTAATATTATAACATATTTTTATTTCTTTGTGTAGTCTTTTATTTTTTCTTCATTTTTTACATATTTCGACACGTTTTATATAGTTCTTATATTATAATATATTATAGAAGGTGATTACTATGGATAAAAAAATCGAATTATTAGAGAAAAGAACTATAGTTTTTCTAGAAAAAACGAAAAAAGAATGCGAGAAATATAAAGCTGAAAGAAAGATTTTATTTGACTTTTTTGAACAAAAAAATGATTTAGATGCTTGGGAAATTTATTTAAATAAATTAGAAAAAGAAACCATTTAAAATGTATGGTTTCTTTTTTGGTGCGCCATCAGAGATTCGAACTCTGGACCCACTGATTAAGAGTCAGTTGCTCTACCAACTGAGCTAATAGCGCATATTTTTAACGTTTTTTATTATAATACTAAATTTGATCTTTGTCAATAAATAGGTTTGCTAAAATTTGCATAGGAGGTTTATTTATTCCTCCTATGCACTTTTGTTGTTTTTTTGATTATCCCACACTATTAATCAAAGTATTATTTTCTCCTGGATTAGGTGTTGGGGCTGGTTCTGGTTCTTGAGCTGGTGTTGTTTCTGGTTCTTCTTTCGGTTCCGGCTCTGTGGTTGGCTCCGGCTCTGTTTTAGTAGTTTCTTCTTTAGGTACAGTACTTGTCTCAGTTGTTTTAGAAGGTCCTCTTTTTATTATTTTGTTCATAGGATCATACGTATCTGTAGATAGCACTGTACTTGATACTTGCTTTCCATTTAATTTTAGAATTTTATATGTTATGCTTTTGCATCCATTCATTCCATTTTGAACAACTTTTTCTGTTCCGCTTGCTAAGCTATTATCTGTTTCATAAACAACTTTATAAGAAATATAACTCAATATTTTGCTTGATATTTCCACCTCATATTCTACTTCTTCTTTTATTCCATAAATACTAATTTGAGCAATTCCATTACCAATAGATGTTTTTATCATAACAGGATATTTTCTTGTATTTTTAAATTTGAAGTCATATATTCCATAAACTACTGTTGCATCTTTTCCAGCACCTACATATCCTGCTAAAAACATATGATTATGTCTTTCTACAATATCTAAATTTGCATACACAACTGCATCATACAAAGTAGAAGAAATTTGGCAAATTCCACCAGCAAGAGTTTGCACAACTCTACCTCCTGCAAATCCTCCTGCTTCTTTATATCCTGCCTCTGCTGTTCTTTTTCCTAAAGTCTTATTGTATGAGAAAGTTTCTCCTGGGCTTACTACAACACCATTTAATTTTTGCATGGCGAGTTTTAAATTTGTTGTCCTTGGAATATTGCTTGCATCATATCTTGTACTAAAGGTAGAAAGCATATCTGGAAAAGCTTCTGTTCCTATTTTATTAGTTGTTATCTCTGGAACAGTTATTATTAAAGGTATTTCGTACTCTTCTTTATCTTGCTCAAGGATTTTTTTTGCTTCTTCCTTGTCAAAATTAACACCTTCTACATGCGGAAATATTTCAAATGGGTCTTTTGTATAATACGCATCTTTAGGTTCTGTATATACCTCATTATATATTTTATCAATATCTATATTTTGAGGTTCTGTTTCAAACACTTCTATGATAATATCTTCGCTTTTTTCTTTTTCAACTCTTTCCAAAATTGCTTTTTTTAATTTTTCTTTTTCTACTGAAACTCCAGTTTTTCCTTTTGAAATATATAATTTTTTATTTTCAATATAATAACTTGGTTCTATAACTGCTCCTGGAATTTTTACTGCAATATCATCAATTATTTCATCAAGTAATTTCTCATTATATTCATATTCTACATTTATATTTTTCTTTTTTATTCTTGTTTTTAAAATATTATAGTTATCTGCAAATATATTATTATTTCTTCCTGTATTAAATGCTTCTTTTACAGCTTCTTCTATTTTATATGTTACTTCAATTTGACTTAATTTTATTGAATATTCAAAATCGTTATATTTTATATTAATATCCTTTTCCAGTTTATTATTTTCTTCTTCTTTTATTTTTTCTATAGCTTCTTCTATTGTTAAATTTTCTACATTTGTTTGATTTATTGTTATCCCTTTTATTATTCTATTATTATTCATATTTAATATTGCAAAAATTGAACAAAGAAACATTATTATTAGCAATACTATAACAGCTACTATAGATACAATAATTATTTTACTCTTTCTGCTTTCTTTTTTAGGATCCTCTTCTACATTTTTCTGTTCTTTTGGGTTTGCTTCATTATTATTTAATTCATTTGTAACTTCTTCTACTTCACTTTTTTTCTCATGTTCTTTAACATCTTTTTCTTCATCTTCTTCGTTAAATTCCATATTTTCTCTCCTGACATAAAATAATATTTTTCTATTTTATATTAGCATAACTGTTATTATTTTACAATATTTTTTATTATTAATTCTTTTTATTCTAATTAATTTTACGCCAGTTTTTTATTATATATTACTCCTGTATAAAAAATACTTCATTTATAGATTTATTTAATGCTTTTGCAATTTTTTCCATCACCTCAAATGAAGGATTTTTTCTTGTACCTATTTCTAAATGACACAAATATCCAGCTGAAATTTTTGATAAATCTGATAGTTCACTTAAAGTCATACCTTTTTCTTTTCTTATTATTTTTATTTTATTATTAATCATACTATTTCTCCTTTTGTCTATTTAACAATATATTAACATACACCTTTTTGACAAGTCAAGCGGTTTTTTTATTTTTTTGTTAATATTTTACATTTTTATAATTTACTAGTAGACAAATTGCATTTTATTCTATATAATAATGTTAAATTTTGTAGAATAAGGAGTGCATATTATGATAGGTGATATGATTGCAAAAGTTAGAAAAGAAAAAGGAATGACTAAAACGGAGCTTGCAAGACTTACTGATATAAATATAGGTCATTTAACACATATTGAAAAAGGTGAAAGGAATCCTAGTCATAAAGCTTTAAAAAATATATGTAAGGCTTTAGATATACCTTACCAACAATTAATGTACACATATGACAAACAAATTAGCGAAGAACAAGAAACTTATGAACTTATTAATCATATATCTTATAATAAAGTTCCTGCTGTAAATAAATTGGATAGTTTTATAGATTGTCCTTCTGCCATTCCAAGTGCATCTATGGCAGTTAAAGTAAATGATACTAGTATGGAACCTTCTTTAAAAAAGGGAACTTATGCTTTTGTAGAATTTAATTCTCTTCTAGATAGTAAAGAAGTTGGTATATTTAGTGTAGACGGTGAGATACTCATTCGTAGATTTATTAACAGAAAAGGCAAGCTTTTATTAAGAGCAGACAATAAAGAAATAAATGATCTTGATGTAACTAATTCAGCTAATTTTTATATAATTGGTAAAATTTTAAATATAAAATAATTTTTTAAATAATTTTGTAAAAAATACTTGAATATTATATTTTTTAATACTATAATATTTTTACTAAAGATAAATATTAAGAGGAGAATAAAATGGAGCTTGTAAAAAATATATTTTTTAATACAGATAAATTACTAAAAAATAGTACTGTAAAAATCTCTTATACTGGAACTTTCTTCGAAAATAACTCTGAAGAAGTTTATATACACTATGGATTTGGTACTTATTGGGATAATCTATCAGAAATAAAAATGGAAAAGACAGAACTTGGATTTCAAGCAGAAATAGCTCTTATAGATAGTGATTCTTTTAATTTCTGTTTTAGAAATGAGAACAATGAATGGGATAATAATAATTTTGAGAATTATGTTTTTCCTTTAGAATCTCAAAATACAGATTTAATAGTTTCAGAAATAAATTCTTCTTTAGATAGACCAAATAAACTAAGAAAAAGTTATTTATGGAGTAAAAAAATAAGATTAGCAATATATAAAATTATTACTTATGTTCCAAAAATAATTTCTGGAAATTATAAGAAAAAAATAACAAATAATTAAAGAAGTGGCTCTGAAGCCACTTCTTTTTTTAAATTAAATATCCACCGTTTGGAGAAATTATTTGTCCTGTTGTAAACTCATCCTCTATTAGCCATTTAACACATCTATATATATCTATAGGCTTGCCAATTTTATTTAATGGAGTTTCTTCTTTTATTTGTTCTTTTATAGCATTATCTATATTGCTATTCATATCTGTATCTATTACTCCAGGTGCAATTGCATTGACTCTTATATTTGATAATCCTAATTCTTTTGCAAGTGCTTTAGTCATTCCATTTATTCCTGCTTTAGAAACTGAATATGCTACTTCACAAGATGCTCCGGCTATTCCCCAAATTGATGAAATATTTATAATACACCCATTTTTATTATGTATCATATTAGGTAAAACTTCTTGTATTGTAAAGAATGCTGAATTTAGATTTGTATTTAATATTTCGTTCCAGTCTTCATCTGTAATATCATTAAACATTTGCAATTTAGCAATTCCTGCATTATTTATTAATACATCTATATTATTAAATTTATCTATTGTAAATTTAATAAGTTTTTTTACTTCTTCTCTTTTAGATACATCCGCTTTAAATATTTCTATTTTTATTCCTTGATTCTCTAATTCTTCTTTTATTTTTTTTGCTTCTTTCACTGATTTATTATAATTCAACACTACATTATGTCCCTCTTTTGCTAGGTTTTCTGCAATGCACTTTCCTATTCCTCTTGAACCACCTGTTACCAATACCGTTTTCATAGTTTCCTCCTTATTTTAGCTATATTTTTTCTTAACTTTCTTCCATTATTTAGATTAGCACCTTTATATGTACTTGTCAAGGAACGGGTTTTGGCAATTTAAACAAATCATATTTCTTTACTTGTGTTTGTCATTTTAGCAATGTAAAAATTAAAATTAAAGCAGACCATTAAAATAACGTTCTGCTTTAATTGAAATGGAGCCGCTAGTCAGACTTGAACTGACGACCTACTGATTACAAGTCAGTTGCTCTACCAACTGAGCTACAGCGGCATATTTTGTTGGTGACCCGTACGGGAATCGAACCCATGTCTCCGCCGTGAAAGGGCGATGTCTTAACCGCTTGACCAACGGGCCTTAAATAAACAAATACTAATTTATAAATTAGTATTTGTTTTGGTGAGCTATCCGCGACTCGAACGCGGGACAACTTGATTAAAAGTCAAGTGCTCTACCACCTGAGCTAATAGCCCATAATTCAAAAAAAGAATTATTTAAGCAACTGCTTGTCTCACAGTTGCTTAAATATCTTACAATATTTTTTTGCATTTGTCAATCTTTTTTTTAAATTTTATTAATTTTTTTGTTATTTTTATGAGTTTATCTTTTCTATTAACTCATCTACATCTATTCCATGCACTTGACAAGCTTCTTCTATTGTCTCCTCTTGAGATGCAGGACATCCTAAACAATGCATTCCTGCTTCTAATAGAATACTTGCTTTTTCTGGTGCCATTTTTAGTAATTCTCCGATTTTCGTTGTCTTTTCTATCATAATATTTCCTCCTTCAAAAACTCAAAGAGTTATTTCAATTTAAATTTATCACTCTTTATTTTTACTATACAGAAAACTTTCTGTCTGCATTATTTAAAAATTTTATCATATTTTTTAAAAAAAGTATAGACAAATTTAAAATAATGTATTATTATGGTAAAAAATGGAAAGGAGTGTTTAATTATTTTAATTCATACTTTTTTTATTTCTTTTATTATTAATCTTTTTGTTGTTCTTTATTCAATTTACTCTCTTTTTAATATTATAATTTTCCATAATTTACAAGGTCTTAAATTAAAGGTAAAAAAAGATTCATTTAATTTATAGGAGGTTTTCTTGGAATTTATAAAAAAATTTTTATTTCCTTTTGTTTTTTCTGTAATATTGTTTTTTATAGTTATTATTATCTTTTATCCAATTTTTACTGCTAAGTCTTTAATCTTTCCATATTCTCTAAGTAAGTTTGACATCGTATTGGAATACCCTATACTTTGGAATTATATAAAAAAACTTTATTGTATAACATGTTTTATTACTATATATTTATCAGTTTTTTCTTTACAAAGTTTTATATTGATAAGAAAACAAAAGAGGCAAAAAAAGTCGTGCAAGCCAACTATATCTACTTGCAATACTGACTTTAATTTACTAATTGGTTTAAATAACAAAAATGAAAAAGTTTATATTCCTGAAAAAGGCCTATATCAAAATATTTTTGTTACAGGGACTATTGGCTCTCGGTAAAACCTCTTCTGTAATGTATCCTTTATTAAACCAATTATTACAATCTACCTTTCCCCAATTTGGAATGTTAATTTTAGATGTAAAAGGTAATTTCTATAAACAAGTTCTAGAGTATTCAAAAACTTATAATAGAATTTCTGATGTAATTGTTATAGAACTTAATTCTAATACTCGATATAACCCTTTAGATAAACCTCAACTTAATGCCTCTGTTTTGGCAAATAGATTAAAAACCATCTTAGAACTTTTTTCTACTAATAATTCTGAATCTTACTGGTTAGATAAAGCACAAGAAATATTAACAGAAGCAATTAAACTATGTCGATTATATAACAATAATTATGTCACTTTTACTGAACTACATAATTTAATAAATTATGATGATTATTATAAAAGTAAAATAGAGAATTTGAGATTTATATTTCAAACTGGTAAATTATCACACAAAGATATTTTTAATCTATATTCATCTCTTAACTTTTTTGAAAATGAATTTAAAAATTTAGACTCTAGAACAATTTCTATATTAAAATCAGAAATAAGTAGAATTACAAATACATTCATATCTGATTATGAAATATCTAAAGTATTTTGTCCTAATAAAAAAGATATTAATTTTAATGGATTTAAAGATGTAATAAATAATAAAAAAATTGTTGTGTTAAACATGAATATTGCTAAATATAGAAATCTGTCAAAAATTATAGCAGCATATTTAAAACTTGACTTTCAAACAGAAGTATTGTCTCAGCTTTCTTCAGCCAAAGAAGTTTTACCAACAATATTTATGTGTGATGAGTATCATGAATATGTAAATGCATCTGATGCAGATTTTTTTGCTCAAAGTAGAGAGTCGAAATGTATAAGCATTGTTGCTACTCAAAGTTATTCTTCATTACTAAATTCATTAAAAAATGAATCCACTGTAAAAGTAATAGTTCAGAATTTAGTTAATAAATTATGGCTCAGAACAGATGATATATTTACTATAGAAAATGCACAAAAACAAATAGGAAAAGAAGATAAACAAAAAATTTCAAAAAGTATATCTGAGAATGCTTCTGAAACAAATTTTAATTATTTTACAAATTCTTTAGTATCTAAAAAATCTAACATTTCTGAAAGTATTTCTACTAATATTCAAAATGATTTTGTTTATGATACAAAATTTTTCACTCAAAATTTAGAAACATTTTCTTGTCTTGCTTTTATTTCAACTGGAAATGACATTTTTCCTCCATGTAAATTAAATTTAATTCCATATTTTAAAACTTATGATAATAATCATACTGATAAAAAATCTAATTTAAAAATTATTTGAAAGGGTGATTAAAATGAAAAAAAGTCTTTTGTTTTATTTTAAAATTATTTTTATTTTATTTATTATTTTTATATTTTCTTTTTATAACAATACTTCTGCTGCTTATCCTAAATTAGTTTCAAGACTAATTAACGGTTTTGAAACAATTAAGGAATGGATAATCAAAATTTCTACTCCTGCTGCTGCAGTAGCTGTTCGGTACTGGAGTTTTTATGAAAAAATTTAGTTTTGGAGATGAAGAAAGAATAAGAATAGGTAAGAAAGTTATTCGTGGTAGTCTATTTTCTTATGCGTTTATACTAGCAATAGATTTAATACTTTCTGCAATTGCAATTTTAGTTTATTAAAATAATGAGGTGTAATTTTGGAAAACGAACAATTAAATATAGTAGAAATAATAACTCAAACTATTAACAATTTATTTTCTAATTTATTTTCTTCTGTAGATAATTCTCTATATTCAGTCCTAGATGACCTATTATTTATAAATAATGATATTTTAGAAGATAAATATTTTAATTTAATATTAGGTTCTCCTTCAAGTGGTATTATATTAATATGCAATTCTTTACTAATTGGTCTATGTTTATATTATGCTCTTAAACTATTATTATCGCATATTACATTTTGTCAAACTCAAAAACCTATACAATTTATTTTTAAATTATTTTTGTGTGTAATTTTAATGAATTTTTCTAATTTTATTATAAAAAATTCTATTTATTTTATTTCTAATTTATCACTTTCTATTAGAGAAATTGGAGAAATGATTTTTAGCAAAAATATATGTTTATCTGCATTTATTCAAGAATTTAATTCCATTATTTACTTAGAAAATTCTTCTTTTAATGTTTTTACATTAAACGGTTTGTTAAAGAGCCTTATTTCTGTTGGCTTTTTAAATTTAGCTATTTCTTATGCCTTAAGATATATAATGATAAAAGTATTTATATTTATTACTCCTTTTGCATTTATATCACTTATTAATCCTTCTACTTCTTGGTTTTTTAAAGCTTGGTTAAAAATATTTTTTTCTCTTTTGTTGTTACAAATTTTTGTACCTCTTATTTTATTAGTTACTTTTTCTATTAATTATAATTCATCAGACATTTTTTCAAAAATCATTTATATCGGTGCTATTTATTCCTTAATTAAAGCAAATAGTTTTATAAAGGAGTTTATGGGTGGATTATCTACAGATGTAAGTCTTGGAATTTCAAGCTTTAAAAATTTATTTACAAAATAATAATATTATTGGAGGTTTTTATGAAATTTATATTTCCACAAAATTATTCTTTTAAAAGTAAATTGTTTGGTTTTGTAGATTATTCAACTTTGTTTTTAAATGTAATATGGGATTTTTTTATATTTTGTTTTTTAGATTTATTAAATTTTAATATTTCTATTAAAATTTCTACTTTTATAATATTTTGCTTTCCATTATTTCTTTTTAGTATTATTGGTTTTAATCACGAAAATTTTATTTATGTATTAACTTATTTATTTAAATATTTTTTCAACAAAAAAATTTATTTTTATTCTAAAGAATAATTTTATTCTTTATTGTAAAGTGCCTTTAAAAATGATATAATTTTTTATACTAAAAAGCTATAATTGTTATTGTATTGGCATTTTCTTATTTTGTTTAGGAACTCAAGCTCAGTAGAAAAAATTATAGTAAATTATATTTCTTTTTTATATTTTGGGGGAGTCTTTATGAAATTAGAAAAAAATGACAAATCAATGATATTTTCTGAAACACAAATTCCTGATGTTTTCTTTACAGAATACATGTCAGAAGCAAATGGTGATTATATTAAAGTATATTTGTGTATGCTTTTTCTTACCAAATATGATAAGGATATTAAATTAAATGATTTATCTAAAAGATTAAATATTAATTTGTCTATTATACAGGCTGCTCTTTCATATTGGGAGGAAAGAGGAGTTCTTACAAAGAAAGTAAATGGATATATATTAAATGATCTTCAAGAAATTGAGCTTCATAAATTATATTCTCCTAACCTTTCTCTTTCTACTGAAGATATAAAAAAGAATGCAGATAGTCAATATCGTGCTAAGGCAATTGAATGCATTAACAATATGTATTTTCAAGGAGTAATGTCTCCGACTTGGTATAGTGATATAGATTTATGGTTTAAAAAATATCAATTTGATGAACAAGTTATGATTTCTCTTTTTGATTATTGTTTTAATAAATCTGCACTTCACAAAAATTATGTAAAAACTGTCGCTGAGGCTTGGAATAAAAACAATATAAAAACTTATGATGAATTAGAATGTTATTATCAAAAATATGAAAAATTAAATAAAATAAAAAAAGATATTGCAAAAAAACTTGGCAGATTTTCTCCACTTACTCAATTTGAAGATGCTATAATAGAAAAGTGGGTTGTAGATTTTAATTATGGCTTAGATGTTATTAATATTGCTCTTAAAAAGACTACATCTAAAGCAAATCCAAGTTTTGATTATTTAGATAAATTAATTTCTGATTGGCATGATAGAAATTTAAAAAATGAAAATGATGTAAATAATTTCTTATCAGAAATTAAACAAAAAAAGAAAAATATAAAACAATTAGAAAAGCAAACAAATTATAATAACTATGAACAAAGAAATTATGATAATTTAGATAACTTATATGCAAATAAAAAATTGTAATTTGTTTAACTTTTTATTTGCTCTATGTTAAACGGGATATAAATTTAAAATGCCTCATTCTTTGTCAGATTAATGAAAAATTTATTTTTCATTAATTTGTTCAAAGATAACACTATTAATTTTTACAAACAATGTGTCGACAGCCCTTTGAGGCGGGGGAATACCCGTGAGCTTGGAGACCATTGTTTTTAAAATTAATATGTTATCTTATATAATTAATCTAATAAAAATTAAAATATAAAAAATTCCAAAAATTGCTCGGTCATGTCGCTTTCGTAGAAATTGTAAATCTTCTCTCTTCGCAGCGCCCTCATTAAAAACGAGATTCCCTACTCATATAGAAGAACAATTTCTACCTCAAGCTTAATCCATTTGCAACGTTTTTTCCATTTTTAATATTTTTATTTTTCAGAAAGCAATTTACTCATACAAATTACAATTCATATGAAAGTTGAGGAAATAAATGAATAATTCTATATTAAATGATTTATTAAAACAATATGAAAAAACAAGATTAAATAATATGCATGATTTAGAAAATAGAAAAAAAGAATTATATTTATCTAATCCAAAATTGCAAGAAATAGATGAAAAATTAAGTTCTTTATCTATAAATACTGCTAAATCTATTTTGCAAAATAATTCTGCAGAGTCTTTAAGTACTCTAAAGGAAAATATATCAAAGCTAAGACAAGAAAAGGAAAAATTATTAAAATCTCTAGGATTATCTTTAGAATATTTAGAGCCTTTCTATAATTGTAAGCTTTGCAAAGATACTGGCTATATTTTAAGTAATGGCAAAACAAGTATGTGCAGTTGTTTAAAACAGAAAATATATAATATTGAATATAATCAAAAAAATGAAAATATTATAAAAAATCAGACCTTTGATAATTTTAATATTAATTTATTTTCTAATGAGGTAAATGAAAAAAAATATAATTCAAAAATATCTCCTAGAGAGAATATTACAGATATTAAAAATGCAGCAATAAATTTTATTAATAATTTTGATGATGAAAATACTAAGAATTTGATTTTTTCTGGAGGTACAGGTCTTGGTAAAACATTTCTTTCTAATTGTATTATAAACAGTTTGCTAGAAAATGGTAAAACAGTAATGTACCAAACAGCCCCAGTAATGCTTGATAACTTAATTTCTGATTTATTTGCTAAACCTGATAAACAAGTTGGTATATCCTCAAGTTTATTATCTGTTGATTTACTTGTAATAGATGATTTAGGCACAGAAACTTTAAACAGTATGAAATTTACTGAATTATATAAAATAATTAACACAAGACTTTTATCTAATAAAACTAAAACTATAATTTCAACAAATTTGGATCTTCGCAGTATTTTCCAAACATATGATGAACGTTTAGCTTCTAGATTTGTTGGTTATTATGATATTTATAGATTTTTTGGTGATGATATAAGATTAAAAAAATAAGTTGGATTTTATCTCCAACTTATTTTTTTACGATATAAGTTTTTATTTTAAAGCTTCACTACATTTATGGCAAATTGTTGGATTTTCTTTATCCTCTCCTACTGTTGTTGAATACATCCAACATCTTTCGCATTTTTCTCCTTCTGCTTGTTCTATTTTAACTCCTAATTTTTCTTCATTTGATCTTTGGTTTTCTTCTACTTCTAAATGAGATATTATAAATACTGTTTGTAATAGTTCTTTATTCTCTTTTATAAAATCATATAAATCTCCTTCAGCAAATATCATAACTTTTGCATTCAATGAATGTCCTATTATTTTTTCTGCTCTTGCTTCTTCTAATTTTTTAGAAACAATTTCTTTTATTTTAACTATTTTTTCCCATTTTGCTCTAAGTTCTTCATTTTCATACTCAGGATTTACTTCTGGATATGTTGTAAGCATTACACTCTCCACTTTTTCGCTTTTTGATTTATTCATATATTTCCATATTTCTTCTGCTGTAAAGCTTGTAAGTGGTGCAATTATTCTTACTAATGAGTCTAGAATTATATACATTGCTGTTTGGGCTGCTCTTCTTTCTTTAGAATTTGCTTTTGCAGTATATAATCTGTCTTTTATTATATCCAAATAAAAACTACTCATATCTGTTACACAAAATACATTTATTGCTTGATATGCTTCGTGGAAATCATATCTATCGTAACTTTCTGTGCATTTTTTTACTAAATCATTTAATTTTAATAAAGCATATTTATCAATTTCCTGTAATTCGCTGTATTGAACCATATCTTTATCTGGATCAAAGTCTGATGTATTTCCTAGAATATATCTTGCAGTATTTCTCATTTTTCTATAAACTTCTGTTATTTGCTTTAATATATCTTTAGATAGACTTACATCTGATTGATAATCTGAAGAAAGTACCCACAATCTTAAAATATCTGCTCCATATTCTTTGATTACTTCTTGTGGAGGTATTACATTTCCTATACTTTTAGACATTTTTTTACCTTGGCCATCAACTGTCCATCCATGTGTTAAGACTTGTTTATATGGTGCTATTCCATTTGTTGCAACAGATGTTAATAATGAAGATTGGAACCAGCCTCTATATTGGTCTGCACCTTCTAAATATAAATCTGCTGGATATGGTAAACCTCTTTCTACTAAAACACTTTGATGTGTTGAACCAGAATCAAACCATACATCCATTATATCTTTTTCTTTTACAAACTCTGTACATCCACATTCTTTACATTTTGCTCCTTCTGGCATTAACTCTTTTGCAGTTAAATCCCACCAAGCATTTGAACCTTTTTCTTTAAAAATTGTTTTTAATTTTTCTATAGATTCTTTTGTTACATATTCTTTTCCACATTCTTTACAATAATATATTGGAAGTGGAACTCCCCATGTACGTTGTCTAGATATACACCAGTCTGCTCTTTCTTTTATCATATTAGAAATTCTATCTGCTCCCCAACCAGGAATCCATTCTACACTTTCTGCAGCTTTTATAGCTTCATCTTTGAATTTTTCAACTGAACAGAACCATTGCTCTGTTGCTCTAAATATTATTGGATTCTTACATCTCCAACAATGTGGGTATGAGTGATTTATTTTTTGTTTTTTTAGTAGGAATTTATTTTCTTCTAGCCATTCTATTATCTTGTCATTAGATTCATCATATTTAAGTCCTGCAAATATTCCTGCACCTTCTGTTTGGTATCCTTTTCCATCAACAGTTACTACTATTTCTAATCCATTTTTTAATCCACATAAATAGTCTTCTTTACCATAGCCAGGAGCTGTATGTACTGCACCAGTACCTGTTCCAAGTTCTACAACTATTGTGTCATCACTTCCTAATACTACCCTAGAAGTTCTATCCAAAAATGGATGTTTACAAAGAACACCTTCTAAATCTACTCCATTTAAAGTTTTTATTGTTTCATATTCTTCAATTCCAGCTTCTTTCATTACATTATCTACTAAAGCTGTTGCCATAACTAAATTTCCCTGATTTGTTTTTACAATTGAATATTCAAATTCTCCACCTATTGTTATACCAACATTTCCTGGAAGAGTCCATGGAGTTGTAGTCCATATAATAAAGTATGTATTTTCTTTATCAAATAATCCTTTACTATCTTCTACTGGGAATTTAACAAATATTGATGTTGTGTCTACATCGTTATATTCTATTTCAGCTTCTGCTAATGCTGTTTCACAATCAGTACACCAGTAAACTGGTTTTAATCCTTTATATAAATATCCTCTTTCATACATATCATAAAATACACCTAATTGTCTTGCTTCACATTTTGGATCATATGTTATATATGGATCTTTCCAATCTCCTAATACTCCAACTCTTTTAAATCCTTCTATTTGTTTATCTTTATAATTTCTTGTAAATTCTAAACAAGTATCTCTGAATTGTGATACTGGAATTTTATCTCTATCTAGCCCTAATTTTTCTATTGCTTTTTTTTCTGTTGGCATTCCATGTGTATCAAAACCCGGAACATAAGGAGTATAATATCCTTTTAAATTTTTATATCTTACTATTGTATCTTTTAATATTTTGTTTAAAGCATGCCCTATATGAATTTCTCCATTTGCATACGGAGGTCCATCATGTAGCACAAAGCTTTTATGTCCTTCATTTTTCTTTAACATTTTTTCATACAAGTCATTATCAAAAATCTCTTTTTCTATTTCTGGCTCTCTTTCTGGAAGATTTGCCCTCATAGGAAAATCTGTTTTTGGTAAATTTAGTGTTTTTCCATAATCCTTTTTTTCTTCACATTTGTCACACATATTAAATTCTCCTTTCTAATGATGGTGTTTTACATTTGTGGAATGTTGTGAACAAGCATCCTACAAAAAAATCTCGTCCTACATAGGACGAGATTTTTCTCATGGTACCACCTAATTTATATAAATTTTAAATATAAACAAATTTATACATCTTATTTGTCTTTAACGCAGACTTACGACTTAAATTACTTTTTTCATTTAAGCAACTCCAAGGTGATAACAAATAAATTATTATCTTGCTAGAGTTTCAGCATTCATCTAGCTCTCTGTTAGTTTTACTTTATTTGTCTTGTCCTTTTCTTTGTTTTTTTATGCATAAAATATTATCACACTTTTTTTCTTAAATCAAGCATTTCCGTAAGATTTTTAATTGTTTTCTTCTTCTTTTTCAGTTATTTTTTCAATGCTAACTACTCTTCCTTCGTTTGTTCTCATTAATGTAACGCCTTGTGTAGATCTTCCAAGTATACTTATTTCTGACACATTGATTCTTATTATTGTTCCTGTATCTGTTATAAGCATTACATCATCTGGTTCTTCCACGATTCTAATACCTACAATTGAACCTGTCTTAGGTGTAACTTTATATGTTATCACACCTTTTCCACCTCTTGTTTGTACTCTATACTCTTCAAGTTCTGTTCTTTTTCCAAATCCATTTTCTGTAATTGCAAGTAATGTTGCGTTAGCTCCTGCTATAATAGATTCCATTCCTATTACTTGATCATCCTTATTTAATCTAATTCCTATAACTCCTTGAGATACTCTTCCCATTGGTCTAACGTCTTTTTCATCAAAGGTAATTGACATTCCTTCTTTTGTAACTAAAACTATATTGTCTTCTCCATCTGTCAATCTTACATCTATTAATTCATCTTCACCCTTTAGTGTTATAGAAAGAAGTCCTGTTTTTCTTGCAGAATTATATTCGCTAAGTGCAGTCTTTTTAATAATTCCATCTCTCGTTGCAAATAATAAATATTTTCCTTCTGCAAAATTTTGAATTGGAATAATTGCAGAAACTTTTTCTCCAGCATCTAAACTTAATAAATTTACTATTGCTGTACCTCTTGCTGTTCTTCCTGCTTCTGGAATTTCATATCCTCTTAATTTATATAATTTTCCTTTATTACTAAAGAATAAAATTGTATCATGTGTTGAAGCTGTAAATATTTGCTTAACAAAGTCTTCTTCTCTTGTTGCAATACCAGTAATTCCTTTTCCACCTCTTTTTTGGCTTTTATATGTATCTATTGGCATTCTTTTTATATATCCAAAATGTGTTAAAGCAATTACAGATTGTTCTTCTTTAATTAAATCTTCAACATCTATATCTCCTTCAGCTGCAACTATTTTTGTTAATCTTTCATCGCCGAATTTATCTCTTATTTCTATTAATTCATCTTTAATTATTCCATATACTAAAGTTTCACTAGATAAAACTTCTTTCAAGTATGCAATTAATTTCATTAATTCATTATATTCTTCTTCAATTTTTTCTCTTTGTAATCCAGATAGTGTTTTTAATCTCATATCTAGTATTGCTTGAGCTTGTATTTCAGAAAGACCAAATCTTTCCATTAATCTTTCTTTAGCATCATCATATGCAGCTCTAATAATTGCAATTACTTCATCTATATTATCTAATGCAATTTTTAATCCTTCTAATATATGAGCTCTTGCTTCTGCTTTATCTAAATCGAATTTTGTTCTTCTTAATACTACATTTTTTCTATGTTCTATGTAATGATCTAAACACTCTCTTAATGTTAATATTTGTGGTTGTCCATCTACTAAAGCAAGCATTATAATTCCAAATGTATCTTGCATTTGTGTATTTTTATATAACTGGTTTAAAACAACTTGTGGATTTGCATCTCTTTTTAATTCAATAACAATTCTAACTTTATCTTGTCTATCTGATTCATCTCTTATTGCAGAAATTCCTTCTAATCTTTTTTCTTTAACTAAATCTGCAATATGTTCTATTAATTTTGCTTTATTTACTTGATAAGGAAGTGAAGAAACTATTATTCTCTGCTTATTTCCACTCATTTCTTCTATTTCTGCCTCTGCCCTTAATGTTATTTTCCCTCTACCTGTTGTATATGCTTGTTTTATTCCTTCTCTACCTAGTATTGTTGCCCCTGTTGGAAAATCTGGTCCTTTTATAACGCTCATTAAATCTTCATTTGTTACTTCATCTTCATCTATAATTTTAATGATTCCATTTATTACTTCTGTTAAATTATGTGGTGGAATATTTGTTGCCATACCAACCGCAATTCCAGATGAACCATTTACAAGTAATGCTGGTATTTTAGCTGGTAATACTGTTGGTTCTTGCAATCTATCATCAAAGTTTGGCATAAAATCAACTGTATTTTTTTCTATATCTGTGAGCATATTTACTGCAATTTTAGACATTCTAGCTTCTGTATAACGGTAGGCTGCTGGTGGATCACCATCTATAGATCCAAAGTTTCCATGTCCATCTACCATCATATATCTTAAAGAAAAGTCTTGAGCCATTCTAACTAAAGCATCATAAACAGAAGCATCTCCATGCGGATGGTATCTACCTAAAACATCTCCAACTGTTGTTGCACATTTTCTATATGGTTTATCTGGTGTAAAACCATCTTCGTGCATTGTGTATAAAATTCTTCTATGTACTGGTTTCATACCATCTCTAACATCTGGTAAAGCACGTGCTACGATAACACTCATTGCATAGTCTATATATGCTGTTTTCATTTCGTTTTCAATATCTCTGCGTATTATATTTTCCTCTGCCTTGTCCATTATTTTAACCTCTTTTCATCTATTATTTCATCTTTTCATATTATATATTAACATTTTTGAATATGCAAGAAAAAAACACAAAAAAACTTACGGAAATGCACAGTTAGATTAGTTTATTTGCAAGTTCTAGTTCTCCATTAGAAAGATTGAAATTTCTTCCATTATTTTTAATTAAATTATGGAGATTTTCTACTACTCTTGCTTTATTTATAGTATTTTCTAATGGCACAATATTTTTTAATTCTTTTTCTATCTTAGTATATTGCCTTTGCATATTTGTAAAATCTTGTTTATTGTAATATTCATTCCATTTGTTTATATAATTATCTATTTTTTCAATTGATTCAATTTGCGATGTCATATTGTTTTCTATGTTATTATCTATTGTATTTAGAATTTTATTTTTTCCTTTTTTTATTATTTTTGCAGTGTTTTTATTTATTAAATTTTTATCTTTTGCTTTATTTATTCCCCAATCTAAAACATCTGAAATTGAGTCTATTAATCCTCCTTTTTTAATAGCTTCTCTTATTTGTGACATATTTTCAAAGTTTCCTGTAAAAATTCCTAAGAAACTTTTTCCCATATCTACTGCATTATCTATTGCAGTCTTCACTCCTGCTTTAAAACCATCTGTAATAATACTATCCTTTATTTCTATAATCTCATCTTCAATTATATCTGGAAGAATAACTCTTAATCCTAAATCTACACCTCCATTTATAATTTGTCCTAAATTAGTTTCTAAAAAACTTTTTTGTTTTTCATATGTAACTTGGGTATTACTATTTTCTAAATTAATATTTTTATTTATTTCTAATTCATTGTTATCCATATAAACCTCCTCGTAAATTGTAATTTGTTTACAAATTCCATCTCTAACCTCACACCTATCATATCAATAAAATAAATTACAATTTTTTATTATTTTTAAATAATCTTTTTTTATTTTTTTATTTATAAATTTAAAATTCTTATTTATTATTAAATTATAATTAATATTTATTTTTATTTTTCCTAAAATTTTAAAATCTGAAAAAATCATTTTTAATATTTTATCGTCTATTGAATTAATATTTATTTTATTAAAAATAATATTTATTTTTTCTTTTTTTATTTTCCATTTATTTATATAAATATCTAATAAATTTCTAGATTTTTTTAATTCTATTATATTTGGTTCTACTAAAAAAAATATAGTATCAGATTTATTTAATATTTCTTTTGTATATTCAAAAAAACATTCTGAAGAATTATCTATAATTATTAAATCATACTTATTTTTTAATTCTAATAATATGTTATAAAACTCTTCCTTTATTTTTTTATATTTTTCATCTACTAATATTTTTGTAGCACATAACATTTCTATATTTTTATCTACCTTAACTATTAAATTTTTAATATTATTATTAAATTTTATATTATTCTTTTTTGTAGGTTTCTTCTTTATCCCAAAAATAGAATTTATACTACTGTTTAAAATATCAAAGTCTATTATTAATATTCTTTTATTATTAAATAATTTTGCAAAAATTGTACAAAAAGAACTTTTTCCTACTCCACCTGTTCCTATTACACTTATTATTTTTTTATTTATTTTTTCTTTTTTCACCTTTTTATTTTTGTTTATTTTTTTAATAATATTATTTAATTTATTTTTAATTATTTTAATATTTGTATTTTTTTTGTTTTTTTCTAATATTATTTTTTTTAACTGTTTTATTTCCTCATTTATTTCCATTTCTTTTTTTATTTTATTTTTTTCATTTATTTTTTCTATTAATTCTTCTATTGATATCTTATTATTTAAATAAATATCAAAAACACCTTTTGTTATTAAATAATTTTTTAAATCCTCTTTTTCTTCTTTTAATATTACTATTAATTCTATATTTTTATTTGTAGCTTTTATTTTTTCTATTAATTCTTTAAAAGAGCTTTCTCCGGGTAAATTTTCACTTATTATTGCCATTTCTATTTCTCCATTTTTTTCCAACATTTCTATTATTCCTTCTTTATATTGAATGTCAGTTCCTATAATATTAAAATTTGTTTTTTCTTTTATTTTCTTACTTAATTTCGGATTATTTAGTGCAGTTATAATATTCATTTTATTTTTTTCTCCTTTTTTTATAAATTATTTAATTTATATATTTTTTATTATTTATTTTAATTAATAATTTCTTTTTCAAAATTATCTACATCTATTTTAGTTAATATGTGTTCTTCTCCAACAAACATTAAACATTCTCCTCTTTTCAATGATTTAATTTCTATTTTTTCTTTTTCAGATAAATTTGTATATTTACTTAATATTAAAATATTTTCTTCTTCTAATGAAAAAAATATTTTGTTACTAGAATTATTTAATATGCTTTTTCCATATATTCCTTCTTCTAAACTAAATAAATCTGATATATCTTGAGTTATTGCAATACTACTTCCTCCATATTTTCTAATAGTTTTAAAAATTTTATATATAAAGCTTGCTACATCTTTATTCGAAGTAACTCCTATTAATCTCCATACCTCATCTAAATAAATAGCTTTTTTTATTTCTCTATTGTTTTTTATTTTGTCCCAAAACAAATCAATAAATAAATACATACCATATTTTAAATTTTCTTCTCCTAAATCATAAACATCTGCAATTATTAATTTATTATTTAATTCTACATTTGTATAATTATTAAAAAAATTTAAAGAGCCTTTTACAAATGGTATTAATTTTATTTGCATTTTTTTAGTACTTTTATCTTCTCCTAAAATATTGTATAAATCTTCTAAAATGGGCATATCTTTATTTTCCTTAAAAATTGGTTCTATACTAACTCTATTTTTTTCTTCTTTATATAAACTTTTATCATCAAACGTTATATTTTTATTCTCATAACATTTAATTAATTTTTCTTCTAAAATTGCTTTTTCTTCTTCATTTAATTCTCCAAAAATTAAATTAAAAAATCCTATTAATCTTGAAATTTTTGTAGCAAGATATCCTTTTTCATCTTCTATTGATTCTTTTCTTATATCTAATATATTCACATATGTATTTGAGGTTGGTCCTATTTTTAATATTGTCCCTTTTAAATTTTTTGCTAATTTTTCATATTCTCTTTCTGGATCTATTACATATTGTTCTATTCCAAAAAATCTATATCTTAATATCATTAATTTCGTATAAAAAGATTTTCCGTGATCCGCTTGTTCCAAAAATGCACATGTTTGCATTTTTATATTTTTCTTGATTATATCTATCTATAAATACTAAAGAATTATTATAAATATTGGTTCCACAAAAAATTCCTTCTTCATCAAAAATTGTAGATGAAATAAATGGATATGTTGAAACCAATCCTGAAGTTAATATGTTTCTTCTACTTGCATATTTAATGTCATTGTTATTTTCCATTATAGGTAAGCACGATAAAAATACTTGCTCTTGCCTAAAATTTGCTCTTTTTGTTTTTAATCCGCAAACTCTCTAAAATTCCTTCTATTTTATTTAATAAATACTCTTGTTCATGAATATTGTCTGAGAATAAATCAATATAAATATATAAATAATACAAATCTTCATTATTCACTTGAATTTCTTTTCTAATATATTTCGCATCATTATATGTAAAAGCAGCAATATCTATATCTTGATTATTTTTATTTCCTTCTTTTAAATCCACGCCAACATTTGCTATATGATATGTCAAATTTCTTATAATTTTATATGGATCTTGCTTTTCATAAAAAATAGATATATTCATATTAAAATTAGAATCTAAAAGTCTTTTTAAAATCAGGTCATTATATTCTCTATAATAATTAACAATAATTATTCCCGAATAATAAATATTATCTATTTCTAAAAATTTTGGATTTTTTAAATTAATATATGAAGGTGCTATTTTATCTTTATTTGAAAATATTCCTTCTATTTTTTTATTATTTATTTTATTTAAAATTTTTATTTTTCTACCTCCTTATTTTTTAATTTATTTAATAAATTTTAATTTGTTATGCTTTTTATTTACTCTATGTTAAACGGGTTATAAACTTAAATTGCTTCATTCTTTGTCGAATTAATGAAAAATTTATTTTTCATTAATTTGTTCAAAGATAACACTATTAATTTTTACAAACAATGCGTTGACAGCCCTTTGAGGCGGGGGGGAAATACCCGTGAGCTTGGAGACCATTGTTTTTTCCATTTTTAATGTTTTAATTTTTTTAGAAAACAATTTACTCATGCAAATTATATTTTAAATTTCTAATAAATCTTTTCTACTATTAAGAAAAGAATACAATATTTTTTCTGTCATTTCTTTTTCAGATATATCTATTACCACATTTCCACATCTAGACAGACATTCTTTAATATTAAAATATTTATCATTTAATTTATCAAAAATTATTTTTTCTAAATTATCATTTATTTTTTGTTTTTTATTTTCTGGGAATTCTTTTATAAGAACATAAAAATTTTTAGAAGAAGATTTTTTATTTTTATTTGTTTTTTGAATAAAATTTATATATTTATTGGATAATATTTTTATACTTTCTTTTTCTTCTTTTATTTGATTCTTTATTTTTGAAATATGTTTAGATAAATCTTCTTTATTACTTTGAATTAAAATTTGAATATTAAAATTACACGTTTTTAAAAAAATTTTATAAGAATTTAATATTGCTTCTTTTTCTAAATTTGATTTTAGATTAAAATTTATAGGTATAATTTTTATTATTTTAACATAGGAATTATTTTTTAATTTTATTATACCGTTTTCAAAAATCTTCTCAAAAGGCAACCACTCTTGAACTGAATTTATTTTTATAATTTCATCTCCTCTCTTATTTTTTTATACTTTCACTTTCATAATATAATTTTTTTCCCTCCTTTTCATTACATTTATTATATTTTGTTTCAATATTTCGGAAATAATAATTGTAAGGCCTACAATTACTTAAGAATAAAGAACTTATTCTTTTTTATATATTACATTTTTTTCCAACAAAAGTCAACATTTTTTCGTTTTCAAAATTCGACAAATTTTAATTTTTAATTATTTTAATTTTCATAAAATTTTCCAGGATTATTTTTTTATTTTGGAACATAATAATATCATAAGGTTTATATTAGTTGAAATAAGAGCAAATTAGGATTTTTATTTTTAGAGTTTTAATTTGTTCGAGCAAAGATGTTTTATGGTTCTTTTTTTGGATTATAAAATGTCGGAGTCGTAGATTATAATATTTGTATGAAGGCTATATTTTGTTTCTATTATATGTAGTTGTATTATAGGTATTATAATTGGTTTAAGATTATATTAATATCTATATCTAATATTTATAAGATTTCTTATGTCTTTAAAGATATTAGAAAGGGGTTGTTTTTAGTCCCACGTGGATGAATGCAGTTTCTTTTGGTGTTTTTATAGTCGAGCAAATAATTAAAATATGTGGTTTATTGCTTGTTTATATAGCAATATATATCAGGTGAAAAAATTATATATTTTAGTTTTAGTTGAATATTAATATGAGCTTTATGCAAAATAGCTCGTAATATTTACGAGCTATTTTTACGTATACAACTATTTTAGGCTTCCTTATATATCCAAATTTTTTACATCTCTTGCATTTTCTATTATAAAATCTCTTCTTGGAGTTACTTCATCTCCCATTAAAAGAGTTATTGTTTCATCTGCTTTCATCGCATCTTCCATTGTTACTTGAACTAAAATTCTATTTTCTGGATTCATTGTTGTTTCCCAAAGTTGTTCTGGATTCATTTCTCCTAAACCTTTATATCTTTGTAAACCTAATTGATCTCTTGCTATTCCTTTTTCTTCTAATTCTTTATATCTTTCTGCTAAATCATTATCTGTATAACAATATATATCTTGCATACCTTTTTTAGATAATTTATATAATGGTGGTTGTGCTAAAAATACATTTCCATTTTCAACAAGAGGTCTCATATATCTAAAGAAGAATGTTAATAATAAAGTTCTTATATGTGCGCCATCTACATCGGCATCTGCCATTATTATTACTTTTCCATATCTTATTTTAGTAATATCAAAATCAGCTCCAATTCCAGCACCAACTGCTAGAATTACTGGTTGTAATTTATCATTATTATATATTTTATCTGCTCTTGCTTTTTCAACATTTAGCATTTTTCCCCAAAGAGGAAGTATTGCTTGAAATCTTCTGTCTCTTCCTTGTTTTGCACTACCTCCAGCAGAATCACCCTCAACTATGTATACTTCACATTCTTCTGGTTTATTACTGCTACAATCTGCTAATTTTCCTGGAAGAGTTGTACTTTCTAAAACATTTTTTCTTCTTACTAACTCTCTTGCTTTTCTTGCAGCTTCTCTTGCTCTAGAAGCACTGATACACTTTTCTAAAACAGCTTTTGCAACTGCTGGATTTTCTTCTAAGAAAGCAGATAATTCTTCATTCATAACACTCTGAACTGCACCTGTTACTTCACTATTTCCTAATTTAGTTTTTGTTTGTCCTTCAAATTGTGGTTCTTTCACTTTTACAGATATTACTGCTGTAATCCCCTCTCTTATGTCTTCTCCTTGAAGATTTCCATCTTTGTCTTTTAAAATATTATGACTTCTTGCATAATCATTAAATACTTTTGTTAGAGATCTTTTAAATCCTTCTAAATGTGTTCCACCTTCTATTGTATTTATGTTATTGACAAAACTATATATATTCTCTGAGTAACTTGTTGTATATTGAATTGCTATTTCTATTGGAAAATCTCCATTTTTTTCTATATATATTGGTTTCGGATTTAATTTTTCTCTATTTTTATTTAAAAACTCTACAAATGAAATCAATCCACCTTCATAGCAAAAATCTGCTTTTTTAGGTGTTTCTTCCCTTTCATCTGTTAATGTTATTCTTAATCCTTTTGTTAAAAAAGCCATTTCTCTTAATCTGTTTTCTAATATTTCATATTCATATTCTAATGTTTCAAAAATGGTATCATCTGCTAAAAATCTAACAGTTGTTCCTGTTTTATCAGAATCTCCTATTCTTTGTAAAGGCTTTACAGTTTTTCCTCTTTCAAAAGACATTTGGTAAATTCCACCGTCTCTTTGAATTGTAACTTCTGTCCATGTAGATAATGCGTTTACAACAGATGATCCAACACCATGAAGTCCTCCAGACACTTTATATCCACTATCTCCTCCAAATTTTCCACCAGCATGTAGAACTGTATAAACAGTTTCAGCAGCAGATATTTTTGTTTTTGGATGTATGTCTACTGGTATTCCTCTACCATCATCTTCTACTTTTATTACATTTCCTGGTTCTATCGTTACATGAATATTTTTACAATATCCTGCTAAGGCTTCATCAACACTATTATCCACAATTTCGTATACTAAGTGATGTAACCCTCTTGCAGAAACACTACCTATATACATACCAGGTCTTTTTCTAACTGCTTCTAATCCTTCTAACACTTGAATTTGGTCTGCTTTGTACTCATGTTCAAATTTTTCCATTTTTTTCGCTCCTATCCTTTAGGTTAAACTAACTTGTCTTCCCTAATATTTTAAATACATTCTATATTTGCATTTGTTACTTTAAATAATTTATATTTTGAATTATTTATTTTAAAACTGTCCGTACAAGTTATAATTACTTGATTTTCTTTTATATTTTCAAATAATCCTTGTATTCTTTTTTTATCTAACTCTGACATAAAATCATCTAACAAAATAACTGGTCTTTCTCCTATTTCTTCGTATATAACTTCTGCCTCTGCAAGTTTTAAAGAAATTATTGTAGTTCTTTTTTGTCCTTGAGATCCATATATCGATACTGGGCTTTTATTTATATATATTTCAAAATCATCCCTATGTATTCCTATTCCTGTATACCCTTTTTGTATATCACTTTTTTGATTTTTTTTCAAATTTTCTAAATAATTTTTTCCGCATGTTGGAAACATATTCCACTTTTATTTCTTCTTTGTTTTCTGTTGTATTCAGATGAATATTATATATTTTTTTATTTAGCTTTTCTATAAATTCTTTTCTATATTCATATATCTTTTGTCCTAATTTTGCTATTTGTTCATCCCATATATATAAATTTTCTATTGATTTTCCATCATATTTTATTTGTTTCAAATATATATTTCTTTGTTCCAAAACTTTATTATATTCACTTAAAAGATTTATATATACTGGTCTTAATTGACTAATCATTATATTTAAAAATCTTCTTCTTTTACTTGGTTCATTATTAATTATTCCAATATCTTCTGGTGTAAACAACACAATATATGTTTTTCCTATTATTTCACTAGTTTTTTTTACTGGAATATCGTTAATATAAAACTTCTTTTTTTCTTTCATCTCGAATTTTATATTAATATTTCTATCTTCTTTTTGACTTATCATTTCTATTTTACTAAAATCTTTTTCTTTATTTATCAATTCTTTGTCTTTGTTAGTTCTAAAAGATTTTCCCAGACTACAAACAAAGATAGATTCCAATATATTTGTTTTACCTTGTGCATTATCACCATATATTATATTTACATTTTTGTCAAATTCTATTTCTGCTTTTTCATAATTTCTAAAATTTTCTAACTTGATTTTTTGAATGTACATTTTTTTATCCTCTTAAAGTCAAAATTTTATCTAGTCTTCTTTCATTCTAATAGGTAATATCATATATGTATAATTTCTTGCTGTTTCATCAACAGGTTTTATAACACATGGAGAAATATTAGTTCCAAAATAAATGTATATTTCTTCATCATCTATTGCCTTTAAAGCATCTAAGAAATACTTTGGGTTAACTCCTATTTCCAAATCTTTTCCTTCTGTTTCTGTAAACATTTCTTCTTTTGCATCTCCTGTTTGATTTGTACAAGAAATTGTTACTTTTCCTACTTCTATTGATATTTTTACAGGATATTTCTTTTCTTTTTCTATGCTAGATGAAGAAATTAAACTTATTCTTTCAAAACAATTCTGCAATATATTTTTATTTACTCTTATTCTAGTTTCCCAATTGTTTGGAATAACACTTGCATAATTTAAAAATTCACCATCTAATAATCTTGTTACTACTTTACAATTTTCCATTTCAAAAATTGCTTGATTTTTAGAAACTCCTATTTTTATACTATCAAAAGAATCTAAAATTATTTTATTTACTTCATTTAAAGTTTTTCCTGGAATTACAGCTTTAAAATCACTACTTGCACTACTTAAACTATTGCTAACCCATCCCATTCTAAAACCATCTATAGCAACTACATTTAAGCTGTTATTTACAACTTCAAACAAGCAACCTGTAAAAATCGGTCTATTTTCTTCTATACTTACAGCAAAAATTGTCTTTCTTATCATATTTTTTAATATAGTTTGATCTGTTTCTATAGAATTCTCTACAACTATTTTTGGAAGTTCTGGAAATTCATCTGGATTCATTGTTGCTAATTTATAGAGAGAACCTTCACATTCTATAACTAATAAATTGTTTTCATTAATTTCTATATTAATATCTGTATCTGGTAATTTTCTTATAATTTCACTAAACATTATACTATTTACAACAGTATTTCCTTCTTCTATTACATTACATTCCATATTATATTCAATACCTAATTCTAAATCGTAAGATGTTAGTTTTAATTGATTATTATTTGTTTGAATTAGTATACCTTCTAAAATAGGCATTGTTGTTCTTGTAGGTACAGCTCTTATAACAGAGTTTATTCCTTTTAATAATTTTTCTTTTTCACAAACTATTTTCATATATATTACTCCTTTATATAAAACCTTTTTTGTTATTAAAATATAAAATCTTTTCTTCCGTAAGCGATTTTTCTTTTTATTATATATAAAATAATAATTATTAGCAATAGTATTAGTATGTCTTGTGGATTATGTGCAAAACTTAATTTTATTGCTAAATCCGTAGAAAAATTCTTGTGTATATAGTTGTTGATAATAAAAAAAGTTATTAACATTATTAAAAATAAATTATAAAATATGAATAATAAACAGTTTTTTATAAGTTATCCATAGAAACTTGAGGATAACCTTTCCTTTCCTTCCGTAAGAAAAGAAAGAGAATTATTTACAAAAAATATGTTTTACAAACATTATTTTTATAAAATGTTAATTTTAGTTTATTTTTTAGTTTTCTTTAGATAATATTATTTTTTTAACACTATCCACAATTAATTTTGTATTAGATTCTGGATTTTGTTTTATCTCTTGTTCTATTTTTTTGTATCCATGCATAACTGTTGTGTGATCTCTTTTTCCAAAAGCTTCTCCTATTTTAGGGAAAGACTCATTTGTCAAAATTCTGCAAAGATACATACCTATCTGTCTTGGAAAGGCAATATCGTTTGATCTTTGAGAACTTTTTAAATCTTTAACAGTTATATTAAAATACTTACAAATCATTTCTTGAATATATTCTATTGAAATTACAGAAGCTTTTTGTCTGATAATATCATTTATAGCTTTTTCAGCCATTTCCATAGTAATTGGTGTATGTGTTAAGGATGATTGTGCTACTAATTTATTAAAAACACCTTCTAACTCTCTTATATTAGAATCAATTTTTGCAGCAATATCAGAAAGAATTTCATCATCTACTATTAAATGATTTTCATCTTTCTTTTTTCTAAGTATAGCAAGACGTGTTTCGTAATCAGCCATAGAAACATCTGCAATAAGTCCCCATTCAAATCTAGTTTTTAATCTATCTTCTAATAAAGGAATATCTCTAGGTGGTCTATCACTAGAAATTACTATCTGTTTTCCACTGTCTCTTAAAGTGTTAAAAGTGTTAAAAAACTCTTCTTGAATACGTTCTTTACCTGAAATAAATTGAATATCATCTATTAATAAAACATCAATATTTCTATATTTTTGTCTAAATTTTTCAGTACTTGCACTTTTTAAAGCATCTATAAATTCATTTGTGAATCTTTCAGAAGTTACATATAAAATTCTTGCATTTTTATTGTTGAATAATACTTCGTTTCCTATAGCATGCATAAGATGAGTTTTTCCAAGTCCAACTCCACCATATAAAAATAATGGATTATAAGCTGTAGCTGGCGCTTCCGCAACAGCTAAAGAGGCAGCGTGAGCAAAACGATTGTTATCACCTACAACAAAAGTACTGAAACAATATTTAGAATTTAAATTAGTGTATGAATATGAATTGTTATTTGAAAAAGTTTGAACTTCAGGAATAATTTTTTCAGCAGGCATTTCATCTTCACAAACTATAGAAACCGTACAATTTTTTTGTAGAATAACAGAAAAAGTATTCATTATTAAATCATGAAATTTAGTGTCAGCCATATCCCTTTTAAAAGAATCTTCTGAAACTAAAACAATATTATTATCTGTAATACTTGCAATCTTTAGTGGTTCAATCCATGTTTTATGTGATATTTGAGACATTTCATCTTTTAAAAGTTCTTTTGCTTGGTCTAATATTTGCTGTATATCTGAATTCATTTTTATAAAAAACCTCCTAGTTATCCACAGAATAATCCACAGATGTTGATAAAATAGGCTTTAAACAAGCTTTTTTAATAAAAAAATTATCAACAATTAAAAATAAAAAAACGCGCAAAGCCTTATTTCCCTATTATTTCAATTATAATATCAAAAAAGAAAAAAATTATCAACAATAATTTAAAAAATAATAGAAATTATTAAAAAAACTTGACATTATGCCATTTACTAGTATATAATTTTAATACTTATGAATTTTAATTAGGAGGTTTATTACATGAAAAGAACATATCAACCAAAAAAAAGACAAGAAAAAAAAGAACACGGATTTATGGAAAGAATGAAAACAAGAGCAGGAAGAAATGTTTTAAAAGCAAGAAGAGCTAAAGGAAGAAAAAAAATATCAGCTTAAAAAATATATAAAATGAGTGATAAAATTGAAAAAAACAAAAATGCTAAAAAAAAATTATGAATTTAAAAAAATATTAACAAGAGGAAAATGCATTCAACGGAAAACAAATAGAAATATTTTTTATAAGAGAAAACATTTCTATAAATAAGTTGGGAATTGCAATAGGAAAAAAAGTAGGAAATAGTGTTTGTAGAAACAAAATCAAGAGGCTTATTAGAGAAAATTATCGCTTGTTAGAAAAAGATATAAATATAGGAAACTGCTTTGTAATTCTTTGGAATAGAAGAATTAATGGTAATGAAGCAGATTTTTATATTATAAAAGAGGATATGGAGAAAGTCTTTAGAAAAATTAATATAATAGAGGAAAAGAAAGAGGTATGAAAAAAATTTTAATATTTTTAATAGAAAAATATCAGAAACATATTTCTTTTTTCTTTGAAAATAAAGGGATAAAATGCAAGTTTTATCCTACTTGTTCAGAATATATGAAACAAGCTATTATAAAGTATGGAGCTTTAAAGGGATTTCTTTTAGGAATAAAAAGAATATGCAAATGTAATCCTTTTTCTAAAGGAGGATATGATCCTGTTAAATAATAAGGAGGATAAATATGGCTTCTATTTCTAGTTTATTTGGATATGTTTTAAATTTAATATATAATTTAATACATAATTATGGATTAGCAATAATATTATTTTCAGTTTTATTAAAAGTAATACTATTACCTTTGTCTATTAAACAGCAAAAAACAATGAAAAAAACAGCAAAAATGCAAGGAAAAATAAAAGAGTTACAAGAAAAATATAAAAATGATCAAATGAAATTGAATCAAGAGATGATGGATTTATATAAAAAAGAAAATATGAGTCCTTTTAGTGGTTGTTTAACATCAATACTTCAAATAATTCTTTTATTTGCTATGTTTGGATTAGTTAGAAATCCACTTACATATATGAAAAAAATAGATAATGCAACAATAGAAAAATATAAAACAGAAATGAGACAAGAATTAGGTGAAAACAGTATTAGTAACAATTATCCAGAAATTAGTGTATTAAAATATGTTAATGATTATAAGTCTAATGAAGATCCTTTATATATAAATACAGATTTTTTTGGATTAGATTTAAGTAAAATACCACAAGAGAATTTAAACGATTGGACAGTATATATTATACCTGTGTTATATGTAATAACTACATTTATATCTATGCAAATAACAACAAAAATGACTACTACTCAAAAAGATAAAAATAAAGAGATAAATAACGATAAAAAAGAAGAAAATCCAGAAGAAATGGCTATGCAAATGAATAAAAGTATGGCATGGTTTATGCCTTTAATGTCTGTTAGTATATCAATTATAGCACCATTAGGACTTGCTTTATATTGGCTAGTAAATAATATATTAATGATTGCTGAAAGATTAGTTTTAAATAAGTGTATAAAATCTGAAGAGGAGGAATAGTATGAGCCAAACAATAATTTCTCAAGGTAAAACAACAAATGAAGCAATAGAAAAAGGCTTAAAAGAATTAAATGTTTCTAAAGATATGGTAGAAATAAAAGTTTTAGAAGAAGAAAAAAGAAGCTTTTATAATATACTTGCTCCGAGAGTTGTTAAAGTAGAATTAACATTAAAAGAAAATCAAAAAGAAGAAAAGAAAGAAAGAAAACAAAGAAAAATAAATGAAAATAGTGAAGAAATAGAAGAAGGATTAGAAGAAGTAAAAAAATTTTTAAATAAATTTTTAGATAATGAAAAAAAATGGACGGCAGAGATAAAAGAATATGACATATATGTGGATATAGAAGGAGAAAATTTACAATTCTTAATAGGATATAGAGGCGAAAATATAAATTCGTTACAAACAATTTTGTCTTCTATTGCTAATAAAAAGAGTACTTCAAAAATAAGAGTTTATTTAGATATAGCAGGATATAGAGAAAAAAGAATAAAAACATTAGAAGATTTAGCTGAAAAATTAGCGAGAACAGTAGAAAGAACAAGAAAACCTGTAACATTGGAACCAATGACAGCATATGAGAGAAAGATTATTCATACAAAATTGCAAAATAATAATAAAGTGAAAACTTTTAGTAAAGGTGAAGAACCTTATAGAAAAGTAGTTATATCATTAAAATAATAAAAGGCAGGGGGAGGAATTTCCCTGCTTTTTTATAGAATAGAAAAAATGCTATAATCGCCATTGCTTTTTGAATTTCCTCATTTTATTTGGAAATTCAAATCGGCGAGAAGAAAAGTGTGGCGAAGCCATTTTTATTATTTAAAGGAGAATAAAATGGAAGAAACAATTGCTGCAATATCAACAGCACCAGGAACAGCAGGCATCGGTATAATAAGAATGTCTGGAAAAGATGTTTTTAGTATCTTAAAAAAAATATTTAAACCAATTAAAGAAGAACCAATAGAAAAGATTAATGGTTATACAATAAAATATGGAAAAATTTTCAATCCAGAAACAAATGAAATAGTTGATGAAGTATTAGTTTCATATTTTAAAGAACCAAAAAGTTATACACAGGAAAATATGTGCGAAATAAATTCACATGGTGGAACAATAGTAGTTAGAAAAATATTAGAATTATGCTTGAAAAATGGGGCTCAAATGGCAGAACCAGGAGAGTTTACTAAACGTGCATTTTTGAATGGAAGAATAGACCTAGCAAAGGCCGAAGCAGTGGTAAACTTAATAAATGCAAAATCTGAAAAAGAAACAAAAGCATCTATAAATCAATTAGAAGGTAATTTATCTTTAGAAATAAAAAGAATTAAAAAAATGATTCTTTCTTTACTTGCAGATATAGAAGCTTCTATAGATTATCCGGAATATGATGAAGCAGAAGATGTTTCTAACAATAAAGCTTTAACAAAATTGGATGAAATACAAAAGGAATTAGAAAAATTAAATAAGAGTTTTGAAACAGGAAAAATAATAAAAGATGGTATTAAAGTAGTTATAATAGGAAAACCAAACAGTGGAAAATCTTCACTATTAAATGCTATTTTAAAGGAAGATAGAGCAATTGTAACAGATATTGAGGGAACTACAAGAGATACAATAGAAGAATTTGTTACAATAGATGGAATACCTTTTAAATTTGTGGATACTGCAGGAATAAGAAAAGCAGATAACAAAGTAGAAGAAATAGGAATAGAAAAATCTAAAAAAGTTGCTAAAGAAAGTGATTTAATAATTGCAATGTTTGATAATTCTAAAAAGCTTACTAAAGAAGATGAAGAAATTTTAGAGTTTATAAAAGATAAAACTGCAATTATAATTTTAAACAAAATAGATTTGAAAGAAAGTATTTTGGAGCAAGAAGAAAAAATAATAAATAGCGGTAAAGATGTGATAAAAATTTCTTTGCTCTCAAATTGCGATTTAAGCGGCTTTTATAAGGAATTAAACATGTTGTTCGAATTAAATAAAATAAACCCTGACAACGAAATTATAATCACAGAAATGAGACATAAGAAATTAATAGAAGATGCAATTGAACATACAGAAAATGCAAAGAAAACAATTTTAGATAATATACCAATAGATATTATTTCAATAAACATAAAAGAAATAATAGAAGATTTATCAAAAATTACAGGAGAAAATGTAACAGAAGATGTTATAAATGAAATCTTTTCTAAATTCTGTTTAGGAAAATGATTGAAAAATAAAAGAAGGGATAGAATATGAGTTATTACGCAGGAGATTATGAAGTAGCAGTAATAGGAGCAGGGCATGCAGGATGTGAAGCAGCACTTGCTTGTAGTAGAAAGGGGCATAAAACATTACTATTTTCAATAAGCTTAGAATGTGTTGCAAACATGCCATGCAATCCAAACATAGGAGGAACATCAAAAGGGCATTTAGTAAGAGAAATAGATGCTCTAGGTGGAGAAATGGGAAAAAACATAGATAAAACATTTATACAATCAAGAATGCTAAACACATCAAAAGGGCCAGCAGTCTATTCTTTAAGAGCTCAAGCAGATAGAAAAAAGTATCAACAAGAAATGAAACACACATTGGAAAAACAAGACAATTTGTCAATAAAACAAGCGGAAATAGTAGATATTAAAGTAGAAGATGGAAAAGTTAAAGCAGTAGAAACAAATATTGGTGCAATATATGGAGTAAAAGCAGTAATAATAGCAACAGGAACCTATTTAAAAGGAAAAATATTTATAGGGGAAACAAATTTTGAAAGCGGGCCAGATGGAGTGTTCCCTGCAAATAAATTATCTAAATGCTTAAAAAATCTTGGAATAAAAATAGTTAGATTTAAAACAGGTACACCAGCTAGAGTGAACAAAAGAACTGTAGATTTTTCAAAAATGGAAATACAAGAGGGAGACAAAGATATAACACCATTTTCTTTTGAAAATGAACCAAAACAAATTAATCAAATTCCTTGTTATTTAACATATACAAATGAAAAAACACATGAAATAATAAGAAAAAATTTACATCGTTCACCATTATATGCTGGAGAAATAGAGGGAACAGGACCAAGATATTGCCCATCTATAGAAGACAAAGTAGTTAGATTTAGTGATAAACCACGTCATCAAATATTTATAGAACCAATGGGAGAAAATACAGAAGAAATGTATGTACAGGGAATGAGTTCATCACTTCCAGAAGATGTACAAATAGCAATGTATAGAACAATTCCAGGTCTAGAAAATGTCGAATTTACAAGACCAGCATATGCAATAGAATATGATGCAATTGATCCGACTCAATTAAAATTATCATTAGAATTAAAAAATATAAAAGGAATGTTTTTAGCGGGACAAACAAATGGTACATCAGGATATGAAGAAGCTGCTGCACAAGGTATAATTGCAGGAATTAATGCAAGCTTACAGCTAGAAGGAAAAGAACCGATTATACTACATAGATCAGATGCATATATTGGAGTTTTAATTGATGATATAGTAACAAAAGGAACAAACGAGCCATATAGAATGATGACCTCAAGGGCAGAATATAGATTATTGTTAAGACAAGATAATGCAGATTTAAGATTAACTCCAATAGGCCATGAAGTAGGGCTTATTTCAGATGAAAGATATAACAAGTTCTTAGAAAAAAAACAAAATATTGAAAAGGAGATTGAAAGAATAAACAAAGTAACAATAAGACCAACAAAAGAAGTAAATGAATTTTTAGAAAAAAACAATTCTACTCCTATAACCACAGGTGTGAAACTAGTTGAATTATTAAAAAGGTCAGAACTTAATTATAATCAATTAAAAGAAATTGATTCAGAAAGACCAGAATTAACAAAACAAGAAGCAGAACAAGTTGAAATACAAGTAAAATATGAAGGGTATATAAAGTTACAATTAGCCCAAGTTGAAAAATTTAAAAAGCTTGAGAACAAGCGACTTCCAGAAGATTTTGATTATAGTAATTTAAAGGGAATTAGCTTAGAAGCAAGGCAAAAATTAAATAAATTTAAACCAATTTCAATTGGGCAAGCATCAAGAATTTCGGGAATTTCACCAGCAGATATAAGCGTTTTACTTATATATTTAGAACAATTAAAAAGAAAATAAATTTTAATAAATGGGTCGCATTTTGAAACGGCCCAATTATATTAAGAGGAGAAAAAATGAAAGAAGAAGAATTTAATGAAAAGATGAAAGAAAGTTTAAAAGAATTAAATATAGAATTATCGGAAAAACAATTAAATCAATTTTATAATTATATGAATATTTTAATTGAATGGAATAAAGTTATGAATTTAACAAATATAACAGAACCAGAAGAAATAATTCAGAAACATTTTGTTGATTCTTTAACTATTTTAAAAAGTATAAAAGAAAATGACTCTATTATAGATGTTGGGACAGGAGCTGGATTCCCTGGAATACCAATAAAAATAGTCTTTCCAGAAACAAGGATAACATTATTAGATTCACTAAATAAAAGAATTAAATTTTTAGAAGAAGTTATAAATAAGTTAGAATTAAAAAATATAGAAACAATACATGGAAGAGCAGAAGAAGTAGCACATAACAAAAAATATAGAGAAAAATATGATATCGCAATTGCAAGAGCAGTAGCTCCGCTAAACGTTCTAAGTGAATATTTATTACCATTTGTGAAAATAGGTGGATATGCCATATGTATGAAAGGAGTAAAAGGAAAAGAAGAAGCAGAAGAAGGAAAAAATGCAATAAAAATTCTTGGAGGAGAAATTACAAGTAGTAGAGAATTTAATTTACCAAATACAGAAATGGCAAGAACAATTATACAAATAGAAAAAATAAAAAATACAGAAAAGAAATATCCAAGAAAGGCAGGAACACCTACAAAAATGCCATTATAATCTGTTCCACAATTAACTAATACGTGAAACAATTGAAACTCTAAGAAATTTTCTGTCAGACAACATGAAAAATAGAACAAAATTCGACAAAAATAAAATTAAAAATATTTAAAAAACTCATTGACATATTGATAATATTTTAATATTATTAATAAGCAGTGAGTTTTTTATGTAATAGGAAAGTAGAATTTTTTTATTACATAAAAGCTGCAATTGCTGTAGCCCATGGGCTTTTATTATTTTCTATAATAAAAAAGTTATGCAACTTTCCTATTATAGAAAATTACGTTGGAATATAGATGGGAAAAAAGAAAAATGTGTCAAAGCTATTTTTCTTAGGAGGAGTAAAATGAGTAAAATAATCGCAGTAGTAAATCAAAAAGGTGGAGTTGGAAAGACTACGACAGCAGTAAATGTAAGCACAATATTAGCAAAAAAAGGAAAAAAAGTTTTGCTAATAGATTCAGATCCTCAGGGAAATGCAACAAGTGGAGTGGGGATAGATAAAAATACAGAAAAGTCTATTTATGATGTTATAATCAATGATGTAGAAATCAATGAAGCAATTGTACAAAGTCCTATAAAAAATCTATACGTGTGTCCTTCTAATATAAATTTAGCAGGTGCAGAAGTAGAACTTGTACCAATGATGTCAAGAGAACAAAAATTAAAAGAAAAATTAGAAAAAGTAGAAAATGATTTTCATTATATAATAATAGATTGTCCTCCATCATTAGGATTACTTACTATAAATGCATTTACAGCATCAAATTCGTTATTAATACCAATACAATGTGAGTATTATGCATTAGAAGGAGTAGGACAACTTATAAATACTGTTAATTTGGTTAGAAAACAACTTAATAAAACTTTGTATATAGAAGGAGTAGTTCTTACTATGAATGATGCAAGAACAAATCTTTCTAATCAGGTAATTAAAGAAGTAAAAACATACTTTAAAGATAATGTCTATAAGACAATAATACCTAGAAATGTTAAATTAAGTGAGGCACCAAGCTTTGGAATGCCAATTACTGTATATGCACCAAAATCAAAAGGCGCAAGGTGTTATGAAAAATTAACTAATGAAATAATAAAAGGTACTAGAAAATAAAAAAACAAATAATTTAATTAAGGAGTGATTACAAAATGACAAAAAATACAGGACTAGGAAAAGGCTTAGATGCTTTGTTAGTAAGCAATATAATAGAAGAAGAAAAGGTTCAAGATGGGGAAGTTGTTCAAAAATTAAAAATAATAGATGTAGAACCAAATAGAGAACAACCTAGAAGAAATTTTGATGAAGAAGCTTTAGAAGAATTATCAAATTCTATAAAAGAATATGGGGTTATACAACCAATAATTGTTACAAAAGAGGATAATTACTATAAAATAGTTGCAGGAGAAAGAAGATGGAGAGCTTCTAAAAAGGCTGGATTAGATGAAATACCTGCAATAGTAAGGGATTATGATAAACAAAAAAATAGTGAAATAGCATTAATAGAAAATATTCAAAGAGAAGACCTAAATCCAATAGAAAAAGCAACCGCAATAAGAGAACTTTTAGATACATACAGTTTAACACAACAACAATTAGCAGATAAATTAGGAATTAGTAGAAGTGGACTTGCAAATACCGTAAGAATACTTAATTTAGATAATAGAGTAATAGAATTAGTTAAAGATGGAAAAATAACAGAAGGCCACTGCAAAGCTTTACTTGCAATTAATGATCCAGAAAAACAATACGAAGCAGCTAAGTATATAATAGAAAGTGGAGATAGTGTAAGAGAAGTAGAAAAACAAATGAGAATAAAAAAGAAAACAAATCCTAAAGTTAAAAATAGATATCAACCTATTTATCAAGAAATAGAAGATTCTTTTAGAAGTTTCTTTGGAACAAAAGTAAAATTAGAAGCTAAAGAAAGAAGTGGAAAAATTATAATTCAATATTCTTCAAATGAAGATTTAGATAGAATATTAAATATAATAAAATAATTTATTGTTATAATAGGTTTTCTTAAGGAGTTTAGATAGGAGATTATGAATGATAATAAATTTTTTAAAAACAGAAACATTTTTGATGATTGTTGCAGGTATGAACATATTATTACTTATTTTGTATTTTTGTAACATATTAAAATTAAAAAAAATAAATAAAAATTATAAAATATTTATGAAAAAAATAGGTAATGGCAATAATATAGATGAGATGCTAAAAAATTATATAAATAAAGTAGATGAAGTTAGCGATAAGAACGAAGAAATTATTAATTATTGTAAAACAATTGATAATAGAATTTCATTATGCATAAAGAAAGTAGGAATGGTTAGATACAGTGCCTTTAAAGATACTGGAAGTGATTTAAGTTTTGCTTTAGCCCTATTAAATGATAATAATGATGGAGTAATTTTAAATGGTATATATTCAAGGGAAATGTCTAATATTTATGCAAAGCAAGTAATAGATGGAAAATGCAGTAATAAACTATCTGAAGAAGAAAGACAAGCGTTAGAAATAGCAATAAATTGTTAATGTAGGGGCAGGGCTCTGTATCCGCCCGTAAATCATAAAAAATAATTGTAATTTTGGGCAGACACAAGGCCTGCCCCTACAATTAGGGCGATTTCTACGGTACACCTACATTTTTGAACTGAACAGTAACTGAAGTGGTGATTTTTACAATAAATGGTAAAATTAAGTGACGCACTTTGAAATAAAAATAGACACATAAAATTACAAATGATACAATGTGATTGA